>DBQO01000033.1:0-151150 GCA_002305275.1 Bacteroidales bacterium UBA1392 | reverse complement strand
TCCAATTATTGCGGCCTATTCGGGCCGCTTTTCTAGTTATTAGTTCCAAGTATGGAGTTCCGAGTAAGTTTTTTAGTTTTTAGTATACTCCTCACTACATACTACATACTACATACTCAGAACTAACCTTAATGGTTCCCTCAGGGAACCAANNNATTGCGGCCTATTCGGGTCGCTTTTCTAGTTATTAGTTCCGAGTATGGAGTTCCGAGTAAGTTTTTTAGTTTTTAGTATACTCCTCACTACATACTACATACTCAGAACTATTCCTATATTTGCAGTATGAAAAGAATTTTGATTATTGCGGTATTGGCCGCCATGGCATTTTGCTGCAGTTGCAGCAGCTATAGGAGTGATAATGATATCGTTGCAATGTCATTCAATATACGCCTGAGCCTTAGCGATGACTTTGATGGGGAAAATAGTTGGATATTGCGAAGAGAGGCGGTTATTGAGATGATAAACGATGTTAACCCGGATATTTTCGGTATTCAGGAGGGTCTATTGGGACAAGTCAAATATATGGCAGAACATCTGCCGGGATATGGCTTCTATGGAGTGGCTCGCAATGATGGTCCAAACACAGGCGAGTCCAACGCAGTTTTCTATAAAAAGAGTCGTTTCGAACTTTTGGAAAGCACTACTTTTTGGTTGAGTGAAACACCTGATGAGGTTTCAATGGGTTGGGATGCGGCCTTTCATCGCATTGTCACAATGGTGCGTCTGCTGGACAAAAGTAGTAGTCAAGAGTTGTATTTCTACAATACTCATTTTGATCATATAGGCAAAGTTGCCCGTGAAGAGTCCGGTAAACTCATTGTGGAGCGTATGAAAAGTTTAATACCGGCTGATGCGACCGTAGTGCTTACCGGAGATTTCAATGCGGGGCACAATGATCCCATATTGGGCCCTATTGAGGACTATATGACTTCAGCGCGAAGAGCTGCTCCAGTTACAGACTCGCTCAATACATTCAACGGTTGGGGCAAAATCGCTCCCGAAGTGGGCGGGAAAATAATCGACCATATCTATTTCAGAAATCTGCATCCTTTACTTTTCAAAACTCTTACCGATGCTTATGTGGGAGTGGAATTCATATCCGACCATTATCCGGTAATTGCGATTTTCACTTTTCAGGATGTGCGTACTCCAGAGGCTCAACATGAATAGTTGAAGTGATGTTGAAGCGTTCCTCAATCATCTCCTCAATTGCAGTTGCCACTGAATGACTTTCTTCCAGCGATAGTTCTCTCGGAAGCCTGATATGAAACGTCATTTCTTTATGAGTGACGTAATTGTGGATATGAAAATGATGCAGTTGTAATCCCTCCGGATACATCTGGTTTACTACATCGTTGATTTGTTTTATAATCTCATCTGAAGGTTCTTCTCCGAGTATTTTTGTAATTGATTCTCTTATTATGGTATAAGTTGCATAGAAGAGCATCAGAGCTATAATTATACCCAGTACGCTGTCCATCCACCAGAAGTATTTTGATAGTAGGATACCGATTAACACCACTATCGAAGAGAGCGCATCGCTTCTATGGTGCCATCCGTCGGCTTTGATGGCGACATTGCCTGTTTTACGGGCAAGGCGGAAGGCATATTGTGCCAATCCCTCTTTTACTACAATGGAGATACAGGTTACGACAATGGCAATGGTGCCGAATGTAACCGAAGTGTGCTCTTTGAGCCGAAGAATAGAATCTTTGAGGAAGTCGTATGCTATAATCGCAAGAATAATACCGATAAATATGGCAGCTATCTGTTCCCAGCGACCATGGCCGAAAGGATGTTTTTTGTCGGGTTTTCTGTTGGAGAGTCCGGTAGCAGCAATCAATACCACTGAACTGATCGAGTCGGACATAGTGTGCCAGGCATCTGCCACAATAGCGAGAGATCCGGTTACAATGCCGGCCCAATACTTCAGTACAAACAACAGAGTGTTTACTATAACTGAAACGATGCCTTCAGTAATACCGGCATTTTTATTAGATTTAAGATCCATCTTGTAGTTAGGTTACGAGATATGTGGAGCTGCTCCACGTTCTTGGTATAAAGTCCTAAACTATGGGAAGGTTTAATTAAGGCACATTTTTGTTTTTAATCTCAATAACCTTCATAGTAGTGTTAGTTTCACCGTTCCATTTGAGGAATACTGCTATTCTTGAGTGTTTTACAACATCTTTTGGTCCGGAGTGGTATACGATACCGAAATAGGAGTCATAATAAAATCTCTGTTGTCCACCTATGGAGACGGTATTTACATCAAACTTAGCAATGTTAGGTAGTATGTTCTTGATATATCCATTATCGATGGCGAATGCGGTAACGGATATATTAGCTTCTCCAAGATAAGATGGAAAGCTCAAATAATGGTTAACGTGATTGAACAGAGTGTCTCTTACCTTGATTTCAAAGAAATATTCCTCATTTTCCACTATTCCCGGCACATAATAGCCGTTTACGGCGTCAAATGTCATTTGAGCGGAGTCGGGGTGATTTTTCCTAGGGGCTATCGAAATAGTCATTGAAGGGATACCGCGTCTGGCTTTTAAGATTGATATCTTATGATCGTTGGCCATGGTGATCAGCACGGAATGTTCCAATATCTCTATACTTTTGAATGGCGATATCAGTATCTCCATGCTGGCACGTACGGGATTACCTTCTGCATCAACTATCCACTGCGGTTCACCATTACCATATTTGATGGTAAAATAATAAACACCTGATGAATCCTTTATGCCAATCGAAGGTTTAAGATCGTCAGGCTGTGCCGTGAGAACCTTGCCATCGCTCATAAGCCAATTTTCGGTACCTGTTTCTCCGATTTTTATTGTCCAGCAATTGGAGGAGAGATCAGGATTATATTTGATTCCGAGAAGGATTTTTTTAGTGCCGTCGAACCCGCTGTATAACTCATATACTTTTCCACTCTTAAGTTTGATTGCGTAGCCTGCAAACTTGCCGTTTCGGGAGAGTTCACTTACCGATTCGACAAAGAGTGTGGTATCAATTGTGTTATAGATATCCATACAGGAGTTGATGTTGGTATTGATATTGTCACAGTAAGCACTGAGCTCTTCAAAACCTCTCTGTGTAGGAATAGTAAAGGTAACGCCATTGGATAGGGTAAATTTGACAAAATAGGGGTCAGAATAATCTATATCCCTGAAAACGGAGCTACCTTGTTCACCGGTAGCTTGGCTGACCCTGCTCCAGGAACTGCCATCATCATAAGAGACCCACCAGTAGCCGCTCTCTATTTTGAGTTTTGGAATGGTGCCGGTAGCCCTTACTCTTTGCCCGAAGGAATTAGTCATCCAAGTAGGGCTGGATGTTCCCTTTTGGATTGTCCAGTAGTAATAGCCGTTGGTGGTATTCTGCTGAACGCCAATAATCGGGGTTGTACCATCTTGCCCGTTGTAAATGTTGACATAGTAGCCGCTTGTAAAACTTATTACATAACCCACTACAATGCCGTTTTCCTTAATTTCGTCGATACCTGTGATGTGGTCATTCTGTTCAATAGCCTTGATGGTGGTATAGAGAGCATTTATGTTGATATTTGTGACATTGACCAAACTTTCTGCTGCCGTGACACGATCCAGAAGTGCCAGAATCTTGTCTGAAAGGTCTACACAACTGCTGACTACAATCGGTGCGGCAGCAAGCAAAATATATGTAACTATTTTATGTATATTCCTTTTCATCGCTAACTTCCGTATTTGATGGTGATTATGGTATTTTTCAGAGATCCCAGCCCATCTGAAACGATAAGTACAAGTTCACTTTCCTTGCCTTCGGTAAATGTAGCGGGGGAATAAATTATTAAATTTCCCGTCCTGGCCGTTGATTTGATGACTCTGGCGTAAAAACCATCCTTAGTCACGGGAAGAAGATCCATATCGTTACTGCCTCCGGTGATTGTATATCCAACGGTTATGGTACTTGATGCCAACATCTTGAAGCTCGTAGGGATATTAATATTAAAAGGAGCATACCTGGGTATAAGTACCTTCTGGTCACCCATCGTCAGTTCTATGTAGTTTACATCAACAATGGTTATTGCTGTGATTATCATATTTATTTTAGGTACAGCTGCCGCAACTTTTTTGTTATCATCGTCTAATAACCAGATATAAGTTTTACCGGCATCGTAAGATATAGTCCAGTAGAATACTCCATCAATGTCTCTTTTTAGTCCTACCAACGGCAAAGTTCCCGTTTGGGGGCTTACCCTCACTTTTTTGCCACCAAGTAAAATCCAGCGTGCCTCTCTGTCACTTTCGTATTTTATGGTCCAGTAGTAATTGGAATCCGCAGGATTGAGATGGTCCTTTGCTGCTCCGATAGTCGGTAAAGTGGTGGCTACTCCGTTGTAGAATGTCATTACCGTGCTGTCGGAGAGGAAAAGGCTGTAGCCAATGGTATCTCGCTCCTCAATTATTGGTTTAATCTCTTTGGCATATACTCCCTGACTGACAAGAGTTACCAATTGTTCCAAAGATGAGAGGTTGGAGTTGGTCCTATTGACTATCTCGTTCAATCTGTCATAAGCCTCGAGTGTGGGTATGGAAATAAAGGTGCCGTCGAGGAAATTAAACCTTACATAACCATCATTTTCGGTAACGTCTCTGATGAATGACGTGCCTGCACTTCCTGTCGCATGACCAAGGTTGTGCCAGATAACTCCATTGTCGTAAGTCACCATCCAATTGCCATTTTCAATTTTGATTTTTGGGGTAACTGCTACAGCAGGTATTCTTTGTCCGACATTATTGGTTAAGAACTCCTCATGGCCTACCGAATAGGAGACAGCCCAATAGAATATTCCGTCTTCAGCTTTCTTTACGCTTATAACGGGGGTCTGTGCATCTTTGCCATTGTAGATAGTGATGCTGGGACTTTTGGAAAATGATATGGTATAACCTATAATCTCATAATTGTCATAGATACGTGTGATTCTGGTCACAAAGTCGTAACTGTTGAGTTTATCTACAAGCGTATGCAGGGTGCCGATATTCTCATTCATCAGAACGAGATTATCCTCCATTGCCTTGATACGCCTGCTAATATGGCCAAGCTCATTCTCAATCTGGTTGAAACATCCTGTGAGAGATAAAACCAGCACGATTGAGGTCAGAATTGATGATAATCTGCGTTTCATACTCTACAATTTGTTTACGTTAATAGTTTTTACAGAGCTCCTCTGGCTATTCTTTACAGTAAAAACAGCCATAATTTTACCATGTTCGGAGTTGAAATCATTAGGAGACTCTATCGTTACGAACCCCAGGGTATCGGAGAGGTAGGCCTTGAATCCTCCCTGCGTTATGAATGCTGCCTTGACTTCAGAATAGTCAGCACCATAAACGGTATACTCCAGTTTCTTGACGGATTTGACCGCCATTGAAATATTGGTTTCCATTGATATGGTAAACTCTTTAGGTAGCTGGTATTGGGTACCATCCCAGGTTATGAAAAGTACAAAGTCCGGGTTGGAAATATCCACTTTCCTGAAAATGGAGGCAGTTCGGTTGACAAAGAGTTGAGGAGCTTCTGTGGTGACTATATTGCCTCCTGCATACTCGATTGTCCAGTAGAAGAAGCCGCGATCATCAACCTTAATGCTGATTTTTGGAGGGGGTATGGTATCTCCCACGCTTCGTATTCTATTGCCGGCGGCATCACGCAGCCATTCCATCTCCTCTCCACTTTGTTGGAATGTCCAGTAGTAGAGCCCGGTAATGGTATCCAGTACGGAGAATATTTTGGGAGCGTTGCTGCTTTGCCAATCATAGACCTTAAAGTTCTCCCCGTTAGAAAGGTTACAATAAGTACCAATGCGCTCACCATTTTCCATTAGGTCTCCGGCATTCTTAATGTAGACAACTTTAGAGGCAATTGCGCGGATTATGGTTTTCTGTGCATTGACATTGCTATTGATCCTTTCGGCCTCAGTCTTAAGTGCCAAATATTTTCCATAAACGGGGATCCTGAATACCGTACCATTTGTAAGGGTGAATATAACGTGATCGGAACTGATAACGACACTTTTAAACATTGAGTCTCCGTGCTCTCCCGTAGCCTGTCCCAGGTCAACCCACGATTTGCCTTCATCGTATGAGATCAACCATCTTTCATCCTTGACTTTCAATTGAGGGGCAATACCCATTGCCAGCACCTTGTTGCCATACTCATCGGTAATCCAGCCTACGGTACCATTGTCATATTTGATATTCCAGTAATAATTGCCATCCGTATCCTTAGCTGTTCCAATAAGAGGTACTTTACCGTTTGTTCCATGATAGATGGTTATAGGAGCGGTTTTGACAAAATTGATCTTGTAGCCCACCTCCTTGCCATTCTGCGTGATGGATGTCACACCTGATATCATGTCATTGTCCTGAATAGAGGAGACAATCACCTGTAGAGACGTGATGTTGACATTCATTTCCTCACACATCCTCTCTATTTCATCGAGTCTGCGTTCAAGTTCTGCAATGTCCTCCAAATATTTGTCTATGCACCCCGGTGCAAACAGGAGTGTAACCGTTAGTGCAAAGGCGATTGATAATCGTTTCATATTCTTTTTATTAAAGTAAAACTAAAAGAGGAAGCCCGTATTTATATAGAAGGCACCTTTGCTATTATCTTGTGCATCAAATGCCTTGCCATACTCGAAGGCAACGATGAAATTTCTATTCATTATAAATCGTAATCCGCCTCCGGCACTTAAGTGGAATCTCTCTTTTTCCCCGTAAAGCCTATACGGAAGAGCACCTTCAGGAGGGAGATATGATGACTGCGGCATAAAAGGTGTCAATGCGCTGATGTCAAAGTCATTTCCAAATCCTTTGAGAACCCTTGCTCCGTCAAAAAATCCGCTCAATGAAAATGCAATGTTCTGTTTCCAGAGTTGGAAGCTTACAAATCTCCAGCGCAGTTCGGTATTGAAATAGCAGGTATGCGCTCCCTGGATGCGCCCTCTCATCAGGCCTCTCACGGTACGGTAACCGCCAAACCCATCCCTGTCATATCCGGTGCCCAGATAGGTGTCGTACGGGAGTACGTAAAAAGCAGGTGACTCTTTACCGATAAAGCCTTGTAAGTTCAATCTGTAGGCAAAAACAAGTTTGTCTTTTGCAATGGGAAGATAATTCCTGAAAGTGAGATTGTACTTGGTATAACCTACTGAAGTGCCTAAAAATTCAGGAGCGTAAGCGAGATTGGCTTCTGCCCAGATACCTCTGGAGGGGGCCGCTTCGAAGTCACGCGAGTCATACATCAATCCCACTCTGATGGCACTTGAAATACCGCCGTCAGCCTGCTCCTTGGGTATAATCCCGTAATTCTTATAAATTTCGAAAAGGGAGGTTGGAAGAGTGTATTCTTCATTAGTGAAAGCGCCGGTCTTGAAATGGCTGAAATGATAACCGGCCTTCCAGTACAGGTTGCCCTTTATTTTTCCGGTAAAGTCTACTTTAAAAGTATGTACCATGCGGTCCATACGGTAAAATCCGGTTTGTGCATAGCCATCATAGAAAGACTCATAACCATTGAAACCGTAAAAGTCGAGCGCTTTGTCCCTTGTTACATGGAGAGCGGTAGAAAGACGTACTCCGGGAATTAACGTACGATTGTCGTATGAGATTACATAGAGTTGGGAGCCTTTCGTAAATCTCGAAAGCTCTAAATACCATTGCGATTTGGGTACGGGATACCACGATCCGTCACCGAAATTGTAGATATTGAGCAGAGCTCCGTACTGAAATCCCTTATCGTTGTCGAAGGCAACTACGGGTAGCGGACCAAATGAAAGTCCGGTCTTGATGATATCGCCTTTGGCCAGTTCGCCGGCTTCGGCACTCTTTATGGTAGTGTCTGGGGGTGCCACCAGCACTTCGGGTTCCGGTTTTTTCTTACCATAGGGTTCCAGACGCAGTGTGTCCTGAGTCTTACCGCCCCGTAAGGTATCTGCGGTTTGCCCGTATGACAGGTTGGGGAAAACTATTCCCGCCAATACCAGGATTATTATAAATCGTTTCATAATTATTCAATATCAGATCTTGTTCAATTCATTTTTAATTTCTTTATAATCATCTCTCAACTTGCGGTTGAAAACAACTCTCCAGAGGGAGGCCAGCACGCGCACAAACTCAAAAAAGTCATAGACGAAGTATGGCGCAGGTATCAGTATGATGGCAGCGGCCAGAGCCCACTTCCAGGGGGCGAAGCAGAAGAGAAGAACTACTTCCGTCAGATATAATAGGGTCCAAACAAACCAAAAGAATACCAGGCGCACTGAGTTATGGAAGGCACGGTCCTTAAACAGAGTGCAAAGTGCCTCAGCTCCTCCCCAAACAGGCAGAGATAGGGCTGCCGACAGCAAAAATAGAGGGATGCCCGGCAGTAAAGCGAGAGTGCCGAGAATTGCTGCAAGCAAGGGGTGTTTGCGGTGAATAGCGTGAATGCTAATCCGGGCTTTCAGACGGCGCTCTCTGAGTTTATCTGCCTTTTCCAGAAGCTTTGAAGCCTTCTTAGGCTCACTCTCCCTCAACTGCTTGATGCGGCTGATAATTTCCTTGTTTGCCTTGAAGCGCTCCATGACCCGATACTTGCATATAGGTCCACTATGGAGTTTGGCCAGCTCCCAGACTGCTTCATACTGGTCATCATCGTCTATATAGACTATCAGCTCCTGCAGTCGCTCTTTGATCTGCTGCCGAATCGCCTCCATAATATCCCTTTCCGATGCGCCATCCTTACGCATGGAGGAGATAAACTCGGATACATTGAAGGGTTCACCTATATTGCAGATGGCAGTAGATCGGAACCTGAAATAGTCACCATATTCCACTCCAACCGGCACAATGTATATCGGGTGGTCGTCACCCAGAGCATCGTAGGCACCGGATGCTATCCTGGCAATACCTTTGCCTATGGGCAACAAGCTGTGCATAGTGCGGTGTGTGCCTTCAGGAAGGATACACAAACCGACATTGTGCTTCAACACCTTGATGGAGGCC
This sequence comes from Bacteroidales bacterium UBA1392, assembly GCA_002305275.1. Taxonomy (GTDB): domain Bacteria; phylum Bacteroidota; class Bacteroidia; order Bacteroidales; family UBA932; genus Cacconaster. Next base: position 142,112 of record DBQO01000033.1, on the reverse strand, counting down.
CTTATGGTTTGCTCAACTGCCGTAACCGTCCTGATGCCGTCCCTGATACGGTTTATGGGGATCATTTTGAAGAAGGTGAGAATTTTACGAAGAATAGGATTCTTGAAAATGTCCGCTCTCGCTATAAATACTTTCCTATCCCTGTTTGCAGCCAATACCAGCAGGGGATCCATCAGAGCGTCGCAATGGTTGGGAGTAAAAATTACCGCAGAATCTCTCGGGATTCGATCCGTATTATGGAAAATGATTTTCTGGTAAGAGCCCTTGATGACCACATCTACAGAAGGCCTGAGGATGGTGTACAGGGGATCCTTTTCGTAGACTTCCCTATGTTTTCGGAACTTACACATTGACGTTCTGTGCCCTGGCAAGGCGTCTTTTTGTGGAATAATTAAACATTGCAGAGACTGCTAGCCCGGAAATTATGTGCCAAATGCCCCACCAGGCAGTTATGAAAAGCATTCCTCCATTCATCAGATCGGGAGGGAATATCTTTGGATTGAACAGCAGTACCAGACCCAATCCGGAATTTTGTATGCCGGTCTCGATGGTAATGGTGCGGCGATCCTCACGCGGTATCCTGAAAACAGTGCCTACACCATAGCCGATGAAGAGTGCAAGTCCATTATGAATCAATGCTATGAAGAAAATGTACCAGATATACTTAATGAAGAGTTCCAAGTTGTTGCCAAATGCAAGAACCACCATTAAAATAAAAAAGAGGATGGAGAATACCTGCATAGGTTTTTTGAGCTTTTCAGAAACTTTTGGGAGATACTTGTTGGTCAATAAACCGAGTATCAAGGGTATGCCGAGCAGGATGAAGACTGTCACCATAACATCCGAAATGGGAATCTCAAGGGGTTGCAGGGCTCCTGCTGCATGTTTATTGAGGTACCTGACATAAAGTCCACCCCACAGAGCAAAGTTGCCGGGAGTGGTGAGTGGTGCAAGGGAGGTGCTGAGGGCTGTCAGAGTCACGGAAAGCTCAACATTAGCTTTGGAAAGCGAAGACATGAAGTTGGATATGTTGCCTCCCGGGCAGGCAGCTACCAGTATCATACCCATGGCCACCATCGGTGTTATGCGATCATTGAGAAGTAGCACAAGTAGAAATGTAAATGCCGGTAAGAGTACCATCTGGCAGATAGCACCCAAAATTGCCGATTTGGGCTTTTTGAATACCTCTTTGAACATTGCCGGTTTGATGCCGAGCGCTACACCATACATCACGAATGCGAGTACGATATTTATCATATCCATTCCCGCTTTGGAAAAATTAATCTTGACAGGATCAAGATTCAATAGCTGTTCATACATAGTCTTCGCTGTTAAAATAAAACGCAAGTTAGTAAAAAATGGATAATAATCACTATTTTTGCGCATCAATACCGATATTCTGATGTCTTATACCATAATGTTTTACAACCTCGAGAACTTGTACGACACGTTTGATGACCCAAGCAAACAGGATGAGGAATTCACTCCTTCAGGTCCTAAAAGGTGGACGATGCAGAAGTATCAGAAGAAGCTTGAGAATCTCGCGGAGGTAATTTCCACGGTTTCCAATGCACATGGGGGGTTTCCCGTGATCTTGGGTGTTTCCGAAGTGGAGAATAAGGCTGTGATGCAGGATTTGGCTGACCAAAGACGCATACGAGGCGCCAGATACAGGTGTATTCATTATGAGTCCAATGATCTTCGCGGTGTAGATGTGGGGCTATTTTATCGTCCCGATAAGTTTAAACTCGAAGAGAGTTGTCCTTTGAAATTGGTATTGAGGAGTGGCCGCGAATATATTGGTAGAGACATACTTTGTGCCTGGGGCAGGATTGATGGAGAGATGTTTTGCTTCTATGTTTGTCATCTCCTATCCAGGAGGACGGGTGTCAAAAACTCCGCGGGTTTCCGCCGTGCCGGCACGGAGACTATCTACAATCACGCTTTGATGATGCGTGAAAAATATCCTGACATCAAGGTCGTGGTGATGGGAGATATGAACGACTCGCCCGCCGACGAATCCCTGTCGCTTTTGCTGAAGGCAAAGAAAAATATATCCTCAGTGGAGAAGGATGATTATTTTAATCCATTTTGGGTACTTCATGATGAAGGGCTTGGCACCAGCATTCACAATCATCGCTGGACTCTATTCGACAATATCATAGTGAACTCCAGCCTGCTCGAGACATTTCCCGAAATCCCGGGCCTGAAGATTGTCAAGATGGATCAAAAGCATTATTGCGAAATCTTCAAACGCAACTTCATGCTGCAGAAAGGGTGGCCTAAACGCAGTTACAATGGAAATAGTTTTCAGAATGGATATAGTGACCACCTTCCCGTTCTGATTAAGATAGATAAAATGAAATCAAAAAATAAAAACAATAATAATAATGAGCGAAATCAGAGACATTAATTTATGGGAGAGCGGTAGACGCAAGATTGATTGGGTTAAGCGGCACATGCCCGTACTCAGCTCCATTGAACAAGAATTTATCGAAGAACAACCCTTTAAGGGAATTAAAGTAGCACTTTCCGTACATCTCGAGGCTAAGACTGCATACCTCTGTATGGTATTAGCCAGCGGCGGAGCCGAAATGTATGTTACCGGCAGCAATACGCTATCTACACAGGATGACGTAGCGGCAGCACTTGTAAAGGAGGGCCTCAATGTCTTTGGATGGTACAATGCCACCGCAGAAGAGTATGAGCGTCACCTATGCAGTGTGCTGGAGTGCGGTCCCAATATCATAATCGATGACGGCGGTGACCTGACCCACCTTATGCATACAAGATATACCCATCTTATTGAAAAGGTTATCGGAGGCTGCGAGGAGACCACGACCGGTATAAACCGCTTAATAAGGATGGCCCAGACCGATACCCTCAAATATCCGATGGTTATGGTAAACAATGCCAACTGCAAATATTTATTTGATAACAGATATGGTACGGGTCAGTCCGTTTGGGACGGCATCAACCGTACCACCAATCTAATAGTTTCAGGTAAAAATGTTGTAGTGGCCGGTTATGGTTGGTGTGGAAAAGGTGTGGCAATGCGGGCAAAAGGGCTGGGAGCTTCGGTAATTGTAACCGAGGTGGAGCCGGTAAAGGCCTTGGAAGCCGTCATGGATGGCTTCCGGGTGATGAAGATGGAGGAGGCAGCGCCAATTGGTGACATTTTTATTACAGTTACCGGCTGCAAAGATGTGATCGAGGCTTCAAGTTTTGAGAAGATGAAAGATGGTGCCATCTGCTGCAATGCAGGCCATTTCGACTGTGAGGTCTCCGTGAAACAACTCTCAAAAATGGCTATAGATAGTTTTGAGGCTCGTACAAATGTTACCGGCTATAAGATGAGAGACGGTCGATGCATCTATCTCCTTGCTGAGGGGAAATTGGTAAATCTGGCTGCCGGAGATGGACACCCTGCCGAGATTATGGATATGAGTTTTGCCATTCAGGCACTCAGCGCAAGGTACCTGGTTAAAAGTCGCGGAAAGTTGCCACCCTCCATTGTTTTAGTTCCGGAGGAGATTGATAACTATGTCGCCAAAAAGAAGCTTAATGATCTTGGAGTTACTATTGATGAGCTGACTAAAGAGCAGAAGGCATACTTAGGATTATGATGGGAAGGGGAGAAATGAAGCAGAGGAAATACAAGCATCTGATTTTTGACATAGACGGAACATTGCTCGACACCGAAAAGACCGGTGTCCTCTCTTTGCAGAAAACTGTTAAGGAGCTTATGGGCATAGATATGGCCTACGATGAGCTCTATCCCTATTTCGGAATACCGACTGTGGTCGTGGCACGGAAAATGGGTTTTAAGGATGTTGAGGCGGCAGCACATAGTTGGGAGAAGAATTTCCGGGAATTGATGTATCTGATTGTCCCTTTTGAGGGTGTCTCCGAAATGCTTCCGCGCCTTCGCGAAATGGGGTTCAAATTGGGAGTGGTGACCTCACGCAGCCGTTTTGAATTCAATTACGATCCTCGTCTGTCACAATGGAAAGATCTTTTCGAGACGGTCATCACCAGCGACGATTCGGTTCATCACAAGCCATTTCCCGATCCGCTTTTAGCCTATTTGTCCCATTCCGGTGCTACTGCCGATGAGTCTATCTATTTCGGAGATACGGAGTATGACTTTGAGTGTGCCAAGGGGGCGGGTATTGATTTCGCCCTCGCCGACTGGCGCAACCGAGGTTTTCAAGGCATCCCGGCTCAGTATCGCTTCTCAAGCGTGGAAGAGATAATTAAAATCTCGGAAATGCTGCGCTAAAATCGCATAATCCGAGCAGATAAAACTTATTCAGAACTCCATCGTTTTCTCGACTACATGAAATTGTGCGACAACTTGTTGCACAATTAAGACGAGTTATTGACGAAAACTTCAAAATATTTGGTTTTTCGTCAATAAGGGTTATATTTGTAGAAAAATAGAATATGGTAACAAGAGAATCATATCTTGCAAAATTACGCCAACTGAAAGATCAAAATGTGATAAAAGTAATCACAGGTATTAGGCGTTGTGGTAAATCCACTCTTCTGGAAGCCTTCAAGAATGAGTTGATATCAAGTGGAATTTCCACTCAAAATATTATCCACTTGAATTTTGAAGAAAGAGAAAATCTTCATTTAACAGCAGACTGGACTGTTCTTTATGATGAAATAATGAAATCAGTAAAATCCGAGAAAATGTATTATGTTTTTTTGGATGAAGTCCAAATGGTTAATGATTTTGAAAAACTCATAAACAGTCTTTTCGTAAAACGAAATATTGATATTTATGTTACCGGGTCAAATGCTTATTTGTTGAGTAGCGAGCTTGCTACGCTTTTGACCGGTCGATATATTGCAATAAATGTGCATCCATATTCTTTTAAAGAATACACGCTTGCATTTAATGAAGAACATAATATTGATCGCCTCTTTCGTCAATATATGAATTCAAGTAGCTTTCCTGAGGCCGTTACGCTTTTTAAACGCGATCTCGGCTTAGCAAATGAATACTTGCGATATGTTTATGAGACAGTCGTAATTAAAGATATTGTTCAACGCTATAAATTGCGTAACATTCATAACTTGCATCGTATAATCGGTTTTGTTTTTGATTCGGTTGGGTCTTACATTTCTCCTACCAATATAGCTGCAGAACTTAATAGAAACTCGCAAAAGAATATTTCCCATAATACTGTAATCAAGTATTTAGATTATTTAGTACAGTCATATGTCTTATATCCGGCACAGCGTTATGATATAAAAGGCAAAGAGCTGCTCACGACTAATGAAAAGTATTATGTGATAGATTTAGGGTTGAGAAATATTACCGCAACAAATAAATATGACACGGACATGGGGCATAAATTGGAAAATGTGGTCTATTTTGAATTGTTAAGAAGAGGGGGAAAAGTTTATGCCGGAAAGAATAATGACAAGGAAATAGACTTTGTTGTTCAAAAACCTAATAATTTGATAGAATATTACCAGGTTGCCTTTACTCTTAATGACGAAAAAACGTATAAACGAGAACTTTCGTCATTTAAAAACATAAACGATAATTACCCCAAATATCTTTTAACGCTCGATTTTGACAATGTCAACATAGAGGGCATTCAAAAGATGAATATAATAGATTGGTTGTTGGAAGCATGAATTTCGGTGACTTCGATGTGACACTTGAGGACTTTTTGATGTGACACTTGAGAAGTTTTGAGCAAATTATTGACGAAAACCTCAACTCCAAACTCGTAACTCACCCGCACCGCTTTATTTACATACCATTATTTCCAGAATCATCTCGTCCGTGATCTGCATGCCTATAGATCCGATTCTGCCGAGATTGGCAATAGTTTTTTCTATATCCTCCTCTATGATGCCGTCGTTGGATGATATGCAGATACCATCGAGCGCAAGAACCGCGGACTGTACTGCGCTTGCCACTCCCGAGGCCACTTTAAGAGCACACCCAACCTTAGCGCCGTCACACACCATGCCGGTAATGTTTCCTATCATGTTTTTGATGGCAGCGCACATCTCCTGATAACCTCCCTTTCGCAGATAGACAATGCCGCAGGCTGAGCCTGTAGAAGCAACTACACATCCGCAGAGAGCCGAGAGTCTGCCCAGATGTCCCTTGATGTGGATAGCTACCAGGTGACTGATTACCAATGCTCTTGCCAGCTCCTCGTGGCTAGCCTCCAATTTTTCTGCAATAGCGATAACCGGAACAGTAGCTGTGATACCCTGATTGCCGCTGCCGGAGTTGCTCATAGCGGGAAGCCGACAGCCAGCCATCCTCGCATCGGAAGCAGCCGCAGTGTAAGCCATGGCATAGGTGAGATAGGTGTCTCCAAACACAACTTTGTTGATGGGAGCAAGCAGTGTTCTGCCCACCTGAAGGCCATATTTGTTTCGAAGTCCTTCATCCACCAGAGCCTTGTTGAGAGTAACGGATTCCATTATGAACTCCAACTCTTCAAGTGGAGTAGTAGTGGCAAAGTCAAGTATCTGCTCAACTGTAATATTTCGAGCGAAGTCCGGTTCGAGCAGATTACCTGAAGTATTTTTATAGCTGCTGGTTTCTATACTTTTGATGACTTGTGCATCAAGTTCTTCATAAACTATTGAGTCGTGATTGCCGCTTATGATCGAGATTGCTTTGTGAGAGCCTTCTCTCTCCATTGAGAGAACTTCAGCGTATACATAGAGTTTTTCCTTGGTCTCTGCGAGAGATATGGTCACATTTCCCTCTTTTACCATTTCCCTTGCTTGTGATACACTCTCATCAGTTACCTCTTTGAGCACTTCCAGTCGATATTCGGATTTACCGCAGGTGCATCCGAGGGCCGCTGCGATATGCAGTCCCACCGTATCGGTGCCGGGAATTCCTACTCCCATACCATTCTTGAGGATGTTGTTGCTGACCTGAACATTGATGTATTCCGGTTCCACGGAGATGCTCCTCAGTATTTCGCAGCTGCGGGCCACTGCCAGGGCAACAGCTATGGGTTCGGTGCATCCCAGAGCCGGTTTAACCTCCTGTTTTAGAAGTGCTATAATTTTTTCCCTCATATCCTTTACAAAAAGGGGTGACTTTGCTGCCACCCCTGATATTGTGCTGTGTTAAATTAAAGACCTCTAACTTTTCTCTTGTACTCAGTAATACAAGCGTCGAGGCGCTCTTGAGCGGTAGTATCGCCGGGAACATTGTGAGAGGGGTGAATGAAGAGTTTCTCTCCGCGATCCGCGAGAATCTCTGCAACGGTGCAAATAGTCATCCACACAGCAGTGATAAATGCCACCGTGGATACGGGGCCAATTTTATCCCGGTGGTTTTTGAGGTCAACTGATGCATCTACGAGAGGGCAGCAGGTGTCTACCACATAGTCGGCTATTTGAAAGAGGTTTTTGCCGCCCGAGTGCCGGGGAATCTTATTGCCTGTCTGCTCTGCCGAGCCAAATACTATTACCTTCATACCACGCTTCTTTGCTTCGAGGGCTACGTCAATATTGACAGCGTTTATACCTGTATGTGAGAAGAGCCAAAGCACGTCCTTCTCATCAAAATTCCAACCCTTCATAATGGCCTTGCCATAACCTTCAGTTCTTTCCAGGAATAGGAACTGGTCGATACCCATCTCTCCGGTGATATGGGTAAAAAATGTGAGGGGAAGCTCGCACAGGGGGTGAAATCCTACAAAGCCGCCGATGCGTGGATACATCTCCTCTATGGGGAGAGTGGCGTGGCCACAACCGAAAGTGTGTACCCATCTGCCGGCTTGAATGGTGTCGGCCATTACCTCTGCAACCTTGCGGATATTTTCCATCTGAGTTGCTTCAATCTTGTTCATAACGCCCTGGGCGTTCTTTAACCATTGGTTTGCTAACATTTTCTGCGTTTTAATTAATTATTCTCTCTATTTTTAATTGTTATTACTTAACTCTTAATTATTCATTCCTCATTGTACCAAACTCCAAACTCCCCACTTCTCACTACACACTACATACTCCATACTCCATACTCCCCACTTCTCACTACACACTACACACTCCATACTCCATACTCCATACTCCCCACTTCTCACTACACACTACATACTCCTGACTACATACTACTTCATACTTTCTCTCTCTGCCATGCGTTTGTCACGCTTGCGTTTCTCTCTGCCACGATTGGATTTAAGGTAACGTTTCCATTGATCTTCGGTGAAAATCTTTTCGTATTCCTTGTCGATGGCATCGAGCCATTTGTCATAAGTTATCTGAAATATGTCGCGGTTCGTAACACCTGCGCGCTGTATGGCACTCATTTCCTCATTCATTTTCTGCATCATATCCTGTAGAAGGGAATCTATGAGAAAGACCTGACGGAAGTCAAGGTCGAATTCTTTCATCAGATTGTCCGCCTCTTTAGCGGCTATCTCTTCGATATTGAGCGGACCCTGCTCACCCTGAGGATTTTGTGCATACAAGCCACTACCACAAAGCAGTGTCAGCGTTATAGTCAACAACAATTGGGAGTATCTCATGATGTGAAAGTTATTTTCGTTTGCAAAGATAATAAATATCCCGATAACAAGTTTTTTATTATATTCGTGAAAATATTAATAAAAACAGTTACAATAATGAAGAGAATATTCAAAATCGTAATCTGCCTGACGCTCGCTTTGTGGCTGGGCCAGGTGGAAGCCAACGCATGTACCAACGTTATAGTTACCAAAGGGGCATCCAAAGATGGCTCCTGTATGGTGACTTACTCCGCTGACTCCCACCAGCTCTATGGAGAACTTTATTATGTCCCCGCCGCTGTGTGGCCTAAAGGATCGAAAATGGAGATCTACGAGTGGGATTCGGGCAAATACCTCGGCAAGATAGATCAGGTGGAGCGTACATACCAGACTGTGGGCAATATGAATGAACACCAGTTGATTATTGCAGAGACCACCTTCGGAGGACGTAGTGAGCTGGCTAACCCTCACGGCATAATGGACTATGGCTCCATTATTTACATAACTCTTCAGAGAGCACGCACTGCACGCGAGGCCATCAAGATCATTGATGAATTTCTTCAGACATACGGATTTCCTTCGGACGGAGAAACATTTTCAATCGCAGACAAGGATGAATGTTGGATAATGGAAATTGTGGGCAAGGGTGAAGAACTCGGAGCCGTTTGGGTAGCCATTAGGATTCCCGATGGATATATCAGCGCACATGCCAATCAGAGCCGCATAGACAATTTTCCTCTTGATGACCCCGAAAACTGTCTTTATACTCCTGATGTGATCTCTTTTGCCCGCTCAAAGGGCTATTTCACAGGAGAAGATAAGGACTTCAGCTTCTGTGATGCATATTCGCCTGCAGACTGGGGTGCGCTCAGAGGTTGTGAGGCCAGGGTATGGGCTGCTTTCAATATTCTCGGTAAAGGCACGTTCGATGCGGACAAATATCTCGATTTTGCTTTCGGGCACAACCCTGACAACAAGATGCCCCTCTATATAAAACCCACGGAGAAAGTTGGAGTTAAAGAACTCGCTGATGTGATGAGAGACCACTTTGAGGATACTCCGATGGATTTCAGATATGATGTGGGTGCGGGTCCTCACGAGATTCCCTACAGGTGGCGTCCGATGGGCTTTGAAGTGGATGGAAAAACATACCGCTACGAACGCTCAATTGCCACCCAGCAGACCGGATTCTGGTTTGTAGCTCAATCCCGCGGTTGGCTTCCGGACGAGATCGGAGGTGTGATTTGGTTTGGAGTAGATGACGCTGCTACCTCTGTGTTGACCCCTATCTATACCTCAATTACCGAGGTTCCCGAGTGCTTCAGAGTGGGCAACGGCGGTATGACCACCTATTCGCCCACCTCTGCATTCTGGCTTTTCAACAAAGTCACTCACTTTGCATATCTCTTTTACAATAGAGTAGAGCCCGTGCTCAGAGCTGAGATCGATGCTTTCGAACTAGGTAGCCTGGAGCTTGTCAAAGAGGCTGATGCCAAAGCTCTCAAGATGCTGGAGGCTGGCAACGGAGGACAGGCTATCGCCTCTCTTACAGAGTTCTCCGCAAAGAGGTCTCAACAACTGTTTAACAGGTGGAAGGAGATGGAGGAGTTCCTGCTTGTCAAATTTATCGATGGCAACATCAAGCAGCAAAATGAGGATGGTACATTCAAGGATAATGGCTCCGGCAAGGGAATTCCCGCACGTCCCATCAACGATATTCCCCGCGAACGCTGGCTACGAGCCATTGTGAAGGACCATGGTGAGGTGATGAAGGTAGGGAAATAATCATTTTTAATGACGAATAGTCCAAGGCTCTTAACGGAAACGTTTAGTTACGCAAGGCGGCAATTTCATTGACGGCATCTATGGCGGCAATAACCTCCTCCTCCTTGGTAAAAGCTCCGATACTCATGCGAACCGTTCCGTGAATATCTATGGTACCAATTCCTTCATGTACTTTTGGGGCGCATTGCAATCCGGTTCGAACCGCAATGTTGTAGTCCACGTCCAGAATGGTGCCGACATCGCCGGAATCAAAGTTATTGATGTTGAAAGAGAGTACGGGATTGTGGTTTTCCGCGCTTTTGCAGCAATAGAGCTTAACGGCAGGATTCTTACGTAGGCCATCCACCAGGATGTTCCACAACTCCATTTCACGTCGGTGGATATTCATTATTCCCTGTTCGGTAATCCATTTTACGCCGGCATGGAGACCTGCTACACCCACGATGTTGAGGGTGCCATATTCCAGACGATAAGGATACTCTTCCAAGTGTCCGGGATAGGCTGAACGTACACCCGTGCCGCCGGCCCGAGTATGTTTGATTTCGACTCCTTCGCGTACGTATGATCCACCTATACCGGTTGGTCCCATCAGACATTTATGACCGGTAAAACAATATACGTCGATATTGCTGGCCTGCATGTCCAAATCAACTGCACCGGCACCTTGGCTTCCATCTACTACGAAAAGAACGCCTTTCTTTCGACAGATTTTTCCGATTTCCGTCAATGGTTGAATAGTCCCTACCACATTTGAACAGTGGGTAACAATCACAAATTTCGTGTTTGGACGTATCGCCTTTTCAATCTCTTCCGGATGTACATAACCATCCTGATCGAACGGTACATAGGTAACATCTATGGTTCCGGCTTGTTGGTGCATATAGAGCGGGCGCAATACGGAGTTGTGCTCCAACATTGTCGTAACGACATGGCCCCCTTTTTCAACCAAACCATTGATGATAAGGTTTAGCGAATCCGTAGCATTGTAACTGAATGTAAGTCGGTTGAAATCATCGCCACCATTAAAAAGACGGGTCAACATTTTACGGGTGGAGGTTACCATATCTTCGGCTTCCAAAGCAGCATCAAAGCCCGAACGTCCCGGACTTACTCCTTTGGTACAATAAAACGAGTGCATAAACTCGTAGACACTATCAGGCTTCGGAAAACTTGTGGCCGAATTGTCCAAATAAATTAACTTGCTCATGTTGTATTATAATATTAATGCGTTAGCTACAATTTCTGCGACAGTCATGATCCTGACCCCCAATTTATAGGTGTGATTCAATTGTAACAACTGATCCACACAGTTGTGGCAGGGAGTAATGACGATTTTTGCGCCGCTATTACGAATTTGATTGGCCTTGATCTCGCCTATACCCAGACGACGTTCGTTGTACTCACTCATCGCCAACTGTCCACCCCCACCACCGCAACAATAATTGTCGTTGCCGTAGGGATTCATTTCAATGATATTGCTGCAGGATGCATGTAATACATATCGAAGGGTCTTGAACAATCCTCCGTTGCGTATCAAGTTACAAGGATCATGGATGGTTACCGCTTCGGTATTTAAACTTTTATCCAAATGAATGCGACCCGAATCGATGTATTCTTTGATTAGCTCCACTGCTGTGATCATATCAAATGGATAGGGATGCCCCAAATAATTAGGTCCTTCCCATCGGTTGGCGTAGGAACCATGTCCACATTCTCCCAAAATCAATCGTTTTCCCTTTAAACGAAGCACTTCATCGTGAAGGTTGCGGGCAATCAGAGTCGCTTCAGCGGTATTTCCGTTGAAATAGCCATAGTTGGTTACATCGTAGTATTTGGTGGAAAGCGTCCAGCTCTCTTTTGCGGCATAGAATATTTTAGCCATCGCCTTAATGGAGAGCGGGAAAAACTTGGGTTCGCGCGGATTGAGGGTATAAAAGATATTGCAATCCGTTTCATTCAGTGGAATACGAGCATTCTCGTCTTCTACTTCATCTTGCAGCTCTTCTTCCATCCATTCGATGGTATCTGTATACTCCTCGACCGGAATAGCCATATTGTTGCCGGTCTTTACAGCGGCATCCACCGTGGATTGCAATGAGGCCGGGACCATACCCATCTCTGCCAACATTTCCCGACCTTTATGTACCAGATAGGAGATATCTACTCCTATTGAGCAATGAGTTACGCAACGGCCGCACATGGTACAGGATCCGAAAAGCAGGTCTACCATCTCTTCTGCAGTCTCTTCATTCAGGGGACGCGCGTTGACCAATTTGGGTGCATGCTTACCTAAAAAGGTGTTGTACCGTTTGTATATGGAGGCCACGATATCTACTTTGACAGCCGGGATATATTTCGCTTCGTGGAATTTGTCATAGTACATGCAACTGGTGGCGCAAAGGCCACATCTAACACACGAATTCAGATGGGTACGCAATTTGCTGTCCGAGGTATCGGCTAAAAGGGACAGCGCTTTTTCTCGTTTTACGGGATCAATCGGTTTCATAATTTTGACTTTTCAGGCCAAGTACCCCTGCGACCATAAAAATAACCGAGGTGTAAACGGGCAAAAAAGAAATAGAGGATATGACGCGTTTTGCCGAGCGGAAACCACAACAAGAACAAAACGGATATGATAAAGTAGACCATTTCAATGGCAGGCAGATGGGGGAATGCCATGAAAAGTGCCGTTATAACTTGAAACAGGGTGGTCAAACCATTGGAAATGTAGTCGTCCGGATTGGAAAAAGAGCGCAATTCCTGCTTGACAAAACGTTTGATCAAAACCCCCAGACCGCAAAGGGTCGAAATCATCAGACAACCTCCCAAAATCCATCCCAGGATTTCGGGCATTACCCAACCTATAAATATGTTGATAAGCGAAAAGATCAACAGAAGCAGGGACAAAAATGTCCCTAAATGATAAATTATGCCTGCGGTGTAAGTCGGAAGATGGAGGTAGGCCGATTCTTTATGCTGTGGCATCATGGAGTTGATGTAGGCATAGCGAATGCCGGCCGGCGTACTGCCTTGTGCTTTTGCCTTATCCTTGGGCATCCCGAGACGGATAAGTTGAATAAAATGGCCTAAGAACATGCCGCAGCATGCTACGAAGGCCACCAATGCTAAAATATGATACCAGTCCATGACTCTAAACACATCCGTCCGGTTTGGGCAATCCGGCGACACGACAAGCGCCGCGGGCAGGGCCTAATGGAAAAAGATCATAAATATCTTTTAATTTCAAGCCGGTGGTTTTGCAGATTTTGCGTACCATAGGGGCATTGCCATTTTCCAGATAGTGTTCACGAATTACGTCAATTACTTTCCAGTGATCTTCGGTCAATTCACTAATACCGTCCTCTTGTGCAAAAGTTTCTGCCACGGTTTTGCTCCAAATATCCGGATCCTTCAAGAATCCGTCTCCGTCAACTTCGTATTGTGCCATATTGAATTTTATTAAATCGTTCCAAACGGCCACTAAGGTAGGAAAAATTGTGCGTGCGACAAAACAATATTTTCATTAAGATAAATTTTTACTCTAAACCATCGGATTACGATAGAATTGAAAAGTCCTAACTGACACTCAGTTAGGACTTTTGTTTATATATCAGGCGCAGCCACGACCTGAAAGGTGTCAAATACTATCTCAATGCGTTAGCTGACGGTTGCAATCTCCTTCGGGGGTATTTTCTCGGCATTTCTTTTTACCGTTTTATACATATTCCGTTGTGATTTCATCAGATTGACCGATTGCAAAGCGATGTTTTTGGTTTCGTTCAAAATAGTCATAAATAAGATACTATTTCGAGTACCGCATTCCTGCCTTTTAACGCGTTTGATTTGTTTTTTGGTCAGATCGGCACATTTCTCTAGGATCTCATCGCGCAACTCACTAATCACGGAGAACTTGGAATAATCATTTTCATCCAATTTCTGCATGAAAGTTTCGTACAATTTTATCATGTGATTGCTGAGTTCTTCCAGATCAGCCTCCTGATCATCATTAAAACCTTTGTGGTTGTTTTGTATGTATATCAAACTATCCGCAGTAATTACCCGCAAAGCTTTAGTAATCTCGTAGGTGTAGTCTACAATTTGAACATATTCCTGCTCGATGTCCAGCTCTTTCAGTGTAATGGTCTGAATGGTGGGAACCACTTCGAAGGTGCGTTTATCCTTATATTTTTTATATAATGCTTCGCTCTTTAAAGCGTTCTTTCGTAGCATAAGTCGATCTTCCTCCTTAAGGCCCTTGATGGTTTTGTTATAAATGTTGAGCAACGATTTGACAGACTCCCTAACTTCAGTAGTTGAAGTCTCAACAACTCCCGATTCATCTACCAGAATCTCTGCCTTGGCAGCTTCAGCCGATTTGCGTTTTTTGTGGAACTTGGAGGATTTGAAAAGAAGGAAAATAACTAACGCAAGCATTCCGAAAACGGCGATTTTTCCTCCAAAAACAAGTATGGTAGCAACCAGTCCGGCAATAGTAAAAGCGACAAGTGCCGTTATAAACCATCCGCCGACAACGGTAAGAACTCCGGTGATACGATATACGGCGCTTTCACGTCCCCAGGCCCGGTCGGCAAGTGACGAACCCATGGCAACCATAAAGGTAACGTAAGTGGTGGATAGAGGCAGTTTAAGCGAAGTTCCTAAAGCTATAAGCATAGCAGCGATGGTCAGGTTGACCGAAGCGCGAATCAGGTCGAAAGAGGCTCCGGGTTTTAAATTTTGTTCGGGCAATACAAATCTGCTGTTTATTTTGTCTATAAATGACTTAGGCAAGTTCTTTTTAGCTGCTTTGTTTGCATTCACACCCCAACGTACCAGTGCACGCGATAGACTGGATGAGGAAAATCGCTCTATTCCCGCAGTTTGGCGGCTTAGATTTACCTCGGTGTCAGTTACGGTACGGGCTTTTTTGGAAAACCACAACGCCAACACCATAACGCCACCGGCCGCCAGTAGGATTAAAACATTTGCCTTGACAGGTCCGTTCAATGAATGCATATAAAGGTTGTCAATTGACCCGGTAGCAGCAAAAACTTCATTTGCATGTTTAAAAGCATCCAAACCGGCTAAAGGAGCACCGATGAAATTCACCAAATCATTACCGGCAAAGGCTAAGGCTAAAGCCATAGTTCCTACCAGCACGATGATTTTCAATATATTGACCCTCAATAATTGCAGTATGCCCATTATAACCGTCCAGCCGGCAAAGGTTATCAATAGTGTTTTTCCCATGTTGGCCTCAATCAAAGTCAAGAAGTCATCTACAACAAAAGGGCTTCCTCTCAATCCTTTGAACACTATAAAATAGGTCATGGCCGTAAGCGCAAAACCGCACCAAATTGCACCTAAATATTTAAACGCTTTTTTATAACTGAAAGAAAAAATAAGTCTGGAGATATACATGATTACGCTACCGGCTACAAATGCGATGGCTACCGAAATAAAAATTCCGGAAATAATCGCCAATGCCTTCCCGGAATTGATGTAATCTATCAAATTGCCCCCATTGTTTTGCCAAATAGAGAAAAGCGCAACGGCCACTCCCGCTCCCAGCAGTTCGAAAACCAGCGATACGGAGGTGGAGGTGGGTAATCCGAGCGAGTTAAACACATCCAACAAAATCACATCGGTTAGCATGACGGCCAAAAATAGCATCATGATATTTTTGAATGTGAACATTTCGGGGTGGAAAACACCGCTACGGGCAATTTCCATCATTCCGCTTGAAAATAGTGTTCCCAACATTATACCGATGGAGGCAATCGTTAGCACCAACCACATTGGTGCTACTTTAGAACCGATACTTGAGTTGAGAAAATTGACTGCGTCGTTTGCTACGCCTACTGTTAAATCGACTACTGCCAATCCCAGCAGAATAATTACAATAATTAGGTAAATAGGATCCATAAAGAATATTCCTTCAATTTTTGATACTGATGTACCAATTATATTTTTGAGAATTTGGGGCAAAATTATTGAATTAATCCCTTAATAAACCTTGAAAATAAAAATCTTAACAGAAATGTAACATCTTTTCGGCATAGTATTTGTCTTTCTCACAGTATGCAAAAAGATGAAATCTATTTAGTGACCGGAGCGACAGGGCATCTGGGCTTGACAATAGTATCCCAGTTGATTGCCGCCGGCAAAAAAGTCCGTGCACTGGTTCTGGCTGATGATAAGTTAAATTCGCGCCTGCCTGCCCAGGTTGAGGTCTGCTATGGAAATGTACTTGATCCGCTCTCTTTGGAAGATTTTTTACGTGTTACTCCTGATACGGATAGCTATCTGATACATACTGCCGGTATAGTGACTACTTCCCTGGAATATCAACAAATTGTCTATGATGTCAATGTTAAGGGGACACAGAACATCACAGATGCTGCAATGAAGTATAATGTGACTAAGCTGGTTTACGTAAGTTCGGTACATGCCATTCCGGAAAAGCCAAAAGGAGAGGTCATACGCGAGGTTGATCATTTTGACAAATATCTCGTTTACGGGCTATACGGCCGGACGAAGGCGGAGGCTACACAGTATGTTCTGGATGCAGGTAAACGAGGATTGGATGTTACTGTAATACATCCAACAGGAATTTGCGGCCCCAATTCTCCTAAAAATAATCATTCGGCACAGCTGGTCATAACTTGTTGGCGCAGTAAGATGCCTACAGGGGTAATAGGAGGTTTCGATTTTGTGGATGTTCGCGATGTGGCTGCCGGGATAATTGCTGCCTGCAAAAAAGGGCGCAAGGGAGAATGTTATATATTGAGCAACCGCTATATCTCCATTAAGGAATTTTTCCGGACTTTCGAAAAGATCACAGGCAAATGGCAGCCCAGACTCATGTCACCCATGTGGCTGGTCAAAATATTTATGCCGAGCTATAACCTCTTTTACAAACTCACAAAAAAAACTCCGCTATTTTCCACTCAATCATTGCATATCTTATCAACCAACTCTCTATTCTCATCCGATAAGGCTCGCAATGAGCTGGGTTATACTACAAGACCATTTAGAGAGACCCTCGCCGATACGATAGAATGGATGAAGAAAGAGGGGGTTATCTCCTGAGCGGAGAATGTTGATTTATATTGTCCGTATAAACTTACGGGTCTAGCTTAACCAGAGAAACCATTAATGTTGTGGTAATTCCTCTTGTTTTCATTTCTCCCCACCCCGTTCTTGGTAAAATTCCGAGGTTTTGTGCCATTGTGGGTAGGTTTGTTCGTTGGCGATGCGGTAGCCGACACTGAAAAATAGCTGTGCATCTTCGAGCAGGCCATCCAGTTTGTCGCGTCCTGGAACGAACTCGTCACATGGTTTGTGGTAGACATTTTTCCAATAATCGGCGATGATTTGAAGTGTCGCCTCTTTGCCAAGTTCGTGCTGATGGGTATAGCCTTTGGCAAATAGGAACGGAACTCCTTTTTTCATAAAAGGCAGTTGATCGGATCTGAAGAACATTCCGTTTTCCGGATTGGGGTCATTAGCAATGTAACGACCTTGTTTTATTGCTTCTGTTTCAAGATATTGATCCAATTCGGAATGCCCGAGTCCGGTTACTGTAACATCTTCAAATTTTCCCAACATCAAGATCACATCGGAATTGAATCCTGCTACCGTTTTTTCCATCGGGAAAACGGGATTTTCCACATAATGGTAGCTTCCCAACAGGCTCGACTCTTCTGCAGTTGGGATGAAGAATAAGAGCGAACGCTTAGTCTGCGGTTGTACCTTAAACTCCTCAGCGATAGCCAATACCCATGCCATAGCCGCGGCATTGTCCGAAGCACCATTGTAGATGGAGTCCCCATCAACCGGTTGGCCGATGCCCAAATGATCCCAATGCGCCACATAGACGATCGCTTCATCGGGGGCAGTCGAACCCCTCAGCACTCCCGCCACATTGTGCGAAGTGCAGGTTTCCCAGGAATTGCGGAGACGAACATTTAGCTTTGCCTGGAGCTGAATGGGAGTAAAATCCCGGGTGACAGCTGCTTCTTTGAGCGCATCGCAATCATATCCGGAGCGAGCCAAAAGGTCGCGCGCCGCCGATTGGGAGATCCAGCCAAGCACTTTACATTGTTTGTCGCTTCGTGCCTCATCCTGCAGATAATATTCCGGATCCCTCGAGTGACGGGAAGGCACAGCCCATGGATAACCGGAAGCCATATCTTCATGTACGATAATACATCCCGCAGCGCCCTTGCGCTCCGCTTCTTCAAATTTATAGGTCCATCGCCCATAATAGGTCATGGTTGTGCCATTGAAAAGCGTAGAATCTTGGGTGAAAAACCCCGGGTCATTGACCAATACCATTATCGTCTTTCCCCTAACATCTATTTTTTCAAAATCATTCCAATTATGTTCGGGTGCATCAATTCCAAAACCGACAAATACAATCTCATTGTTTGTAAGCGAAACTTCAGTGCTCAGCACCGGACTCCAGAGGCTTATTTCGGTACCGTTCGTATATCGCAGCACTCCCTTTTTATCCCTGATAATCACCGGCTCGGATGGATCGGGGAGGATCTTGACTAAGGGAACTTCCTGCAAATAGCTTCCGCCAAAGGCGGGCTCCAGCCCAATTTCCTCCATTCGTGATTGCAGATAGCTGACAGCCCGCTCCCCACCGGCCGTACAGGGGGCGCGCCCCTCCATATCATCAGCAGCCAATATTTCCAGATCGGTCGCCATCATGGCAAGGTTCATCTTTTTCGTATTTATAGAATTATTATTGCCGCAACTCACCAAAAGGGATAGCAGCACGAGCGAATAGAGAAAATGTTTCATGGGATTTGGAATTTTATTCTACAAATATAATCTTCGGGAAATTAATTCACAAATGGAAATGATGTCGCTACATGAGTTGAATCGCTGCGGATTTGCGGCCGCCAAAGTAGGAAGCAGGTGCAGTTCTTTTAACAATTTGGCCATAAACCGCCACTTTTTTAATAGAAAAAGAAAGAAAATTGCGTTATCTATCGAAAAAATGACTATTTTTGCGGTATGAAGGAATTAAAGCAATTTGGCGTAATACCGGTTGATGTCGGAGTACTGGAAACTCTTTTTGGCTCTTACAAGCACCCTCAGAAGAAACTAACGAGTCTTGAACAAAAGGGTAGTTTGATAAGGTTAAAAAGGGGATTGTATGTTGTCTCCCCTGCGGTTTCCGAGCAACTGCTTTCGGTAGAATTAATCGCCAATCACCTTTATGGACCCTCTTATGTCTCGATGCAATACGCACTCCGCTACTATGGACTTATTCCCGAAAGGGTTCATACGACAACTTCACTAACATTTAAGGCCTCCAAATTATACACAAATAGTGTTGGACGTTTTGAATACATTCATTGTGAGCCCGATTATTACTCAATCGGCATCCGTCAAGTTATTGAAGAAAATTATGCATATTTGATCGCTTCTCCCGAAAAAGCGTTATGTGATTTAATCGTTTATACGCCGGGATTGCGGCTTAGGTATGTAAAGAATATGGAGACTTACTTAGAGGAGGATATCCGCTTTGATATGGAGGAATTTTATAAAATGGATCCAACCATATTTGAGCAATGCGCCTCCGTAAGTAAGAAAAAAACCGAAATTAATAACTTAATAAAACTGTTAAAGCGATGAGTATATTTGATCAAATGTTGGGGAATCGCTACAATGTGTTTTGACTTTTAATTGTTTTTTGTGGCCTACAAGATATTCTTCAATTTGTATGGAAAAACTGCCACAGAGCGTAGCAGTTTTGTGTCTGCTTGATAATAACGCTCATAAAAACGCTTCATATCCCAAAGATTTCGTGGTGAAAGTCCCATGTCAGGGAATTCATTTTTTAGATCAACAGATAACTGTTTTACAACACCACTGCCATAACCTTCTTCCAAATGCTTTTCAAAAAGTAATTTACCCAAGTTCCAATAAACAGAATTAGCTGCACTATTTACCTGCTTTGCAATCATTGCACGAGCATGTCGAATTTCTGCGACAGCCTGTCGCAGTATTGCATTATAATCTATTTGCTTTATATTAAATTCTTTACTCATAAGCTATTCGATTTTATCTATCTCCTGCATCAATCGGTCGGTTTCTGTAAGAGCGACGATTATTTTCTGATAATGTAGAACATCTTCTGTGGAGAGTTTGCGACCTTTGCGGTCTTTTAGCCATTTCTGGGCGGGTTGATAGCCGCCGATGTAGAAGTTCCAGGCCACTTCAGGCACGTTTTCGAAACACTGAGTTTCATTGATATAAACATTTCCGTTTTTATAGACCGGCTTATCCACAACATTACTTCCAGTTATGTTGTATAGTGTAATGAATTGGTTAAGAACAGGACTTTCCATCAAATGAATCTCCCTTAATTTACTGCCTAACTCAACCAGACCCCAAAATGTTTCACTGTTTTTAGGGTAGGGCACACGAGGAAAATCAATCTTTAAGAATTCTTTGTATTTCTCCCTATATGTTGGAGAGTGCAGTATCGCATAGATATAATCCAATAAATCCAATGGTGAGAAACATTCTCCCAATTCGGCGGGCAAATCGTAAGCAAGATTGTCGTCCGGCAAAAATGTTAAATTAATTTTTTTAGCAATTTTATCCACAATTTTCATATTGAGATTGGGTTGTCGTCCTAGCGGCCCTGCTAAAGTTTGCTGTTCGTCGGGATCGGGGTAAAGGTAGAGAGGGAAAATATATGTAGAATCTGCTGCACTATCCAAAATATGTAAATCGGTAATTGTATTTGTGATAAACATATATCCCAAACTCAGTTGACGGCTTTTTTTAGATACAACTAAACCGCAATTACCTTGCGTAAAATGCCTCATTATTTCATAAACAGGAAATGCTAAAAAGCCTCTTGATTGATTTGTAAAATAAGTCCATTTTGTGTCAAAAGGGCGATAACTAATTTTTTTTATAAATTGATCATCAGTTCCAAACCGTTCAATATTCTTTTTAGCAAGCAGAGTTTTTTTATCTCTGCTTTCTTTAACTTCGGTTTTATATTTTAATTTAATTTCTGATTCTGTCAAATCTTTGAAATCATTCAAAACATCGATTAATTCAATTTTACTGTATCTAATTGCAGTTTCATCACGTTTGGAACAAATTCCTACTCCATTTACATTTAATAATTCATCTATTCTTATAAAAGTATCGTATTCTTTTTGTGAAGAAAAATCTTTTGGAACTAAAAAATAATACGGCTCTTCCAGTTTGAGTTCTTGCCACTTTATTGTTTCAATATTGTTTTCCAAAAGGAATTCGTTTTTTTCTTCGCGTTTTCCGTATAAATCAAAATGAAATACTTGTGCTAATTCATTCTTACTTTTCTTTTCCGTTCTTACAAATACACTAATGCTAGTACCTTGCATTATATCGAAAACGTTTTGGTCAATACTTCCATCGGGGGCAGTCTCCTTTTTCTTGGAATTTCCGTGTAAATCTAAAATGTAAAGTTTATCGTAAGATTTAAGCAAGTTCCAACGCATACCACGAAAAGTTATACTATCTAAAAAACTATTATCCGTAATAAACGCTAAAACGCCGCTTCCGTTTTTTTCAATATAATATTGTCCGTAACGTAAGAATTTCACGTAGTCGTTATTTAACCATTTTGTGTCAGGAATTTTTTCTCCGTTATGGTCGTATTTATATATATCAATCAATTTTTCAATCCACCCGCCTTTATTAGCACTTTCGCCACTATACGGTGGATTTCCCATTACTACCATAACCGGAGTATCACGTTTTACCCTATTGGCTTCGTTTGCTTCGGTGCTTAACATGTCTTCCCATAGCGTTTTCGTGTCAGGATGATGCTCTTCTAAACTATTGGTTAGGTAAATGCGGAAGCGTTGGTTTGTATCGGTGTGAAATCCGGTTTCACGCATAACGAAATCCATTTTCAAGTGCGCCATTGCATAACTGGCCATCAATAGCTCAAAGCCATTCAGTCGAGGTATCAAATGGTGTTCTACATAATCGCCCCAAATACCTTGCATTCCTTCAAAGCTATTATAAATATGCCTGATGGTTTCGGCAAGAAAAGTGCCTGTGCCGGTGGCCGGATCAAGGATTTGAACTTTGTGTACCTCATGTTCTACCTTTTCGCCCTTTACATCAACGTTTATCTTGGTTGTGCTGATATCTGCCAGGCCTTGCGATAAATCAAATTCTGTTTTTAAAATATCGTCAACGGCACGCACAATAAAGTTTACAACCGGTTGAGGCGTGTACCAAACCCCACGAGATTTTCGCAGCTTAGGATCATATTCACTTAAAAAATCTTCATAAAAATGGATAATCGGATCTTCCATTTTTTTGGATTTTCCATAATCTTTTAGAAGGGCCTCCAGATTGGTTGCCCTGAAAATCAACGCCAAATCATCTACAATCCATTTAATCCTGTCGTCAATGTCGGGGCCTGCAATATATCCAAACAACTTTCTTAAAAACGGGTTTGTTTTTGGAATCAATTCGGCGGCTTCCTGTCTGCTGAAAGTGTCGAGCGTCGTGTCGTGCAAACGTGCAGCAAACAATCCATAAGCTACGGTTTGTGCGTAAATGTCGGCAAAGCTTTTTGGATCAATGTCATGGATCAAAATCTCTTTAAAAGCATTCATTTGGTTTTCAAGAGTACTGTTGTCATCGCTCTCCACATCGCTACTGAGAGCCCTTTCCATAATGTCGGCAAGCAATCGGGCTTTTCCCGCCATCATTTTAGCCAGTGTTTTGCTGCTTTTTATGGTTTGCCCTATATAGGTTCCAAAATTCTTTATCAGGGTTTCAAATTCGGCAAAATTTTCCGAAAGCGGTTTTATTCCCTTTTCTGTTACCTCGCCAATGGTGATTTTCGTTCTAAATACCCCATCCTGATAAAAATGAAAGTTGAGGTAATCGGTAAAAATAAGATTGGGCAAAGAGGCTTTATAGCGGTCAAATTGCTCTTTGTTGCCCGACTTTTGTTTGCCGTCCAAATCGGTATCACCAATATCTTTTGCTTCGATATAGCCAACTGGAATATCTTTTTTAGTCAAAATATAATCAGGCGCCCCGCACTTTAGCCTTTTTGGTTCATTAGTGATGTGTAAATCCGGCAATAATGTCTCTAAAAGTGTTAGCAAATCGCCACGAAAGGTGTGTTCGGTAGCATTTCCTAACTTATACCTACTATTTACGCTTTCAATATATTGGCTGGTTGTCATAATGAGCATCTGCAAAAATTATTAACTACAAATTTAAGAAAACAAAAGCAAAAATCCTTTAGTGTTTAGGCTATTAGAAATTTTCAATAATTCAGTCCAAATGCCCAGAGTGGGATGACGTTGAGGTAGCCAAATTCGATGTCATCTTTTACTATGAACGATTTGCCGTCTTTTTCTATCTGATGTTGTTGTTTCTTTTTGCCGCCTAATTCAAATATGTATTCGTTGACTATAAAGTCTGCTTTTTTGGCTGACATAACTTCATTTTTCAGGCGCATCTGGTTGAAGAAAAATGTTTCTCTGATATTTCCTTTCTCCGATTTGTCGCCGACCAAGTTATAAATGATGTTGGTATTGTCCAGATAGACTTTATCGACTTTTCCCAACCCACGGATGCCGCCAGTTTCATCGCGAAGTTGTGCTATAAGTCCTGCTTGTTCCATATATAGGAAATAATCGGTAAGGGAGTTTCTGCTCACACCGATCATTTCTGATATTTTAGAGAAGTTGGGCTTAAATGGTACACTTTCCGCAATGATGGAAAGCAAGCGTTTTAATTTTCGCGCAGTTCCTACGTTGAGTTTGGCATATTGCGGAATATCCGTTTCCAATGTCTGTACGATAATCTGTCCCAAGCGTATGTGAACCTCGTTTTCAATTCCGAAAGGATAATATCCGCGTTTCAAATAGTCTTTGAATAGTGGTAAAGGATGCTCTATTTCGGGGAGTTTTACCTCATTGTTGATGATTTGCTCCAATGAATAGACCGGTACATCATAGCCGTGAAAGAGTTTTAGATATTCACGAAATGAAAGTCCTTGTAATTGATAAATAATGGCACGGCGGCTTAGGTCGGCAGTGCCTTTAAGTATGTCCAATATGGAGGAACCCGTAAATACGACTTTTAATCTCGGATAGGAGTCGTAAATGTTTTTCAACTCTTGAGACCAATTGGCGTATTTATGAATTTCATCGATAAAGAGATATTTGCCTGCATTTTTATAAAAAACATCAGCCAAATCTATCAGCTTATGTTCGCTGAAATACATGTCGTCTGCCGAAACATATAATGTATTTTTAACACTCAAGTGTTCCTTTATTCTTTGTAGAATCATTGTGGTTTTACCGACTCCACGACCGCCAATAATGCCTACCATACGGCTTTCCCACGCGATTTCATCATACAAGTACCGTTTAAAATCGAGTGTTGTATTGAGTAAAAGTGTCTCAAATTTCTGATAAAGTGCTTTCATTGTTGTCTTAAATTTTCACAAATATAGCCAAATCGCACAACAAAACAAGCAGTTTTCAGAGAAATCGCACAATTAGTTGTGCAATCCTATGATTGAGTCAGCCCCAGTATAGTATGTAAAATGCCGGTATCCCAATTGTTTTCAATAACTTTGCTTTTGTTATATTGCAGCGTCGATTATAAATAGCGATATATTACTTGTAAAGCCCGTAAAGCCCCATTTTGCGCAATGTGCGCAGAATAAATAATAACGAAATACAACCATGCAACTATTTAAACTTAAAACCCGATTGCATCAATTTGACAAGTTTGCCGACTTTGCTCATGATTTCGGTCTCAACGAGATGGACCTGGTGCTGACTAACGATTATCTATACGAGCCCTTTATGAAGCCGCTCAATTTGAAATGTCATTTCATCATGAAGGGAAAATATGGTCCGGGTGAGCCTTCGGATGAGATGATGAATGCAATTTTACGGGATGTGAAGCCGTTGAAATACAATCGTGTCATCGCCATCGGAGGAGGTACCATCATGGATATTTCCAAACTTTTTGTGTTAAAAGGAGTGGAAAATGTGACAGATGCTTTTGAACGAAAAATACCCCTGGAGAAAGACAAACAACTCATTATTCTACCTGCTACATGTGGAACCGGCAGCGAAGTGACCAATATTTCCATTGCAGAAATAAAGTCCAAAAAGACAAAGATGGGTTTGGCTGACGATGCCCTGATGCCGGACGACGCAGTGCTTATACCCGAATTATTGCGCGGACTTCCATATAGACCCTATGTTGCAAGCGCTATTGATGCGCTCATTCATGCTATGGAGTCATACGTTTCACCAAGAGCCACTCCATACACTCAAACATTTAGCCGTGCTGCTATCGAAATAATTGTAGATATCTTTATGAAGATAGCCGAAAACGGACCTGATTATCGATATGAGCGCCTTGGCGAGATGCTTATAGCCAGTAATTTTGCAGGCATTGCATTTGGAAATGCAGGAACGGGTGCCGTACATGCGCTTTCCTATCCTCTAGGGGGAAAATATCATGTTCCGCATGGTGAAGCCAATTATCAATTTTTAACGGAAATATTTAAAATATATCAACAGAAGAATCCCACAGGCAAAATTCAAGAACTCAATAATATTTTCACTAAAAATTTTCAATGGTCAAGCGAAGAGATCTACGACAAACTAGATGAATTGCTCTCCAATCTCTTAGAAAAGAAGCCTCTTAAAGAGTATGGCATGACGGAGGCCGATATCACCGGTTTTGCCGAGAGCGTTATGCAAACTCAACAACGCCTACTTGCCAATAATTATGTCGAATTGACCCAAAAAGAGATAGAAAATATCTACCGAAAACGATACTAAAAGAAATCGGAAAACACCTTTTACGACTCGACATAATATACTCAATATTCATAATTAAAAAGAGTTCAGAATTTTTCCGAACTCTTTTTTCGTACCCGGAGCCGGGATCGAACCGGCACAGCCTCTCGGCCACTGGTGTTTGAGACCAGCGCGTCTACCTATTCCGCCATCCGGGCAGTGATTATATGGTAAACACATAATAGGTCGGCAAAAGTAGAGAAATATTTGAAATTATCAAAATCACTCTTGATTGAGTTTATATTTTGCGAATGCAGTAATCAACTCATTGTGGTGAGACTTCCAGGCCTTGCGATAGAGGCGTCCCACTTCTGCAAGCCACGCCTGATCACGTTTCCCATCTACACTACTTCCCACTTCTGCTTCTCCGCCGGCAGCATAATACATTTCGCGTGTAGTGCTGCTGATGCGGGCATAACGACCCGTGTTGGGTTTGAGATCCTCATTGGTAATCGTCAAATAAAAATCCAGCATCTCTTCGGTGCAGGTACGGTTCTCTTTGACCTGTGGAAACATCGCGGTATCTGCAATATATACCGTAACCCCATCCTTGAAAACATAAGGCTCAAAATGTCCGGGGACATACATATCCTCATATACCACTCCTGAAACGGGAAATTGTGCTCCCGACTGCCATTGGATCCACTGGCGGATGGTCTCGAAGTCCTCATAGGAGACCTCTCCCGTGGCATGATAAACGGCATCTGCTATCCATATCGCCAGTTTTTCGGGAGAAGGATTTAGCATAAGCACTTTTCCCTTTTTGGCAACGCCGAGGCGCTTGTCTATACCTGTGAAATATTCATATTGCAATAGAGGATAACCTTCCCATTCGGGATGATCTTTAACCTCTCCCACCAGAGTTTGTGCCATATAGGCGGCATCGAGAGTAGCTTCACATCTGGCAGTTAATGCCGGCAGGGAATCCTTGAGGTACCTCTTCAGAGCAGGTTCCATGCCTATGAAATTGCGATTGCAACTGCAGAGCAGAAAGCAGAACAGACAACAGGATTTCAAAACTTTCAATCTTATAGTTTTCATAGCGGTGAAATATTATTCAATCAAAGGGATATTGTCTGCCGGTGCAGATCGATGATATGCATGTCGGCGAGTACGCAGGCGGTCATTGCCTCCACGATAGGAGGTACGCGTAGCGCAAAGCAGACATCGTGACGCCCCGAAACTGAGATATCGGTCATCACATTCTCGGCAAAGTCATAGGTGGTTTGAGTCTTGCTAATTGATGAGGTGGGTTTGACAGCGACGCGGAAGACCAGCGGGTTGCCATTGGAAATACCGCCGTTGATACCTCCGGCGCCATTCCTGGCGGTATGGCCGTACCGGTCGATAAATGGGTCATTGTGCCGGGATCCCTTCATCCTTGAGGCGGAAAATCCATCACCGAACTCGATACCGCGTATGCCCGGTATGGAAAAAATTGCGTGAGAAATCAAAGACTCCAGCGAGTTGAAGAATGGTTCTCCAAGTCCGGCAGGGACATTGGTGCAAATACATTCGATAATCCCTCCGAGAGAGTCGCCCTCTTCGATGGTTTTCTCGAGAAGTGCCTCCACAGCCTCAGTTTCAAGAGTAGAAATGCCTCCAACTTCGACCAGTTTAGCCCGTATCTCAATAGGGGAGATGATCTTCTTGGCCACAACACCTGCGGCTACCAGCGGCAGTGTCATACGTCCGGAGAACATACCTCCTCCGGTAGTCCCACCTTTATCGAATTCCTCCCTCCGGGTCCGGGAGTAATACTTTACAAAAGCCGTAAAATCGGCATGTCCGGGACGCGGTATATTTTTGAAAAGAGAGTAGTCCTGCGGACGAATGTTTTTGTTTTCAAATTTTATGGTAAGGGGTTCACCGGAAGTGAGCATAACCCCGTCTTCTCTTTTTCGAACACCGCTTTCTATAATTGGAATATCCTCCTCGATGCGGGGTGTGGTGCCTTTGCGACCGCTTTTACGCCTGAGAATATCTTCTGTGAAATCGTTCGGGTCAAGCGGCAAACCGACAGGTACTCCCTCTATGGTTATCCCTGTTACCGGAGCGTGTGACGCTCCGAAAATTGTAATCCTGAATTTTTCACCGAAGCTATTCATATCAACTGAGTTTTCTTATATCCAGTTTAGCCAGTTCTTCCAGAAAACCGGGGAAGGATTTTTTAATACAATCAGTATCATCTATTATAATCTCCGAAGTAGAGATGAGATTGGCAATGGAAAGTACCATTGCGAGACGGTGGTCTCCGTGTGAGGAGCACTCTCCCCCCATAAACTCAAAATCCTCGTTTCCCCTGATGAGCATATAGTCCCCCCGTATCTCTACCCAGACACCCAATTTGCGAAATTCTTCAGCAAAAGTGCGTGCACGGTCACTCTCTTTATTGCGAAGGCGCCGGATCCCCTGGATGCAGCTCTCGCCGGTAGCTCGTGTAGCCAGTAAGAATAGCGGAGCAAATAGGTCGGGGGCATCCGTAATGTCATATACAAAAGGAGATATAATGGACTTGCGTATATTGATGTTTCCATCCTTGTCCTTTATGATATCTACATGGTTCTGCTCGAGAAAGTCATAGATCATGGAGTCCGCCTGATTGGAGAACATATCCATACCGCGAATGGTGATGTCGCCCATCATCGCTCCGGCTACAAGCATGATCGCGGCAGCACTCCAATCTTTCTCCACTTCAAGTCCGTGCAGGGGCTTTATCAGTTGTGCGCCTGAGATAAAAAATGAGCGGGAATCCTCATATTCTTCGCCACTGAACTCAATGTCAATCCCAAAAAATTCGGCCAGATAGATTGTAAGATCGATATAGGGGTTACTGGTGGGATCTGCAACATGCAATACGGAGTCCTGGTCGCATTGAGAAAGAGCAAGAAGCATTCCCGATATCATCTGAGATCCGTGAGCTCCGGATATGTTGACAACTCTGCCATGGAGCCGTCCCGATACGGTGGCGGGCAGGTAATGTTCATCACGATAGCTGACCTTAAGTCCCATCAACCGCAGAGCCTTTGCATGTTCGCGGATCTTGCGCCGGTTGAGAGTCTTTTCTCCTATGATGGTAATGTCGGCATCGCTCAGACCGGCAAGAGGGATGCATAGGCGCGCCAGCAATCCCGATTCGCCCACAAAAAGTTTATTTTCACGTACCACCAGACCCTTTTCATGGATGCGTTGGTGACCGGTCAGTATGAGTGTGCGACCTTCAAAGGAGATATCCGCCCCAAGTTGCCAGGCGACCGAGAGTGCCGATTGAGTGTCGTCGCAGAGGGTAAGGTTGTAGAGACGTGTGGTACCTTCGGTAAGGGCTGCGAGCAATATTGCACGTTGTGCAAAACTCTTGGAGGAGGGTATGTCCACCTCTCCCTTGAGTACAATATCGCCCTCCAACAGATCGTAGTAGCAGGGTTGACCGGGAGCTGTCTCAAATCCGCGGCGCGGTGAGACATAATAGAGCGGTGCGCCGAGAGTTACGGATTTTAGTCTTGATGGGGTTCCCGCGGCACCCATTGCAAAAGCGATGAGTCGCTCCGGAGGAAATTCCTCATATAGGGAAAGGATTCTCTCCGCATCCTCAGCTGATTTGGCAGTGGTGACTATTTTAACGATATCCGCTCCTTCGGCAAAAGCATCACGAACAATCCTGCGAAGTTCTTCTATGGGATTTGTGTGATGCCAGTTGTGATAGGAGTAGATAGTCTTGCAAAATTTGTTCATCGCAAGCGAAGAGAGCCACCTGCGGGACTCTTCGGGAAGAGAGGTCTCAATATCCACCATGTCGGCACCGGCAAGAATGGCTGTGGAGAGGGCGTTGATGGCATCTTTCCTTTCAGTAGCAAGACGGCAAGGGTAAGCGGCCAGAAGAGCAGCCTCTCTTTGACCGGAAAAAAGTTCCTTTATCTCCTGCTCGGACAAACCACATTTATCAAGCCGTATTTCAAGCACTTCGTCGCGCCTGGTATCGGCCATAAACTTGCAGTAGATGCTGTCGATATCCCTTATGCTGATGCAGACCCTTGCCATCCGGATATTATTCTTCTATTGATGCAGCAACAATATTGGCCAGTAGAGCTCTTGTCCTGGCAAGTCCGCTCTTGTCCACGGGATGTACCCTATTTGTGAGAAATATAACTGCGGTCTTTGAATCCATATCTATCACCATGGAAGTGCCTGTGTATCCTGTATGGCAGATAGTGCGTGTGCGGCTGAAAAGATCACCACGAATACCCGCAGCACTGCTTCGATTGTCCCAGCCTAGTGCGCGTCCGATGTGGGGAGCATTCTCCTCCGGTACCGTGATCATTCTTTCGACTGTCAATTTGCCGAGGACTCTGCGTCCATGGATCTGACCACCATTCATCAGAGCAGCTGCTATGACGGAGAGATCTTCCGCATTGGAGAAGACTCCGGCATTGCCGCTATTTCCTACATTAATTATGCGGGCGATTGGATCGTGTACATTGCCTACCAGAGGAAGGCCGTCAGCCTGTACTTCGGTAGGGGCACAAAGCTCCAGAGTATGTCCTGTGGGGTTGTAGCAGGTGTTGGCAAGTTGTAGAACATCAAATAGGTGTGTTTGTGCATAGTCGCTCAAAGTCTCTCCGGTTATATTTTGGAGAATATGCTGGAGGGTAACGAAGTTGAGGCAACTATACATATAGCCTGTGGTTGGCTTGAAATTGCGTCTGACCTCAGTAGCAATATATCTCATGAGTGAGTCCGGTGTGGCTTCGCCAAATCTTTCTACATACGCAGGTACACCGATATAGGGCTCAATACCTGAGCTGTGTGTCAGCAGGTCAATGATCCTGATATCCGTTTTTTCCCCTGTTGTAGGGTCAATCCAGGGCTGGAAATCCGGGATATAGATATCTACACGGTCGGTGAGACGGATACTGCCGTTTTCAACCAGCTGGAGAATAGATAAAGTAGTGCCGACACACTTGCTGACTGAAGCCAGGTCAAATACGGTCTCGGTAGTCATGGCCACAGTGTCCGGTACTACCGATTTGTTGCCGTATGCTTTGAGATATACGATTTTATCCCCTTTGACAACTGATAATACTGCTCCGGGGCACTGCCCCTCTTCAATAGCTTTAAATACTACGGAATCTACTTGGGAAAGAATCGCCGGATTCATCCCCTGAGACTCGGGCGTTGCCTTAGCAAGCGTTCCGGGTGCGGGTGTGGTAGTGCAACCTGTTGCCAGAAATGCACCGAACAGGGCTATAAGGAGAAAACGTTTCATGAAAGTATGTTTACTGATTAATTGATAACCATCAAAGTTAATTAATTCTTTTGAGAAGTCTAATTGAAGAGAAAAAGAAAATCAGACTCAAAACAATTCCTGCGACAAGTTCCGGAATTAATGTTCTTAAAGGGAAACCATAAGTAATGACGGTTCGAAGGCCTTTTGTAAGCCAATAAACAGGGTTCAGACGGCAGAAATAGTATGAGATCCCGCTCATGTTGATTAACGGAGCAATAATTGAACTGAGCATTACCAGAAAGATCATTGCAAAAATCATCAGATATATAGTTTGAATATCGTTACGGGCAACAGCCGCGAGGAATACACCTACAAACAACAATGGGAATGTGAGTATATATGTTACCAAAATCAATTGCCCCAGACCTGAAACTATAGTCATGTCGTAGACTATGTACCCCAAAAGCAGACAAATAAAAAGTTCCAGAATCACTACGAGCGAATGGAACAAAACCTTGATACCCAGATAGAGTCGCATATCGACTCCCGTAACGATGATCTGGGAATTGGTGTTGTGTTTTTTTTCTTCCGAGAGATTGAGTCCAATAAGGAAAATAGCTATAAACACGAGCGTCAGTGACATCAGAGAGACCAGATAAAACTCTTCGGAGTGATCGTAATTGTTGAAAAGACGATGGTTGCTGACGATTCCATTTGAAAGTTGATCTCCAGATAGGAGTGAGATCAACTGTGATGCCGAGATATCAGCCTCAAGTACTCTGGCCCCATCTGCCAAAAGAGTCATTTTCCTGGGATGACCCAGGTCCATGTCACGTCCGTAACCATCAGGTATGAAAATGATCATCGCGACTTTGTTGCGCTCCATAAGGCGCATTGCTTCTTCAATGGAGCCACACAAAGCAGGGGACAGACAATCCTCAGCCGAGAGCATTATCTGCACAATCTCCCTACTGGCAGCGGAGCGGTCCATATCTACTATGGCACAACTCACTTTATTGGTATTGCCCAGGGTTTGTGGAATGAACCCGACAACCACTAAAGGAGAAAGAACCAGCAAAAGTATCATCAGCGGATTTCTCACGAATGTCAACACCTCATGTTTGAATATGTAATACAATCTTCTCATCAGGATTTAGAATAACGGCGTGAGAACCCCAGCAGGGCAAGAATGAGAGCAACCAAGCTCTGAATTGTAAGAAATGAAATGAAGGGCAGGTTTTCTGCAAAGCCCGTTCCTTTGTATGCAATCCCCCTATATCCCTCTATGAAATGATATCCACTGCAAAGACGAGAGATTGCCCGCATCGCTTCGGGCATATTATTAACAGGCATTACAAATCCCGATAAGAATAGATTAGGCGTGAATATAAAAAACCAGCAGATGATGAGAGTTGCCTCGTATGTCTTACAATAAGAGCCGACAAGCAGTCCTATCATCATGGAGTTGAGGGAAAACAGGGCGCAGAAGAGGAAATAGAGCAGAAAACTGCCATTGATGCCGAGTCCGAACACAGATTGTCCCAGGAAAATCAGATAGGAGATATGTACTAGCGATATTAAAAAATAGGGAATAATTTTACCCATAACGATACTCACAGTTCCGAGTGGTGTAAGTGAAAGCAGCCGTGATGTGCCATTTACCTTCTCCCTGTTGATGCTGATGCCGAAAATCATAGTCGATACTACTATCAGGATAATCATAATCAACCCCGGAATGGTAGCCATCTTTCTGTTGAGGTCTGCATTATAAAGGTATCTTATGGTAAAAGGAGGGTCGTTTTCGGCTCCTATAAGAGAGCTTTTGATGACGGAGTTAATGCGGTTTTTTATCGCAAGAACATTGCCGGTGAAGACACAGTCTACAAAGAGATCAAATTTGAGGGGAGCATTGTAGCCACCCTCACCTTCACTTATGACAATTGCAGCAGATACTTCATCTCGTGCAAAAGACTCTTCCACTTCAGAGGGGGAATTCAGCATCACCACTTTATTCACTTTCTCCAGATCGCACAAGCGACTTATCACTTCATTCGCTTTCGGCCCTGCAGTATTTGCAATGGCCAGGTCAATACGCTGTATATCTATCGAAATGGCAAATCCTATTGAGATGAAAAAAAGCGCTGGCAGTGCAAACAAGATAAGTCCGCTCACCTTATCCCTCAAGATGTGCGAAACCTCTTTGCGTGCGACTGTCCAAACGCCTCTCATTTCATCTCCTCCAAAAATAAGTTTATTAGGTCTCCTCCGGCCTTGGCCGCCAAATCAACGGGCTTGCCGTAGGCCTTTATAGCTCCATGCTCCATCATCACCATATTGTCACAATGAAATGCCTCGTCAAGATAGTGGGTACTTACCAGAATGGCAATTCCTTCATTGGCAGCATCGCGAACGGCCTCCCAGAGGCGTTTACGGTTGAGCAGGTCAAGTCCCGAAGTGGGCTCGTCCAGCAGCAACAGAGTAGGAGAGTGGAGCCTCGATATGGAGAAGGCCAGCAATTGTTTTCTGCCGGCAGGCAATCTGTCGGCACGAACATTCAGATATTCATCCATCTTGAAATGGTTGATGAAGCGATCTCTCTGATCTATGAATTCCTGCCAAGGAAGATTGTAGAGGGCACCGTAAAACTCAAAATTTTCCAATACCGTCAGAGTCCCAACCAGGGAAAATGATTGGCTCATATAGCCGATGCGACTCCCTGTTGCCACAATGTACTCACCGGAGGTGGGCTTCGTGAGGCCGATAATCATCCTGATTAAGGTCGTTTTACCTGCACCGTTGGCGCCGAAAATGCCTAGGACTTCTCCTTTGTCCAGCGTAAGGGAGAAATCGCGTACGGCCAATAGGGAGCCGAATCGCTTGTTAAGGGATGATATGGTGAGGATCCTATTCATCCCTGCGTTCCAAAAATTTAATGAAGACCTCTTCCAGACTCTCCTCATCCTCTGTAAGATGCTTTGGAGTGTCGTATGAGATGAGTCTCCCTTTGTCGAGCAGCATCACCTTGTCGGCGCGTGCAGCTTCATCCAGATAGTGCGTACTCATTAAGATTGTAAGACCTTGTTCCCTGAGAGCCAACAATTCTTGCCATAGTTCCCATCTTGATAGGGGATCTATGCCGGTAGTGGGTTCATCGAGCAGCAGTATCGAAGGAGAGTGGACTGCGGCACAACAGAGGGTGAGCTTTTGCTTCATGCCACCGGAGAGTTGACTCGCCCGGTATCCCGCAAATGGCTCCAGAGAACTCCATATGCGAGGAGTCATCTTATAGAGTGCCTCCCTGCCACATCCGTAGGCATTTGCAAAGAAATCCACATTCTCCATAACGGTCAGGTCGCTATAGAGCGAAAAGGTGCCGGGAACATATCCGATTAATTTGCGTATGGCACTTTTCTCCCGCCTGGTGTCATGTCCGCCGACCACCATTTTTCCCTTGAAGTCGCCGTCAAGAGTGGTAATGATATCAAACAGGGTGGACTTGCCCGCCCCGTTGGCTCCTATCATGGAGATAATAGTCCTTTTCTCAACACTGAAGGTGAGATCGTACAACGCTTGAAAGCTGCCGTACCACTTGGATATGCCTTCGGCATGGATCATAAGTGGAGTTCAGCAGGTAGACCGGCGCGCAGTGTGCCATCATTGGGCACGTCAATTTTTACCATGTATACAAGACGGGTGCGGTTGTCACGGGTCTGTATGTGGTTGGGAGTATATTCCGAGTGTTCGGAAATGTAGCTTACAATCCCCTGATGCTCCACCAGAGTGCCATCCGGACCATCTACCATTACGGTAACGCTGTCACCCAAATTGACCTTTGTCAGGGTAGCTCCGTCAAGCCAGCACTTGAAAACCAGCTTGTCGGTACGGGCAAGTTTGAATATCGGGCGACCGGTAAGCACGTACTCGTGTTCGTTGAGATATTTGGTTACTACAATTCCATCTTCAGGTGAGTATATGGTAGAGCGTCTGATCTGTTCGTCAATCAGATGCTTCTGCGAAACGAGTAGCTCTATTTGCGCCAGTACGGAGGCTGACTGCTGCTTGATCTGAGCTCTTGCAGCCTCTATCCTGCTCTCCAGAATGGAAATTTTATCCCGGGTCTGCTCCATTTTCTTGGAGTCCAGCGACCCTGACTCCACCAGATTGCGTACCCTTTCCAATTCATTGACCAGAGCCTCTTTTTCACTGATATAGGCCTCTATCTGTATTGCTTCCTTTGGCAAAGTGGCCCTTAGCGCAGCCATCTGAGAGATAAGATTATTGCGCTGAAGCACCAGAAGGGTGGTATCTATATGTCCTACTACCTCTCCGCTACTGAGGATTGTGCCCTCTTCGGCTCCAAGATCGGTTACTTTCCCGTCTGCATCGGCAGATACGGTCCATTCTATATTGTAAAAAATGCCATAGCCGTCAGGTTGGCTGTACTGATTGCAGGCAGAGATCAGCAGAGTGGCTGTGAGAATTATAGAGAGATGTTTCATAGTCGTCAATTGTCAAGGTTGTCTATAAATATGCGGTGACTTAATATGATTTTGCGGATTTTTTCGATTCGATGATATTCTCTGTTGAGTTCGGACTGTGTCTGCATATTGAGCGCGGTGAGATATTCGTTTTCGGAGACTTCTCCCTTTTGCATCATCAAACGCAGTTCATCCGCCAGTTCACGATATTTTGAAGCCATTTCAGCGGTCTGTTTTTCCAGCTCTTCATAGGCTGATACCTCCTTTTCAATTTCGGTGCGTTTGAGCTCGGTCTGTAGTTCCAGGTTAGCCCTGGTGATTTCCAAAAGGTTTTTTTCGTTGACGGATAGGGCTTTGTTGCGGTGGTGTGTTCGCCAGTCGGAAATAGGTATTATGAGGGCGAGGCCGGCCATTCCGGAGAGAAGAGGATCGTCTGAAAAAACATCCATGCCCCATTTGCCATAGTGGCCGAAAGCAAACAATTCCACCCTCGGAAGCACTTTTGAGAGAGAAAGCCTTCTGCCGGCATCAATCTGTTCTCTACGCACATCGATTTTACGCATGGCGGGATCTTCTGCTACGGCATCTACCAGCTCCCGGGAAGGCATTTCAAGCCGGGTGTCAATAGTTATTTCACTTCCGGTCAGAGTGGAGAGTAATGCCAGACATTTTTCCCTTTCGATCTCTAAAGCGGATATCCTATGGCTGCTCTCAAGCAACTGCATCTCAATTAGCATCACATCCTTGCGATAGATTACACCTTCGGCAAAAAGGGATTTGATACTATTTAAATCACTCTGGAGCCTCTCATGGGTAAGTTTGAGAATTTCGAGGCTCTTTTCGGCGAGTAGTGCATTGAAATAGAGTTCATCAGCGATATTTTCCATTTGAAGAGCCTTTTGCTCAATATCGAGCAGTTCCGCCTCTTTTGCAAGGTTATTTAGCAGACGTTTAGTACGGTACTCACCACCATCGTAAATATTTTGAGCGAAAAACAGGTAGCTGCCATATTGCCATTGTGATAATTTCTTGAAATCAATCTGGTGATTGACCAGGGCGCCCATATCCGGCGTATGCGTCTGGTATGTTCCATAACCGACTGCAGCTATCTGTGGAAGGATTATTCTTTTGAGTATGCTACCGCGTATTTCAGCACCTTGCTGCACCAGTGAGGCGTTTTGGCTATTTCCAATAGATACGCGGGCCAGAGTACGGCACTCCTCCAGAGTCAGCACTTTGCTCGCTGTGCCATTCTGTTGTGCTCCGGCGCAAATAGCTGTCAATATCATCATAGCGGCAGTTACCGCTGAAATCACTAAGCGCTTCATAAAACTGTTTTACCTACTAAAATACAAATTTAAACAAAAATAGTGAGAAATACCGGATATAAAAAAACGGCCTTTGAAGGCCGTTTTAAGTTTGGTGTTCTGAGTATCTAATATTGAGTATTTTTAATATTAGATATCGAACCTCTTTATTATTCGCTATCCCTTGATTGACGGGGACGTCCGCTCTGACGTCTTCTGTCGCCACCTCGTCCGCTACGACCACGACGATCGCCGCCACGGCTTTGTGGTTGGGTTGATGCGGCGTTGGCAGAAATGCCTGTGTTAGGTGATAGGTCGCGTTTGCCATAAACCTCGCCGTTGCATATCCATACTTTAATGCCGAGAACACCAACTTTAGTGTGTGCCTCTGCCAAAGCATAGTCAATGTCAGCACGGAAAGTATGAAGAGGAGTACGGCCCTCTTTGTAGAGCTCGCTTCTTGCCATTTCAGCACCGCCGAGACGGCCGCTGATAAGCACCTTGATACCTTCTGCACCTACTCGCATTGTAGATGCAATAGCCATCTTGACTGCTCTGCGGTAAGAAACACGTCCTTCTACCTGGCGTGCAATGTTGTTGGCAACAATGTTGGCATCAACCTCAGGGCGTTTAACCTCAAAGATGTTGATTTGTACCTCTTTATTGCAAACTTTCTTCAACTCTTCCTTCAACTTGTCAACCTCCTGCCCGCCTTTGCCGATTATGACACCCGGACGAGCGGTGTGGATGGTTACGGTGATGAGTTTCAAGGTACGCTCTATAACGATTTTTGACAAGCTCGCTTTTGCAAGACGAGTATTCAGATATTCACGAATCTTTGCATCTTCGAGAATTCTACCGGCATAGTCACCGTACCAGTTGGAGTCCCAGCCACGGATAATGCCTATACGATTGCTGATAGGGTTAGTTTTCTGTCCCATTTTTATGCCTCCTCAGTTGTTACTGGTTTAACGGTTTTCTTGGTATCAAGCACGATGGTAACGTGGTTTGAACGCTTACGTATACGAGCTGCACGGCCCTGCGGGGCTGTACGGATACGTTTAAGCGAACGTCCCGGTCCCACCATAATGCTCTTGATATATACATTGCCATGCTCCAATTCTTTGCGGTCTGCCTCATTTTTGGCTTCCCAGTTGGCGATTGCACTGCGTACGAGTTTCTCGAGGCGGATAGATGCCTCTTTCTTTGAATATTTGAGAATATCCAAAGCACGGTTGACCTCTACCCCTCTGATAATGTCAGCAACCAGACGCATCTTACGAGGCGAAGTAGGAATATCATTCAGCTTTGCGATAGCTGTCTGTTTCTTTATTTCTTTCAGCCTTTCGGCCATCTCTCTTTTTCTAGATCCCATTGTAATCTTCTCTTTTTAAATGTTAACGATTACCCGAGTGACCTTTGAAGGTGCGTGTCGGTGCAAATTCTCCGAGTTTGTGACCAACCATATTCTCTGTAATATATACCGGAACAAACTTGTTTCCGTTGTGAACAGCGATAGTGTGTCCCACAAAGTCCGGCGAAATCATACTGGACCTTGACCAGGTCTTTATGACCTCTTTTTTCATACTGCCCTCATTCATGGCAAGTATTCTTTTTTCCAAACTGTCCTGAATATAAGGACCTTTTCTAAGTGAACGACTCATAATCTTCTAAAGTTTAATTCCGTTATTTCTTTCTCTTTCTTCTTCTTTCAATGATGAACTTATTGGTAGTCTTCTTGGGATTGCGAGTCTTATATCCCTTGGCAGGCACACCCTTGCGTGAACGGGGGTGTCCACCGGATGCACGGCCTTCACCACCACCCATAGGGTGATCCACGGGATTCATTACGACACCGCGGGTGCGGGGTCTGCGACCGAACCAGCGTTTGCGACCGGCTTTACCATGAGACTCCAGGCTGTGGTCCGGATTGGACACAGTGCCCACAGTAGCGCGGCAGGTTACCAGTACCATACGTGTCTCACCTGAAGGGAGACGAAGTATTGCATGGTCGCCTTCGCGTGCTGTAAGCTGAGCAAAAGTGCCGGCGCTGCGTGCCATGGCGGCACCATGACCCGGACGGAGCTCAATGTTGTGCACCAATGTACCGAGAGGAATTTCCGATAGAGGAAGAGCGTTACCGATTTCAGGGGCTACGCCGGGACCGGAAGAGATCACCTGGCCTACCTTGATACCGTTTGGAGCGATGATGTAGCGTTTTTCGCCATCACCATATACGACCAATGCGATGCGTGCACTGCGGTTTGGATCGTATTCGATAGTCTTGACAGTGGCTGTATATTGGTCTTTGTCACGATGGAAGTCGATTACTCGATACATTCTCTTGTGACCGCCGCCGATATAGCGCATTGTCATCTTACCCTGATTGTTGCGTCCACCCGTGCGCTTGATGGGCTTAAGAAGGGACTTTTCAGGTGTTGTGCAGGTGATGTCGTCAAAAGCGCTGATCACCTTATTTCTTTGTCCGGGAGTTACCGGTTTGAATTTACGTACTGCCATGGCCTTAAATGTTACTATAGAAGTCTATCTTATCATCTCCGGCCAATGTCACAAATGCCTTCTTATAGTGATTTGTACGGCCTGTCAGCATTCCTGCTGTTGTATAGCGGCTTTTACGTTTGCCGTGGTAATTTACAGTGTTTACGTCAATTACTGAAACACCATACATTTCCTCAACCGCTTTTTTGATCTCCACCTTGTTGGCGTCGCGGTCAACGATAAAAGCGTATCGATTCAATTTATCGCCTTGAATCGTCATCTTTTCAGTTACTACTGGCTTAATTAAAATTCCCATCGTTCTTTTGTTATTTGCGTCTTTCAGCCAGGATATCCTGAACTCCGTCAACCATCACGAGGTGGTTGGCATTGATCAGAGTGTAGGTGTTGATCTCATCTACGGTGATCACCTTCACTTCCGGCAGATTGCGGGACGATAAGTAAATATTGTTTGAATTTTCGGGAAGCACCACAAGGGTTTTTCTTCCATTTGCCTTGAGGTTGTCAAGAATCTTGATAAACTCTTTGGTCTTGGGAGCATCCATGGTAAAAGGCTCAACCATTGTGATTGCATTTCCCTTTGCTTTGTAGGTCAAAGCGGAGAAACGTGCAAGCTGTTTGAGCTTTTTGTTGAGTTTGAAACCGTAGTCACGGGGCTTGGGACCAAAAGTGGTTGCTCCGCCTACGAAGATGTTGGCTTTTATACTGCCGTGGCGTGCTCCACCGCCACCTTTTTGTCTGCCAAGCTTTTTAGTGCTGTATGAGACCTCCCAACGCTCTTTTGTCTTGTGAGTACCCTGACGCTGATTGGCAAGATATTGCTTAACGTCAAGATAGATAGCGTCATCATTGGGTTCGATTGCGAAAATCGAATCATCGAGAACAACCGACTTACCGGACTCTGTTCCGTCAATTTTGTAAACTTTCAATTCCATAACGCTTAATCCTCCACAATTACATAAGAACCTTTGGCTCCGGGTACAGAGCCCTTAACTAAAATGAGATTGTTCTCAGGGATAATCTTGATTACCTGAAGGTTTAGTACTTTCACGCGATCACCGCCCATACGGCCGGCCATCTTCATGCCTTTGAAAACTCTCGAAGGCCAAGAAGAGGCACCCAGCGAACCGGGGTGACGCAATCTGTTGTGCTGACCGTGCGAGCGGTCGCCTACACCTGAGAAACCGTGGCGCTTAACTACGCCCTGGAAGCCTTTACCTTTTGAAATTCCGGTAACGTCAACCCAGTCAATCTTGCCCTCTGAAAGATCGAGGTCGAGATCTGCAACGGTGATAGTGTCTCCAAGCTTAAGTTTGGTGGTGTCAAAATCCTTGAACTCTACCAATTTGCGCTTTGGAGTGGTTCCTGCCTTTTCGAAGTGGCCCTTAAGGGGCTTGCTGGCGTGCTTCTCTTTAATATCGTCATAGGCAAGTTGTACAGCGGCATAACCATCTTTTTCAACTGTACGAATTTGCGTAACAACACACGGACCAGCCTCGATAACAGTGCATGGAAGATTTTTTCCATCGGCACTGAAAACGGAAGTCATTCCGATTTTTTTTCCAATTATTCCAGGCATTGGTTGTTAATTTGGTGTAAATAAATTAGTTAAATAGTTACCGCACATTTTTTGCGGGCTGCAAATATATAATGTTTTTCTTTATCGGCCAAATAATTCATTGATTTTCAATGATTATTCCGTTGATAATCCGACAAACGGTTTTTAAGAATCGGAATTATTGAATTACCTTTATAGTTTACTTGGGGAGTTGTTTGGGCAAGATACAAAAGTGGTCACTCAGGATGAAAGCTTTGTTAAAAATATCACTTACTCTCATTTGCTTATATGTTTTTTTGGCAAAAACATATGCGATAGTTTTTTCTTTAGTAAAGCATATTGGTGATTGGCCGGTGTTACTTGTGGATGTTGTAGTCTTATGTGCCTGCGTGCTTTTGGTTTTGTTTTTGTGGAGAAATAGAGCAAATATAAGATATGGGATGATTTGGTGCATATTGATTGTAGGGGCGATTTTTGCACAACTTTATGTAGGATTATTCAACTTTTTGATAAAGGATCCGGGTGTCGACCAAACGAGAGTTTTATGGGCTTTTGATCTGCCGAATTTGCTCTCTCTGTTGATTCTGGTGGTTTTGATGATAATGATTATTAAAAAGAGGCACGACTAAAATGAAAAATAAGTATCTGATATCGCTGATAGTTCTTGTAGCCGTAGTTGGAGTATTTGTTTTTGTAAAACATCGAATTATTGGTAAAGAGTTAGAAATATCCTTTGTGACGGCTCAAGAACATACGCCTGAAGATCTTGCCTTTAGCGGGGGATTGAATGAGTTCGAATGGATTATAATAAAAGGGGAAAGTCAAATAAAACATTTTCAAGAATCAGGCTATGTTATTCCCCGTATCGATTTCAGCAAAAACTATCTTATAATGTCCCGATACAAAATATCCAGGCTCTATCGCAAGCCGGGCATTGATCCCTGCTCGGGTGTTCCCGACGGTAGAGCATTTTTTGATAAAAGAAACTCAGATAACAATTTTTACTATTTCTACCTGATGCCGACCATCCTGCTTGTGCAGGGTGTCGGTTGATTAATATAAAAAGTTATAGAAAAACCCCGAAAACCGTAAGCTTTCGGGGTAATATCAATAACAAGGCCTCCGTGAGATTACTCCCACCTGAGCCTTTTGACGGTTTTGATCATTTCGCGTTTCATCCTGGGTGAAAGCTCCTGAGTGGTGAGCCATCCGTTGATTGTGTTGGCAATCTTTTCCCTTTCAACCGAATAATTGAACCAGCCGAGTGCCTCAATCATCACGAGGCGGGTATATTCGCTTTGAGAAGCATTACCGGCGACCTCAAGCAGCTCATCAACCTTCCAATGGAGAGGGTTGTTGCGCAGGGTCCTCATTTCGGATTCTCTTTTTAGATCGTCCGCATTTAGATCCTTGATAATTTCCATCTGCTTGGGTGTGTTTTTGAGAAAATACCCCATATTCTTCGCGATATCTTCCGGCAACTCATCGTGCTCGAAGAGGTTGAGAGCCCCTTGCGCAGCATATTGCGTGCGGACCACTTCATGAGAATGGCGTACGATATCGATAAGCTCATCTTTACAATTCTCTGCTCCCATTTTCCCCGCATAGTGGCAGGATTGTCTTCGAATCATCTCGAAGGGGTCGAAAATTCCTTTTTCCACCACTTTGAAAGTATTCTCATCCACAAAAGGAGCGATTGCAGTCAGCGCCTGAAGACGCACAATCCAGGATTTATCCTTCTCAAAGATCTCAGCAAGATCGGCAGAGAGCAGCTCTCCAAGCTCGGTGAGCTTTTTTACTGCCATTGCGCGGAATATCGGCTCCCTCGAACCGAGAAAATCATTCCAATATTCGCTGCTGCCGATACCCTCATTCTTCATTTTTCCTTCAAGGATATAGGAATGAAATGCGAGTGCGCGGGAAATCTCCGCTGCATCCACTCCATCAGGAGCAGTGAATCTGAAAGTGGGATCACCGATCATGTGTGACTCGAGATAACAAACTTCCTTCTGCCAGAAACCCGCCCTGATGCCGAGCGCCAGGTAGCCGATAAGCTGATCGGCCCATTTGTCTTGAAGCACGTTGACCGTATTGCCTTGGGCGACAACATTGCGTCCCTCATTGAAGATATGATAGCCTGCAACATAGCCCGTCTGGTGGAAGGAGCCGTTGTAGCAAGCATTGAATATGGTCAACCTTGCGCCGGTTTTGAGCTTTTGGATATCCTCAAGTACAATATTGATGTTAGCGGATGCCAATGAGTCGTTGATTCTTTCAGCTTTCAACGCTTCATCAGAAAAGAGTGCGGGATCCAAATGATAGTGCTCTGCCATCTCCTTGATATATTCCTCTTTCTTTTCGGGATTTCTCTTTACCGCACGGCGGAGGTCATTTCTAAGGGTGCGTTTGAGGGATTCGATGTTCTCTCCGATGGTATATGCGGGAGCAAGACCATTGATGTATTGGGTGTCGGGAGCTCCATGCTCACTGAACATCATTACATCCGTCTCCGGACGCTGAATCTCGTTGTACAACTTAAACTTCATATAGTTGTCCTGTCTGAAGTTGTAGAATTTGTTGCCGGATGCTTTTTTGAATGCTTGCGGGAAATATTCCCTGAAAAGCATGGGTTGCTGTCTCCAGACATTCAGGCAATCGGAGTTGTAACCATGGCCTGCAAAGAAAATGAAATGGTCGAGGGGATTGACCTCTTTGTGAGCGGCAATCACCTTACGCAAATATTTTCTCATCACCTCCATTTTATCGCCCGGAAAATCCTCGGGGACACGCATGCGTGCCGAATAGAAATTGGGGTTTAGCTTCTGGGCCCCTTTTTCGGTGAGGTTGTAGTAAAACCAGCGGGGGTTATTCTCATCCTGTCCTATGAACTCGAAATCGAGGTGGAGGTCATCATAATATCTGTCGGAGGTGACCGATGACTCTTCGATGGGGAAGGTATTCTCGTTCATCTTGAATGCGGTGGTCATAAACTGCGCCTGGCGCACTCTGGCAATGGGAATGTCGCCGATG
Source organism: Bacteroidales bacterium UBA1392 (assembly GCA_002305275.1). Lineage (GTDB taxonomy): Bacteria > Bacteroidota > Bacteroidia > Bacteroidales > UBA932 > Cacconaster. Next base: position 97,816 of record DBQO01000033.1, on the reverse strand, counting down.
AAGACCATACCTTCGAGGAGAGGTTTTTTCTTGGAAAGGGCAATTATCTGAGCTTTTACATCTTCGGGTCTTGCCCAGTCGGAAGAGAGAATATAGGTGCCCAGTCCTTCACTTTGGAGCACTTCCCTATAAGCGTCAATCTCAGCCTTGCAAGCATTATAGGTCTCGTTGTCCACGAAAATGGCAAAGGACGTGGTCGCCTTAGGGTCACATTTGACAATGTTAACTTTTGCTTTTGTTACTGCAACTTCTTTTGCTTTAGCTGTGGCAACCGCATTGGCTTTAGTTGCGGCAACAATTGTGCCCGCAATAAGAATAGCACAAATCAATGCAAATGCATTTTTCATAATAACTTTTCTTTTCATCGTGTATATTCTTTTAAGCGGTTGATTGTCTTCAAAAGTTCATCGGAAAGTCGGGCGTCGAGATCTTTTTGGTTGTCGAGGATAGCCTGGCAGCCGTTGATGATCTCCACTCTGTTGTAAGCACGCACAAACCATCCAAGCGCTTCTGTAAGGGCGATTCTAAGCTCAAGTTTCTCTTCGGGCTTGCTGATGACATTTAGGATGTCGTCTGCCATGTGGGGGAAGGGGTTGTTTCTCAGCACCACAATATAGAACTCCCTTTTGGAGGGCTTCATGTTGGTGTCTATGACGCATCTCCAGCATTCGGTAAGTGTGCGTTCGGCACTATCGATCACATCCTCTACATTTTTCAAGAATTCCTTCTTATCATAGATGAAATCATTATCATTCATCACGGCATCCTTGAAAAAATGCTTCAAAAGCTCCACGTTGAGATGGTGTGCGCTGAAGCTCATATTGAATGCAATCCTTTTTGCAAGGTAATCCTCAAGATAAGCGTTCACCATGTATGGGGCCAGATCGTTGCGTCCCACTCTGCCCATATAGTACATAGCTTTTCTGCGGACAAACTCGTAGGGGTCATCCGATGCGAGCTTAAGCAACTCTATATAGTTGTCGTCATTGTAGTGCGCAAGCAGGTGCAAACACTGAAGACGCAACATATAGTAGGGAGAACTCTTGTAAGTCTCGAGAAGGAGATCCGACATTCCCTCATATTCCAGCTCAAAGAGCTTGTAAAGAGCCAGACCCTGTATATCCACGGGTAGATTGTGCTCCATTACAGCGAGCCAATACTCCGGATCCTTGGAGTGCATCTTGATGCGCGGCATCCTTTCCGGCCTTGCAAATCTGAAAGTGGGGTCGCCGATGATATGGGACTCAAGGATATTGATATTCTTCGTCCATTCGCCGATCCTCAATCCATAAGCGAGCATACCCATCAGGTCTGTGGAGGATTTATCCTGAAGCACGTTGACTGAGTTGCCGAAACAGGCGATGGTCTTGCCCTCGCTGAAAATATACTCACCTGCGATGAAATCTCCATTCCTGAAGTCGCCATTGTAGCAGGCGTCAAGTATCACAACGCGGGAATTTGGGCCGATTGCCCGGATGTCTTCAAGTTCAAAGCCCGTCTTAGCATACTCGAGAGAGTCTTCTGCAATCATTGCGGGGTCATTCCAACCCTCAAACCAGGTGCTGTCGATACCATGTTCCCTGATATACTTATCCATCGCCTCCTGCACGTTGTTACCTCTTTTTTCCACACTCCTAAGCTGTCTGCGAAGCAATCTTTTACCGGAGGTAAAATAATCCTCTTCATATTCATTTGGAATAGCGCCGGTCAGATACTGCCTCTCGGTAACACCATGTTCGTGAAAGAGCATCAGGTCTACATCGTCACGCTTCATCTCCTCGGTCAGAATCTCCTTCATATAGGGGTACATGGCGAAGAGATAGAACCTGGCTTTGTCGGCATGGCCCTGCAAAGCTGCCGGCACTTGCTCTCCCATCACATAGCTCTGATCCTTCCAGGCGATTAGACTGTTTGAGAAGGATCCGTCTCCGGTGTATTGTACCACCACGTCAAGGGGATTCTCAACGCTTCTCTCTTTTACTACTTTTCTGAGGTAGTTGCGGATCTGAGTGAAGCCCGCTTCACCCTTGGCTGTGGAGCGTATACGTCCTGTGTAGATGTCACAGGAGATGCGTTGGGGTGAATCGCCGGTCAGCCAGTAGTAATAGAGGTGTTGATGGGTGGAATCCCGATGAAGAAATCTGAACTTCAGGTCAAAATCATCATAGAAACGATCCGAAGGGACGGATGAGTCGTAGTAATCATAAGCCTCCTGATCCATTTTGAATGCTGAGGTGAAGTGTTGCGCTCCGCGAACCATTGGAACCGGAATATTGCCCACGAATACCGCTCCCTCAAGTCCCTGTTCATCATAATATTTTTTTAGGAAAAATTTTACATGCTCAGGGGATTGCCATTCAGCAGAGAGAATATAGGTTGCGAGGCCATCTTTCTCTATGAGGTCGCGATAGGCGTGTATCTCCTCCTTGCAGGCATCATAGGTGGCCTGATCTACAAATATTGCGAACGAGTTGCGGACGCTTTGGGTTGGGGAGATAATATTTTGCTGCGCCCCCAAAGGGAGGCACAGCAAAACAAAAAAGAGTAATGATATTTTTTTCATTTATTGGTGCCGGATACTTTATTAAAAAGTAAATCCGATTGAAAAATTAGCAAAGGTTCTTGCGCTGGGGGTTAATTGGTTTCCGGGGTTGAGGTTCCACCAGAAATTCTTGCCCTCAGTGTCGGTGCCATAGCTATAGTTGTGAAGTGTCTCATTAGCACGGAGATACTTACAACTTGCAGCTACATAAATGGTGTTTTTCTCACCAAAGGGAAAGATTGCCTTAAGATTGATGCCGAACTGGTAATAGTTGGCGCTAAGGATTGCAAGATCTTTCTCATATAGGTCTCTGACTACCTCAGAATCGGGGAAAGGACCATTATATTTATGCTCACCTGCAATATTATAATTATAACCAGCGCTCAGGCCCACTACGATTGAGTTATTTCCGGACATGAAATTCTTTTTGCCGTAAATCTCTCCATAAACGTTTTCAGCCTTGAAGGAGGATTCGGGGATGATATAGGTGTCCAATCTGTCAGTATACTGGCCCTGGATACCCGCCATCCAGTCATAACCTTCGTTGCTATCCCTGAAAATATCGTACTTTAGGGAAAGACCCGTGAAGTCATACTCACTACGGATAAATTTGGCAATTGAAACCCACTGCTGTACCGTGTACGTGGCGTCGATTACCTGTATGTATTCGATACCGTCAGTGCTCCTCTTATAGCCATCTATTGTAACCTTATTGGTGAAATAATCGCCTTCGAGTACCATCTGGATATTGCCTCCCATAACCTGCTGAATGGTTGATCCCATTCTGAAGGGCTTGGCAGGCGTGTGGAATACATCTATTACTTGATAGGTGTAATTGGCTTCTGCGAGAACCTTGAGATTATTTCCCTGATAGCCGTACTGGAGAGCTCCGCCGAGTCGGTTGGTCTTGTAGTAATAGGTACCTAGTCCTCCAAATGAGCCCACAACCGCGTTAACAAAGGAGCCTACGCCCCTCAGGTTAAATGCGGGCTGATCTTGCTGGCTGTTGCTGTTGAGAGGGGAGTACCTGTCGAAAGCATTCTTATAAATGAATGTCAGACCTGTACTGTGATCACCAAATGCGAATACGGTGGAGGGCTTTACTTCAATGCCATATTCGTATGAATCGCTTCGGGGGTCAATCTGCTTTGCACCACTCTTGGTGAAGTAGTTGGCGGTTACGCCAAAAGCAACTATATCCCAAAGAAGCGGAGTGGCAGCCTTTACAGTCATATCGTAAACCTGTTTCTTGAAATAACTCGGACGGGAGTCTGCAAGAATGTAAGGCATATCGGGTTCGAGGGTAAGGCGGAGGGTATTGAACTTGGAGTTCTCCTGGGTTATGTTCTGATAAGAGAATTCACCCCATACACGTGCCCTGCCCAGAGGACTAGACCCTGATGTGTTGATATTGAGAGTCTTAATGTCTCCTTCCTGCTGTTGCCTGTAGGAGCCGACTTTCATATCATAGCCTACCGAGAGTGTACCGAAGTCACTCAGAGGAGTCAGTATCATACCTGCCGCATTGTTCGTATTGAACCATGTGGCTTTAGCTTGATTTATTTCCAGCACTGTCGGATAGATGGTAGATTTACTCCCCTGCGCCTGAGCAATCAATATTGTGCTCAAAGCCAAAACTGATGCGATAATATATTTTTTCATCTTTTTCATTGTTAGAGGTCAGTAAATTATTTCTTATACCATGTATTCCAGGAGGGAACTCCCGGATTGTTGCGACGTACCATAGCTTCATTGTTGATCTGGAAATCATCGGAAGAGTTGTTGGTGTCCATATATATGTGGCGCCCATCCTTGGTAGTTTCACGAATCTTTCTGCTGACGCTATTGCTGTTGTAAGTGGCACCTGTGTAGGTTGCACCGGCATCAAGCGAGGTAGGCATACGTTTCTGGTTGATCTTGGTGGCGTTATTTACTATTTCAACGGCATCAACAACGCAGTCGATGGGTATCGGATATGCCTGGTTGCTCATGCCCTGAGGTTTAACCCAGCCATTGGGGTCAATCTCGGAGTCCGGGAAGAAGATGGCATAAGCACCTCCGAACACTGTAACAAGCCACTGTGTGCCGAATACTCCCTTGTCAAATGCAAGGATCATGTTGTGTGCATTGGGGTTATCGGGGTTGACACTCTGCTTGACGATGAAAGTCTCGAATTCAGCACCGCTGAGGTCCACCGGACTGGTCGGTTTGATGGCGGTGTGGTTCTGTGCAATCTGTGCAATGATGATAGACTCACCGGGTTTTACAGGGAAGTCGTCTCCATCACCGGGCACTTGCCAGATAGAGGCCAAATAGATGTAGTTCTCGGGTTTTCCGTCGGGAACTTCCCAGTTGTAGGTGGTTGTTGAGGCCAGGGCGGGTAAGATATTGCCTATGCCCATGCCATCCACATACTGTACTGCATCGCTATTGTTGTAGATCTCGTAGAACTGGTCCTTGAAATAATATCCTTTAGAGCCGTTGAAATAGATCTCTTTGAATATAAGCGCACCTGCTCTGGATGAGACAACGTTGATATTGAAGGTTTGGCCACTTGTCAGTATATTGATGTTGGTCAGACTACCGCTGAAATAGTAGGTAAATCCGCCACCCGCTGATTCAGCGGTTGCGGTTACCGTATAAACTCCGGGAATCAGACCATCGGCGCTTACGTTACCGGAAGCATCTGTGGACCTTGAAATCTCGAAATTTTCACCATAGTTGATAAAACGTACAGTGTAGCTTGCCGGAAGCGGTATGTCACTATCCGCGCCACTGACGGAAATCTTGACAGTTGCACTGATGGGAGTCACCTCCACGATCTCCGCTACTTGCTTGAACTGCTCACAGGAGAGGGCTGTCAAGAGTACTATTGCTAATAAAAAGTATTTTTTCATAATCCTATCCTCCGTTTAGAAAATGTTAACTTTAAGATCGAAACCGAAGAACAATCTGTTGTCGCTGAGAAGCTCGGTAAATGAACCGGGAGTTCTCTTGGACTCGTAGAGAGGACGACTGTTGAACATATTGTTTACAAAGAATGATGCGGTAAGTCTATCACCGATTTCCTTTGAAATATTGAGATTGAAGGTCACTGTGGGGAAATACTGTTCCACGATGAATCTATTCTCGTTCTTTGCGTCGAACATATATGCAAATTCCGGATCATCCTTCTTGGAAGGATCAAAGTCATATACCTTGCCATCCTTGTAGGAGAGATACTTTATGAACATGGTGTCATTGCCATATTCCGTCCAGAACTTCTCAAACCAGTTGACCTGGGTAGCGAGTGTGATCACAAATCCTATCTCGGGTATGTTGTGTGTAAGACGGAGTGTAGTAATCAGGTTGTCGGTACGTTCAGTAGTAAGGCCTCTCTCATAGATTGCCACATTGCTCTCTATTTCGTTACCTCTACTATTCTGGTCAAATGTATAACCGTTGCTTCTTGCTGTGTATTGGTTCCAGGCACCATTGAGGAATACGGATGTCCTGATGGCGTCAAAACGGCCGAGATCCAGTTCAAACTCTATACCTCTGTTGTGTCTGTAGTGGTTGTTCATCGGCTTTGCAAAGGTTGAAAAGATATTGTAGGTGCCTTCATACTCGGGAGAGTATCCACCTGTTGAATTCTTCACTGCCTTATATTTTACAAATTCGATAAGTCTGTAACTGCTAAGATCTTTACCGAGGGTATAACCATTGTTGGTCAGCTCATCATAACCGGTAATGGAGAGACGATACTGATCAAAGAGCTTAAGGTCGATACCAACTTCGGCTTTGCGCATCTTGGCTATCTCCAGGTCCGGATTGCTTGTGTCAAATACTCTGACGGTAGCTACCGTTTGTCTGAAGGTACCATCCTGGAAGTCATAGTTGTTGTAGTTGAAGAAAGCCCTCTCGGGATAGAGCATCAGGGCAGTCGGAGCTTTTGCCGTATTTCCCCAACCTCCGCGTATCGTCAGAATATCGGGAATGATCTCCATCGATGCATTGATGCGGGGCGAAATGGCTGTTTTGCCGTTAATCAGGTCAAAACGCGCACCGGCTTTAATGCTTAGCTCATTTCTGCCGAAAGTATGCTTGTACGTATCTTCAATGAAGAGACCGAGTTGATGAACGAAAGGCACGTCATAATAGGGCCTCTTGCGGTAAGAAGAGTAGTCACTGGCGTTATTTCTGAAAGGAGGAGTCTCATCGTCATAGACCTTTCCTTCACCGAGGTTACCGTCTGTCTTGTAGTCCGCACCCACGAGGATGTGGTTGTTGATGTTACCCCATCTCTTGTTGAAGTTGGCCTTAACCTGAGCGTACGCATTGAGCTCCTTACCGAGGATTTCATAGGTCTGAACATATTCGTATGGGAGCACCTTGATCCAGTTTTTGGCTTCGCTTGCAGGTATGTTGGTAATCTTCTTGCCGTTTATGTCATAAACATCCTGACCGGCGACGTTGGAAAGGATGGCACCGTCATACTCACATACTGTGTGAAGTGATTCTGCGTTGGAAAGGAGCTGGTTGTAGTAGTTGTACTTATCGGCGTAGCTTATTGCAGCGGCATAAGTAATGTTGTTTAACCATCCTTTATTTACGTTTACGGTACCGTTGGTGTTCAATCTGACACTTTTTGAGTCACCTTTGGTAACGAGCATCGTACGCTTGTCATCGGGGTTTAGATCTCGTGTATCCTTGCTAATACCCAGGTCGAGAGTAGTATTGGTGTTCCAGTTGGAGCCAAATTTCTTCGACCACAGAGCCTTTGCGTTGAACCTCTGGTAGTAAGAGTATGCCTCGTAAAGTCTGGTAGTATTATAAGCATAGTCACCGGAAAGGTTGAGATGACCGGCATTCTCTCCAAGTTTGAAGCCTACTGATGCCGCTGCCTGATAGGTGCTGGGATTGGCTTTGAGACGAATGCTCAAAGGCTCTTTACCCGCCTTTGAACGGATAACTACGGCACCTGAGTTGAGGTCACCGTACTCTACGGAGGGTATGCCCCTGATGACTTCGATGGACTCGATATTGTCTGTGGAGACCATACGTGAGTCGATACCGGACATTGTTCCGCCCGCTCCACCTGTTATGGATGGTGCCAGGGCCTGCATGTTGGCATTGGAAGAGAGAGGAGATCCATCTACGATAATGGATGTACCAATACTCGTCGCGTTACGAATGGTGATGTAGTTGGCGCTTGAAAGGTAGGGATTGGTAATCGCTACACCCGGCAGCAGCTGCATCACATCATTTAGAGAACTGGTTTGCAGGTGGTCCATTGCCTGTCTTGAAATGTTGGAAGATGTGGCTGCTCCCGCTTTACTCTGGGTGGCCACAACCTGCACCTCGTCGAGGCGGAAGTTCTCTACTTGCATTTCAAAGTTGAAGACATTTTCTTTGCCGGGGACAATTTCGATCACCTGCTCGATGGTCTTCATTCCAACAAATTGAACCTGAATAGTGGATTTGCCTGCATCCACTCTCTTGAATTCAAAGTTGCCGTCCTTGTCTGTAGTGGTATATGTCTCCGAAGGATACAATATCACCACGGCAAATTCTACGGGCACCTTGGTGCCTTGTTCCATCACCTTGCCGGTTACCGATGTGCCGGAAGTCCCCCTCGTTTGAGAGAAGGCTACCACACTTGCGAACAACAGGCAGAGCATGAGAACTTTCTGAATTCTTTGCATAAGTTGTGTTGAATTAGGGTTAATAATAATTTGTATGTTTGTTTAATTTTATCTTTTTAATCGCTTGATGCTTTTGAGGAGTTCGTTGGCTACGCGCTCATCTTGTTCATTTGCGAGCAGCTCTTCACACCTGCTGATTATTTCATCTTTTTTATAGGAATAGACATACCACCCGAAAACCTCGGCAATAGCTACCCTGAACTCTTGGTCGGTCTCATTTTGTAAAAGCTTGAACATATCATCCAGAGCATGGGCATTACAGCCGTTGCGTTCTCGCCTGACGGTAAACTTCTTTTCCTTGAGCGGATGATCGGGAGAGTTCAGCAGAGAGTACTCCTCAAGTTCCTTTTCAGTAGGATAATAGTGTCTCCTCATCGGTTTTATGTAGAACATTACCCTCGAGTTTACCGCGGGGTCATCTTTTAGAGCATCATAAATATCCTTTAGGGCAGGGTCTCCGCTCTCATCAAGAGTCTGGACGCTGAGTCTCTGCAGCAGTTCGTATGAGTCTTCGACTCCGAGCCTGATAGCCTGAGGCAGGTACGAATCCGCTCTTCTTTTAAGTGACATAAAGGCTTCCATACGTACGGTGGGACTCTCACTATTCTTAAGTATATCAAGTATCTCTTGCGAGGTTATGGCTTTGGTTTCGGATAGGGTCTTAATTGCAAGCGCCCTTACATCGCAGTTGGGATGGTTGAGAAGTTTTTTCCAGTATCTGCTATCGTTTCTTTGCGAGACCATGGCATTGTCGAGATCAAGTTTCGGATACGCATTGGCAAAACGGAAACTAGCATCACCAAATAGATGCGACTCTAGGGTTAGTTGCCCTTTTGCCCAGTTGCCGAATGAGAGGCCGGTATTGAGAAGACCGATAAGCTCGTTGGTCCAGGTATCTTGCAGAGTGTTGACAGTATTGGCTTTTACTACCATAGTCTCTCCGGGATTGAATATCCAGTATCCTGCAATATAGTCGTCATTGTTGAATGCCCCATTAAAGCAGGCATCAAGTATCACCACACTCGCATTGGATGTGTATCCGTACATATCGGGGATATGAATATCCATATTTGCATAGAAAGTACTATCCTGGGCCTCAAGTTCCCGTACGCCGGCAAACCACTCTCTCGGGATTCCGTATCTCTCCATGTGTTCGTTGATTGTGGCGGAGGTGTCTTTTGAACGTCTGATTCTCTGACGGAGGGTAAGTTTAATGTTTTCAATCCAGGCATCTACCGTTGAGGATTTAGGTGTTGCCCCCAGATATTGGGTCTCCTCGGAGCCGTGATGGTGAAGGATGGCAAGATCATACCTCGGTCGAGCAAGTGTATTCATCAATTTTTCGCGTACGAAAGGCTCAAAATCGTGATTGATATAGTCCAGATCCGCACCTCTTTTTGCCCCTAAAAAGGGGAATTGCTCTCTGAGCGTCCACATCTCATCGATGCGCGCATTATAAGAATCGGAGTTATATCCGTGGCCGGTAAATACCAAAATGTTGGAGATCTTTTTGGCTTGTGTGCTCTTCTGCGCTACCGCTTTTTTGAGATAAGCAGAGATGGCGGAGTATTTGTCCGTACCAGGAATCTTGGGCGGCTTGATACGTGAAGTCCAGATGTCACAACTGATGGTTTGCGCAGATTCGGCTGTAAGGGAATAGTAGTGTAACAAAGGCTTATCCGCATCCTGTTTCAGATATTCAAGACGGAGATCAAAGTCGTCGTAAAATCTGTCAGATGGGATGGAAGAGTCTTTCCAGTCAGCTGATTGGTCCATCTTAAAAGCTGTGGTCAAATGCTGCGCATCCCTGATCATGGGGATGGGAATGTCACCAACCAGTATTGCGCCCTCAAGATTTTGTGAAGTGTAATAGTGTTTAAGAACTCTTCTTAGCGAATCGGGATGCTGCCATTTGTCAATGATCAGAACACCCTCTTTGCCTATTAAGGAGATAGATGACGTGAAGGCATCTATGTCATTTCCTATTGCAGCATAGGTTTTTTGATCGGTGATAATAGCTACTTTGGTGGTGCGTGCCTTGGTCGCTCCGTTTGTTGAGGCAGGCAGTGCCGCCAACATCAGGGTTGACAAGAGTAGAATAAGTGCTTTTCTCATAAGTTACCAAAAAACGTTTTGTTAATCTATAAACTACAAAGATACTTCTTTTTTTGATTGCACAAAGAAATGGAGATACAAAATATGGGTTGAAAAGCCTCTCTGAGGCTAATATGCGAAATATTATAATGACTGCACCTAAGAAAGAGGTTGGTGTTTTTGATTATTATGGTTAACTTTGTGAGATACTCTAATCGCAGGAAAATTTACTATTTAACAATAAAAACATGATGAAACGTTCTTTTCTCTACCTGATGATGCTGATAGTGCTTTCAGCATTTCCTCTCCTCCTCAATGCGCAGACATCCAAACCGGCATTGGACCATTCGGTCTATGACGGATGGAAAAATGCCGGCAACGTTACCGTCTTCAATGATGGGGAATGGGGTCAATTTTATCTTTCACCTCAGGAGGGCGACGGCACTATTGAATTCTACAACCTGAAGACAGGCAGACAGATTTCCATTGAACGAGGCCAACAGGTCAGATTTTCAAAAGATGCTACCAGAGCGATTTTCAAAATAATTCCTAAATTTCAGGAGACTCGCCAGGCCAAAATAGATAAAAAGAAGCCCAAGGATATGCCCAAAGATACTCTCGGCATCCTTAATCTCATCACAGGCGAAGTGACCAAATTCCCGCTTCTTAAGAATTTCAAGTCCGGCGTTCTCACCGGTGATTACATCGCATTCCAGAAGGATACCGTGTCTAATCTTTATATATTAAACATTAAGACGATGGCGTTGGATTCCGTCAAGAGTGTCTCCGAATATGATTTCTCGAGGGAAAATGATCTCCTTACCTACACTACCAAGCCGGATCCCAAGAAGGATTCAACCACCGTTCCCGGCATATATTTGCTCAATCCCGCAACGGGCGTGACTACAACAATTATTCAGGGTTCCAAAGATGCGACTTTCGGCAATACCTATTTTACCGAAGATGGATCAAAGATGGCATTTTATGCCAATACCGATACCACAAAAGAGGCCAAGAAATTTACCAATATCTATCTCTATGATGGTACAGAGACCAGGGTACTCGTCCCCAAAGATGCGGAATGGATTCCCGAAGGTTGGATGGTCAGCGACAAAGGGAGCATCAGTTTCAGCAAGTCGGGAGATTATATCACATACGGTACCTGTCCGATCCCACGCGAAAAGGATACGACACTTGTGGATTTTGAGCAGCCCAAACTTGACATTTGGAGTTGGAATGAGGATTATATCCAGCCTATCCAGTTGAAAAACCTCAGTCGCGAGCAAAGACGCACCTATCTGGCAAAAATCAATATTGACGGCACAAATCCCGTACAGTTGGCCGATATGGAAGTAGAGAGTATCGGCATAGGAGATGAGAACAAAGAGCAATATGTTATTACCTATACCGACAAACCTTACCGCATGTCACAACAATGGGATTTGAATCCAAAAAACGATATTTACAAAGTCTCATTCGCAGACGGCAGCAAGGAACTCATTGCCAAGGGCGCCCCTTTTAATATGCTAAGCTCTTCCCCAGACGGCAAGTATTACACTTTTTATGACGCAGAAGATAGGATATGGTATCTCTACACACTTGCAACAGGTGAAATTAAGGATCTTACTTCCGCATTAGGGGTGATTTTCTACAACGAGGACCACGATACCCCTTCACTCCCCAGGCCCTACAGCAATGCTGTCTGGTCGGAAAATTCAGACTATTTCATTATTCGCGACAGATATGACTACTGGCAGTTCGACCCTACCGGAGCGAAAGCTCCTTTCCTCCTGACGGAGGGCAAGGGCCGCGCCACCAATACTACATACACATTCGTCAACCCTTACAACGACCCCAAGTCATTTATGTGGCGTTCATCAAAGATCAATGCAGGTAAGCCTATCTACTTCCGTACCTTCGACAGAACCACAAAAGAGACCGGTTTTGCCATGAAGGATGTCACCAAGAGAAGGGCTACGCTACAACAATTGGTAAAGGGCCCCTATGCCTACGACGCCATGGGTATCTGCACTACGGGCAAAAAGCCCATCTACATCTACTCAAGGGGACGTTTTGAGGATGGCAACAATATCTGGATGACTTCCGACAATTTCAACACACAGGTACAAGTTACAGATGCAAATCCCCAGCAGAGAGATTATAACTGGGGTACCGTTGAACTTGTTTCATGGAACACCGAAGATGGAATCAGAGCTGAAGGACTTCTCTTTAAACCTGAGAATTTTGATCCTTCAAAGAAATATCCTCTGATGATCTATTTCTACGAAAAATATTCGGATGACCTCTATGCGCCCCGTACACCTTCACCGAGCCGTTCGACCGTCAACATTCCCTACTTTGTAAGCAATGAGTATATCGTGTTTGTTCCCGATATCTATTATACTGACGGACATCCCGGCCAGAGCGCCATGAAGTCAATCATGCCCGCTTGCGACATGCTCTGTGAAAATCCCTGGATCGATGGCGACAATATGGCCATTCAGGGCCAAAGCTGGGGTGGCTATCAGGTGGCTTATATGATTACCCAGACCAACCGTTTCAAGGCAGCCGGCTCCGGCGCTCCCGTTTCCAATATGACGAGCGCATACGGCGGCATCCGCTGGGAGAGCGGTATGGCGCGTACATTCCAGTATGAGCAGCAGCAGAGTCGTATCGGCAAGGATCTTTGGGAGGGATTTGACCTCTATATCGAAAATTCACCCCTCTTCTTTGTACCAAATGTGACCACCCCTGTACTCATCATGCACAATGATGAGGATGGTGCAGTCCCCTGGTGGCAGGGAATCGAATTTTTCAATGCCCTCAGACGCTGCGGTAAAGAGGCCTGGATGCTTCAGTACAATGGTGAAGCTCACAACCTCCGCGAGCGCCGCAACGCACGTGACCTGAGCATCCGCCTGGAACAATTTTTCGATCACTATCTGAAGGGAAAACCTGCTCCGGTTTGGATGAGCAAAGGCGTTCCCGCAACTCTCAAGGGCATCGACCTCGGATACGGATATGAACAATAGTATTTACAATATATAATTTTAAAAATCATGAAACGTTTATTGACAATTATATCGATTATGATTGCAATTTCATCAGCGACATCCTGCAAAAAGGCTTCAAGCGAGGCTGATCCTGCCTCTGCTCCCCTCATTACAAAGCCGGAGGTGGTGGTGCAAGATGGCCATTTCACACCTGAAATCATGCATTCTCTGGCCAAGGTCTCCGATCCTCAAATCTCCCCCGATGGCACAAAAATTCTCTACGGAGTAGGTTATACCTCCATCGAACAGAATAAGAGCAACCGTGAACTTTTTGTGATGAATATTGACGGAAACAATAAGGTACAGCTTACAACCACCCCTCAAAGTGAGAATAATGCTCGCTGGATAGAGGATGGAAAGCGCATAGCCTTTCTCAGAGGTGGTCAAATGTGGGTAATGAATAGTGACGGCACTTCAGAGAAGCAGGTAAGTGATATTCCCGATGGAATGATGGAGTTTAAACTCTCTCCAGATGGCACAAAAGTACTCTATTCCGCCAACTTCAAGGTGGTGAAGAGCCCTGCGGAGATTCATCCGGATCTGCCAAAGTCCACGGCCCGCACTATCGAGGGGCTGATGTACAGACACTGGGACCATTTCGTGGAGACTATTCCTCACACTTATCTGGCAGATTTCGACGGCAATACTTTAGGAGAGGGAGTTGACCTCCTAGAGGGAGCTCCTTACGAGTTACCCGCCGAACCCTTTAGCGGCATAGAGCAGTTGGATTTTTCTCCTGAGGGTGATCGCATTGTCTATTCCTGCCGAAAGAAAACCGGCAGGGAGTATGCATTCTCTACCAACAGCGACATATATCTGCTCACTCTTTCGGACAATAACTGTGTAAATATTTCCGAGGGTATGATGGGCTATGACACTAACCCAGTATTCAGCCCCGATGGAGGCACCATTGCCTGGATGAGCATGGAGAGAGATGGGTATGAGGCTGATAAGATTCGTCTTTTAGTATATGATATTGCTTCCGGCAAGCGCCGTGAACTCTCTGCTTCCTTTAAATACAACATTGAGAATCCCGTATGGATGCCCGACTCCAAAGGACTTTATTTCACCTCGTTGGTGGAGGGTCTCCAGGAGATATGGATGACGGACCTTGAGGGCAATATGTCGAGAGTTACCCCTGAACGCGAGTGGTACAATTTCGGTGCGCCCTCGCTGCTGACTTCTACCGCTGAAGATGGTTCAGTCAAGGTGGAGCGCTTGATTGCAACTAATCTATGTATGTTGCGCCCTGCTGAGATTGTTTCCATCAACCCACAGGACGGCAGCTGGGAGCAGCTCACTTTCGAAAACAAGTATATCTTCGATCAACTCGACGAAGTGACCGTGGAAGAGAGGTGGATTCGTACTTCGGACAACAAAAAGATGCTTACCTGGGTGCTCTATCCTCCCAAATTTGACAAAAGCAAAGTATATCCTTCGATTCTGCTATGCCTCGGAGGTCCTCAGGGAACATTGAGTCAGGGCTGGTCCTATCGTTGGAATTACCGTCTGATGGCCTCTCAGGGTTATATAGTGGTGCTTCCCAACAGACGTGGGACGACTGCCTTTGGCCAGGAGTGGTGCGAGCAGATCTCCGGTGACTACATCGGCCAGAACATGAGAGATTATTTTGCTGCGGCTGATGCTCTCAAGGCTGAGCCCTATGTGGGCAAAATGGCGGCTGTGGGTGCTTCCTACGGGGGATATTCCGTGTTTTATCTCGCGGGAATACACCAAAAACGATTTGATGCATTCATTGCGCATGCCGGTATTTTCAATGTTGAGCACATGTATATGACTACCGAAGAGATGTGGTTCCCCGATTGGGACAACGGCGGTATAGCGCAGCCGGGCAAATATATGGCCGGATCTCCCTGGAGCAACAATCCGGTGGCAAAAAGACACTATGCCAACTCTCCTCATAAACTGGTGGAAAAATGGGATACCCCTATCCTGATTACTCATGGGGAACTGGACTACCGTGTTCCGGTAGACCAGGCAATGGCTGCATTCAATGCCGCCCAGATGATGGGAGTCCCCTCGAGGATGATTTTGTTCCCCGATGAAAATCACTGGATACTTAAACCGCAGAATTCCATCCACTGGAACCGCGAATTTTTCACTTGGCTCGATACGTACCTGAAATAGTTCTGAGTATTGAGTATGTAGTATTGAATTACAAATAATAACATATTAATACAAAAAAAAATGTTTGATAAGAATACCTATATTTCAAGGCGCAAGAGACTTGTGGAAAGCATTTCAGAGGGAATAATTCTCATTCCAGGCAATAGCGAGGCGAGCTTCAATTATGCAAGCAATACCTATCGATTCAGGCAGGATAGTTCTTTCCTCTATTTCTTCGGTCTTGACAAGCCCGATCTGGCTGCCGTCATTGATGTTCAAAGTGGAGAGGAGATCATTTTCGGCAACGACGTGGATATAGACGACATCATCTGGATGGGGCCACAACCGCTTATTTCGGAGCAGGCAGCTTCTGTAGGCGTGGCCAAAAGTGCACCTTTCACCTCTTTGGCAACCTATCTGAGCGAAGCTAAAGCCAAAGGACGCAAAATACATTTCCTGCCTCCTTACCGCAACCACAATAAGATTCTTCTCCACAAAATGCTCGGAATCGGATTTGACAATATGAAAGAGGCTGCAAGCGTTGAGTTGATTAAGGCGGTGGTAGCTCTTCGTGAGATTAAAGAGGAGTGCGAGATTGCCGAGATAGAGAGAGCTTGTGATTTGGGCTATGATATGCACATGGCTGCGATGAGGGCAATGAAATTGGGAATGGTTGAGCAGGAGCTGGTTGGAATAATGGAGGGAATTTGCATCTCCGGCGGCGTCATGCCCTCTTTCCCGATTATTCTTTCCCAAAATGGCGAAACTCTCCACAACCACATGCATCATCAGATCCTGACCGAAGGAAGACTATGCGTAATTGATGCCGGAGCTGAGATTGACACTCATTATTCATCGGATTTTACCCGTACACTACCTTCCGGCGGCAAATTTACGAAGCAGCAGGCTGAAATCTATTCTCTTGTTGCTGCCGCAAACAATTATGCTATCGGAGCTTCACGCCCGGGTATCTCTTATACCGATGTTCATCTCGGCGCGGTGACGGTACTGGTGCAAGGTCTGATAGATTTGGGCCTTGTCAATGGAAATGCATCCGAGGCGGTTGCAGCAGGTGTGGCCGGTCTCTTCATGCCCCATGGTTTGGGTCACCAAATGGGCCTTGACGTGCATGATATGGAAGATTTGGGTGAAAATTATGTCGGTTATGACGATAAATACAAGCGCTCGACCCAACCCGGGCTGGCTTCCCTGAGGATGGGTAAGATGCTCAAGGTCGGACATGTCGTGACTGTTGAACCGGGAATCTATTTTATCCCCGCTTTGATAGAGAAATGGCAAAATGAGGGCATCTGCAAAGGTCTTATCAACTTTTCAAAGCTTAAGCCCTATTATAAATTCGGAGGTATCCGTCTGGAAGATGACATATTGATTACGCCCGGAGGATGTCGTCTGCTCGGAGCAAAACGTCTCCCGATAACAGTGGAAGATGTAGAGCGTGAGATGACCGCCTGATTTGAGGCAATTATGTTGGCAATCAAAATAATAGCTGTTATGCTTGGGATTGCCGGACTTGTCGGGTGCATTCTGCCGGTAATCCCGGGGCCGCCATTCAGCTGGGTGGGTCTCTTGCTACTTTACTTTTGGGGTGATGAGCCAATGTCCCTGCGTTTTCTCCTTATTTGGCTGGTCATCACCATAGTAGTGACCATTCTCGACTATCTGGTACCCGCATATTTCACCAAAGTAACGGGCGGCTCAAGGGCCGCCTCCCGTGGTTCTCTTGTGGGGCTTTTAGTGGGGTTGATTTTCTTTCCTCCCATAGGAATGATTGTGGGAGCCTTCGTCGGCGCATTGTTAGCGGAGCTGTTGATCAACGGCAGCAGGATGGGACACTCGTTTAAAGCTGCCATGGGTGCTTTTATAGGCTTTTTCTTCGGTACTTTTCTCAAGATTGTCACTTCCGCGGTAATGATGTTCTACATTGTAAAATTCCTTTAAAATGAGCCTATTAGTTATCTTTTTTTGGCTCAAATGGAAATTTGACGACACTTTTTTAACAATAAAGGGTAATTTTTGAAAAATAATGTTAAATTTGCGGATGTATATATATGGGCTTTTGGCTCATATTTGTATGATAACCGAAAGAAATTACTAAAGCAAATTGTGCAATAACTTAAAATTAAACTTTTTATTAACCTATAATTTCATTTATGTTCGTTTCTAATAGACTAGGCCGCATTTTTGCGGCCGTGTGTGCATTGCTCCTATCAGTTGGAACAATGTGGGCTCAGAACATTACTGTTAAAGGTAAGGTTACCGACAGTAAGGGAGAGCCGGTTGTTGGCGCGTACGTACTTGTAGAGGGTACACGTCAGGGAACATCTTCCGATTTTGACGGTGTCTATTCGCTTACGGCTCCCAGGAATGGCGTTCTGCTCTTTTCCTGCATGGGCTATAAGGATCTCACCGTTCCGGTAAACGGCAGAAATACTATTGATGTGGTTCTCCAGGAAGATGCCATGCTTCTTGAAGATGCCGTTGTTGTGGGTTTCGGTACACAACGAAGGGAGAACTTGACAGGTGCGGTTGCAGCCGTGAATGTTTCACAGGCTCTTGAAAGCCGTCCCATCGCCGACGTAGGCCGTGGTCTCCAGGGTATGACTCCCGGCTTGACAGTACGCGTGGGTTCTACCGAGGTTGGTTCCGATCCTCTGTTCCGTATTCGTGGCCACGTAGGCTCATACCTCGGTGGCTCATCTCCTCTGATCCTTCTGGACAACGTGGAGATCCCTTCGATCAATCTCGTCAACCCTGATGACATAGAGTCCATCTCTGTGTTGAAGGATGCCGCCTCCGCCTCCATCTACGGTGCGAAAGCTGCATTCGGTGTAATCCTCATTACTTCCAAGAAGGGTGCGAAGACCGAGACTATCAAGGTAAACTACTCGGCAAACTTCTCATTCCAGAGTCTTACCGACACTGATGGTATTGCCGACGTTGATGCACTTCACTACACGGTAGAGGCAGCTGAGCGTCTCAAAACCTTTACTCCCGTAGGTGCTTTCTGGCTTGTTGACCGTGCAGGTTACAATGCCGCAGTAGCGTGGAAAGAGAAATATGGCAAGACCCTCGATCCTTATTCTCCCATGACCTATGGTCGTGACTGGTATATCGACTCTTCCAATCGCAAGATCGGTGTACGTACTTACGATCCCTATGTCTATATGATCAACCAGGGCGCCCCTACGCAGAGCCATAACCTCTCCGTTCAGGGCAAGACCGGTAAAACCAATTTCAATATCAGCCTTGCTTATCTCGGCCAGAGCGGTATGTTGAAGCCTACGGAGTATGACGATTTTACCCGTTATAATTCCAACGTGAGACTCTCAACCCAGGTTAATGACTTCATCAACGTACATGCAGGTATGATGTACACCAATTCCAACAAGTCCTGGGCGTTCTCTACCAACTCTACTACGGCTGACCCCTGGTATTATCTCTTCCGCTGGGGACCTACCTATCCCTTGGTTCCTACCGACGAGTTTGGCAACTCTCTCCGCAACCAGGTTTATGAGATGGGTGCTGCAAATGAGGCCAACATCAAGACCAACTATACCAGTGTAAACGTTGGTGCCACCGTAACCCCCATTAAGAATTGGGATATAAATTTTGACTACACTTATGCAGTAAACAATTCCCAGGAGTTCAACCCCGGTATTACTTATTGGGCAGCCAACCTTTGGAGTGGCGCACAAGCAGTAAAAGATGCTCAAGGCAATTTTGTCAACGTAAACAACGAATGGGATCAGTTCAACAAATTGGGTCCCTCAATCATTCAACAGACTCTACCGGTACAGAGCTATACTGACTCTTATAACTCTTACTATCAGAATTCATATACCTCTATCAGACAGACCTGGAATATAACTACCGACTACGCGCTTAAACTTGCCAATCATAAGTTTGATTTCCTTCTCGGAATGCAGGCTGTGGATTACAGATATACCGGAGTATGGGGTAAAAAGATGACCTTGATGGATATTAAAAACCCCCAGTTTGCACTTGCAACCGGTACGGAGACTACGGGTGGTACCAACTCCTGGAACTCTACTCTCGGTTTCTTCGGTCGTGTAAACTACAACTACAAGGAGAAATATCTTTTTGAAGCGAACCTCCGTTATGACGGTTCTTCAAAATTCCCCACTCATCTGAAGTGGAGATGGTTCCCTTCATTCTCCGCAGGCTGGCGTTTGACCCAGGAGCCCTGGATGCAGGACATCACTCACGTGCTCTCCTCACTGAAACTCCGTGCATCATGGGGTATGATTGGAGACCAGACCGTATCCAGTTCACAGTATATTCCTCTGATTGGCGCACAGACCACATATTGGATCCATGGCGGTGTTAAAGACAATGCTTATGCAACTCCNNGGTCTTGAGTTTTCACTCTTCAACCAGGTTGACTTTGTACTTGGTTGGTATCAGAGAGATACCAAGAACATGATTGTGGGGATGGAGGGTCTCGGCTACAACCTCGGTTCTCCTCCCCCCAACGGCAACTTCGGTTCTCTCCAAACCAGAGGTTGGGAAGCAACTGTGAACTACCGCAAAATCTTTGACAATGGTTTCAGCCTATCAGCTTCCGCTTCTATTTCGGATGCTAAGACCATCATCACCGAGTACGGCTCAGCTCTTGGCATAGGTGGCTGGTATAACGGCAAGACCTACGGCGAAATCTGGGGTTACCGTGTTGACGATCTCTATACATGGGATGACTTCGGTCTACAGCCCGGTCAGTGGGCTCAGCTCGAGAAATTAGTTGCCACAGACAAATACGGTAAGTATTACCAGAATGTCAAAGGTTATGCGTCACAGGGTAAAATTACTTCGGGAAGTGCCATTTCTGGCCCCGGTGACGTAAGATTTAAAGACCTAAACGGTGACGGTGTAATTGACAACGGCTCACAACTTCTTACCATCAAAGATGCAGATGGCAATGACGTACCCGGCTATGGCGACCTCGATGTTATCGGTAATACAACTCCTCGTTACGAGTATAGCTTCCGCGTGGATCTCGGCTGGAAGGGATTTGATTTCTCCATGTTCTGGCAGGGTATTGGAAAACGCGATTTGTGGGGCGGTTCAGCTCTCACGATACCCGGCTTCAACTCTTCAGACGGTTCCATGGCGCAAGCTATTGCAGGCAACTTCTGGTACGAGACTCTCGATGCAAGCGGCAACGTGATAGATGCAAGATATGATGCTTTCTATCCTCGTGCCAATAACCTCTATTCGAGTGCAACCGGTTTCAACATGCAGGTTAGTGACAGATATCTCCTCAATATGGCGTACCTAAGGCTCAAAAACGTTACCCTCGGTTATACCATTCCTGAGAAGATTACCAAGAAGGCTTTCATCGACAAACTCCGCGTCTATGTTTCGTTTGAGAACTTCCTAACCTTTGATAAACTCAGAGGTCTTCCGATAGACGTTGAAGAGATTCCGGGTTACTCATACCTCAACTCATCCAACTACAACTCAAGTCGTACGGGTGTTGGTGCTCCCGCATTTAGGAGTGCTTCATTTGGTGTTCAGTTAACATTCTAATTATTGCAAAAGACAATGAAAAAGATATTATATATTTTGATGGCTTTCGCCCTGCTTGTTCCGACAAGTTGTAGCGATTTCCTTGAGCGTAGTTCTTTGGTGGATTTGGATGACAATACCTACTGGAGTTCGGAAGGTAATGTCCGCCTATTCGTCAACGGAGCATACGCCTACTATTTCAGCGGCTATTCTGACAACTGGGGTTCGGTATATGCTCCTGAGGTGTATGCCACACCTTACAATGACGACCGTACACTTACCGGAGAACAGCCCAACATTCTTCTCTCCGTCCCTGCTGACAACTGGTATCGTAATGAATCAACGGCATATCGCGGTACCTGGCTTTCGCATCGTGGATCGGCTCCCTGGAACTTTGCTTACATACGCAAATGGAATCTGCTGATGGAGCGCCTCGACATGATGAAAGAGGCGGGTAATTTGACTGACGAGGGTTACAACCACTGGATGGGTGTGGCCCGCTTCCTCCGCGGATGGGAATATAGCCGTCTGGTACAATCCTTCGGTGACGTCCCCTATTATGGAGAGCAGGTTGCTTCAGCTGATATTGACGCTCAGTTCAAGGATCGTGATCCTCGTACCTATGTAATGGACCAGGTAAAGGCCGACTTTGACTACGCCATTGCAAATGTTCGTGTAAATGACGGCGTTGACTATATCAACAGATATGTTGTTTCTACCGTAGCAGCGCGCTGTATGCTATTCGAAGGCTCATGGCTTACTTATCACAAGAATGATGCGGCTCTAAAGACCTGCTCGGATATTGACGGTCATGCCAAGAGCTATCTCCAGGCAGCTGTGGACTATGCAGCAGTTACCATCAATTCAGGCAAGTATGGCTTCAACAAAGACTTCCGTACACTCTTTGGAACCCTCTTCACCACCCTTACCGGTACGGCAAACGAGGTTCTTCTATACCGTGTTTACAACAAGTCCATCAACAACAGCTCACAGCACTGCTACGCTTCATACTCAGGTGGAAACAACGCACGTGAATCTCAGCGCACTTCAGGTAACTTCGCTACTCTGAAGGCATGGATTTGCCAGGACGGTCGTCCCTACAACTCTTCAACCGTTCCCAATGTAAGCAGTTTCCGTATGCAGGATATGGTAGTTACCCGTGACCCCCGTTTTGAGGCTTCATTCCTCGACGAAACATGGACAACACCTACAGGCCTCTACGTTTTCAAGTTCATCAATCGTGAAGGTTGTGAATACTTCTGGAAAGGCGGTACTTCTCCTGCATATTACAACTCCAATACCAACGAAAACGGTTTCCCTTGCATACGTTATGCAGAGACCGTTCTCAACTGGCTTGAGGCAAAAGCGATCCTTGCTGATTTCTTCGGAGGTCCGGCCGTTACCCAGGCAGACCTCGACAAGTCCATCAATGCAATTCGCACCCGTCCTCTCGATCAGGAAGCAATTAGTAAGGGTGTTAAGAAGACTGCTCCCCTTACTCTCGCAATGGTTAGCTCGATGAACGATCCTGAGAGAACTTCCAATATTCAGAAGACAACTCTCGGTTATAATACACGCGGTTTTTGTTCTCCTCTCATGTGGGAGATCCGTCGTGAGCGTCGTATGGAGTTCTTTATGGAGAGTGTTCGTACCCTCGATATCCGTCGCTGGGGATGGCTTGAGCTGATGCTTTCCACCAACAACCCCGATATCGGAGTAGGTGGCTGGGTTGAACTTGACCTCGCCCGTAACAAACCTGCGGACAATCCTACACAGATCACCAACTTAAAGAGGACGAAAAACGGAGTTGGTTACAACCTTCTTACAGCTCCCAACATAAACGTGGTTTCTGTAAGGCACATTGAAAAGGTGAATGCCGATGGTTCAATCGTTCTTGGTCCGAGAGTTTTCTTCAACGGCTCCAACTATAGTGAGATGCGCGGCTTCCTCGTTCCTCAGAACTTCAAGGATTTCGATCCACGCAACGTAGATGTGCGCAACTACCTTGAGCCTATTTGTACCGACATTATCAACCAGTACAAAGAGAAGTCGATGGCTACCGGAAACAACTACACAATCTACCAGAACCCCGGTTGGGAGCAGTAGAGATGTTGCCTGACGGCAAAGTTAAAAAACTCCGAAAGAGAAAAACTTTCGGAGTTTTTTTATACTCAAAACTCGCACCCTTAAAACAGCATGCCGTTGGGAACATTTTCAGAGGGGAGCGATTCGGTTATAAAATCGTAAAAACCGTCACTCTCTTCATCGGTAAGGAATTCAGTCTCTATGGGAATGTAGAAAAGGCGCTTTTTGAGTTCGGGAGTGAGATGTTTGTTGGATACAAGTCTTTGGGCGTCCTTTTCCGTGGTTAGTAGCAGAGCCTGGGGATTGCTCATTGCAAAATACTCGATATCATGGATATTGCTACGAGTAAACTCATGGTGGTCTCTGTAGGAGGTGTGGGTAATCTGTTCATAGATGTCAGATAGGTGCAAAAGCAGGGGTCTCACATTTGCTATGCCGGTAAAGAGTCCGACCTCTTTAGAGTAGATGTATCTCTTGTCGCCCGATTCCGGAAAGATAGGCTCTATTGGACGGTATTTTATTCTGGCAAAGAAACAGGGAGAGTCACTATTGATACGGTTGGCTTTTTTTATTGTTTCACGCTCCCATTCGTCAAGGTGTTCAGGGCTTTTGGTAATAATAATAGCGTCTGCTCTGCAGATTTGTTCCGGGAGATCCCTTAAGCTACCGATAGGGAGAAGGTTATCCCTAAATATGGGTCTTTTGTAATCTATCAGTAGAATGTTTTTCAGAGGAGTGACTTTTCTATGCTGGTAAGCATCATCCAAAACAATAACTTCAGGGCGCATTTCGTTAGGCAGCGCCAGCAATTGTGTTATTCCTCTTTTTCTGTTAGTATCCACCGCAACGATGACCTCCTCAAGCTTTTTCCTCATCTGTAACGGTTCGTCACCGACCTCACGTGAAGTGGAGTCGGTATTCACTATCCTAAATCCTCTTGTTTTACGTTTGTAGCCACGCGATAGCACCGCTACCTTATGGTGGGGCTTCAGCAGTCGAACCAACAGCTCAGTGGTGGGGGTTTTCCCCGTACCTCCTGCGGTGATGTTACCTATTGAAATGACGGGTATATCAAATTGGTGTGACTTGAAGACGCCTTTATCATATAGGCGATTCCTCAACTTTAACGTCAAATAATATGGGAATAGTAAAACTTTACTTATTATCATTTTTAATACTAACTCTCTTTGGCTGTTGGCCGTTGGCTTCTTATTTTGTTAATTTATTTTTCCCTGCTAATAGCTAATGGCTAATTGCTAATTGCTAATTGCTATCATTGGCTGTTGGCCGTTGGCTTTTGATTAATTTTAAACTCTTAACTTCTACTTTCCAGTTGCTCTTGACTTTCCAAGTCAAATATCATTACTCCACATTCTCATACTTTCTACACACTACCCACTCAAAATTCAAACTAAAACTTCTTAGGACCAAATCCCACTCCACACTACATACTCCACACTATTTTACTGCCATTTTTCCTTGATAAAATCAAGAACGGTGATCAGTTCGGCAGGGTCATTTGTGGTAACAAGTTTCAACCTGGTCTCTTTGAAATTATCCAGACCTTTAAAATAGGAGCTTAGATGACGCCGCATCTCCAGAAGCCCGACTCTGTCGCCTTTCACCTCGATGGATTTTGCAAGATGCGTTTTAGCAAGCTCCACCCTCTCGGCCACGCTTATCGGTGGGAGTTTCTCACCCGTATTGAGAAAGTGACGTATCTCCTTGAAAATCCAAGGGCGTCCAAAAGTAGCCCTTCCTATCATTATAGCATCCACACCATACCTATCAAAGGCTTGTGCCGCCTCTTCAGGAGTTGTAATATCTCCGTTGCCGATAATGGGAATTCGCATTCTGGGGTTGCGCTTCACCTCTCCTATCAGAGTCCAGTCTGCCTCTCCCTTGAAGAGCTGACAGCGGGTGCGTCCGTGTATTGTGAGCGCAGCTATTCCCACATCCTGTAACCGCTCGGCAAGCTCTACAATTATTTTGGACTCCTCATCCCAGCCAAGACGGGTCTTAACTGTCACGGGCAGCTTGACCGCCTCCACCACTCTGCGGGTAATTTCTACAAGTTTGTCAGGCTCTCGCATCATACCGCTACCTGCACCACGTTTGGCAATCTTGTTGACGGGGCAGCCAAAATTGAGATCAATCACTTCGGGCCTTGCCTCTTCCACCATTATCGCTGCCTCTATCATTGATTCGGGGATGTGACCATAAATCTGTATGCCTATCGGGCGCTCATAATCATATATGACAAGTTTGGAAAGAGCCTTACGGGCGTCTCGTATAAGTCCGTCTGAGGGAACAAACTCCGTATAGACCATGTCTGCGCCATAATCTTTGCATATACAACGGAAGGAGGCGTCGGTGACATCCTCCATAGGTGCCAATAGCAGTGGCTTCTCTCCTAGATCAAGAGTTGAAATCTTCATCGGGCTCTAATGGTGAAAATCCACCGCAAAAATAGATATTATAGAGTAAAAACACTACTTTTGCCCAAAATATATTTGAAAATGGAAAACAGAATCAGAAGAATAGGTGTGCTCACCTCAGGTGGTGACGCTCCGGGTATGAATGCCGCAATCAGAGCGGTGGTTCGTTCGGCGATATTCTATCATTGCGAAGTGGTGGGTATCCGTAAAGGTTATACCGGTCTAGTTGAAAGGCAGTTTATGGGGATGCAGTCCCATTCCGTATCCAAGATTATCTCGCAGGGCGGCACCATTCTCAAATCTTCCCGTTGTCCTGAGTTCAATGATCCCCAAGTGCGTAGGTCGGCGGTGGATAATATGCGTGAGGCCGGTATAGACTCTTTGGTTGTCATAGGCGGTGACGGTTCCTTTAGGGGCGCCAACGATCTTTTCAAAGAGTTTGATTTTCCGGTAGTGGGAGTACCCGGTACTATCGACAATGACATTTATGGTACTGACTACACTATCGGTTTTGATACAGCCATTAACACTGCGCTTGAAGCTGTCGACAAGCTACGAGATACCGCCGATTCACACAATATGGTCTTTTTTGTGGAGGTTATGGGTCGTGATGCCGGTTTCATTGCTTTGCATACTGCCATAGGTACGGGTGCTGAGGCGGTACTGGTCCCCGAATACCCTACCGACATTAAAAAGCTCTGCGACTACCTGCTCAACGAGCGTCGCAAAAACAAGACTTCCGGAATAGTAATAGTGGCTGAAGGAGATGAGGCAGGCGGAGCGATGGAGATCGCCGCTCAGGTCAAGAGACGACTGCCGGATTATGAGACAAGAGTCACGACGCTGGGTCATATCCAGAGAGGTGGTTCTCCGAGCTGTGCGGATAGGGTGCGGGCAAGTATCCTCGGCCATGCTGCTGTTAAAGCATTGCTCGATGGTCGTAAGGGGGTAATGGTGGGCCTTATCAATGATGGCATTTCATACACTACTTTTGATTTGGCCTGTTCGCGCCACAATGAAATAAACAAAACTTGGTATGATATCGCTCGTATTTTGTCAATTTAATAAATTTGTTTAACTTTGCAGCCCCAAAATTTTATATTAACTTAAATACCAACACAGTGGACACACAAAGTTACAAGACAATCTCAGCTAACAGCGCTACCGTCAACAAAGAGTGGGTAGTGGTTGATGCTACGGATCAGGTTCTTGGTCGCTTCGCTGCCAAAATTGCGGTTATGCTTCGTGGAAAACACAAAACCAACTTCACTCCCCATGTGGATTGTGGTGACAATGTTATTGTACTCAACGCAGGCAAAGTACGCCTTACGGGCAACAAAATGACGCAGAAGCAGTATTTCCGTCACACCGGCTATCCCGGTGGACAGAGAATCACAACGCCGAAAGAACTCTTGGAACGTAAACCGTTAGCTGTTCTGCGACACGCCGTAAAAGGAATGTTGCCGAAGAATCGCCTTGGAGCTCAGTTACTTAATAATCTCTACCTATATGAAGGTAACGAGCATCCGCATCAGGCACAACAACCAAAACAAATTAATTTAAACGACTAAAAACAGAGCATGGAAGTAATTAACGCCCTTGGAAGACGTAAATCAGCAGTTGCTCGCGTTTATCTCAGCGCAGGTAAAGGTAACATCACCATCAACGGCAGCCCCATTGATGAGTACTTTAAGGAGGAGACTCTCAAGTACATTGTTAACCAACCTCTCAGTCTAACAGGTACAGTTGCCAACTTTGACATCAAAGCCAACATTGATGGTGGCGGTGTCAAAGGTCAGGCAGAAGCTCTCCGTCTTGCGATTTCTCGCGCACTTTGCAAAGTAGACGAAGAGGCTTATCGTCCTGTATTGAAGTCCAACGGTTTCCTCACTCGCGATGCCCGCGAGGTCGAGAGAAAGAAACCCGGACGTCCTGGCGCAAGAAAACGCTTCCAATTCAGCAAACGTTAAGAATATTACGCTGGTTTATTTGCACAGAACGGATTTAAAACAGCAGGACTCACATCTTATGGTATGGCTGCCTGAAGTTTGTCCGTCTGCGGAAAATCTAGGAGACCGACAAAAACGCTACTCCTGATTGACAAAAAGAGGACTCCCGCTTAAAAGTGGAGTAAAAAGAGTAAAAACTATTACAAACATTAATTAAATTAAAATGTCCAGAACAAATTTCCAAGACTTACTTGATGCAGGTGTTCACTTCGGTCACCTGAAGAGAAAGTGGAATCCTAAAATGGCTCCTTATATATTCATGGAGAAAAACGGTATCCACATTATCGACCTGCATAAGACTGTTGTAAAAATAGATGAGGCAGCAAATGTGATGAAACAACTCTCCCGGGGAGGTCGCAAAATCCTTTTTGTTGCCACAAAGAAACAGGCCAAGGATATCGTGGCACAGAACGCACAGGCAGTAGACATGCCTTATGTTACTGAAAGATGGCCGGGTGGCATGCTTACCAACTTCCCGACTATTCGCAAGGCTGTCAAGAAGATGCAAAACATCGATAAGATGATGGAAGATGGCACCTTCGATACATTGGCAAAACGTGAGAGACTTCAGGTTACACGCCAGAAGGCTAAACTCGAAAAAAACCTCGGGTCCATCAAGGACCTTACACGCCTTCCTTCGGCAATCTTCGTGGTTGACGTTCAGAAGGAGGTTAATGCAGTAAGAGAGGCAAACCGTCTCAACATACCTGTCATTGCAATGGTGGATACTTGCTGCGACCCTACTAATATCGACTATGTTATCCCTGCCAATGACGACGCTGCCAAATCCATAGCACTCGTTACTGAGACACTTTGCAAGGCTATCGCAGAAGGATCTGAGGAGCGTAAGCTCGAAAAGGAGAAAGAGAAAGATGCACAACCGGCAGCTGATAGTAGCGATGTTATTGCAGGTAAGAAACTCCGCCAGCGCAGAGAGAGGCCAACGAAGGCTAAAGCTGTAGCAGAAGAGAGCGTAGATGAGAGTGTAGAAGAGTCTACAGAAGAAACTGAAAAAGAATAACAAACCTTAAATTTTTCACAAAATGGAAATTAAAGCAGCAGATGTTGCGAAACTTCGCAAAATGACAGGTGCCGGAATGATGGATTGCAAGAATGCTTTGGTTGAAGCAGAAGGCGATTTTACAAGGGCACAGGAGATCATCCGTGAAAAAGGTAAGCTCGTGGCAGCAAAACGTGCAGACCGTGAGACTTACGAGGGTGCAGTAAAGATACGCGTAAAAGGAGGCAAGGGCATAATTGTGTGTCTCGGTTGCGAAACTGACTTCGTATCCCAGAACTCAGAGTTCCAGGATCTGGTAAATAGCATTGCAGATACGGCTATAGCAAGCTTCCCCGCTGATATTGATGCCCTAAAGGGCTGCAAACTCCCTAACGGCGATACCGTAGAAGAAGCCATATCCCAACAGACAGGCAAGAGCGGTGAAAAACACAGCCTGGTAGCATACCACAGACTTGATGCTCCCTATGTAGCACAATATGTGCACACCATCAATGGCAAGCTCGGAGCTATCGTTGCATTCAACAAATCCGTTCCTGAGCAGCTCGGTAAGGGTGTTGCCATGCAGGTGGTATCGATGAAGCCCGTATCAATCTCTGCAGCAGACTGTCCCGAAGAGGTGATTGCCGAGGAGCGTAAGGTGGCTATTGAGAAGACAAAAGAAGAGCAAATAAGAAAGGCCGTTGATGCAGCTCTCAAGAAGGTAGGCATCAATCCTGCACATTGCGACACTGATGATCACATTGACTCAAATACCGCAAAGGGGTGGCTCACTCCTGAGCAGGCAAAACAGGCACGAGAGATAATAGCAACCGTATCTGCAGAGAAAGCAGCCAACCTTCCCGAGCAGATGATTCAGAGCATTGCTAATGGTCGCGTACAGAAATTCCTCAAAGAGAACACTCTCGAAGAACAGGAGTACCAGATGGGCGACGGCAAGACTTCGGTAAAGGATACCATAGCCGCCGTTGACAAAGATGCAAAGGTTATTGCATTCTATAGAGTCTCCCTAAACGACTAATTTTTCATTAGTTTTTAGTTCCGAGTGTGTAGTCAGGAGTAATTTTTTAAGATAAGAGCTTGATGCGAATTTTTGAGCTCTGAGTTGGAGCGAGAGTCTTGGAACTTTGAGACAATATATAATAATTAATAAAGTCCCGGGTTAAGAATAATTAACTCAGGACTTTTTATTTTATGCATAGCCCCATACGCTACATACTCACAGCAGCCTGACTCGAAACTCGAAACTCCTTACTCAGAACTCAATACATAATTCTCGATTATTCGGGGAAAATAGAGCTGCTCCAGACAGTGGATCCTATCGGCAAGGTCTTTCGGAGTGTCGTCTACATTGACAGGACATCGGATCTGGAAAATATTCTCTCCGTGATCGTATATTTCATCTACAAGGTGAATAGTAATGCCCGATTCCTTCTCACCGGCAGCGATAACAGCTTTATGGACATGCATGCCGTACATCCCTTTACCTCCGTATTGTGATGGGATAAGGGCCGGATGTATATTTATTATGCGATCTCGATAGGCTTCCAGAATGTTTTTTGGCACTTTTAGTAGAAAACCTGCCAGTATTATGTAGTCAATTTCATATTCTTTTAGAATATTAATAGTCTCTGCAAGCCCACCTTTAGGAAAAACAAGGCAGGGTATTTCAAGTCTCTTTGCACGTTCTATGACAAATGCCTCCGGATTGTTGCATAAAACTACTTTGACGCTTATTTCAGGGTGATTTTTGAAATAGCGAATTATGTTCGCGGCATTGGTGCCGGAGCCTGAGGCATATATGGCGAGATTGGTCATTTTTTTATTAATTTGAACTCCTTGCTGCAAAGGTATAAAATTTGGAAGGCTAAAAAAAATATACTATTTTTGTATTTCCTTGCAATGCAAGGTGTGAACTAAAATTACTAACTAAACCAATTTTATTATGGAAGATATTACCGCAAAAGTAAAATCTATCATCGTTTACAAACTTGGTGTTGAGGAGAACGAAGTTCAGCCTGACGCCAGCTTCACCAACGATCTTGGTGCAGATTCGCTTGATACAGTTGAACTCATAATGGAGTTTGAGAAGGCATTTGGCATCTCAATTCCCGATGAGGTGGCAGAGAAGATCAGCACTGTACAAGACGCTATCGACTATATTGAGAATAATCAGAAATAGCGTTTAAGCTATAAGGACCGATGTTAGTCAAGAGAGTTGTCATAACCGGTATCGGTACCATTAACCCAATAGGAGAGAACCCGGAGGATTATTTTTCAAATCTGGACCTTGGGGTTAGTGGGTCAACGCTTATCACCCGTTTCGATACCTCTCTTTTCAAAACAAAATTTGCGTGTGAGATTCGCGACTACTCTCCGGAACGATTCGGTATGGATATAAAGGAGGCGCGGAAGCACGATAGATACACCCAATATGCTCTCATTGCGGCCGATCAAGCCATCAATGATAGCAAGATCCCTCTAAATGAGGAGAACCTCGGGAGAACAGGAGTTATCATTGGCTCGGGCATAGGTGGCATTGAGACTCTCACGCAGGAAACAATGGACTACACCGAAGGGCAGCCCCCTCGGTTTAGTCCATTTCTCATACCTAAGATTATCACAAATATTGCCTCAGGTTCCATCTCCATAAAATATGGTTTCAGGGGACCTAATTTCTCCACTACCTCGGCTTGTACCAGTTCTGCCAACGCCATTTGCGTTGCAGCTTCCATGATACAATTAGGCAAGGCAGACATAATGATAACCGGTGGTTCAGAGGCTCCGATTACTGTCACTGCGATCGGTGGATTCAACTCGATGCGCGCACTCTCTACCAACAATGATGACTATCAGACAGCCTCACGCCCTTTTGATGCTACCAGAGATGGTTTTGTGATTGGAGAGGGAGCAGCTATAATAGTGCTTGAAGAGTATGAGCATGCACTTAAGAGAGGAGCAAAAATCTATGCTGAGATCATCGGGTATGGACAGAATGCGGATGCCTACCACATTACTGCCCCAAGTCCGGGAGGAGAAGGAGCGTCAGAGTCAATGCGCATCGCTCTCGAGGATGCGGGAATAGCTCCGGATCAAGTCGATTACATCAATACGCACGGTACATCCACACCCCTTGGTGACATAGCGGAATTGGATGCCATCAAGAAAGTTTTCGGGGATGTTGTGTATAACGTCAATCTTTCCTCATCCAAATCCATGACCGGCCACTTACTTGGTGCTGCCGGTGCGGTTGAGGCCCTCGCTTGCATACACGCAATCAGGGATGGTATTATCCCTCCTACCATTAATTTCCGGGAGAAAGATGAAGCTATCGATTATTCTCTCAATCTTACGCTAAATAGTGCTCAGAAGCGCAATGTACATGTGGCTATGAGCAACAATTTTGGGTTCGGCGGACACAACGCCACCATAATCTTCGCAGCGCCGGGATTTCGGCCTTTCCCAAGATAAAATTTATCCTTACTATCTGATACAACAACGGCCCCGAAGTTCGGAGCCGCATTCTATTTCTTATATTATTTCTCTACTTGAGAAGCGTATAGACTATCCTAAGTTTGGGATTACGTTTGCACCCCGTTCCGTTGAACTTGGCTACATTATAGTGGGTGAAGTCAGGATAATGCGTGGTCACATTGGTAGTGTTATTGGTGTAAGATATGGTTTGCATAATCCATAGATCATCTTCATCGGTCAATTCCGAACTCTCTTTCTTGATCAGATCCTGAAGATATAAGCCAATGTCCGGTTTATAGCTCAGCAATGAGCGGTTGAGAGAACCTTTACTCATGAAGCTGTCATATATCTCTTCAATGGGTGTGTAAAGCGTATGTTTTGTGCTGCGCACTCTTCTACAGGGGAATAGATTGCCGGGGTAATTATCCAGAGATTTGTAATTTCCGGAGTATTCAAACGGAAACTCCAGTATAGCTTTGGTAATTATAAGATTATCAAGATTTATGCTGTTTTCTTTTGCCCAATTTTGCATTAGCGAATGTAGGGCGCTTCCACTTACATGCGGTTTTATGCCTGAAAGACTTTCATAATAGAGTGTTTCCTTCGGGTTGTCGGTAACCATAAGGCCGGCCTCTGATCTCATGGAGTTGAGTGACAGGTATTCACCTAATTGGAGTGCGACGGAAGTGTCTCTTCTTTTGCCGGCTTCGTTAGTTGAAGTGAAGGTAAGCCTGACTTCTGAGGCTCCTAGGTTAAAATAGTTTATGCGTCCGCCTGTGAGTCCTTCTTCTATGTCGTCCGTGCGAAAATAGAGTCCATAAAACTTATTTATGAAGAGTTCGGTACTGTCACACTCTTCGATCGTAGCACTGAAGAAACGCTCTCCATACTCTTTGGTAAAGTGCATCTTGAGAGAGTCCCCGCCCATATAGATGGAGTTGCGTGAAGTGACGGGCACGGGCAGGTAACTAAGTTCCGTTATGGAGTTGTTGTATATGAAGGTGGTGTCCAGGGGGGCTTTGAGTTCGTATGCGTAGATATTCTGAGGTATGAATTCCTGCTCAGGACTCAGAAAGCGTTTGTCGGAAATTGCAATCTGAAGATACATATCTATAAAAACCGGATCTTCGCCCCAAAGTATTGTGTCAGTTAAAGGAGTTATGGATGTTGCAGTACCAACTCTGAATGTGCCGTAATCATTTGTAGTGATGGATCCGATTATAAAACTGGCACTTACGGCAGTCTGGAGGCTGTCAGCCATTTTAAGGGTTACAGGCAGGTCAAAGTCGGCCATTTTTATGGAAATATCCTGATTGCCCGGAATATATACCGAGCCGAGCGTGTTGTCTGTAAGAATGCAGGATGTGAGTATAGTTGCTGATAGGATAAGTGACAATAATATACCCTTGAATCTATTCATTGGTGGGAGCTGATGTTATAAAGCTATCAAAAAACCTGTTGTATTCTGTTATGTATTCCGTCTCCTCTGCACCAATGGCCATCGGCTGAAGCACGGGCATTCCCTTACGACTGCCTATGTATGACTCTAATTCCGGGTGGAGAGAGTCGGTACCAAGAATGATGCCGTCGGAGTACTTGATGGCAAGTTTCGCAAGATTTATGCCAGTAGGTTCAGTAAGTAAATCCAGGTCTTCAGCTTTTAGCGATCCGAAGAGGTATTTGGAGACGATATTGTCGCTGAACCTCATGTCGAGTTCTTCGCCGTATAGCGATAGAACAATTTTTGCCTCCGCAAAAATAGGATCATTCTTGTATACTTTCTTAAGATACACCGGTAGGAAATGGGAAACCCACCCCTGGCAATGAACGATATCCGGTTTCCATCTCAGCTTTTTTACAGTCTCAAGTACGCCTCTGGCGAAAAATATGCCCCTTTCGTCATTGTCGTCAAAATAGTTGCCATCGTCATCCTTCCAAATCTGCTTTCTATGGAAATAGTCTTCGTTGTCTATGAAATAGACCTGCATCCTGGCGGATGAAATCGAAGAGACCTTGATGACTAGAGGCCTGTCAATGTTATTGACAACGATATTCATCCCCGAAAGTCGAATAACTTCGTGAAGTTGATTCCTCCTTTCGTTGATGCATCCATAACGCGGCATGAATGATCGAATCTGTTTTCCGCTCTCCTGAGTACCTTGGGGAAGATACCTACCTACTGTAGATATCTTGGATTCAGGCATATAAGGGAAGATTTCAGAGTTGACAAACAATACTTTTTTACTACTTCTCATATAATAATTAATTTATGGGCATATCAACTACAAAGATAATAATTTTTTTTTGATTACCTTTGATGCTTGTTAAACGGACTTATGGTAGCCAGAGAAAAAAACATAATTGGCAAAAGGCTGATACACTCCTATTTATCCTCTGTCATCAGTATTACGCTGGTCCTTGTGCTGGTGGGTGCATCGGCTCTATTCGCAGCAAATGCGGGGGAGATTTCACGATTTTTCAAAGAAAACATGGTGATCTCTCTGATACTCGGCCAGTCGGTTACCGAAGAGGAGGGGCAGCAGCTTACAAAGAGACTCAATTCCTATCCACAGGTGCTTTCAGCAGACTTTATTTCGAGAGAGCGTGGAACACAAGAGATGAAAGTTCTCCTGGGAGAGGACTTCCTAAGTGTTTTTGAAAGCAATCCGGTACCCTTGTCAATAGATCTGCACTTGAATGGGGACATGGTCTCTCGCGATTCGCTTGTATTCCTTAAGAGTCGCTTCCTCTCCGAACCGGCAGTAGAAGAGGTGGTATATCAGGAGTCGCTTGTGGAGATACTCAATGCCAACCTACGAAAGATCGTGACCCTGCTTACGGGCGTGGTAATGGTGCTTCTCTTCATCTCCTTCGTATTGATCAATAACACGGTGCGCCTAAATGTTTATTCGCGTCGCTTCACAATTCATACGATGCGTTTGGTGGGTGCCACACGTGCTTTTATCCGCCGTCCCTTTATGCGACACGCACTGGTACAGGGAGCCGTTTCCGGCCTTCTGGCGGCCGGGTGCATTGCCGGAGTACTGTGGTGGGCAGGTTCATCCAGTGAGATCCTGCTGCAGATTCTTGATAAGAGAATTACCGGATTCGTCTTGCTGGGAGTTTTCCTTCTGGGAATCATTATATGTCAGATTTCTGCCTTTTTTGTGGTGAACAAACTGGTGGCTATTTCCAAAGATGATTTGTATTATTAAAAAATAGAAGAGATTAATGAGCAATTTTTCACTTTCCCCTAAAAATGTCCGTTTTGTTCTGATAGGACTTATAGTGATGGTAGCGGGCTACATTTTGATGGCTGGAGGCGGCTCTTCCGACCCTGACGTTTTCAACCCGGAGATTTTCAATTTCAGGCGGTTGGTGATTTCTCCGCTTCTGGTGATCCTCGGTATCGTGATAGTCATCGTGGCCATTATGAAAAAGCCCCGTGAGGATAAGGAGGATAAAAACTTACAATGAATTGGTTTGAAGCGATAATTCTTGGTCTTATTCAGGGCCTGACCGAGTTTCTGCCGGTAAGTAGCAGTGGGCATCTTATCATTGCCAAGGAGTTGTTCGGCATTGAGACACATGATCTGGCATTTGAGGTGGTGGTGCATGCAGCGACCGTATTGAGCACTATAGTCGTATTCCGCAAAAGCATCTGGGAATTGCTCCGTGGCTTATTCGAGTTTAAATATAATGAGCCTACCAGATATATTTTGTTGATACTGGTTTCGATGGTTCCCGTAATGATTGTCGGGTTTTTCTTCAAGGATTATGTTGAGAAACTATTTGGGTCCGGCCTTCTGGTTGTGGGTCTGGCCCTGATGGGTACTTCATTCTTGCTAACTCTAAGTGAGCGCCTTAATCGCCGTAATGGTAGTGAAGCTCAGGAAGGCAATCCAGTTGGGTGGAAGGCCGCCATTTGGATGGGTGTGGCGCAGGCAGTTGCAGTCATACCGGGTCTTTCGCGCTCCGGTTCGACTATCGCAACGGGTCTTATATGTGGTGTCAGCAGGGAACAGGTGACAAGGTTTTCGTTTCTGATGGTACTCATTCCCGTATTGGGAGAAGCCTTCCTCGAGCTTGTGGGAGGTGGATTCGCCGCATCTTCCACTGCGGGCGAACTCGAGTTGCTGTTGGGTTTTGCAGCAGCTTTCCTTTCAGGTATATTTGCATGCAAGGTGATGATAGCAATTGTGAAGAAGGCCCGCCTCAAGTGGTTTGCGCTTTACTGTGCTATTGCGGGTATTGCCTGTATCGTGGCTAATATGTTTTAGATGGGGGAGCCACTTCATATTTTTTTGTCCGATGTGCACCTTGGGATCAATGATGACTCTAAGGGGCGGCGCGAAGCGCTTTTTCTGGACTTTTTGAGAAATTTGCCCGAGGAGACAGCCGGACTCTATCTTTTGGGCGATATATTTGATTTCTGGGTAGAATATAGAGACGTGGTACCCCGCTCCTCCATTCGTGTGCTGGGTGAATTAGCAGCATTGAGTGACAGAGGTGTTAAAATTTATTATTTCAGCGGCAATCACGACTACTGGCTTACAGATTACCTGCGGGATGAGATCGGGATGGAGGTTATAAAGGAACCACTAATTGTAAGGGAGATTGCGGGGAGGCGCGTCTGTATGGGACACGGAGATGGACTAGGATGCCGCAATCCTTTTGTCAGGCTACTCTTTAAGGCTATAAGAAATAGATGGCTTATCCGTATACTCAAATTTTTCCATCCGTGGCTCATATTCCGCTGGGCCATCAATTGGTCTTCATCAAGCCGCAACCAAAGCAATACGAGCAAATATCTCTTTAAAGGCAAAGATTCGGATCTCTACAAATATCTTTGTAAATATGGCGAGGGGAAGGCGATAGATTGCTATATCCTCGGTCATGTACACACAGAGATGGAAATGGAAGTAGATAGTGGAGGGACTCTCTACCTTTTGGGAGATTGGGCTGAAGGAGCATCTTCCCTGAATCTTTCAGGTACATATATAGGCTTTGGCGCCTGCCCGAATATATCGAAGTAGAGTTCTTCAAATTCACCCCTTTTCCAGTATTCGACAAGTTCTTCCAGATCCTTGTCCTCACCGAAACGGTCGTAGGACCTTTTTAGATCACCTTTGAGCATCCTCGCTATACCTTGCCAGAATCCTGCGGTCACACCGGAAAAAAAGTGTCGTATTATATAATAGGGAGTCATTCCTACCTCTCGGTCGATAAGGCGAATCATCATCAGTCCCTGTCTTAGGGTAAGATTTTTAAAAATGGGCTCGAACTCCTTGATCAGGTCATCTTTCATCTTGTTGAGATATTTGTCCTGCTTGCGTTTGGACATATTATCGGTAACGAAAAGAGAGTCTGTCTCTCTTATGACCCTGCTTACAAGCAGTGCGTAGGGGTAGGCTCTGCTAAAATTGTAAACTCTTTTATAATATTGCGTCCACTCACGTTTATTCATTGTTTGACGCGGGTGGATGACTGCCGGCGTTATCTCATCTACATATATGGTGTCCTTTCCATCAATGACATACTGCATCACATGCCCTCTCTGGGCTCTGACCTCCGACGGTGTCAGAAGCAATAGGAATAGCAGTATAAGTGCTATAAAGGAGATATTATGGATTTTTTTCACACCGCAAATGTAGTAAAAACAAAATAATGGTTACCTTTGGCAGATATAAATGCAATATAAGTGCCATGTTCAATTTAGCTAATTACACTCCATGGGTCCTCTTTACCGATCTGGGTATAATACTGGGCCTCCTTCTGATAGGAAAGTTTATCAGGGTCAAAGTTAAGCTCGTGCAGAAACTCTTTATTCCGCCAAGTCTGTTAGCCGGACTCTTTGGTTTGATCTTCGGCCCTAATGGTCTGGGATGGTTACCCTTATCAAATTATATCTCTGTATATCCGGCAGTGATGATCGCTGTGGTCTTTGGGGCTCTTCCGCTTTCCTCTCCAAAGTTCAAGATGAAGGAGGTGGCAGGTCGCGTCGGTCCGATGTGGGCCTATTCCCAGTTAGGAATGCTCATCCAGTGGTCCTTGATGGGGCTTTTCGGTCTGCTTATTCTTAAGTTGATTTGGCCAACTCTTCACGATGCGTTCGGAGTGATGCTACCTACCGGCTTTTATGGTGGGCATGGTACTGCGGCAGCTATTGGGACGGCATTTGATGGTCTTGGATGGGATGAAGCCACCTCTCTCGGTATGACAACTGCCACCGTTGGTATTATTTTGGCCATCGTAGGGGGACTATTTTTTATTAAAATGGCTGCCAGGAAAGGTGACACCGCCTATATAGTCGACTTTGCTGATCTTCCCAATGAGTTGCGCAGCGGTCTTCTTCCCAAAGAGAAAAGAGAACCCTCCGGTGAGATTACAACTTCACCGATTTCGGTAGACTCACTAACTTTCCACCTCGGACTCGTGGTGCTTGCGGCATTTGGAGGTTACATGATTAGCCAGGGAGTCAAAATGTGGCTGCCTAAACTTGAACTTCCCGTCTTCAGTTGTGCTTTTATAGTCGGATTGATCCTCAAGAAAATTTTTGATGCCACAAAAGTTTCCCAATATATTGATCCCAAGACGACAAGTTCCATCAGTAGTACTGCAACGGATTTACTTGTAGCCTTTGGGGTGGCTTCCATAAAGCTGGGAGTCGTTGTAAAGTATGCTGTCCCCCTCATTGTGTTGATGGTTGTCGGTACTATTCTGACTTTCTACATTGTATTCTATTTAGGGCGTCATCTCCATCGCAAGTCCTGGTTTGAGAAGTCCATTTTCGCCTGGGGGTGGTGGACAGGCACAATGGCGATGGGTATGGCTCTGCTGAGAATTGTGGATCCAAAGATGATGAGCAAGGCGCTGGATGATTATGCGCTCGCATATCTCCCCTGTGCTCCGGTAGAAATCTTACTGATAACCATCGTGCCGATAATGTTCATGGCCGGACAGGGCCTTTGGCTTATGCTGATATGTCTGTTGATCTCGATTCTGTTACTATTCTTAGCGGTAAAGTTAAAATGGTGGATCCCCACTAAGGATCTGAAGCCCGCCAGGGGCCAACAATAGGTGTCTAATGAATAGAATAAGAGTTTTGGGAGTCGCATCAGCTTTGCTGTTTGTACTCTCCTTTCAAACATACGCACAGGAGGATGCTATACTTCTTAAACGTGCAGAGCAGCTCCATCGTGACATGTTTTCCATAGACACCCACAACGATGCCATCGTTAAATATACTCATCCCTGGAGACCGGATGCGGGAGAGCACACCCAGGTCACTTTTTCCAAGATGAAGGAGGGTGGCTTAGATGCGGCCCTTTTTGCAGTATTTCTTTCCCAGGGACCGCGCAATCAACATGCATACGACAGCGTAATGGCCTACACGGTAAAAGAGATAGATTTCTTTAAGTCCTATGTGGCAGAACGTAGTTCCGAGGCGGGCATAGCCTACCGCTCATCTGATTTTCAGCGCCACAAAAGTCAGGGGAAATCGATAGTGATGTTTGCTCTCGAAAATGGCTATGGCATAGGCACCGATATCCTGAATCTCGAACGACTCTACAATCTTGGAGTGAGGGCAATCACCCTCACACATAACTATAATAATGATGTGGGAGATTCTTCGCGCGATACCATCGCCGAGTGGCACGGACTCTCACCATTCGGATATAAAGTAGTGGAGGAGATGAATCGTCTGGGTATGATAGTCGACGTATCGCACACTTCCACCGAAACGCTCTATGATTGCCTCGAGCACAGTAGGGCTCCAATCATGGCAAGCCATTCCAGTGTCC
Source organism: Bacteroidales bacterium UBA1392 (assembly GCA_002305275.1). Taxonomy (GTDB): domain Bacteria; phylum Bacteroidota; class Bacteroidia; order Bacteroidales; family UBA932; genus Cacconaster. The sequence goes on along the minus strand of DBQO01000033.1, from coordinate 57,940 downwards.
GTGCAATCAAGGATATAGCTCGCAATCTTACTGACGATGAAATAGTCGCCATCACATCTAAAGGCGGGCTGATACAGGTGGCTACCGGTCGCTGGTGTCTTTCGGATCTGCCGAGAGAGCAGGTTGACATTTCAGTCTTCTGTGATCATGTTGACCATGTTCGCAATCTTGTCGGAGCCGACCATGTCGGTATTGGGACCGATTTTGACGGTGGTGGGGGAATGGTAGGTTTTGAGGATGTTTCTAAAATGAAATACATCACTGTAGAATTGCTACGCCGCGGATGGCCCGAAGAGGATATTCGAAAATTCTGGGGAGAAAATTTCTTAAGAGTTCTCAGAGAAGTTGAAAGAATTTCACGACAAATCAATCATTGATTGTCGAAAATGTGAGTTTACAATTTCGTTTCATTTTTGTAATTAGCTGGTCTTTGAGGATTTAGCTGTCAAATTTTATGGTCGAAAGTTCTGCGAATTTTTTATCAAAATAATTTGCATTTCAAATATTTTGACTATATTTGCAACCCGTGATTTATGTACCCATTAGCATAAGTCGCTGGAATACAAGAGTTTAGAAATATTTAAGCTATAAAAAAATGTTACAACCGAAAAAAACCAAATTTAGAAGGCAGCAGAAAGGCCGCATGAAAGGCGTTGCCCAGAGGGGTAACCAGTTGGTCTTTGGATCTTTTGGTATCAAAACGATGGAGAGTTGTTGGTTGACTGGCCAACAGCTTGAGGCTGCACGTCAGGCTGTAGTGCGCTACATGAAGCGTGAAGGTAAGATCTGGATCCGTGTGTTCCCTGACAAACCCTTTACAAAAAAGCCTGCAGAGGTACGTATGGGTAAAGGTAAGGGTAGCCCTGAGGGCTTTGTAGCTCCCGTTACTCCCGGTCGTATGATAATAGAAGCAGAGGGTGTTCCTTTGGAGATTGCAAAGGAGGCGCTCCGTCTCGGTGCCCAGAAGTTGCCCGTTACCACCAAGTTTGTGGTAAGAAGAGACTATGTTGAACAATAAAAAGGAGAAGAAGAAATGAAAGCAGCAGAAATTCGTGAAATGGCTATCTCTGACCTGCGAGAGCGCATCGAAGTTGAGAAGCAGAATCTCAATCACATCAAGATGAATCATGTAATCTCTCCGTTGGAAGACACTTCCAAGATCAAGAAGCTTAAGACTGACATTGCCAGAATGATGACTATATTGGCAGAAAAGGAATCACAGAACTAAAATAGACTTAATAATGGAAAGAAATCTTCGTAAAGAAAGAATCGGTATTGTGGTAAGCAACAAAATGGACAAGTCTATTGTAGTTGCTGTTAAAACAAAAGAGAAACACCCGATTTACGGAAAGTTCGTAAGCAAAACCACAAAATTTGTTGCTCAGGATGATAAGAACGAGTGCAGCGAAGGAGATACCGTGCGCATAATGGAAACACGTCCTCTGAGCAAGACCAAACGCTGGAGATTAGTCGAAATCGTAGAAAAAGTGAAATAACATGATACAACAAGAATCACGTTTGATGGTGGCAGACAACAGCGGTGCAAAGGAAGTCCTCTGTATCCGTGTTTTAGGCGGTACACGCCGCCGTTATGCCGGAGTCGGCGACAAGATCGTTGTTGCCGTAAAGAGCGCCATCCCTGGTGGAAACACCAAGAAAGGTGCAGTTTCTAACGCCGTGATAGTGCGTACAAAGAAAGAGATTCGTCGTGCTGACGGTTCTTACATCCGTTTTGATGACAACGCATGCGTTCTCCTCAACAAGTCTGATGAGGTTATCGGTACACGTATCTTTGGTCCCGTAGCTAGAGAGTTGCGCGAAAACTACATGACTATCGTCTCACTTGCCCCGGAGGTACTATAAAGGAGGATTGAATTATGACAAAGTTACATATCAAGAAAGGCGACATGGTATATGTAAACGCCGGGAACGATAAAGGCAAGACCGGTAAGGTTCTCGAGGTGATTACAAAGAAGGATCGCGCCATCGTTGAAGGTGTCAACATGGTAAGTAAACATACCAAACCCAATTCAAAACACCCTCAAGGGGGTATTATTAAACGAGAGGCCGGTGTTCACATTTCCAACTTACAGGTTGTGGATCCCGTAAAAGGTGGTGCTACCAAGATCGGACGTCGCGTCAATGAAGACGGCAAGATTGTTCGCTATGCCAAAAAATCAGGAGAGGAGATCAAATAATGGCAAAAGAGAAGAAAACCCAGGTACAGACAGGTCCTACAATGGATCAGGTCAATTATGTTCCTTCTTTGAAGAAGAAGTACAAAGAGGAAATAGTCGGTAAACTTATGAAGGAGTTTTCCTACTCTACTGTAATGCAGGTTCCCAGACTAGTCAAGATCACCATCAATCAGGGTATAGGTGCAGCCACCCAGGACAAAAAGCTCATTGATGTTGCACAGCAGGAGCTCTCTTTGATCGTAGGTCAAAAAGCAGTTCAGACTTCTTCAAGAAAGGACATTTCCAACTTCAAATTGCGTAGAGGTATGCCCATAGGCGTGAAGGTCACTCTTCGCTCTACCAAGATGTATGAGTTCCTTGAGAGGCTCATAGCCGTATCCCTTCCCCGTATTAGAGATTTCAAGGGCATCTCCGAGAACTTTGATGGCCGTGGCAACTATACCCTCGGCATCAAGGAGCAGATTATTTTCCCCGAGATTGACATTGATAAGATTGTGAAGGTGATGGGAATGGAGATTACATTTGTTACTACCGCTAAAAAAGACGAAGAGGCTTATGCTCTCCTCCGCGAATTTGGTTTACCCTTTAAGAACATTAAGCACAACTAATAGGATATGGCAAAAGAATCAATGAAGGCTCGCGAAGTAAAACGCGCTAAATTAGTAGCTAAGTATGCTGAGAAACGTAAGGCTTTGAAGGAAGCCGGAGATTGGGTTGCTCTCGATAAGCTCCCTAAGAACTCAAATCCCTGCAGACTTCACAACCGCTGCTCGCTCACCGGTCGTCCAAAGGGTTATATGCGTCAGTTTGGCATCAGCCGTATTCAGTTCCGTGAAATGGCCTCTAAAGGCCTCATCCCGGGAGTGAAGAAAGCAAGCTGGTAAGAGACTTATACCTTATTAAAATTATATTAACGTTGGATATCGGGCGTCCGCATGGGCGTCGAATCTTAAAAACAAAAAACAATGACTGATCCAATCGCAGATTATTTGACTAGAATTCGAAATGCGTATCTCGCCGGTCACAAGACGGTCGAGATTCCCTCTTCGAAGATGAAAGTGGAGATAACCCGTATTCTCCATGAGAAGGGTTATATCCTTGCTTATAAACTTGTGGAAGGCAAACCTTTCAACACTATCAAGATTGCTCTGAAGTATCATCCTGAGACAAATAAGGCAGCAATCAAGAAGATTATCCGCATCAGCTCTCCCGGTCTGAGACAGTACACTAACGTGGCCAAGATGCCTCGCGTACTCAATGGTCTGGGTATCGCAATTCTCTCTACTTCCAAAGGTATTATAACCAACAAGGAAGCCAGGGACCTCAATGTGGGTGGTGAAGTGCTTTGCTATGTTTACTAACAGTTACAAATACAAATAAAATATACAAAATGTCAAGAATTGGAAAATTACCTGTAAACCTGCCCGCAGCTGTCTCCGTGTCAATAGAGGAGGGTAATGTGGTGAAGGTTAAAGGCCCGCTCGGAGAATTGACCCAGAAGGTTGATCCGGATATTAAGGTATCCGTTGAGGCGGGAGTCCTGAGGGTGAAACGTCCTACAGACCAGCCTCGCCACCGTTCGATGCACGGCCTCTACCGTGCCCTCATCAACAACATGGTTAAAGGCGTATCTGAAGGTTTCACAGTAGAACAACAATTGGTGGGTGTCGGTTACCACGTTGAGGTAGAGGGCCAGACCGTGGTCTTAAACCTAGGTTTCTCCCACGAGATTCACTTCCGGCTCCCAGCCGAGATCAAGGCTGAGGCTCCGGCTGTGAAGAAGGGCCAGAACCCGGTGTTAATTATGAAAAGCCACGACAAGCAGCTCCTTGGTATGGTAGCGGCCAAAGTACGCTCACTGCGTAAGCCTGAACCTTACAAGGGCAAGGGAATTAAGTTCGTAGGCGAACAACTACGTCGTAAAGCCGGTAAATCGGCCGGCGCCAAATAATAGGAGATAAAGTTATGGCATTGAATAAGATAGAAAGAAGAAAGAGGATTCACTACCGCATACGCAAAGTTGTAAACGGTACTCCCGAAAGACCCAGAATGGTCGTCTTCAGAAGTAACAAGCAGATCTATGTTCAAGTTATAGATGACGTGAATGCCGTTACTCTCGCATCGGCAGCCTCCAATGACAAGGCTCTTGTAGAGCAATGTAAGGGCAAGGCCGGTGTTGAGGCTGCAAAAATCGTTGGCAAGGCGGTTGCTGAGCGTGCAATGGCAAAAGGTATAACCACAGTATCTTTCGATCGTGGAGGTTACCTTTATCACGGAAGAGTTAAAAGTTTGGCAGATGCTGCCCGCGAGGGTGGTCTTAAATTCTAAGGAGATATTATGGCAAATTCTAATGTAAAAAGAGTAAAGACTACTGATCTCGAGCTGAAAGATAGATTGGTAGCTGTTCGGAGAGTAACCAAGGTAACAAAGGGTGGACGTAATTTCAGTTTCGCCGCCATTGTCGTTGTTGGTGACGAGAACGGTGTGGTAGGATATGGCCTTGGAAAGGCAAATGAAGTGACTACCGCAATCTCCAAAGGTATTGAAGATGCAAAGAAAAATCTCGTAAGGATCCCTCTCAGCAAGAGAACCATTCCCCATGAGCAGTCAGCCAAATTCGGTGGTGCAAGAGTATTTATGAAGCCTGCTGCTCCCGGTACGGGAGTAAAAGCCGGAGGTGCTATGCGTGCAGTTTTTGATTCTGTAGGCATACACGACGTTCTTGCAAAATCCAAAGGTTCATCAAATCCTCACAACTTGGTAAAGGCCACTATAGCCGCCCTAACAGAGATGCGTGATGCATATACAGTTGCCGGTCTCCGTGGTATTCCGATGAGTAGGGTTTTTAAAGGATAAGGAGGAAGAATAAAATGACGAAAGTAAAAGTTACTCAAATCCGGAGCCGCAGCGGTGCGACTGACAGGCAGATCGCAAACCTCGTCTCTCTGGGTATCCGCAGGATGCATCACACCGTAGAGGTGGAGCTTACACCTGTTACAAAAGGTATGATTGAAAAAGTTCTTCACCTTGTTAAAGTTGAAGAGGTAAAGTAAAGGAGGAACAAAGATGAAATTGAATACACTTAAACCTGCAGAAGGTTCCAAAGGAAGAGTAAAGCGCGTGGGCCGTGGTCCCGGCTCAGGCTGTGGCAAAACAGCCGCACGTGGTATGAACGGTGCAAAGTCACGTTCGGGATATACTCGTAAGGCCGGTTTTGAAGGTGGTCAGATGCCTATACAGAGACGTCTTCCCAAGTTCGGATTTAACAACCCGACCAGGGTTGAGTATAGGGCAATTAATCTGTCAACTCTTCAGGAAGCTTGTGAAAAACACAATCTCACCACTATTGATATTGACACCATGATTACGGTAGGTCTTGCCGGAAAAAACGATCTCGTAAAGATCCTTGGTAATGGTGAACTCACTGCTAAACTTGATGTTACTGCCAATGCGTTTTCCGCTTCCGCTATAAAGAAAATTGAGGACGCCGGCGGAACTGCAAATAAAATCTAATCATCATGAAAAGATTTTTCCAGACAATAGTAAACATCTTCAAGATTGAGGAGCTCCGCAAAAGGATTCTCTATACTATGGGACTGATTGTGATTTACCGTCTAGGAAGTTATATTGTGCTTCCCGGTATTGATGCATCTCAGCTTGCCAACTTGCAGAGCCAGTCATCCGAAGGTCTGCTGGGGCTTTTGAATATGTTCTCCGGAGGTGCTTTCGGCAACGCTTCAATCTTTGCATTAGGTGTTATGCCTTATATTTCTGCTTCCATTGTCATACAGCTTTTGGCTGTGATGCTCCCCTTCTTCCAGCGCCTCCAGCGTGAAGGTGAGAGTGGACAGAGGAAAATGAATCAGTATACACGTTATCTGACAATCGCCATTTTGGCAATACAGGGTCCTGCTTATATTGCAAACCTTTCCAACCAGCTCCCGCCGGAGGCATTTGTTGCTACAATCGGAAGAGGGTGGTATGGAATTTTTGTAACAATGGTGCTGATTGGAGGTACGATGTTCGTTATGTGGTTAGGTGAAAGGATTACAGACCGCGGCATTGGTAATGGTATTTCCCTAATCATCATGGTGGGTATCGTTGCACGTCTACCGATGGCTTTGTGGATCGAATTTACGGAAAAGTTGAACTCTACGGGAGGCGGTATTCTTATGTTTATCGTCGAACTGTTGATACTATTTCTTGTTTTCGTTGCCTCTATTGCCCTCGTTCAGGCGGTGCGTAAGATTCCCGTTCAATATGCCAAACGTGTTATTGGCAACAAACAATATGGCGGAGTACGTCAGTATATCCCGTTGAAGATCAATGCTGCCGGTGTTATGCCGATTATCTTCGCACAGGCTTTGATGCTATTCCCGCTCATATTCTCAAACTTCAACGCCACTAAGGGCCTTGCGGCAGTGATGTCCAACACGGCCGGTTTTTGGTACAACTTTGTTTTTGCATTGATGGTTATCCTGTTTACGTATTTCTACACCGCTATTACAGTAAACCCGACCAATATGGCAGAAGAAATGAAGAAGAATGGCGGATTTGTCCCGGGCGTTAAGCCGGGAAGGAAAACCGCCGAATACATTGACACAATAATGTCACGCATTACGCTACCCGGTTCCATTTTTCTGGCAGTGGTAGCTATTTTGCCGGCATTTGCGATGATGCTTGGAGTAAACAATCAGTTTGCAGCTTTCTACGGAGGAACATCATTGTTAATCCTTGTGGGTGTGATACTGGACACTCTCCAGCAGATCGAAAGTCATTTGCTTATGCGTCACTACGACGGTCTGATGAAGACGGGACGTCTCAAAGGCCGTTCGGGTATGTAATTTTATTGATAAGTTCTTTAGAGTATGGTCAAGCCCAAAACCGAAGAAGAGTTGGTAATCATTAGGGAAAATGCCCTTCTGGTCTCCAAGACTCTGGCTGAGGTCGGACGACATATTGCTCCGGGAATAACAACTAAAGAGTTGGATTTCATTGCGGAGAAATATATCAGAGAGGCGGGAGCAGAGCCGGGATTCTTGGGTTACGGAGGTTTTCCCTTTACATTGTGCATATCTCTCAACGATACGGTAGTTCATGGATTTCCCTCAGGCTACAAGTTGCAGGAAGGAGATATCGTTTCAGTTGACTGCGGCACAAAATATAGGGAATTTAATGGAGACTCCGCCTATACCTTTGCTGTTGGACAGATAAGCGAGGAGGACAAGAGGCTTCTCGAAGCCACGAAGGCCTCTCTCTACCTCGGTATAGAACAGGCAGTCAGCGGCAATCGTACAGGTGATATAGGGTTTGCGGTTCAGTCCTACGTGGAGGGCCTCGGTTATTCAGTGGTCAGAGAGATGGTCGGTCACGCTATCGGTCGCAATCTCCACGAAAGCCCCGAGGTGCCTAATTATGGACGCAGAGGTAAAGGAGTCAAACTTCGTGAAGGTATGGTCCTTTGTATCGAACCGATGGTCAATGCAGGAGGTAAAGAGATTTACCTGGACGAGAATGGTTGGGCCGTACGTACGGTTGATGGCAAGAAATCGGCACATTTTGAGTTAATGGTTGCCATCAGAAAGGGTACTCCGGAGATCTTATCCACATTTGAATTTATTGAAAACAACTAATAACCACAAGTCAAACACACATACGGAATTGTTATAATATGCCAAAACAGCAAGCTATAGAACAAGAAGGTACAGTTATAGAAGCCCTTTCCAATGCGATGTTCAGAGTCGAACTTGACAACGGACACGTGATCATCGCTCACATTTCGGGTAAAATGCGCATGCATTATATCAGAATCTTGCCGGGAGATAGGGTAAGGGTAGAAATGTCCACGTATGATTTGACTAAAGGAAGAATTTCTTTCAGATATAAATAATAAAACTTACACAAATGAAAGTAAAAGCATCCATAAAGAAGCGTAGTGAGGATTGTAAAATTGTAAAGCGCAAAGGTCGCTTGTATGTAATTTGCAAGAAGAATCCAAAATTCAAAATGCGCCAGGGATAATTTTTTAATTTGTAATAACAATAAAGTAAAAAATAGATTATGGCACGTATAGCCGGAGTTGATTTACCGAACAACAAACGCGGAGAGATAGGATTGACCTATATCTTCGGTATCGGTCGCAGTTCTGCTAAAAAGATCCTCACGGATCTAAACATTGATCTTGATACCAAGGTCAAGGACTGGAATGACGACCAGATTACGGCAATCCGTACAAAGATTGCCAATGAGTACAAAATTGAAGGAGAGCTTCGCTCATCCGTTCAGTTGAACATCAAACGTCTGATGGATATCGGATGTTATAGGGGTATCCGTCACCGCATAGGTCTTCCCGTACGCGGTCAGAGTACCAAGAATAATGCACGTACACGCAAGGGTCGTAAGAAGACTGTTGCAAATAAGAAGAAAGCAACTAAATAAGAGATTTGAATTATGGCAAAAAAACCTACAACAAGCAAGAAAAGAGTTGTTAAAGTTGACGCTTATGGTCAAGCTCATATTTCGTCGACTTTCAACAACGTGATAGTTACAATAACCAACAGCACCGGTCAGGTAATCAGTTGGTCATCAGCAGGCAAAATGGGCTTTAGGGGATCAAAGAAGAATACTCCTTATGCAGCGCAAGTAGCCGCTCAAGATTGCGCCAAGGTTGCGTATGATCTCGGATTACGCAAGATTAAGGCATATGTAAAGGGTCCGGGAGCAGGTCGAGAGTCTGCAATCCGTACTATCCATGGAGTGGGTATTGAAGTTACCGAAATTGTAGATGTTACTCCTCTGCCTCACAATGGTTGTCGCCCCAAAGGCCGCCGCAGAGTATAACCTTAATAACCTTAAAGCAATAGTAGAATAATATGGCAAGATATACAGGGCCCAAAACGAAAATAGCCCGCAAATTTGGAGAGCCTATCTTTGGTCCGGATAAACAGTTTGAGAAGAAGAATTATCCTCCGGGACAGCATGGACAGGCCAAGAAGCGCAAAAAAACCTCAGAGTACGGAACTCAGCTCGCTGAGAAGCAAAAAGTAAAATACACTTATGGCCTTCTCGAAAGACAGTTCCGCAATTTCTATGGCAAAGCACACAGGATGAAAGGCCGTACCGGCGAAAACCTCATTCTCCTACTGGAGTCCCGTCTCGACAATATAGTTTACCGTCTCGGGATAGCCCCTACGAGAGCTGCTGCAAGACAGCTTGTAACACACTGTCACATCACTCGCAATGGTGAGATTTGTAATATTCCCTCAACCATTGTCAAACCCGGCGAACTTGTAGGAATTCGTGAGCGTTCAAAGAGTCTGGAAGTTATTCAGGAGAGTCTTTCACGCTCTTCCAACACCTACTCCTGGCTTGAGTGGGATGCTGCAAAGCACCAGGGCAAATATACCAACGTCCCTCTAAGAAGCGAAGTCCCCGAAAATATCAATGAGCAACTCATTGTGGAGTTGTATTCCAAGTAATCCTTGCTTATAGCGTAAACACTAATAAAATTTAAACAGTATGGCAATTTTGGCATTTCAAAAACCGGATAAGGTAATAATGCTTGACGCAACTGACACCTTCGGCCGTTTCGAATTCCGTCCGTTGGAACCAGGATATGGTATAACCGTAGGTAATGCTCTCCGTCGTATACTGCTCTCTTCTTTGGAAGGCTTTGCCATCACCTCAATAAAAATCGACGGTGTGAGTCACGAATTTGACACTATACCAGGTGTTATTGAGAGTGTTGTTGACATCATTCTAAATCTAAAGCAGGTTAGACTCAGAAGGATGATAGAAGATGTGGACAGCGAGGTGGTAAACGTGACTGTTAGTGGTAAGCAAGAATTTACTGCTGAAGATATTTCCAAGAGTTTATCCTCCTTTAAAGTATTGAATCCCGATCTCCACATTTGCTCCATGGAGCCTTCCGTTAAGCTCAACATTGAGATGAGGATCGGTAAAGGAAGAGGCTATGTCCCTGCAGAAGAAAACAAAGTGGATAATGCCCCCATCGGAACAATTGCGATTGACTCGATTTTCACTCCTATAAAGAATGTGAAATACTCGGTTGAGGACTGGCGTGTTGAACAGAAGACCGACTACGAGAAACTCAACATTGAGATTACCACAGACGGTTCAATCCACCCGAAGGAGGCTTTGAAAGAGGCAGCTACCATCCTGATTCAGCACTTCTGGCTCTTTTCAGATGAGAAGATTACCCTCGAGACAACAGTCGAGCAAGACAATAAACAACTTGATGAAGAGTCGATGCGCATGCGTCATATCCTTCTTACCAAGCTCTCAGATATGGAGCTTTCAGTGAGGGCACTAAACTGCCTGAAGGCTGCAAGTATCGAGACATTTGCTGACTTGGTTAGCCATCAGAGGACAGATTTGATGAAATTCAGAAATTTCGGAAAGAAATCTCTCAACGAGATTGATATGCTCATGGATAGATTGAAACTGAACTTCGGAATGGACATCACTAAGTATAATATTGAAATAAAAGCACAAGAAAATGAGGCACAATAGATCAATAAACAGTTTAGGACGTAAGAGCGGACATCGCAAGGCAATGCTGGCCAACATGGCCTCATCTCTAATTCTTCACAAGAGGATTGAGACTACTCTCGAAAAGGCTAAAGCCCTTAGAGTTTATGTTGAACCGCTTATTACCAAGTCGAAAGAGGATACTACCCACTCACGTCGAATAGTATTCAGTTACCTGAAACAGAAAGAGGCGGTTGCTGAGTTGTTCCGTGTTGTTGCTCCGAAGATTGCTGATCGTCCCGGCGGATATACACGCATTATCAAAAACGGTTTTCGTCTTGGAGACGGGGCTAATATGGCATATATCGAGTTGGTAGATTTCAACAAGGCAATCCTTGAAGCTGATGCACCTGCAAAAGAGACGAAGAAAGTTTCTACTCGCCGCAGTCGCTCCAAGAAGAGTGCAGATACGAGTACGGAGAAGGTTGTGGATAAGAATGTTGAGGTAAGTGCAGAAGAGGCTGAAGTTAAAGCAACCAAGGCAGCCAAGCCGGCAGTTAAAAAAGCAGCCCCTAAAGCAGCTTCAAAGGCCGCTCCTAAGGCAACTCTCAAGGGTGCCGGCAAAGTTGCGGCAAAAGCCCCGGTTAAGAAAGTTTCCGCTCCTCGCAAGACCGGTAACGCATAGCTTGAGTAGTGACGTAAAAACAGAGATGGCCGATTTTAAGTCGGCCATCTCTGTTTTACTGAGTATGTAGTATGTAGTATGTAGTATGTAGTGTGGTGTGTATAGTGGTGCGTGTTGCAGGTTACGAGTTGCGGGGTTTACCGCATAACTCGTAAGTCTGAAATAACCTGCAATCTGTACCTCACACCACTCAAAGCTCCTGACTAAGTACTTTGTCAGAACTACACACTACTTACTTCTGACTAGAAACTATACTGTAGCTACCAGATTGCGGTCACCGTACCCGCTGTCCACACGTGCAACATGTGGCCAGAACTTGTTGTCGCGGATCCACTCAAGGGGATATGCCGCCTGTTTGCGAGTGTAAGGATGTGACCAGTTGTCCGAGCCAACCTCACAAGCCGTATGAGGTGCCATTTTGATGGGATTGTCATCCTTATCGAGACGTCCGGCCTTAATGTCTTCACATTCGGTAACAATACACTTCAATGCTTCTACAAATCTGTCAAGTTCCGGTAGTGATTCGCTTTCGGTAGGCTCGATCATCAATGTCTCGTGTACCGGGAATGAAAGTGTAGGAGCGTGGAATCCGAAGTCCATAAGTCGCTTGGCAATATCGGTTGCATCCACGCCGTACTCTGAACGGAAATGTCTGAAGTCTACGATACATTCGTGTGCAACACGGCCTTTATCACCTGTGTAGAGGGTCTTAAGTTCCGGTTCCAGTTGCACAGCTATATAATTGGCGTTGAGAATGGCAATTTCAGTAGCCTTACGGAGTCCATTAGCTCCGAGCAATTTGATATAGGCATGAGTGATGGGGAGCAACAAAGGGCTGCCGTATGGAGCCGCAGCAACCGCAGTCATATTGACTCCACCACATTCAGGGAGTACCGGATGTCCGGGAAGGTACGGCGTAAGATGTTTTGCGGTGCAAATGGGACCTACACCTGGACCACCGCCTCCGTGAGGCATTGCAAAGGTCTTGTGAAGGTTGAGGTGGCATACGTCAGCACCGATGTAACCGGGGTTGGTAAGACCTACCTGAGCATTCATATTAGCCCCGTCCATGTAGACCTGACCACCATTTTCGTGGATTATGTTGCAAATTTCGCGAATTTTAACCTCAAACACACCGTGGGTGGAAGGATAGGTGATCATTATTCCTGCCAGATTGTCGCGGTTTGCAACTGCCTTTTCGCGAAGCTCTTCAACATCAATGTTACCATTCTCATCACAGCCGACAAGCACGATGTTGTAGCCTGCCATGGCTGCAGAAGCGGGGTTGGTGCCGTGGGCTGAAGTGGGAATCATGATTATATTGCGGTGCGAATCACCGTTTGCATGATGGTATGCACGGATGGCCATAAGGCCGGCATATTCACCCGCAGCACCGCTATTGGGTTGGAGCGAACAGCCGTCCAGTCCGGTAATGACGGCAAGATCATGCTCCAATTCTTTGATTACCTTTAGCGAACCTTCCACCTGGTCGGTTGGTGCGAATGGGTGTACATTGCCGAATTCACTCCAGCTCATAGGCATCACCTCAACTGCTGCATTGAGTTTCATGGTGCAGCTTCCAAGAGGTATCATGGAGTGTGTAAGAGAGATGTCCCGGCGCTCGAGTTTCTTGATATAGCGCATCATGTCTGTCTCAGAGTGGTATTTATTGAATATCTCTGAGGTGAGGATGGGTGTTTCTCTCTTCATGAATGAAGGCTCTGCAGGAATGCCCGGGTTGAGATCTACGCAGCCAAATATTCCTCCTATTATGGAAGCCTCTTCATGATTCGAGAGCTCGTCAAAACTGATGATTATGGTATTGTCGGAGGTGTAGCAGAAGTTGATTCCTGCTTCTTCCGCTCTTGAATTGATCTCTGCAGGATCAAACTCAATACCTTCCGCTCCTATGATTTCAATGGTGTCGAAGAAGTTCTTTGCAGCGAGTCTGTAACCATTTTTGCGAAGAGTATCAGCCACGGCATGAGCATGGCGATAAGCGTTCATGGCTATTTTACGTATGCCTTTTGGACCATGATATAGTGCAAACATTCCTGACATCGTGGCCATGAGTGCAGTAGCAGTACAGATATTGGATGTGGCCTTCTCCCTTTTGATATGCTGCTCACGTGTCTGGAGAGCGAGGCGTACTGCGGGGTTGCCGTGACGGTCCACCGATATGCCGACTATACGACCCGGAAGGTTGCGCTTGAATGTATCTGAAGTGGCGATAAAGCCGGCCGTAGGACCGCCGAAGCCCATGGGAAGCCCAAATCTCTGGGCCGTACCCACTGCAATGTCAGCACCCCAGGCTGCCGGTTCCTTAAGTACTGCAAGTGCAAGAAGGTCGCAATATGCAGTTACGAGGATACCCCGCTCATGAGCTTTTGAGCAGAATGAGCTGTAGTCCCTCACTTCACCATTTGCTGCCGGATACTGGAGAATGGCTCCGTAGCATTTTTCGTCAAATTTATAATCAGAGTAGTCACCCAGAACTATTTCAATGCCGAGAGGGGCTGATCTCGTTTCCAGCACCGAAAGCACCTGGGGAAAGATGTTTTTATCTACAAAGAGTACGTTTTTACCCTCTTTTACCGCATCGCGGCTACGGAGCTCATACATCATCTTCATAGCTTCAGCCGCGGCTGTCGCATCATCCAACATCGAGCTGTTTGAGAGGCTGAATCCCGTCAGAGATGAGATCATTGTCTGAAAATTGATCAGCGCCTCGAGACGGCCTTGCGAGATCTCTGCCTGATAAGGGGTGTAGGAGGTGTACCAGGAGGGATTCTCAAAAATGTTGCGTATAATTACTGCGGGTGAGGCCGTACCATAATAACCCATTCCTATCATTGAGCGGAAAGGTTTATTGAGGGATGCCGTCTTTTTGAGTCGTGCCGTGTATTCGTGCTCGGAGAGAGCCGGTTCCAGAGCAAGAGGCTCTTTTAGGAGAATGTCTGACGGTACGGTTTGTTTTATAAGTTCATCAATTGATGATACGCCGAGCCTTTCCAACATGATTTTTTCTTGGAAATCCCTTGGCCCGTTATGTCTGTCAACGAATTTATGTGGCATGTTTTATATGGTTTTAATAGTTGTCATTCAACAAAGGTAGTCAGTTATTATTTCTTTTCCAATCGGATTTATCTCCATCTCTCCAGATCAAGACGTACATAGATAAATAGCAAAATGGTGAATCCCCAAAGGCTACTGCCTCCATAACTCACAAAGGGCAGCGGAATGCCTATCACAGGCATAAGTCCGACCGTCATTCCAACATTTATTAGAATATGCATAAATAGGATGGAGGCGACACAATAGCCATAAATACGAATAAAACGGTCCCTTTGTTTTTCTGCGGAATTGATAAGCCTTATCAGCAATACCAAGAAAATGGCCAGTACCGCCAAAGACCCTACGAAACCCCATTCCTCTCCTATGGTGCAAAAAATAAAATCGGTAGTCTGCTCCGGAACAAAATCAAAGCGAGTCTGTGTACCCCGGAGATATCCTTTACCGAAAAATCCTCCGGAACCGATCGCAATCATGGATTGGTGGACATTGTAACCATCGCCCATAGGATCCTCCTTGATTCCCAGAAGCACCTCTATACGCCCTTTTTGGTAATCTTTGAGAACATTGTCAAATATGAAATCCACCGAAAAGACCAGAGAGATACCCACTATCATGCTAAGTATCGTATTGCGCAATATCTTTTGACGCTTTACCACAGACTTGATTAGAAGCACAAGCAGAAATGGCGCGAGGGCGAACACCAACCAAATTTCCGCAGGGAACCTGCTGAAAAATTTTCTGAGGGCAACTGCAAATTTGCTCTGACTCTTGCTTGTAGCGGAAACCATATCATCATCCGCAATAGTAGCGGACTCGTCCGCAATATTGTCTCTGTCTGCTTCCACTGAGACTATTTCTGTAGCCGGCTTTTCCATACTACCTATATCGCTGACGAGCGAAGGAATAAATCCCAGCAACACTATTAATGGCAAAACGACCGCAACTACCCACTTTTTTCGCGTCACAAGCGCTGCAAATAGAGTTACCAATCCTACCACTATTACAATAGAAATATAGGGTGAAAAGACCAGGGTACTTATAAAAATACCAATTACGGATAATCCAAAAATAAGTATCCACCCTGACATTCCCTCACGGTAAAACATCAACAGGAATCCAAGATAAACCAGAGCGGTTCCCGTCTCCTTCTCCAAAATTATTGCCGACATCGGCAACAAGAAGACCGCGAATGCTTTGAGGACATCTGATTTGTTCTTAAAACTGAAATCAAATTTGCTGCTCATAAGATGGGCAAGGGCCAGCGAGGTGGTAATTTTGGAAAACTCGGCCGGCTGCACCCTCATGCTCCCTATCTGCAACCAACTATTGGAACCTTTTACATTGGCTCCTATAAATATAACCGCCACCAGTAGCACCGCCATTAACGCATACAGCCACCAGGCAAAGGCAGTATAGATTTTTGGAGGTATTGCAAATAATATTAGCAACGCCAGTACTACCGAAGTTCCTATCCATATAATCTGCTTGCCATATTCCATAGAGAAGTCAAAAATGACTGCCCCCTCTTGATATAGAGACGAATAGATATTAATCCACCCGAAAAGCACCAATGCCAGATAGCAGGTGATTATAGTCCAATCGAGTTTTCTATAGATTGATTTTTCCACTCTCTACCTCCTCCTTACTGTTACCCTATCGAGTAGGTATCCGTTTATCATATTAGTTTCAAGCCATTTTCTCCCGGGGGAGATCTCACCGTTGAGGTATTTCTCCACAAGAAGGGATGAAATCGGGGCCGCCCAAGTACTTCCGAAACCGGCATTCTCAATATATGCCGCAACCGCAATCCTGGGATTCTCCTTCGGGGCAAAGCAGATGAATATTGAGTGGTCGTTGCCGTGCGGATTTTGAGCTGTGCCGGTTTTTCCACAGAGATCAAGTCCGGGAATAATTGCCAGTCTTCCTGTTGCTCCGGGCCCACCATTGACTGCCAGATACATGCCATCCACCACATACTTAAACCAGGTGGTATCCACCATCGTGTAATGAAGTTCTTTGAAGCGGGAGTCAATAGGATTGTCCGGCATATCTTTTTGTAGGTGCGGCGTGTAAAACCAGCCGCGGTTGGCAATTATGGCTGCGAGGTTTGCCAGATGCAGTGGTGTGGAGCCAATCTCACCCTGACCTATGGCGAGAGAGATGATTGAGAGTGATCTCCAGCGGTTCTTGCCGTGAAGTCTGTCGTACCATTCGGCAGTGGGCATTGTGCCGGCCTGTTCTGAAGGGATGTCGGTATTCAGTTTAACTCCAAATCCGAAACTCTCCACATATTCTTTCCACATAGTAAAGGATTCACGAATGGTTTTATATTTCGGATTGTCGAGGATCGCACGGAATACATAGCAGTAGTATGTATTGCAGGACATCATTATTGAGCGTCTGAAATCTAGGGGAGAGGGGTGCCCGTGACATCCTACTCTGAGGTTGCCGACCGTATAAGCACCATGGCAAGAATAGGTGGATGAGGGAGTGATTACCCCTTCCTGAAGTCCTATCAGGCCATTTACCAATTTGAAAACCGAACCCGGAGGCTGAGGCGACATTACTGCCCTGTTGTACATCGGTTTATAGGGATCGGTGACAATCTCTTGGTAGTATTTGTTGATTTCTGCCAGCTTGGATATCTCCAGTCCGGGGCTTGAGACCATGGTAAGAATCTCGCCGGTTGAAGGTTCTATTGCCACAAGAGAGCCCACTTTATTTTGCATAAGCTCTTCGCCGTATGCCTGTAGTACGGCATCGATTGTACTTGTGACATCTTTGCCCGCTACGGCAGTCTTGTCATATTCCCCCTCCTCGTAACGCTCCTTTATACGGTTGTGTGCATCGCGAAGATAGATATTGTACCCTTTTTCTCCTCTGAGTTGCTCTTCGTAGGCCATTTCCATTCCGGTTCTTCCGGCATAATCACCTTGCCTATACTCCGGATTTTTTTTGATATAATCGGCATCGACTTCGGAGATATATCCATAGAGATTGGCACCGGCATTGGATGGGTAGGTACGGATAGTTCTCGGAGTTCCGGAAAATCCGGGAAATTTATACTGTTTCTCTATGAAAATATTGTAATGTTCACCGGAAACCTGTTTGATGAAAGGGAGGGTCTGGAAACCTACCCGGGTGCGGTATTTGCGGTATTCACGAAATTTTGAGTTGACAAATGAAGTGTCTATGCCGAATATGGAGCAAAATTCCAGCGTATCAAAAGGCGTCACCTCGACCGGGGTCACCATTATGTCATAGGTAATTTTGTTTGAGACGAGAGTCGCCCCGTTGCGATCCAGGATAAGCCCCCTGGCGGGGTAAATGGTTTCATATTTCAGAGCATTATTCTCGGCGTTGATACGATAATACTTACTTATGATCTGGATATAGAAGAGCCTCACCACAATCAACGTGAAAACGACAATAATGGAGACCAAAAGTATGTTTTTTCTTTGCCGATAGAGTGCCATCAGTAATGCTTATTGAGAAGTGTAACACTGACAAAGAGAATTAATATGATATTTGCCACATAGCTCAATGCTATACGCATCAATATGAATGATGCCGGTCTAAAGCCAGCGCAGTCAAATAGGATGTATGTAATAAGAAATACAAGTGTAAGATATGAGGAGTATCTGAAATACCTGAAAAATCCCACATCGTTTATTGTAAGCCGCTCGATTTTGTCACTTCGTTCACGGTTGATGGTAAAATAACTTATCGGTCTGACCAAGGTGGCAGTAATTACCGCTGCCGCAGAGTTAAGGCCAAGTATTCCGTCAGAGACCAAATCAATCACCAAGCCGATTGTAAATGATATTAAGGCCAGTTTCGGATAACCATATTCGCCAGGGATAGAGAGGATTATCAACGGCAGAAGAGTAAGATGGATATAAGGTCCCGTATAGATATAGTCACAGATGATAATCTGGATAATAGTCATCACGGCAATCAGCAAAAAAAGCGATATTTTGTTATTCCGTATCATTCTCAATCATCTTAATCTCTTTACTGTAATTGTTGATTACAACATCTACAAAGCGTAGGGCTCTAAAATTCTGGAACATTTCGACGCCTATCTCCAATGCGACTCCATTTACCTCATCCACAGAGGTTACAACTCCGACAGGTATATCCGGAGGAAATATGGCTGAATACCCGCTGGTAGAAATTGTATCACCGGGGTATACCTCCGTATGAATTGGGATCTCCCTGACAACTGCCTTGTTGCCTACGCCGGTCCAGACCATGGGGCCAAAGACCCCGTTAGTCACAATCTTGGCGCTGACGCTTTGAGAGGTATTGAGAAAGGAGGAGACGTAACTGATGCGTGTAGATACTGCCTCGACTATGCCGACAACTCCCCACGAAGTAATCACTCCCATTCCCTCTTCTACGCCGCTGTTTGACCCTACATTCAGTATAATGTAATTGTGCTGCTTATTAATGGAGTTCTTGATGATGGTAGCCGGTATAAATGTATAGTCACCTATTCCCGAGACTGAAGCAATGGCCTCTTCGGCGCTGATACCATCGAGGTATCTCTCAAGAGTTAATATACGCTCTTTTAGAAGAGTGTTTTCGGCTTCCAGCAACTTATTTTCATTCTTGTAGTTGAGGAAATAGCGAATGCTCTCCCCTTGTCGCCAGAAGAAGGACTGTACTGATCGGGCGACCCCCATAATCCTGTATTTTTGAATGATGCTATTGTTGGTAATCAGGATAATTGATATGCCCTCCAGAAATAAAAACAATGCAATGTACAGGAATGTCTTTATGAGGCGGGAGTTTCTCCTCATCGCATCAGGAAGTTGAAGGAATTGCTGTTCTTAAGTGCAATGCAAGTACCCCTGGCCACGGCCCTGAGGGGGTCCTCAGCTACGTGGAAGGGAATATTAATCTTTTTGAATAAACGTTTGTCCAAACCTCTTAGCAAGGCTCCGCCCCCTGTGAGATAGATACCCTTATGTACTATGTCACTATAGAGCTCCGGGGGAGTCTGCTCAAGTACGGACATTATCGCTGACTCAATCCTAACCAGTGATTTGTCAAGACAATGTGCAATCTCCTGCGGAGTTACCGTAGTCTCGATAGGGAGCACTGTCATCAGGTTTGGACCACTGACTTTATAAGGCTCAATTGGTTCGTCAAGATCGGAAGTAGCTGCTCCGATATTGATTTTAATCTCTTCGGCAGTCTTTTCTCCAATCTTTATATTGTGTTGCTGACGCATATATTGCTGTATTTCGTTGGTAAACTGGTCTCCGGCCACCTTAATGCTGGAGTCGGCCACTATTCCTCCAAGAGAGATTACGGCAATCTCAGTAGTGCCGCCACCTATATCGACAATCATATTTCCCGAAGGGGCAGTCACATCGATGCCTACTCCGAGGGCAGCTGCCATCGGCTCGAAAATAAGATATACGTCGCGTCCGCCCGAATGCTCTGCTGCATCTCTTACCGCACGAGTCTCAACCGGAGTACTGCCGGAAGGAATGCAGACCACCATCTTGAGACTTGGTGAAAAGAAGGACCTGCGGGTGTTGATCATCTTGATAAACTCCCTTATCATCTGCTCAGAACTGTCGAAATCTGCAATCACACCCTCCTTTAGCGGCCTGATAGTCCTCACACCCTTGCTCTCTTTACCCTGCATCTGTTTAGCCTTTGTGCCAACTGCAAGGACTTTTCCTGTCAGATTGTCTACTGCGACAATGGAGGGCTCATCGATGATTTTCTTGTCATTCATAAATATGACCGTATTGGCGGTGCCAAGGTCAATAGCGAGTTCCTGTGTTAAAAATGAAAAAATCATATATCTTATAAAACTATATCTTTATTAATGTTTGAAATGTCTGAAACCGGTGGTGACCATGGCCATGCCGTTTGCGTTACACCAGTCGATGCTCTCCTGGTCCCTGACAGAGCCTCCGGGCTGGATTACTGCAACAATCCCTGCTTCGTGTGCTATTTCAACACAATCAGGAAAAGGGAAGAAGGCATCGGAAGCCATTACTGCCCCGTTGAGGTCAAATCCGAAGGATTTAGCTTTGGCTATTGCCTGCCTTAATGCATCCACTCGGGAGGTCTGCCCAATACCGCTGGCAAGAAGCATGGAGTCTTTGGCCAGCACTATGGCGTTGGACTTGGAATGTTTTACCAATTTGTTGGCAAAAAGCATATCCTCAACCTGCCCCGGAGTAGGCGCAAGAGTAGTAACGGTTTTAAGCTCTTCGGGACTCTCTACCTTTTCGTCTCTATCCTGAACGAGAATGCCCCCTAGCAAAGAACGGAACTTCTTAGCCGAAGGAGTTACCCCGTTATCAAGGAGGATAATCCGGTTTTTCTTGGATTTCAATATTTCGAGAGCTTCGTGGGAGTACTCCGGAGCTATAATAACTTCAAAAAAGAGTTTGTTGATTTCCTGAGCAGATTCCTCATCTATAATTCTGTTGGCTACGATAATGCCACCAAAGGCAGATACGGGATCACCTGCAAGAGCATCTTTCCAGGCCTCCAATATAGTATCGCGTGAAGCACACCCGCAAGCGTTGTTGTGTTTTATTATGGCTACCGTAGGCTCCGGGAAGTCATACATAAGCTCCAATGCCGCCTCTATGTCAAGTAGATTATTATAGGAAATCTCCTTACCATGCAACTGTTTTGGCAGGGATTCACTTGAGCCGGTAAACTTTGCCTGCTGGTGAGGGTTTTCACCATAGCGCAGGGGCATTGATTGGGCATTATCCCTATTAAACCAGTTAAATATTTGGGTGTCGTAATAAGAGGAGGTATGGAATGCCTGTCTGGCAAATGACCTGCGCTCCTCTATGGTACTCTCGCCCTGTTTACTCTTTAGAAGGTGGAGTAGCGGCCCATAGGACTCCTTACATGAGGCTATGATTACATCACGGTAATTTTTTGCGGCAGCTCTAATAAGCGCAATACCTCCTATATCTATTTTTTCAATTATCTCTTCGGGAGTTGCACCCATTTGTACATATTTCTCAAAGGGATAGAGGTCGACAATCACCAGATCAATGGGTCCTATTCCGTACTGCTCGATCTCTCCAATGTCCTGTAGATGCTCTCTCCGATAGAGAATACCTCCGAATACTTTTGGATGAAGTGTCTTTACCCTACCTCCCAGGATGGAAGGATAAGAGGTGATCTCTTCCACCGCAGTGACATCCAGCCCCAGCTCTTTGAGAAATGTGAATGTTCCGCCGGTAGAGAGCAATTCCACCCCGCAGGCAACAAGTTCGCGGGCTATCTCTTCTATGCCATCTTTGCTGTAAACGGAAATCAGAGCTCTTCTAATCTTTCTGGTATAATTTTCGGTACGCATTTACGGGAATATGGTAAAGATGAAAAATATCAAGCAAATTTAGTAATAATAACGGGATTTTCGGCTATTTTTGCAGTATAATTTTTAAAGGGAATGAATAGACGCTATTATGCCGTTATACTTGCCGGAGGACAGGGGTTGAGAATGGGATATGATATTCCTAAACAATTCATTGAAATTGAGGGGAAACCGATTCTTCGACACACCATTGAACGCTTTAGGGAGAGCTTTGATGAGATCGAGATCATCGTGGTGTTGCCTTCGGGAGAGAAGGAGTATTGGAAGGAGTATTGTAAGCGTACCGGTTTTTTGGATCGCTATGTAATGCCCTCAGGTGGCATCACCAGGTTTCATTCGGTTCAGAATGCCCTTAAATATGTTCCGGATGGAGCGATAGTAGCTATCCATGACGGAGTACGCCCCTTTGTCACGCGGGATTTTCTTAGGTCAATGTTTAAAAAAATGGAGGAGTGCAAAGCGCTGGTACCGGTAACCCTGCCCGTAGAGTCGCTGCGCGAAATTGGACCTGACGGAACTTCTACGGCGGTAGACCGTTCTCGTTATCGTCTGGTACAGACTCCCCAGATATTTCATTCGGAATTGCTCAAGGAGGCCTATTCTCAGCCCTATAACCCTCTATTTACAGATGATGCCTCAGTGGTAGAATATATGGGACACAGAGTCTCGCTATGCGAGGGCCTTAGCAGCAATATCAAGATTACCACTCCGGAAGACCTCGCATTAGCTGAGGCTATTTTGCGGGAGACGAGGCGTTAGGATAATCCTTTACCCAAACCTGGCGTTCTATTGCCTGGTCGAGAGAGACCCAGGTTTCGGTCTTCATCACACTGGGAATATTTTGTATGGTATTGACCAGAATCTCCATAAGGTGGTCGTGGTCGAAGCAGTATATTTTTAGTAGAAGTGCATGGTTACCCGTTATAAAATGGCACTCTACCACTTCCGACATCTTTTTGAGAGCCTCGACAACTTGAGGATAACTATTGGCCTGAGCCAGGGAGACTCCCACAAAGGCACAAACATTGAGTCCGAGAGCCTTTGCCTTTACCAAAAGCGTAGAACCTGTAATGATGCCCATACTTTCCATTTTCTTTACTCTCTGGTGTATGGCTGCTCCTGATACTCCGCACTCGCGTGCTATTTCAAGAAAGGGCATTCTCGCGTTATTGACGAGAAATGAGAGGATTTTCTGATCAATCTGATCAATCTGATAATTGCTCATAAATGTTATTTTAAGCGTAAAGATATGAAAAAAACCGCAAGTTGGTTACAAATTGTAACCTATTTTGATTTTTTTGCCTCTTCCTTCTCTATAATAGCCAGACAATCAGTAACATTTAGAGAAGACGGATCGATACCTCGAGGTATTTTATAGTTGTTTTTACCCTGCTTTATGTAGGGTCCGTAACGACCGTTTAAGATCTGGATTTTATGCTCGGGAAATTCGGCAATATATTTCTCACTCTCCTTTCGTTCATGCTCTGCAATCAATTTTACCGCATCATCCATAGTGACGGTAAATGGGTCAAGTTCCTTAGGCAGAGAGATATATGCAGAGCCCACCTTGATGTAGGGTCCGAAGCGACCTATAGCAGTCGTGATAGTTTTACCTTCGTGCTCTCCCACGGTACGGGGGAGTTTTAGGAGTTGAAGTGCATCCTCAAGAGTGATCTCCTCTATCAACTGGCCCTTCTTTAGACTTACAAACTGTTTCTCAGGATCATCATTGCTCCCTCTCTGTACCAGAGGACCGAAACGTCCCATACGTGCAATAACCGGTTTCCCTGTAGCAGGATCGATTCCAAGTTGTTTTTCCACATTTGTGTAGGTTCTCTCTTCCAGCGCATTTGTGACCTTCTCGTGAAAAGGTCCGTAAAAGTCGCCAATTACCTCATTCCATACCAGCAGACCTTTAGCTATATTGTCAAAATCAGCCTCTACCTTTGCCGTAAAGCCATAATCAAGAATATCGGGAAAGTTCGCTGAAAGGTAGTCGGTCACCAACATGCCTATGTTTTCGGGGCAGAGCCTGTTCTTTTCACGACCTGCAATTTCTTTTTTGACGGTAGAGGTTATATTGCCCTTACTGAGCGTAATCTCGCGATAATCCCTGGGGGTACCGGTTTTATCACTTTTTATGACATATCCTCTCTTAAGAATGGTAGAGATGGTCGGGGCGTAGGTCGAAGGCCGCCCTATGCCGAGTTCTTCAAGTTTTTTAACCAGGCTGGCCTCACTATAGCGCGGTGGCCTCTGGGTAAATTTTTCGGTAGCGACAATGCTCTCGTCCGCCATTTTCTGTCCAATGTTGAGGGAGGGTAAAAGAGCTGCTTTTTCGTTTTCATCCTCATCGTCACGTCCCTCTATATAGACCTTTAAAAAGCCGTCAAAGATAATTTGTTCTCCCTGTACAATAAACTTTTCGCTAATGTTGTCTCCGGAGATGGCAACATCTGTTTTTTCCAGACGCGCGTCAGCCATCTGTGAAGCAATTGTCCTCTTCCAGATTAGCGTATAGAGTTTCTTCTCGTTAGCGGTGCCCTCTATCGAGGTGTTGGATATATAGGTTGGACGGATGGCCTCATGTGCTTCCTGTGCGCCTTTGCTCTTTGTCTTATAGTTGCGTGGTTGGGAATATTCAGCTCCATACATTGAAGTGATACTCTCTTTTGCAGTGGCAAGTGCCAGGGATGAGAGGTTGGTGGAGTCGGTACGCATATAGGTGATAAGTCCGCTCTCGTAGAGTCGTTGAGCTATTACCATAGTCTGACTTACCGATAAGCCAAGTTTTCTGGATGCCTCCTGCTGGAGAACCGAGGTGGTAAAGGGAGGTGCCGGAGTACGCGCCATCTCTTTTTTCTCTATGGAGGAAATGTCAAAAGAGCATCCTTTACACCTTTCGAGGAAGGACTCAGCCTCCTCAAAAGTGGTGAATTTTTTGTCAAGAATACCTTTAATGCGCGCATTGGATCCCTCGGGGATAAATATACCCTCTACCCTGAAATAGCGCTGGGCTTCAAATGAAGAGATTTCTCTTTCTCTCTCTACAATCAATCTCACTGCTACCGATTGTACGCGCCCTGCAGAGAGCTTCGGTTGAATTTTTTTCCAAAGAACGGGTGAGAGCTTGAATCCCACCAGACGATCAAGCACCCTCCTTGCCTGTTGAGCCATGACCAGATTGGAGTCGATTTCACGGGGATTCTCTATAGCATCCACTATGGCATTCTTTGTAATCTCGTGAAAGACAATACGACGGCTTTTTTCTGAGGGGATCCCCAATGTTTGTTGCAGGTGCCAGGCAATAGCCTCTCCTTCGCGGTCTTCATCCGAGGCGAGCCACACCATATCGGCTTTCTTTGCTGCGGCGGTCAGTTCGGAAACCACTTTCTTCTTTTCCCCGGGAACTTCGTACCGGGGCTCGAAATCATTTTCAATGTCAATGCTGAGGCCCTTCTCACTCAGATCCCGGATATGGCCGAAGCTCGACTTTACAGTATAACCTTTTCCCAGAAATTTCTCAATGGTCTTTGCCTTGGCAGGCGACTCAACTATTACCAGATTCTCTCCCATATTCCTTATTCTTTTCAAACTGAAATGCAAAGTAAGGGATAAAGAGAGCAATTATCCAAATTTTAATTGCTATTTTTGCGCAATCGAAACATTTTGATTTATGCCAAATAATAAGAAATCGGTTGATCGAAAGAGGTTGTTGAAGTGGTTTTGGTGGATAATTATTACGCCTGTTGCGATTTTCATCCTCTTTGTCGCCGGAGTAGCTATTTTTGCACATATTCCCTCATTTGAGGAGCTTGAGGACCCTAAGAGCAATCTTGCAACGGAACTGATTTCCGAAGATGGCAAGGTCATCAATACCTATCACATTGAAAATCGTTCATACGTCTCCTTTGCGGATTTACCCCCTCATCTGGTCAATGCGGCTATCTCCACGGAAGATGCGCGCTTTTACCGTCATTCGGGCATAGACTTCAGAGGCCTCGCCCGGGTCGTGGTCAAGACTCTGCTCATGGGAGATTCCAGCCAGGGCGGTGGCAGCACCATTACTCAGCAGCTTGCAAAGACCCTCTATCCGCGTCAGGATGTTTCCAGCCGAATTCCCGGAGGCAAATTTATCAAACTTGTCACCATTAAGATCAAGGAGTGGATTACCGCAGTCAAGCTGGAGCGCAATTACACAAAGGATGAGATTGTGACGATGTATCTCAATGCGATTTTCTTCGGGAGTAATGCCTACGGCATCAAATCGGCAGCTCTCACATTCTTTGACAAAGATGTAAGCGACCTAACTGTCGAAGAAGGGGCTTGTCTGGTGGGAATGGTCAATAAACCCACCCGGTACAATCCGGTTATTAATCCTGAGAACTCTTTGAGTCGTCGCAACCATGTACTGAGGCAGATGGAAAAATACGACTACATCTCCCCGGAACAATATGACTCCATAGTACAGATACCTATAGTACTCTCATACCAACAGCAGGATCACAATGCGGGCCTTGGTTCATACTATAGAGATATGCTTCGCCGCTACATGAATGCAGAGGAACCCAGACCCTCCTCTTACAGGCAGAAGGAGGACTATGTGGCTGATTCCACCCTATGGATGGAAGATCCGCTTTTTGGCTGGCTAAACAAAAATCCAAAGCCGGACGGCACGCAGTACAATCTCGATAAGGATGGACTCCGTATCTATACTACAATCGATTCCAGAATGCAGCAATATGCAGAAGATGCCGTAAGAGAGC
Source organism: Bacteroidales bacterium UBA1392 (assembly GCA_002305275.1). Taxonomy (GTDB): domain Bacteria; phylum Bacteroidota; class Bacteroidia; order Bacteroidales; family UBA932; genus Cacconaster. Next base: position 31,354 of record DBQO01000033.1, on the reverse strand, counting down.
ATTTGGGTAAGGATCTTCAGAAGGTCTTCTTCAATGAGCTCAGGCGTAAGCCCAATGCCCCTTTCTCCCCCGACGTAACTCCTGAAGTTACTCAAATGCTGATGAATCAGGCTGTAAAATGGAGTGATCGATACCGTCAGATGAAAAAGGAGGAGGTGAGTGAGGAGGAAATCCTAAAATCTTTTAAACAGAAGGTACAAATGCGATTGTTCGCCTGGAATGAGCAGGGTTACATCGATACATTGATGACACCATACGATTCCATCAGATATTACAAATCATTCCTTCGTGCTGCATTTATTGCGATAGAACCGCATACCGGTAAAGTTAAGGCCTATATTGGCGGCCCCGATTACCGTTATTTCAAATATGACAATGCGAGACAGGGCAAACGGCAGGTAGGATCCACCATCAAACCTTTCCTCTACACTCTTGCAATGCAGGAGGGTTTCACGCCTTGTGACAAAGTGGTTAATATTCCCTATTCATTCCCTGTAGGAGATGAGGTATGGACCCCCAAGAGTACTGACAGAGCGGAACACATAGGCAAGACGGTTACACTCAAATGGGGTTTGACTCACAGCTCCAATAATATCTCAGCTTACCTGATGAAGCAGTTCGGTCCTCATGCTTTGGTGGAAATGTGCCGTAAGATGGGTATCAGTTCATACTTAGATCCCGTTTATTCGCTATGCGTGGGCTCTTGTGATATTTCCGTTTACGAAATGGTTGCTGCTTTCAATACCTTCCCAAGCCGTGGCGTCTATGTAGCCCCGATGCTGGTCAATCGTATTGAAGATAAGTCCGGTAATGTGCTGGCAAACTTTTCCTCCCGCAAAAAAGAGGCATTGAGTGACCCTACCGCCTATCTGATGGTCAATCTCATGCAGGGTGTGGTCAATGAGGGTACTGCAGGACGCCTTCGTTGGAAGTATGGTTTGGGCAACAACATTGCCGGCAAGACCGGTACTACCAATGATCAATCAGACGGATGGTTCATAGGCTTTACCCCGAAACTGACTGCCGGAGTTTGGGTAGGTGCAGAGGATCGCCAGGTACACTTCGAAAGTTTGACTTATGGTGCCGGATCCAATATGGCGCTTCCCATATGGGGCATATTCATGCAGAAAGTATATGGAGACGAAAGCATCAATATCGGTCCTGAGGACCTCTTTGTACCTCCTTTGGGTTGGAGCATGGACTTGTCCTGTACCGGAGATGACAGTGACCTTTCAAACGATAAAATATCGACATCCGGAGACGATCAAGGTTTTTTCAACTGATAAACTCACTCATTTTATGACAAAGCGCAACCTTGCACTCATATATGGCGGAGACTCCGCAGAGGTTGGAATTTCCATTCTCAGCGGTCGTAACGTCTCCCGCTATATCGACCGTTCCAAATACAATGTTTATCACGTACTCCTTAAAGGGGCTTCATGGCAGGTTGTGGAAGCCTCAGGAGAGGGCACCGAGTCCAATCCGGAGGCAGGTCTTACAGGGCTGGCTCAGGTGGATAAAAATGACTTTTCTTTTACATATCGAGGAGAAAAGATAAAGTTTGATCTGGCGATGATCATGATTCATGGTACTCCCGGAGAAAACGGAGTCCTACAAGGCTATTTTGAGATTATGGGGGTGCCTTTTACTACCTCCTCGTCTGCGGTTTCGGCTTCGGCATTCGACAAACAGATATGTAAAGCCCTGTTGCGGGATTTCGGATTCAAATTGGCTCCGGACGTTACTTTAAGGAGAGGTAAAGGGTTTTCGGTGACAAGTATTGTGAATAAATTGGGACTACCCCTCTTTGTCAAACCCTGTTCCGGGGGCAGCAGTTTTGGAGTAAGCAAGGTTATGAAGGAGGAAGAGTTGGAGGAGGCAATAATGCTCGCATTCAGACACAGTGACACGGTACTGGTGGAGACCTATATCAGTGGACGTGAGATAACGCAGGGAGCCTACATGGATGGAGAGAAGATTGTAGCATTGCCCGTGACTGAGATTATACCCCACAACTCCTTTTTTGATTATGAGGCTAAATACAACGGCTTGAGTGATGAAATATGCCCAGCAGACATAGATCCCATAAAAGTTGAAGAGATTTCGGCTACTACACGCAGCATATATGATTGTTTGGGTTGTAAAGGCATAGTCAGGGTGGACTATTTCCTTTGCGCTGACGGTAGCGTGGTATTCCTCGAACTCAACACAGTACCCGGAATGACTCCCATGAGCCTGGTACCCCAGCAAATACGTACCGCCGGGTTGGATATGATGCAGGTCATCACCGGCATCGCAGATAATACCTGATTATCTCTTTTTAAAATATGACTCTTAAAGGATTTGTTGACAAATCGGTAAAGGATCTCTCGGCACTCTACCCGGAAGCTGAAGCCAAGTCAATGGTTATCAGGTTGCTATCTCACCATCTTGAATTGCCTGAATATTGCTATTTATCGGATCCGGAGAGAAAGATTTTCGCTGCCGAACAGCGGAGGTTGGATGAAGCTATGGAGGATTTGCTGAAGTGGCGACCTCTTCAGTATGTGCTCGGTTTTACCGATTTCGGTGGGAGAAGCTTCAAGGTAAGTGAGGGGGTACTGATTCCCCGTCCCGAGACCGAAGAGTTATTTGGCATCATTGTCGATGGTCTGTCGGAAAGGGAGCTAGATGAGGAGCAGGATTTCAATGTTCTCGATGTCGGTACCGGTTCTGGATGCCTTGCCTGGTCGCTTTCGGCGGAATTGACCGGAGCGCAGGTGTTTGGTTGTGACATCTCGGACAAAGCCCTTAGGGTAGCGGGAAAACAAAAAGTAAAGAGTACGGAAGGTCCGGTCAGCAGGCCTGTTTTCTTTTTGGCAGATATGTTGAAACCACCCCCTGCAGGTCTTCCGCAGTTTGATATAATTGTATCAAACCCCCCTTATGTTCTTGAGAGCGAGCGATCTCAGATGCGTCCCAATGTCCTTGATTACGAGCCTGAACCGGCCCTTTTTGTTCCGGATGACGATCCCCTGCTCTTCTATAGGGCGCTGCACTCTTGGACAAAATTGCTTTTACGGGAGGGAGGCGTTTGTTATTTTGAGATAAATGAACGTTTCGGTAGGGAAGTAGCTGATCTTTTCGGTCCCTGCACAACAGTTCTACAGGATATCAATGGACGCGACCGCTTTGTCAAGTACTTTAATAAAGCGTAGCATAATTTTTGTTACTATCTTTACAAATTGTTTAAGAAAAAAATATAAAAGAAAATATGATACTTACTCAAATTATAAATGGTATTATCCATACCCCTTCAGGATGGCTCAAAGAGGGTTCCATCATCATAGGTGATAATAAGATTCTCGAAGTTTCAAATTGCGACCTGCCGGTTGTAGGTGCCAAAATAATAGATGCAAAAGGTATGTACATTACCCCGGGAGCAATTGAACTCCACTGTCACGGTGGTGGCGGAAGTGACTTTATGGAAGGTACGGAAGAGGCCTTCAGAACGGCAATTGCCACACACATGCAGTATGGTACCACCAGTATGTACCCTACACTCTCATCCTCGAGCGTACCCATGATTAGGGCTGCCGTAGCCACTACGGAAAAATTGATGGCAGAGAAAAACAGTCCTATTTTGGGGCTCCATCTTGAGGGACATTATCTCAATATTAAGATGGCAGGTGGACAGATGCCGCAATATATCAAGGATCCCGACCCCGGCGAATATATTCCCATACTGGAAGAGACCGACTGCATCAAACGATGGGATATAGCACCGGAACTGCCCGGAGCCACGTCATTTGGACGATACATTACCAGAAAGGGCGTCTTGGCCTCTATTGGTCATACTGCTGCCGAATACCACCAAGTACTGGAGGCATACGAAGCAGGCTTTACTCATGTCACTCACTTCTACAATGCGATGCCCGGCTTTCATAGGAAAAATGAATACAAGTACGAAGGAACGGTAGAGAGTGTTTACCTGATTGAGGATATGACTGTTGAGGTGATTGGAGACGGTATACACGTACCCGCTACCATACTTGAACTTATTTATAAGATTAAGGGGGTGGAGAAGACGGCACTTATTACCGATGCTCTTGCCTGTGCGGCCAGTGACAATCCGGCGGCCTTTGATCCTCGTGTAATCATAGAAGATGGAGTCTGCAAACTTTCGGATCGTTCCGCCTTGGCCGGTTCCATAGCTACAATGGACCGCGTGATAAAAACGGTAGCCACTCAAACTACGATTCCCTTTTTCGATGTAATTAGAATGGTTTCCGAATCTCCAGCCCGTATAATGGGTGTTATGGATCGTAAAGGGTCCCTCGAAAATGGAAAGGATGCGGATATATTGTTCATCGATAAGAACTACGATCTCCGTGGAGTGATTGCCATGGGTCAAATCATCAAATCTATCTAAGATAACATTCAAAATTACCGAACTATGAAGTTGATACAGATATTCAATGGAAAGATCCTGACCCCTCAAGGGTGGATCAATAACGGCTCTATACTGGTCAATGAAGGTCGTATCCTCGCCATTACCGGTAGCTCCCTCCCTTTGGAAAATGCGGAAATGTTCGATGCTTCGGGACGCTATGTAATACCGGGATATGTTGCGATGAATATATACGGAGCAGCAGGCAGTCAGTTTCATGATGCTACTGAAGAGGCATTCAATACCGTAATCAATACCCATTTAGCTCACGGTACTACCACCATATTCCCCACAGTGGGTGCGGTTGGCTACGATAAGCTGCTCGAAACCGGAAAAATCTGCACTAAATTGATGGAAGGGGGTAATCGCCTCATTGGAGGCCTGCATATTGTTGGCCCCTATCTGAGCCCTGAAATAACAAAAGGCAGGTATGAGGTAAAACTGCCCGATCGATCAAAGTATGAAAAAGTCGTGAGCGAACTTCCCTGCATAAAGCGCTGGGACGCTTCCCCGGAGCTCCCCGGAGCGCAACAATTTGCCCGTTTCATTACACGTAAAGGCATCTTGGCGGCCATCTCTCACACCATGGCGGAATATGGCGATGTGAAAGCGGGATTTGATGCCGGATTTGTCCATGCGGCGCAATTATACAATGCCATGGCCGGATTTCACAAACGCCGTGAATATAAATATGAAGGCACTGTTGAGAGCGTTTTGTTGATAGATGAGATGACTACTGAGGTTATTGCGGATCTGGTCCATTTACCCGCGACCATTTTACGTCTGGTTTATAAACTCAAAGGTGTGGAGAGGACTGCACTGGTTACCGCTGCACTCCGTTATGCTGCTTACGATGGTGAGGAACTTCCTTTCTCAAAGGTCTACATAGAAAATGGGATATGCAAACTCAAATCCGACGGTACTGTCGCCGGGGGAATCTCTACAATGGATCAGCTAGTCAGAAATATGGTCATTAGAGCTGAGGTGCCTTTTGAGGATGCCGTTAGGATGGCCTCGGAGACTCCTGCAAGGATAATGAATGTTATAGACCGCGTCGGTACTCTTGAAAAGGGTAAGGATGCCGATATCCTACTGCTCGACCATCAATACAACCTGACCTCCGTATGGAGTAAGGGTGTCAGGATTTTTTAGTAGAAGGTTTAAGAGTCAAATATCTGACTCCTTCTTTTTCTGAGAAGATGAAGGAACCTCTGCGGTCAAGCTGAAGGTTTGATATGATCGAACTTCTGTTTGTCGTAGGTCTGAATTGCAATACATAAACCACGACATCCGAAATGGGAGCACTCTTTCCGGGTTGCGTGTTCAGGTATTCCCGGACGAAAAGACGTATTGTACCGCCTCTGCGAGACCCCTTTTTCCATTCTTTGAGAGTATAGCGGCCGGTACGTCCAATGGCAGTTATTGAGGGAGAACGGAGTACATTTCCCGAAACAAACTTCTTCCTCTTTTTTTCACCTGGATATAGGCGATTGTATTCCTTCAGTATCTCCTCAGCACTCATCGGCTCCCCCTTTGCACGTATTATCTCTTCCAATATTTTCGGGACTTGCTTTCTTACTGTAGCGGGGAATAGGATCATATCTTCCTGAATGGTTAAGGGGATTGAGGCAAAAAGATCCTTGGCTGCTATACGGAAGGGATCCCGGGGGTTAGGATTGATCAGTCCTGCCTTAGCATAGGTTTCCGCTGCTTCAGCTCCCACTGCCATATTATACTTTAACGCGACGGCGCAAGCAGAGAGAATATCCTTCTTATAGTGGTCGTAATAACGGTTTAATCGGTATTCTACGGCAATTATCTCAATGGGTATACTCTCTGTTTCGTCCCGACGTTTCAGTGCAGTAGCCTCTACGGACTTTAGAAACCCTTCAAAGTCGAAGTATTTAGCCAGCTTGGAGGGAACAAGTGTCGTTCTGGCAAAACGGTCATTTTTCATCATAAGAGAGTCTCGCACGCTCCCTACAATGGATATTTCCCGATAGAGTATGGCAAAAGCCATATTGATGATGCTGCGGCTGAAATTGGTCTCCTCAACTTTATTGACATCGTTGTGTACTCCGGTAGAGCGCCAGCGGTAAGGACATTTGCCATATCCCCGCGGGGTTTTGATCATCTTTTTCATCATCCCGAGGTAATCCTCGATGCGATAAATAATATTCAGCATCATTTGGCGTACCCGCTCTATTGAGATACCGAGTTCCTCTGCCACTATGATGCGGTTTATTGGCAATTTCCCATCATGGATCAACAGTAATGAGTTCAGAACTCTTAGATCCCTGTCGTCAAATGTGGCTATATACTCTTTCAGAGTAGCGAATACGGGAAAGTAGCCCAATTTTTCCTTGAGGCTGAAGAGTCTTAGGATAGTATCGCTCTCCAGCATCGGGATGTCATGGACCAGACTCTGTTCACTCTCGCTGGGCAGCCTGCTGCGCAGTTGTCTGATGATTTCTACTACATTGCGAGTGGTTTTGACTCCGCAATTACGCCAGGAGAGGATCTCTTTTCTTTTTAGAGAGAGGAATTCATTGAAGAATGCCCGGTCATTTTTGAAGTTCTTGCGGTAATTGGCGATTACATTTCGCGTGCGGGTGTTATACTGAAGAAGGAGAGACTCGAAGGCGTAGATTGTGCGTTCGATATTTTTCTCATCGATTTTATCCCGGGGATTCCAAAATAGATTTGACTCGTATTTTGACATGACAGAAGGTTTTTACAAAGTTTAAGGAATCGGGGCATACAAATATAATTAATATATTGAAGGTTAGCAACTTTTTGTCAAATATTTTATAATTTTGCAGCCGACAAAAAAGATTTTATACAGTTATTTTATGATTAATATTGAAACTTACGACTTTACCGGCAAAAAAGCCATTTTAAGAGTCGATTTTAACGTTCCGTTGAACGATAATTTTGAAATTACAGACGATACCCGCATTAAGGCGGCTATTCCTACATTGAAAAAGGTCCTGGAAAAGGGAGGGTCACTTATCATAATGTCACATCTCGGCCGTCCCAAGGGGCCGGCGGAAAAATTCTCTTTGAAACACATTATTTCCCGTATAGAGGAGTATCTCGGCACCAAGGTGCAGTTTGCAGAAGATTGCCAAAAAGCTGATGCACAAGCAGCGGCACTAAAGCCGGGCGAAGTGCTTCTACTGGAAAACCTCCGTTTCTATGCAGAGGAAGAGGGTAAACCCCGCGGACTGGCTGATGATGCTACCGATGAGGAGAAGAAGGCTGCTAAAGCTGCCGTAAAGGAGAGTCAGAAAGCATTTGTTGCGAAGCTTGCTTCCTATGCAGATTGCTATATCAACGATGCTTTCGGTACGGCACATCGTGCTCACGCCTCTACTGCTCTTATCGCCAAATATTTCCCGAATGACAAGATGTTCGGTTATGTGATGGAGGGCGAAATTAAGGCGATAGATAAAATTCTCCACAATCCCGCCCGTCCGCTTACTGCCATTCTCGGCGGAGCAAAGGTCTCCTCCAAGATCGGTATTATTGAGAATCTTATCGATAGAGTGGACCATCTCATTATCGGTGGGGGTATGGTATATACTTTCATTAAAGCCCTCGGTGGAAAAATCGGCAATTCCATCTGCGAAGATGATCAGATAGAGACTGCAAAAAAAATTATGGCTAAAGCCAAGGCTAAGGGCATAGACCTCGATCTCCGTCGGGAAGTGGTGGTGGCTGACAGCTTCAGCAATGATGCAAATTTCAAGATCGTGAACAATTTTGAGATTCCTGACGGTTGGCAGGCCATGGATGCCGCTCCCTCTTCTCTGGAAAGTTGGCAGAAAATCATAGATGACTCCGACACCATTCTTTGGAATGGGCCCCTCGGAGTCTTCGAGATGCCGAATTTTGCCAAATCCACCAATGCTATGGCAGAAATGCTTGCCAAAGCTACGGAAAAAGGCGCTTTCACTCTCGTTGGCGGTGGCGATTCGGTGGCAGCCGTAACTCAGATGGGCTATGCCGACAAGGTTAGCTATGTCTCCACCGGAGGCGGTGCAATGCTCGAATATCTTGAGGGAATTGAACTCCCCGGCATCAAGGCTATCCGAGAGTAATACTTCCGAATGACTATCGAATATCCATCTTCAGCCTGGCGCGACTATGAGCTTATAGACTCCGGAAACTTTGAAAAACTGGAGCGCTTCGGTAAGTATGTGATTATTCGTCCTGAGCCTAGGGCACTTTGGAACCGTACTCTCCCAGAGGAAGAGTGGCTCAGACGTGCACATACTAAGTTTGTCCCCGGTCAAGGCTTGGGCAAAGTGGGTAAGGAGTATAGCGGATCGTGGAACGTGCTCCGCGAGATGGATAAGGAGTGGATGCTCTCCTACCCGAAGGTGGAGCTTGACCTCCGCTTGAAACTAACCTCCTTCAAGCACATTGGGATCTTTCCGGAACAGGCCCCAAATTGGGATTATATTTTCAAAAATGTTAAGGAGATCGCAGTCTCTTCTCCCGTTGGCAAGCCCCCCAGAGTGCTCAATCTTTTCGCATATACCGGAGCAGCATCGCTTGCTGCCCGCAGGGCCGGAGCGCAGGTGACTCATCTGGATTCGGTGCGTCAGGTGGTGACCTGGGCGCGCGCCAATATGGAAACCAGCGGCTTGGATAACATACGTTGGGTGATTGAAGATGCGCTGCTTTTCACCAAACGGGAAGCACGCAGAGGCAACTTCTATGATGGCATCATTCTTGATCCTCCGGCATTTGGGCATGGTCCTGACGGGGAGAAATGGATACTCGATGAGTGTCTATATGAGATGCTCCTGAATGTATACTCCATACTGGCTCCTGAGAGGAGTTTTATGCTGCTCAACCTCTACTCCAATGGCTACTCGCCCGTTATGGCGGAGACTCTGGTGAGTTGTGCCTGTGGAGGTAAGTTCAGTTCGCTGGATTGTGGAGAATTAGTGCTTAGGGACAGCTTCGGCAAATTGCTCCCTATGAGTGTTTTTGCAAGGTTAAAACTTTGATTTTATAATTTTATATAAATACTGACAGATTATGGATTTTTTATCGGTAGTATGGAATGTGGACCCGGTGATATTCAGTCTCGGTCCCTTAACCGTCAGATATTACGGACTGCTCTTCATAGCAGGTTTCCCTCTCGGATATTGGCTTTTCACAAAATTTTACAAAAAAGAGGGGGTCGATGTCAATTTGCTTGAGCCGCTACTTTACGCATTGCTCATCGGCACCATCGTTGGAGCTCGTTTAGGACACTGTCTCTTCTATCAGCCAGACTACTATTTGACCAAATCCCACTGGATCGAGATATTCATGCCATGGAAAGGGGGTCTTGCGAGCCACGGCGGTGCTATAGGAGTACTTTTGGCTATTTGGTGGTATGCTCGTAAATATGGTCCTAAGAATGGTTTTGACATGATGTGGATTTTGGATAGGATTGCAATTGCTGTCGCCTTCGCCGGATGCTTTATACGTTTGGGCAACCTGATGAACTCAGAGATATACGGCAATCCTACCGATCTCCCCTGGGGATTTATTTTCGTGCAGCGTGGAGAGACCGTAGCTAAGCATCCTACACAGCTATATGAAGCCTTAAGCTATCTGTTGCTTGGCTTTGCACTGCTTGCGACTTACCGTTACCGTCTCAAGAATCTTAAAAAGGGTACTTTGTTTGGAATTTTCCTCATAGTGCTTTTTGGAATGAGATTCCTCATAGAATATGTCAAAGAGCCTCAGGTGGCTTTCGAAGAGGGGATGGCTCTGAATATGGGCCAACTGCTAAGCATACCTTTCATTGTTGCGGGGGTGGTAATACTTGTTTGGAGTCTGGTGGCGGAAAAGCCTGCGATGGCTATTATTAAGCCAAAGCAAAATCACCGACCCGCTCCCAAGGATAAGAAGAAGTAGTATCAGACGATACTTCGTAATTAACCGATTCTTTCAGCTACTGTCATACACGCTCCATCTCGCGACGCATATCCTTCTCTTGTATAGAGTGGCGTTTATCGTATTCGCGTTTACCGCGGGCCAGTGAGATATTGAGTTTGGCATAGCCGTTTTCCGATATGAAAAGGCGTGTGGCAATGATGGTCATACCCTTTTCGCGTGTGGCACGGCGCAATTTGCGCAATTCTTTCTTAGTCAGCAGCAGTTTGCGGTCCCGTTTTGGGTCCTGACGGCTGAATGCGGAGCCCCACCAGTATTCGGCGATATGCATATTCTTTACAAAGAGTTCATTTTCGACAAAATAACAGTAGCTGTCTACCAGCGAGGCCTTGCCCGCGCGGATAGACTTGATCTCGCTGCCACTTAAAACGATTCCTGCGGTAAAATGTTCGAGCAGTTCGTAGTCGAAAGAGGCCTTCTTGTTCCTTATGTCGATTCTATTTTCTTTTCTCTTTGCCATACGGATATGACGATTCTTTTCTCATTTGCTTGCATCAATAGATGCACAAATGGTGCGAAACGTTGCAAAATTAGTTTATTTTTGTGGAATAAACCAAAGGAGCTCCCGATATGCTAAAGCCCCCATTTGAGGAATATGATCTGATATGTGTCCTGGGCCCTACAGCCTCAGGTAAGACGCGGTATGCGGTAAAACTTGCCCGGGAGCTGGATGGAGAGATTATTTCCGCCGATTCTAGGCAAATATTTCGGGGGATGGATATAGGCACGGGCAAAGATCTGGAGGAGTACGGAGAGATTCCCTACCATTTGATAGATATCGCTGATGCCGGCACCAAATATAACATTTTTGAATACCAGAAGGATTTTGAGCGGGCATATCAAGATATTTTGCAAAGGGGCAAGACTCCGATATTATGCGGCGGCTCCGGACTCTATATCGAAGCTGCAACCTGCGGCTATTATCTCCCCGAAGTTCCCCCTGATATGGCCCTGAGGGCTGAATTGGAGAAACTTCCCACAGAGGAACTCATCGCCAAATATGAATCATTGCGTAAACCTCATAACACTACTGATTATGATACACGCAAGCGTCTTATCCGTGCTTTGGAGATTGCAATATGGGAGGAGAAGCACCCCGTCAAAAGGAGTTCATTTTTGCCTAAAAAAACCAAATTTATCGGCATAAGCGTTTCACGCGAAGTGCGCAATGCCCGCATTGATGCCCGTCTCGAAGCACGCCTTGCCAATGGCATGGTGGAAGAGGTGCGACAGCTTTTGGATAGCGGCATTCCTCCTGAGGATCTTATCTGGTATGGTCTCGAATACAAATTCGTGACAATGTATCTTACCGGTCAATTGGAGTACGAAGAGATGGTAAACAGACTCAAAATAGCCATTCACCAATTTGCCAAGCGACAGATGACCTGGTTCCGGGGAATGGAGCGAAAGGGGATGGAGATAGAGTGGATAAAGATTTAGAGAAGATATGAAAAGAGTGTTTTTTGTAATGATGTTGGCTCTGATTCCGGTGATCCTCCGTGGCCAAAAAGCCTCCGAGCTTGTCTATACCGATGCCCGGGAGTTGATGCTCATCAATCAGGGATTTGACAATACGGAGCTTTATTATTCACGGCTGCCTGCCGATATGAAAGATGCCACCCGTAAGGCGGTATGGGATCTTGGCCTGAATTCTGCCGGTCTGGCAGTCAGATTTTCTACTAATGCAAAGGCGATAGGAGCAAAGTGGACTCTTCTCAATAATTTCAATATGGCCCACATGGCCGGGACGGGCATTCGAGGAATAGACCTCTATTTTCTTGATGAGAATGATGTCTGGCGCTTCATAGGTACGGCACAACCCAACGGGAAAGAATCTTCCAATCTGTTTGTTCGCAACATGTCGGGTCAAATGCACGATTATATGGCCTATCTGCCTCTCTATGACGGAGTAACCTCTGTCGAAATCGGAGTGGACTCCTCTGCTGTCATTGGAATGCCACGAAGTAATTTACTGACAAAAGGAAACCGCAAACCCTTGCTTTTTTATGGCACAAGCATCACCCAAGGCGGTTGCGCCTCACGACCCGGTATGGCCTATACCTCCATAATCAGCCGTGCAAGACAACAGGAGGTAATCAACCTTGGATTCAGCGGCAATGCCCGTATGGATAAATCCATGGCCGAAATTGTAGCAAGAGTAGATGCGGAGCAATATGTGATTGATTGTCTGCCCAATTGCACGACACGGATTTTACGCGACAGCGCCTATTTTTTCCTTACATATCTTGCCGAAAAACATCCTGACAAGCCTATTTTCATGGTGGAAAACGTGATTTTTTCCTATACTTTGGTGGATGTCAAAAGCAGGAATGACCTGATAGAGAAGAATGAGTATTGGCATCAGCTCTACAAACGTCTCCGAAAAGAGGGTTATCGCAATCTGCGCTACATTCCCGCTAAAAATCTCACCGGACAGGATTATGAAGGCTCTGTTGACGGAGCACATCAGACCGACCTGGGATTCCTCAGGATGGCAAAAACATTTCTCAGATACTTGAAAAAATAATGGGCAACAGCCATAAGAATTGGGCTGCTGCCCAATTCTTATTCCTCCGGAACGTGTTTGTATTTGAATAAAATTGCAAAGGCAATGGTGATTACCAGCGCATAGGCGGCAAAAATGAACCAGGTGTGGCTCCAGCCTTCCATTCTTGCAACAGGATCGCTCTGCGAGTTTACAAGAGCATTTACTACGGCCTGAGCTCCGAGAGTACCGATTGCTGCACCGATACCATTTGTCATCAACATAAATAGGCCCTGTGCGCTGGAACGGATGCTGTGATCTGTGTTTCTGTCCACGAAAAGGGAGCCGGAAATGTTGAAGAAGTCAAATGCAACACCGTAAACAATCATCGAGAGGACAAATAGCCATACTCCGTTGCCCGGATTGCCGAGTCCGAAAAAGGCGAATCTGAGCACCCATGCAAACATTGCAATCAGCATCACCTTTTTGATGCCGAACCTGCGAAGGAAGAAAGGAATCAGCAGGATACAAAGTGCCTCAGAAATCTGTGAGAGTGAGATCAATATATTGGAGTGTTTCACACCAAATGTGTCAGCATATTGCTCTATGCCGGCAAAGTCACCCAGGAAGGGGTTTGCGAAGCTATTTGTAATCTGCAAAGCCACCCCGAGGAGCATGGAGAAGATGAAGAAAATGGCCATCCTTCTCTCTTTGAAGAGCGCAAAAGCTTTCAGTCCCATAGCCTCCACGAGAGACTTCTTCTCTCCACCCTTGCTGACGGGACAGTGGGTGAGAGTAAAACTGTAGCCGGCAAGGATAAGGCCGAGTATTCCTGAGAATATATATTGGTAGGCAGAGGCCTGTATGCCCATAAGGTCCACGCACCACATTGAAATTATAAATCCGATAGTACCCCAGATACGGATCGAGGGAAATACCTTGACGGTATCCATACCGGCTTTTTCAAGGGCGTTATAAGATACCGAGTTGATCAGAGCGATGGTCGGCATGAAGAATGCCACGCTAAAGGAATATAATGTAAAAATTGTCCCGAACTGTACGGTTTCAGCTGTCAATCCATACCAGCCCGTAGCCATCATGAAGATTGCAGCAAGTCCGTGGCAGATGCCGAGAAGTTTCTGTGCAGGAATCCATTTGTCGGCGATAATTCCTATTAATGCGGGCATGAAGATGGAAACAATACCCTGGATTGAATAAAACCAACCTATTTGCTCTGCAAGACCGATGCTTGCGAGAAATCTTCCCTGTGAGGTTAGATATGCTCCCCAGACTGCAAATTCGAGAAAACTGGCTATAGTCAGTTTAAGTTTTGTGTTCATATCGTTAAGTATAAAATTATTTCGGTGCCATCCTGTAGAGGATCAGTGCTATTATTGAGAATATTATATTCGGCAGCCATAGTGCAAACGCCGGTGAAAGTGCGCCGGTGTGGACAGGCATTTCGCTGAAACGCATGAATAGTATATAGACAAAACTCAGTGCTATGCCTATTCCTATGTTGAGACCTATGCCTCCACGCCGTTTGCGGGAGGAGAGGGACACGCCCATTACAGTCAGCACAAATGCTGAAAATGGCATCGCAATACGGTTATTTTTCTCTATAAGAGCATGCAGTACAAGTGCATCTCCGCGCATGGTCTGTACGTCTATCAGTTCGTTGAGTTCTTTGTGGGAGAGGGATTCTGCAATGTTCCTGCGCCTGTAGAAATCATTTATAGTGAGGTTGATAACAGTGTCAAGTTCCTTGCCGGTACGCACTATTTCAGATTCTTCATTGTGAAAATCCCTTATATACCAGTTGCGAAGTTTCCATCCGTTGAAAGTGGTATCCCATACCGCCGACTCGGCTGAAAGTTTGGATACAATGCGGTTGTCCTCAATGGTCTCGAGAGTAAATCTGTACGCGGTGTTGGCCCAAGAGCTGAACTGCTCTACAAAGACAAATTCGCCCGGAGCTATTTGATAATGGATTTTGCTGGTCGCAGAGGCCGTTTGCTGTTGTTTTATATATTTGTTTTCAAACTCGAGACGGTGCTGGTTGGCAGTAGGTATTATGAAAAGGCCAAGCACAAGGCTGAAGGTTGCGATGAAAGCGGCGGAGAGCATGTAGGGCCTCATTATTCGGTTGAAACTCATCCCGCCTGAGAGCATGGCTATAATCTCGCTTCTCTGCGCCAGTTTGGATGTGAAAAATATTACAGATAGGAAGACGAAGAGAGGGCTGAAACTATTGAGCATCCAGGGTATGAATCCACCAAAATATTCAAATACAATCTCCTTGAGGGGTACCTGATTATCAACGAATTTGTCGATTTTTTCGCTGATGTCGAATATTATGATGATAAGCACCGCAATCATCAGGATGAAGAAATAGGTACCTATAAACTTCCTGATAATATATCTGTCCAATATTTTTAGTTCGGGCTTCTTCATCTTGCCGTAGCTCTTACAGTCTTGTTTGAAGTTTCTTTACCATGGCGCATTTCCAGGAGTTGAAATCACCCTTGAGTATGTGTTCGCGGGCCATTTTCACTAGATTGAGGTAAAAAGCGAGATTGTGTTCGCTTGCAATCTGGGCTCCGAGCATCTCTCCGGCAATGAAGAGGTGTCTCAAATAGGTCTTGGTGTATCTCCTGTCAACAAAAGATGTACCATCAGGATCAATGGGAGAGAAGTCCTCTGCCCATTTACGGTTGCGGATGTTGATGATGCCCTCGCCGGTAAAGAGCATCCCGTTGCGTCCGTTGCGGGTTGGCATTACACAGTCAAACATGTCGATACCACGGGCTATTGCCTCAAGGATATTGGCCGGAGTGCCTACTCCCATCAGATAGCGCGGCTTATCCTGAGGCAGGATAGGATGTACCTCCTCTATCATTTGGTACATCAGTTCGGTAGGTTCACCTACCGAGAGTCCTCCTATGGCATAGCCCTCCCTGTCGAGGGCGGTAAGCTCCTCAGCGGCTTTACGCCTCAGGTCGGGATAGATACAACCTTGAACTATCGGAAAGAAGGCCTGATGGTGGCCGTAGAGGGGTTCCGTACTGTCGAATCGTGCGATGCATCGCTTGAGCCACTTCATGGTAAGATCGAGAGACTCAGCCGCGTACTTACAGTCGGCATCGCCCGGGCAGCACTCGTCGAGGGCCATGATGATATCGGCACCTATGATGCGTTGGATATCGACATTGTTTTCAGGCGTAAAAAGGTGTTTGGAACCGTCTATGTGAGATTGAAACTCATATCCTTCGTCGGTGAGTTTGCGGCACTGAGCCAGTGAAAAAACCTGAAATCCGCCACTGTCGGTCAGGATCGGTTTCTCCCAGGAGATGAACTTGTGCAGTCCGCCCGCCTGCCGGAGAATATCCGGTCCGGGACGAAGGTAGAGATGGTAGGTGTTACCCAGAATAATCTGTGCGCCGATATCCTCTTCAAGATCCCGGTGATAAACTCCCTTAACGGAACCTACCGTACCCACGGGCATGAAAATCGGGGTTTCAATCTTTCCGTGGTTGGTCTCCATAATCCCGCATCTTGCAGCTGTACCACTTTTATCCTTCGCCTGTAGCGTGAATCTCATCTTCTTTTGCTAAATTTGAGCAAAGTTATGAAATTAATGGCATATTTTTGGAAACACTATTGATTAAACATAAAATCAAGAGGTTATGAAACGATTGCTCACTTTTTTATTGTTGATAATACCTATGACATCTATGATAAATGCACAATCTTACAAATCAGTTGATTACAGCGACTTGTGGAAGAAAGTAGAGAAGGCCGAAAAAAAGGGCCTTCCCCAGACTGCCGTCAAATATCTCGATGAACTGGAAGTTCTTGCAGAGAAATCGGGTGATGACCTTGAATTGCTCGTCATACGCGAGAAAAAGCAGGAACAGCTCCGGGAATACAACTGGAAAGAGTCCAATTCATACTATCCAAAGGTCACTCAACAGAGGGACATTTTGTATGACAACCTTGACGAAAGTATAGCAAAATATTCGGACCATCCGAGAGTTTTGAGGCTCCATTACATCAAGCTCGAGTATGAAAGATATAAGATAGCCGACAAAGATAATCAGAGCGGTGCCGACTACCTTGCCTTTAAAGCCCGTTGTCTGGATGTACTAAAAGGACACTCCTCCAAAGATTACTATTACAATGAGGTGAAACGGTTAATAGAAGAGATGGAGTCGGAGGATTTATCGGCAAGCATTGTTTCACACAAGTCACAATATATCCCTCACCAGGATATGACCATCGAGATAGGTACACGCAATATCAGTCGCGTTACCCTCGATATATACCGACTTGATGATAATCGTTTCTGGGGAAGTGGCTATAGACTCGACATGTTCAATCTCAGACGCATATCTAAAAAGGTTTTTTCCCGCACCTACGATATGCCGAATGAGTACAATATTTCATCGGAACGGAGAGATACCATTTCCTGTGGGGCAGCAGGCAATTATATTCTCCATTTCCATTCAGGGAAACAAAATTCTTATAGTGCTCTTAGCGTAAGTTCGGTGGCTACGGGACTTCGCAAGGTTGGCAATATACAGGAAATCTATGCAGCTGACATCGTTACAGGCAAACCCTATAAAGAGGTTCTGGCAGAAGTATACAGAGATTCGGATATCAAAAGCCGTTTCGGTGTGACAAAACTTACTCCTACCAAGAAGGCTATAGTCACTCAGAAGGGATTCACCTCACTTCCTCTGATGCTCGAAAAGAAAAAAGGCAATGAATCTATAATCTGGAGACTCAGAGTCTCGGCAGGTAAGGATATTTATGCCCCGTTTTTGTCAATAGATAATTATTATGAAGAAATTGATGAGAGTACATATATGTTGGAGAATATGGCACTCTACACTGACCGCAAGCTTTACAAGCCCTCCGATACCATTTTCTTCAAGGTAATCTGCTATAAAAGCGATAGAGAAAGGGGTGAGGTTTTGGCCAACAAGCCTATTGAGCTCTCAATACGCCATACTTCTGAGGATAAACCGTTTGCCACCTTTAAAGTGGTGACAAACGATATGGGATCAGCCAGCGGTTTTTTCAAAATCCCCGAAGATGGTAAAAACGGGATTTACTCTATTATTGCAGGCAACAGATACCTTGGTGAGGTGCGGGTCGAGAGCTATAAAAGACCCAATTTTGATTTCAGGCTCGAGCCGAATGAGGGAGTTTACATCTTTTCCGATATAGTGCGTCAAAAGGGAACCGTGGAGAGTTTTGCCGGCTACTCCATTGCGGGAAGCAAGGTAGAATATACTGTTACACGCCGTTCCGAATGGTATCCCGGCCGTAAATCCTACGATTATCATTATTCGGAAGAGGTGGCTTCCGGAGAGGTTCTGTCGGACAATGATGGACGGTTTGAGATCTCTTTTGTCGCAGAACATCCTGTAGGAGCGAGTTTCAATCCCAATATTCACTCCGAAAATGTCATTTCGTTTGTGATCGATGCCAAAGTTACCGACCCGCTGGGAGAAACCCATAGCAAGAGCACCACGGTAAGGGTTTCCGATATCCCTCTGGTAATGGGACTCCGCTTTTCAGTTCCGATGTCACAAAGTGTCACAGACCCTGAAAGTGGAATTTCGAGTGTGATTGTGGAGAAAAATGAGGTCAAGGCCGTGACATTTACCGTAGATAATCTTAATCATCGTCCTTATGGTACAAAAGTTACTTATTCGTTGTTGCAGGATGGAAAGGTGGTAAAAAGCGAAACGGTCTCATCAAATATTAAAGTTCCATTTGACTTCGCTTCTGTAAAGTCCGGAAAATATACTCTCGCATACAGCACCGTTTACAGGGGTATTAAAGTTGAAGGCAAGACAGATATTGTGATATTCGATATAAATGAAAAGAGTCTGCCTTTCAAGGCGAAATACTTTTACTATCCCATTGTAACCGAAAACGGCATAGATTTTCTCCTCGGTACGACCGAAGATGACCTCTATCTCGAAGCAGGTCTCTTTGATAATCATAAATGCCACCATAGGGAATCACTGCACCTCAAAAATGAGGTGGTTAGGATTACGCTGCCTTACAAGGAGGAGTACCGCAGTTCAATAAAACTCTCCCTCTTCGGATTCCGCAACGGAGAGCCAATTGACCATCAATATGAATTTTCCCGTCCGGGCAAAGTTCTTTTCAATGTGGATATTGAATCCTTCAGAGATTGTACCGGCCCTCAAACCAAGGAGAAATTCACCATTACGGGAGCTCCCGACGCCGAATATGTGCTCTCAATCTTTGACAAAACTACCGACAGGTATGGAGCCAACTCATTCTCATTCAGCCCGCTGTCTGTAAAGGTCCATAATGCCGCACCCTATATAACAACAACCCTTGCTTACCGCTATCAGCCCCTTTACGGATATCGGTCTGATACAAAGGAGATGGTTGCCAGGAGTTCTGCCAGGGATATGACTAATTACATAGTCGAGTCCATGCCGCTGGTGTCGAATGTCGAAGAAGAGAGTAGCGTTGAGGAAAAAGAAGCGTCCGGAAGTGAAGAGATGACCATAAGGTCGCAATTCGGCGAACTTATCGCATTTTACCCTCATCTGAGGAGCGGTAGAGATGGAAAAGTGGAGGTAGAGTACACCACAGGGGACCTTCTCTCGACCTTCCGCGTGCTGGTGATGGGCTACGACAAGTCCCTCAAAACCGGTAATGCGGAGCACTCGCTGATAGTTCGCAAGGAACTGATGGTAGTACCCAATATTCCTCTCTTTATTCGCGAAGGCGACAAAATCGTCATAAAGAGTAAAGTGGTCAATCTAAGCGAAGAACAACTTAAGGGCAATGGTTACATAAAGTTTTACAACGAAGAGACAGGGGAGGAGTTAATCCTTAAAGATACGGATGCGAAGGCCCTGACTCTTGCAGTCGGCAGTCAGAAGGAGCTCGCCTGGAGCGTAACTCCACCCGAAAATGTGAGTAAACTCGGAGTTGCCATCAGCTTTAAAGCGGGCAATTATAGTGATGGTGAAAAACATATTGTCACCATTCTTCCGAAGGAGATTACCATTACCGAAGCAGCTTCCTTTGTCATAGGCGGCCCTCACGGCCACAAATATTATGAGGATCAGCTTCACAAACGCATAAAAGCGCGAAATCCACGAATAAGACACGCCGAATACTCCACACTTACTGCCGTAAAAGAGGCCCTGCCGGTGGTTTCAAAGCCCGAATCCAACAATGCCATTGAGTGGACAAACGCACTTTACATCAATCAGATGAGGGCAAAAGTGCTGACCATGGATGGTAGGGAGAAGGAAGTGGATGGCGCATCGGTTGAGAGTTTCCGGGAAGAGGCGATAAAAGCGCTTTCCAAACTCCACAATATGGACGGCGGTTTCGCCTGGTTTGACGGAATGCCCTCTTCCGAGCGGCTTACGTTGTTTTTCCTTGAAAAAATGAGCCAGTTACGCGATTTTGGTGCGATAGAGTTTAGTGAGGCGGAGAAAAAACTTGTGGAAGGAGCGGTAGGTTACATAGATGAGAGGATCCGTGAAGCCTACAGTCGCGAGAGATATAATTCATTCAACTCAATCAATCTCTTCTATGTGCGCAGTCACTATTTGGAGTATCAGATGAAGGGGAAGGTTTCGACTGCCTTCAGCAAATTCCTCTCCGATACTGCCGATGGATGGCAAAAGATTGCCATTTTGAATAAAGCACAACTCGCCCATATACTGCTCAACTGCAAGGAGACCGGTTTTTGGAGCAAAAAATTTGACTCCCGAATTGCCGACTTCAATGCTTCGCTTAAGGATTATGCGGTGATAAATCCTACAATAGGATGCTATTTCCCCAATGCGGTAATGCCTTTCAGGGGTCTTATGAATAGCGAAATCTACGCTCATGCCAAACTGATGACCCTATTCGCCAGACTCGGCGAGAAGGATATGGTGGATTCGCTGGCATTGTGGATGCTCCTGCAGAAGCACAACCAGGCCTGGGAAAACACCGTCGCTACTATCGATGCGGTTCATGCGCTGGTTTCAAGCGGTGCAAAAGATCTCAAACTGGGTGCAGTCTATTACACTTATGACACCGTGATTGATGATGTAAAGCCTGCGGCAAATGAGATCGAGGTTAACAGGGAATTTGTTAGAGCATCCGATTCGAAAGTGATAATGGATGGCGAAAAACTCAATGTAGGGGACGAGATTATTGCCCGATATTATATCAGGAATAGCGAAAACCGCAGTTTTGTGAGGATGAAAGCTATGCGTCCCGCCTGCTTCTATCCTTTGGATGAGAGATCATTCTTTTTTACAGGATTTTGGGGAGAATTTTACAAGGAGCAGCATGAGTCGTTTACCAATTACTACTTCGAGCTGTTGCCCGAAGGAAATCTGACCATCGAAGAACGTTTCTATATCACGCAGGAGGGTACTTTCTCAACCTCACTCGTAGAGATAGAGTCGCTCTATGCGAATGAATACAGAGGCCATACAGGCTCTATGAAGATTACTTCGAAGTAAAGCTGATGTGCCGCGATGCCCTTAGGCGTTTTTTCGCTTCGGCTATCGTGGCCATTTGCGAAGCATCTATTGCATAATCACAGAACCGCTCAAAGATGTAGCGGATGCTCTGGTCGGTAGGATGCGTCATATTTTCCGCGTAAAAGCGGTAATCACGCAATTCATCCATCATAATCTCGTAAGCGGGGAAATAGCCTACCTCCGGATGGAGCTGCTGAAGTCGGTCTATGGCCAGCAGCAGAATGGATTTACTGAGCTGATTGCCGTGTGCAGTGTCCTTTAGGTGCCTTATCGGACTTACGGTAAATATCCACTTTTTGTCGGGGTGTATTTCCACAATTTCGCACAACTTACCTGTCACCTCTTCTACCTCAAGACACTCTCTGCGGAATTGTGCCGGATGTATCTTATGGCAGTTGGAAACAATTATATCGAGCTCCAGATGTCTGAAGACCCAGGCAGTTCCGAGAGTCACTACGCAGGTATCGGCAGCAGCAAACCGTGCGCTGTCCCTCTCCAGGCAAGCATTGGCGTTGGCCAGAAACTCCTCCGCACTCCCCCTTGTAAAGGTGCTGTGATGGAAAAATGAGGTGTATCGACCGTCACTGATGATAATATCCTTTTCAGTGAAAGGAGTTCCCGAAGCGAGCCTATTTATGGAAGAATGGATGGATGCGGGGTTGTAGAGTACTCCGAAGGGGTTCAGCAATAGATCAAATCCCAGATCCTTCATCATAGAGCCGATCTCGGCTGCAAAGCAGGAGCCTATAAAAAAATACTTATTCTTATATCCGAGCCGCTCTTTCAAATGAGCACACTCTACCGGGGTCTGTAGCTTCATCATAAATTGTTCTTTATTTTGTCAAGGCCGGCTCGGCTTAAAGGCGTATCGCCAAACCGTTCCTTAAATTCTTTTTTATCCATAACGTGCCAATCTTGCGGACTCTTGGATAGTATCTCCTCCGCATTGGTACGCAATTCTTCCCATCCTTCGGAGTCGCGATCATAGGGGCAGGCGCGGAGACAGATTTCACACCCGAAGATCTGGCCGCAGTAATCCACAGGGCGGGCGGAATAGATCTCACGAGATTCAATAGTATGGAAGGAGATACATTTGCGCGCATCCAGCCGGAAAGGGGCATATAGCGCACCTTCGGGACATGCATCCATACAGCGCCGGCACTCCCCACACCCATCTGCTATCTTCTCCCTTCGCTCTCCGAGCCACTCCGCCGGAATATTGCAGATGATCACTCCGATCAGGGTGCGCAGCCCGTACTCCGGCGATATGAGAAAATTATTACGTCCGATAAAACCCAATCCCGCTTCGGCGGCCCAATAGCGCTCCATCACCGGTGCACTGTCGATAAAGCAGCGTCCATTATACTCCAGATTGTGCTTAGCGCATTCTTGCGACAGATGCAGTGAGATTCTCCGGAGCTTCTCCTTTATCACATCGTGGTAATCCTTTCCGAGGGCGAATGCAGCTACGGAGCTTCGGATGCTGCTGTAGGGGGCCAGAAAACAAATCACCGAACGGGCACCCGGTACCAATAGGGAAGGATTCTCCCTTTTATCCATGTTTTTTGCAAGATATTTCATATCGGCATTTTCTCCGCGGGAGATATATTCCCTGAAGCGACGGTAATCCTCTCCAGTCTCCGCTACCGGAGCAAAACCCCAGTCAACGAACCCCTCTTTATCGGATAATGAAGAAATCGAAATTAAAATGGCCATTTTACTGCAAAATCATTATCTTTGTATAATAATTTCGTTAAAAATTGATATGAAACGTATACTTGTTGTAGGTGCCGGAGGTCAAATAGGAACCGAACTCGTACCTCACCTCCAGAAAAACTATGGTAAAGATAATGTAATTGCTTCGGATTTGAAAGATGAGATGGTCGAAAAGTTGCGCGGCTTCGCGACTACCGAACAATTTGACGCCCTAGATGAGCAACATTTCGCAGAAATCGTTAAAAAATATAAGATAGATACTATATTCAATCTCGTGGCCATGCTCAGTGCAGCAGGGGAGGCCCGTCCGCTGACAGCCTGGCGTCTCAATATGGGAGCCTTACTCAATTCACTTAACATCGCTAAAGAATGCGGCTGTGCAGTATTCACTCCGAGCTCAATAGGAGTATTCGGCGAAAGCACACCTCACAACATGACTCCGCAGGATACCATTATGAGACCCAATACCATTTATGGTGTGTGTAAGGTTGCGGGCGAGTTGCTAAGCGACTACTATTTTACCCGTTTCGGAGTTGATACACGCAGTGTACGTTATCCGGGCATTATTTCCAGTGGAGCGCTGCCCGGCGGCGGCACTACGGACTATGCCGTTGAGGTATTTTACGAAGTTCTGAAAAACGGCCGTTACACCTGTGAGGTTCCTGCGGAGACCTATATGGATATGCTCTATATGCCGGATGCTCTGGATGCCGTTATACAACTTATGGAGGCCGATCCCGCCAAATTGATTCACCGAAACAGTTTCAATATTACTGCAATGAGTTTCAACCCCCGTGAACTCTTTGCCTCAATCGCAAAACGTCTTCCTAATGCCGTTTTTGACTATAATATTGACCCTGTAAAAGCGGCCATTTCCGCTTCATGGCCTGATAAGATGGATGACTCTTGTGCCCGTGCAGAATGGGGTTGGAACCCCAAATGGGATATGGAGGCTATGATTGACGATATGCTTGCCGCTATCGGCAAGAAACTTTAACAGTGTCATTAATCACAATTGATATGCATGGCCAAGTTTCCAAACTCTCATCAATTACCCTTCCTTTAATAGTTTTATTCTGAGAATAAAGAGTAAATATTGAAACACTAAGCACAATAGAGATTATAAATGATTTTTTCATTTGCGATTTGTTTTGAAAAATGAAAAAGGAAAACCCCGCAAGTGCGGGACTTGTAAGATTAAGGTGTAATATCACTTCTCAAAAAAAGAATAGGATAAATGACTTTAACTGTTTCGCCTCTGTGTGATGCAGGAATAAAATCATATTGACAGATTATTTTAGTAACTCTTATCGCTTCATTATCCAAATCAGTATCATTTGAACTTTTTACAATTCCTTTAAATAAGGCTTTACCTTTTTCATCTACGACAATATTAACCACTAATGGAACTTTGCCAAAACTGCCCTCTTTGTGTTTTTTGAAGTTTGAAGATATTATCTGCCTTAAAGAATCCTCGCCGAAAACAAACTTTGGCTCATTCTCAACCTCGTATGATTGATAAACTTCGTTTCTTATGGTTTGCGAAACTGTAAAGTGTTTTTCAGCCAAACTTTGTATATCTGATATGTCCTTATTCTGTATAGTTTTGTATGTCCTCATTTTATTGAAAGACTTGTCTTTATAAAAGACTATTTGCCAAATATTAGGGTCATACTCTATATAATTATCCTTACATCGTTCCTGTTTTTTGATTTTCTCATTTACAGAATAAAACATAGAACTTTCGTCGCCAAATATTCTTACTAAATGTCCTAAATATACTGTTTTACCTATAAAGTCTTCTCTGCAAAATTTATATTCTTTGCAGTTGTTGGCAAAAACAGAGAGATAATAATAGGAAGTATCCGTAACAGCAGTAACTATTATTTCATCTTTTCTATTTTTTGCGTTAACGTTTACAGCATCATTGATATACAAGGAAATTAAATCCTTTGTAAAATCTGTTAGTGTTACATTGTTATCGCCTTTTTTTGCCTGACAGGATATAAGACAACAAGCTACTAACATAATATTGAAAATTATTCTTTCTTTCATGTAAACAACTGATTACGGCGGTGGTAAACCAACGCCAGGATAGCGTCTTATAGGGACAACAGGTGTTCTTTTAGCAGAAGAAGGAAAAACCAATCCCCAAGACATAGACCCTATAATACTTGCATTATCATACATAACCAAAGCATTGTTTTTTGGTTGATATACAAAACGTTCAACATTAGGCAAAATATTGGCTGCAAATTTATCGCCACGGGTAGCACCTTTTTCAAATCCTGACGGTTGCGAGTTGTCGGGGTGGTTATGTAGAATAGAGGTAACGGTTTGCCCTTTATCACTCAACTTTTGGGCTGTTTTACTTGCTTCAACCGAACCTTCTTTATGATTAGTCATTACAAGAGAACCATTGTCTTTTGTATTTATCAAACCGAATTCTATTTTAGTATTATCGGCAAAAAACTTAAACAAGTCTGCTCCTGCTGCCTCACTTGTAACAGAAAAACTTGTAGCATTCCCACTAAACCAACCTGCTTTTTTTGTATTTGTTACAGTCCCATAGTCAAAAGAAACGGATTTGTAATTTTTGTTACCGTCTGCATCGGTTGTAAATGTACGTTGGTAATTGCCATCTGCGTCTTTGGATACCATATAAAAAGCATCTTGGGTTTTATCCTTGATACGATTAACTACTTCGCCTTGTCCATTTATTTCCCAAACATCCCTCCCATCAGGGTCGATGTATCGCATCGGATTATTCGCACAATACACATACCCACTCAGTCCATAATACTTCTCCGCCATCGGGTCGGGTACGGTCCACCTTGCGATTCGGGGGTCGTAATGGCGTGCGCCGTAGTCGAGGGTACCGAGATATGTGGTGCCTAAGGTGTAGTTCTCAAGTTCCTTGCCATTGAAGAGGTAACGGTTTGTCGCCACATTATTGTCTGCAAATGCCAGGTTATCAAACATAATTGTGTGACCTCAAAGTCTGTTTGAATTATTAGTCCCCCATGACAGTAATCTTAATATGAGATTCTTGCGTCCTCCTGCCAACTTCAGTGATAATAGTAATAATTCCATCCCATTAATTGATTATCATAAATTACCCTTCCTTTAATAGTTTTATGCTGAGAATAAAGAGTAAATATTGAAACACTAAGCACAATAGAAATGATAAGTATTTTTTCATTTGCTATTTGTTTATCATTTTAAATAAATAACAGTCAGAGAGGTATTTTTATCTCTTTGAATTGCGTCGCCTACAATTTCGTAAACGTAAAATTTACTTGCCAACTCGGCACTATCCTTAGGGGTTTCCGATAAGTACAATAATTCTAACTTTTTCCATTGACTTGCATATCAAATAGTTCCTTTGTCGATATGTTTATTTTGATATGCCAATGGTTGCTTCCCCCGCCAAAAACTGCTATTATCTCTTCCGACAATTTGTTTTTATCCGTTTCGATACCTTTGTTTAAGTAAATATGAATGATAATTTCGCCCTCTTCCGTTATATATCCGACATATTGACGCACATATTTTTTAAGCGTCTTTTCGTTTATGGGCGGTTTCCTATATGCTTGTTGATGTGATTTCACATAAACAGTTCCGATACTGTCCCGTAAAATTTTTTCCGCTTGCGCAATATCTTCTAGATTTGGTGTATAGCGATTTTGTTCGGGCGGAAATCCCCAAATTGGATGTTCCTTTGGAAAAACATAACCCTCATATCCTTTCCCCTTTACATATACCGTTTCCTGTGCATAAATGTAACTAGCTATAAACAAGATGGTTATAAGTGAAAATATCTTTTTCATTGCTCCAACGGTAATTAATGTAATTAATGTTTTTATTACCGCAAAACTGCGGGGCTTTCACTGCCTATTTCTTCCGCTTCAAAACGGTATTGCCCAATTTTAATTTGTTTTTACTCAAAACTTTTATTTTAAGAGTTCCTTCAATATAACTTCCTCCCTGCAATGCTTTTTCAACATCGCTCAAAACGGGATTATTATTACACCTTATCTCTATTACATCATCATTTATATCCCATTCGCCTCTATCCACTCTTTGCCGTTGTATCTATGCTACTGTAGGTTGGCATTATCTTTAAAAGAATTTAACATGTCTAAGAAATACTTATATTCTTTTCTTTTGATATTAAAAAGAAGTATTTTATAGCCGTCTTTCATGTACAAACTACTTACTCGCTTTTTATTTATAAAACTTTTACTTTGAACAATCTTGTTCATTCTTTTATAAAAACGATTATTCCCACAATTGTTTGTAAATCTTGATATCATTAAACAAATATCATCATAGTTATGAATAGTTGTGTCTTTTGTAACACTCTCTGAATTATGGTTAAATACTTTTTCTATTAATAGACTTTGGTTTTTAGGAAACACAAACAGAACTTTGTTAGGAGTTTCGCAATAAAATTTTATTGATTTGGGTAAAGATATTGTGAACACTCCTGATTCACATAGTGTGTCATTTCCCACAACACCAATAGAGTTAAAAGAAGTAAACACCCAACAACTATCCCTATCTATCCATTTTTTATTCACAGTGATTTCTTGAGAAAAGGCAAAATATGGAATTACCAGCAATATGAAAACTATTATTCTTTTCATAATCTACTTTTTCTTATTGATTTTAAACTTAGATTTTATTGATAAGGATGTATTCCTCAGATGTTAAACTTTATAATAATCCGTCCGGAGTTTTACCGGACACGTATGATTTCCCTATTTCTCTCAATCTATCTTCCCATTTTTTAGTGTCTGAATAGTAATATATCCCCTCGCCAAGTGTAGTGCCATACCAAACCATATAATTAATACTATCTAATCTCCGATAACAAAACACTTCTCCATTAATTTCTAATACCGATGTCCCAGCTTCTGCTATTTCATATTCACTTACAGATGAACTATCGATTTGAAAATCTAAAAAATCGGATTCTAAGCCTATGTATAGCCGATTAGGAGTATGTCCGCTAACCTTTTTGAACTTCTCTATCTTTTCTATTATCAAATTTCCTATTTTCTTATTTCTTTCTATATAAGATGAACAAGAAGTAATAATCATAAATAATATTAAAAATCCTAGTAAGTTATATTTATTCTTTTTCATTAATTTCATGGATTATCTATTACGTAAACAGGTTTTGTTGTTTTGTTTGTTCGTGTAGGTTTATCTGGATATTCATTTGGCAAACTGTTATAATTTGGAGCATTTTGAGGATTTCTACGTAAGTAAAGTTAATTAGTGTTTTTATTCCCAAAAATGCGGGGCTTTTAAAGATTAGTTTATATTTTCCAATAATTTTCTGATAAGGTAAGCCCATAAATCAGGATTGATTGGGCAAGGTGTTGTTATCGACGATAAACTATATTCTCCGTATCTTTTATTTTTTTCGTCTTTCATCACAAAATACGAAGGAACACCCGCAACCCAAGTAGCATCTGGCATAGAAGTAATAAACCCCGTACTGTATTGGCTCGTATCAAACGCATCTTTAATTGTTTGTTTATCCTCTAATAAACACTTTAAGAGCTTTCTATTGCTTTTTGACAAAAATCTTTTTGCTTTTAATTTTTTGATTTTTTCATCATTGTCAATCTCTTTAATAGCCAAAACATTACAAACGCTATCTACTTTTAAAACATATTCTTTATAACAACTATCCTGCTTAAAAATAATAAGATAATCTCTGTCTTGTAGAGAGTATAGTATTTTTTTTCCCAATGTTGTATCTAATTTTGACAATACAATATCTGCTTTAACTCTACTTTCTAATCCCAATGAGTCATACATACTTTTCCATTCACTTTGAGAATAACAAAAGCAAGTAATACAAATAGTAAAACAAATAGTTGATATTTTCTTCATTTTAATATTGGTAAAAAATATGGATTGGTTATGTGTCCCTCTTTATAACCGCCGTGGTTACTGCCGTCTCTTTGAGGTAATCCCAAAATTCTTCGGATAAGATTGTCTGTCCGAATTGCATTGGCGTTGTTTTCTGCTGGCGTTAATTTCTTAGCAGCAGGAATACCGTGTCCAAACACTTCGTGTCCCGAAGTAACAGCCCTTTCGCTACCTTGTAAACTACCGCCAATAAAAGAGTGTGAACCATTCTGTGTTGGTACATTTAAACCATCGCCAGAATTACGAATCCAAGCAGAACTTAATTTACCATCAGGAGTTACCATTTTATCTCCCATTCCTTCGCCTAATTCTTTATTCATGTGATTTACAAAGGCTTTTGCACCTTCCGAAGAAGTATATTCCCCACTAACATATTCAACTTTGTAAACGTCTTTTGAGTTGATTACACCTGTTACCATAGTGATATATGCACTTTCATCTTCAGTTAATGTAAGTCCTTCCATTGCTGAACTTAATTTACCCACATCAATACTTTTAAATGTTTTACCTTTTATATCTATCAAAGTGCGGACATTTGCAAATTTATCGTCTGCCAATACCTTATAAATATCATCACGAAAGTTTTGAGCGTCTTGTTTTGTTATTCCTCTAACTTTTCTCCCATCCGAGTCGATGTACCTCACCGGATTCCCCGCACAATACACATATCCGCTAATGCCATAATATTTCTCCGCCATCGGGTCGGGTACGGTCCACCTTGCGATTCGGGGGTCGTAGTGGCGTGCGCCGTAGTCGAGAGTGCCGAGATAGGCGGAACCTAATGTGTAGTTCTCAAAAAGCATTCATACCAATATCCTTTCAATCATTGATAATTTTATCAAGAACTTTATGAATGAAAAGTTGAATATTCAAAAGGGGATATAGCTAATTTCATTTTTGGGCAGTAGAGATTTTTCACTTAACCAAGCTGTCTAAAAAATTATAAAAGGCAAGGAATTTGGGATTAAACTCTAAATCACTGTATAATATAGTCTTATTATCAATGATTTTTTTACCCTCCAGATAACATTTAACCGATATTTCGGGATAATCTGATATGGGTGCCGGCTCTTCTTTTTTAGATAAAATTATGATTTCGGTTTTATCAATGTAAAATAAGTTTATGTAGCGTAAAAACTCATGAATAACCGACACATCATGTATTTCTTTTTTAAAATTAAAATAAGTGCCACGTATATCTATTCTTTCATTTGAGTAAGAAAAATAATACTCATTTCCCACATAAATTTCCCAATAATATACCAAAATACTGTCTGCTTTTATTTGAGGTTTGTTTGTTTGCCCTTCTCGTTTTATTTCTACAATATTTGAATGTGCGGTTGTGCTGCATGATTGTTGGTCACAAGTGCCAAGACAACATAACATGACTGTTATTGCTAAAATATTTATAATATCGCTCATTATTTGTCTTTGTATTTGTAGTAAAGGTTTAAATATAAGGGATCAACAGTGGAGCGCCCTGTTTCAATTTTTGTGTATTTGTGTAATAGTCTCATAATAAAACCCTTATAGTCATCTGTGGTTTTATTCCAAAGTAGTTTATAGTTGATAACATTTTTATAGACTAATCTATGAGACTTAAGATACTCATAATTTCCCTGACCTTTCTTTATATGTGAATACCACTCATGAACTATTATTGATGATTGAATATTTTCAACCGTAGTTTTATATCTATATTTATCTGTCCCTGTAATTCTACCACTTAAACCGTTATAGGTACTTTTTATACGTGAATTCCAATTACCTACATCATTCACATCATGAAATATTTTCCCGCCTTCAATACTATTCATACTAAAAGATTCGTCATAGACTTGTTGTCCTTCCATTTGAGAAACAATATGTGTCCATATTTTTGACTTAGCGCTTCCTGCTAAATCATTTCTAACCATATCGTAGGTGTTTGCGTCTCCTTTTTGTGTTTTAACGTCGAAACTGTCATCATAAAGTAACTCAGATGCTGACATAACAGAAAAATCCTTTTTGCCATCATAAATAATTACTTCCCCTGTGAATCCTTCTTTTGTGTTTCCTCTATAAATACCATCACTACTATACACAGGACTAACAAATCTCCCATCCGGATCCACCAACCTCATCGGATTATTCACACAATAAACATACCCACTCAGTCCATAATACTTCTCCGCCATCGGGTCGGGTACGGTCCACCTTGCTAGACGAGGGTCGTAGTGGCGTGCGCCGTAGTCGAGGGTGCCGAGGTATGTGGTGCCTAAGGTG
>DBQO01000007.1 GCA_002305275.1 Bacteroidales bacterium UBA1392 | reverse complement strand
AAAGGAGTTCCAGCCCAGATATAATATTATCCTGAAGGATGGAAAAACCTATCCATGGATCTCTATCAGAAATGAACCATTCCCTAGGATAACTACTACCAGGAGATATGTCAAGGATGGATCTTTGTACTTTGGACCATACAGTTCCGCATTTCATGCAAATCAGCTGACACAACTGATTTCCGGCCTTTATAAACTTCGCGATTGCAAACTTTCCCTTACTCCGGAAAAAATTGCCGCAGGCAAACATCGTCCCTGCCTCAACTACCATATAGGCAAATGTGCCGCACCTTGTGTAGGGCTGATCAGGGAGGAGGAGTACAATCGTCAGATTGAGGGCATCACTTCTCTGCTCAAAGGTGATTTTTCCTCACTTAAGAGGGAATTTAAGGAAAAAATGAGCCTCCATTCACAACATCTGGAGTTTGAGAAGGCGCAGGAGTATAAAGAGAAGCTTCACCTGCTTGAGCAATATTATAGCAAATCGGTGATAGTGGGATTCGGGGGCAAGGATATAGATGCTATTTCTTTTGTAGAAGAGGGGAGCGAAGTCTTTTCCAACTTCATCCGTGTCCGACAAGGTGCTATTGTACACTCCTTCAACATGGAGCTCAAGGTGCGTATAGAACAGAGTAGGGAGGAGATTCTGAGTGAAATTATAGCAGAAATCATTTCCAGGTTCGGGGAACTTTCACAGGAAGTGCTGGTGCCTTTCTTGCCCGATCAGAAATTTGAGGGCAAAAATATCCATATACCTGTTAGAGGAGATAAAAAATCATTGCTTGAGCTTAGCCGCAAAAATGCCACTCAGATGAAGCTCAACCGCCTCAAGCAGGAGGAGGCTTTAAGACCCGAAGAGCACCGGGAGCGCATAGTGGCCAATCTTAAAAAGGATTTAGGGCTTAAGGAGCTTCCCCTCCATATAGAATGCTTTGACAACTCCAATATTCAAGGGACCGATCCCGTTGCTGCATGTGTTGTCTTCAGAGAGGGCGTTCCAAGCAAAAAAGAGTATCGTCATTTCAACATCAAAAGTGTAGTCGGGGCCAATGACTATGCTTCAATGAAAGAGGTGGTTAACCGTCGCTATTCGCGTATGATCGCAGAAGGCGAATCTCTTCCACAGCTGGTGCTGATAGATGGAGGGAGGGGACAGGCCAACTTTGCCTACGAGGCACTGGAAGAGCTTGGTATCGCGGGAGAAGTGGCAGTGGCGGGCATTGCCGAAAGATTGGAAGAACTTATAATCCCGGGAGACCCGACACCGCTCTGGCTTGACAAAAACTCCACCTCCTTGCGCTTGTTGATGCAAATACGCGACGAAGCACACAGATTCGGTTTGACACATCACAGGGGAAAACGTAGCAAACGGCAGATCCGCAGCGAGCTTTCACAGATCAAAGGGGTGGGAGAAGCTACACAGACAAAACTCCTTAAACATTTCAGAAGTGTGGCACGCATCCGCCAGGCTTCATTTGATGAGCTCAAAGAGTGTGTCGGCCCTCATCTTGCAACACTCATTTTCGGTTATTTTCACTCTTCTCAAGACGGCTCCATTGAATGAGACCATAGATGGCATTTGCTGTGAAAAATAGAAACATTATCAGCATCATTGCAGCATGTTCTCTTCCACGTATAGTCTCTATAAGCCATTTTACACTCTGAATCAAATCAAGCAAAAGCCAGATGTACCATTGTTCCACATAGGCTTTGACCATCATATACATAGCTATTATTGAAGCTACGGTAGTAGCGGAGTCGGCCCACGGCTGGGCATCTCCGATGGCAGGCAATGAGAGGATCCATGCAAATAACGGCACAAGCACCGCGGCTATAGCCAAAAGTAGGGCAGCGCTCTTCATGGTGATCCGCCTGGTGATTACCGCTCCACTCTCTTTGCTTTGGTTTTTCTTCCAGTTTGCCCATCCTACAAACTGCATAGGCAGATAGTAGAGCAGATATATGGCAGAATCGGCATATAGTTTTGTGGAAAACGCTACGTAGACATATAGTGCATTGTAGATGATGCCGAAGAAGTAATTTATCAGATTGCCCTTGGCGCAAAGTACCAGATTGATGATACCCGTGATGTTTATGATAAGCCCAAGCCAGTCGAAATTCTCAGCAAAAGCTGATGTGATGATACTTGTTGTGGTGACTCCCAATATCAGAAACCAGTCGAACCAGGATAATTTGAGTGCGGGTGTATTTGTCATTGGGTTTAGTTTCAAAAGAGACCTGTGCTGAAGAGTGCATTCCAGTAATTAGTACCGAGACTTGTCCTGGCATAGCGAAATCCAAACGAAAGTTCGCTACCTATACGCAGAAGATGGGCATTTACCAATACGTCTACACCGTATGAAAAGAGATACTTGTGATCAACGGGCTTTATAACACCATTCTGAGGATGCCAGGAAGCATTATTGATGGCAAAGTCACCGAAAGGAATTATCTGTAGGCGTTTGAGATAGTATAACCAGGGCCAGGTAACGTCTCCGAGATAGATTGGAATGGCATAATCGGCTGTAAATTTTGCATAATCCATCAGCACGATACTGCTGAAACCACGCGGCATTGAGGCCAGATTGGGGAGATATCCAAAAGCTCTCTTATTGAACTGCCTCTGATATGCAGCCGAGAGTTTGATGCCCTGATTACGCAAAACACCGGGAAGATAACCGTAAGTGTAGATATATGCAATGTTTCCGGAGGAATTGTGTGGTCCGTGAGAATAGGATCCGCTGAGTTGCACGCCGAAACCCCATTTGGGGAAGAGACGGCTCTTGGGATTGGGCAGCACCTTATAGTAGCGCACTCCATAGGTCAAACTATGGCGATAGATGCTTTTGTGTCCGAAAAGAGAGTATTTGTCGTTGCTGAAGTCATATTTCAACTGAGGAATAAGGCCGCTATTCCATCCCGACTTGCTGAAGTTGAGAGGGACGTATGTTCTCAATGAGACATCCCATGAGGGAATGTCCGTAGTATCTATAGTGTATCTTATGGGATACATATCTCCGGGAAGCATAGCGGGATCGGATCTCATTATAGTCTGATTGTGGTGTGCCTCCTCAATGGTGGTGTTGGTACGGTATCTGTCGTTATAGTCCAC
>DBQO01000016.1:166-4313 GCA_002305275.1 Bacteroidales bacterium UBA1392 | reverse complement strand
AAATCGTTTCGTGCTTGCGTATAAGCAATTTTCCGTTGCTCTTTGTTCAGCTCCTGTTGTTTTATGGTGCGATTATTTTGCAACGCAATCCCGATACACTCTTGAAGGGTGTATTGCTGCGCCATTCCTGTCATGGAAATGGTTAAAAATAATGCTATTAATATTTTTCTCATGTTACTTCTTTTTCTCAATTATCTCATTTCCACGAACTTTGTCGTCCAATTTCAATCCCTCGATTATCTCAATGTTTATACCGTCAGAAAGCCCCACGGAGACATGCTTACGGTCAAACTCCTGCGGGTTTTCGTTTTTTACTATGTAAACAAATGAAGAATCGTTGCTGAATTCGATACATGTTTCGGGGATAACCAGAACATCTGCTCTCCTATCCAAAACAATATCCGCATTTGCACTATAACCGGCACGGATGAAGACATCTTTAGGCATCTCCATATTGGCTTTCATCTCAAATAGGATGGCTCCGCTCTCTTCGGTGGCTTTGGGCGATACATATTCCAGCTTTGCCGGTATTTTTTTGTCCTGAATAGCGCCTATCGTTATCTCCATAGGCATTCCCACTGAGAGCTTGCCCACTTCCGTTTCATCAATTTTTCCCACAAAAAGCATATCGCTCAGGTTCGCAATGGAGGCAATCGTAGTCCCATCGTTGAAATTGTTGGTTTGTATTACCGAATTTCCAACTTTTACGGGGATATCCAGGATAGTTCCGCTGACAGTGGCACGTACCAGTGTATTGCTGGATTTTTGGGTATTTTTTGTCATTCCCGTTTTAACCAGACTCAGGTTATCCATAGCAGCTTGAAGTTCTTCCTGGTCGTTTTTGTATTGAAGTTGCACTCTTTCGAACTCTTCCTTCGATATTACCAAGTTTTCGTACAGTTTACGGTCGCGTTCATAATTGGTTTTACTCTGCTCCGCAGCAAGTTGTGCCCTTGTAACACGCGATTCTGCTCCGCTCAAATTGACCATATCCGGTACTACTTGAATCTTTGCAATAATATCGCCTGCCAGAACTCTATCCCCCGCTTCTTTGTATACTTCGGATACGATACCGGACATTTGAGGCTTGATAAGGATTTCGTTACGTGGCTCTACCTTGCCTGTTGCCACCGTTTTTTTCTCTATCGTTCCTTGTATGACGGTTTCAATTTGATATGTTTTCCGGACAGGACGCGACTTCTTATAAAGAAACACAAATGTCCCGATTACCAATACTCCTAAAAGGACTAAACCTACGATTTTTAATACTTTTCTCATTGTATATTATTGTTTTTATTGTTTGTTTCTATTTCTTCTAAATCAATTTCCTCAGGACTCTTGCTCGCAACTCGCAACCTGCACCCTGTAACACTTCTATTCCTCCGCTATCGCTTCCACCGGTTTTATCATCATGGCGCGTTGGGCGGGGACAAGTCCTGCCAATAATCCTATAACGATCAGGATAATAAGGGAGACTATCGCCATTGAGAAGCTGATTTGAGGGTCTTTAAAAAATTGATCACCCTGGCTCAACGCTACACCTATGGCAGAAAGCAAACCGACACCCAGCACAATTCCTCCGATCCCTGCCAAAAGAGTCAGAACTACGGTCTCGCTCATTATTTGTCCTATAATATTATTCGGCGTAGCTCCAAGGGCACGGCGAATGCCAATCTCTTTTGTCCTCTCGCGCACGGTCACCAGCATGATATTGCTGACGCCGATTGCTCCGGCTAAGAGCGTCCCGAGACCGACAATCCAGATGAGTGCGGCAATGCCGATACCGAGGTTGTTGAACATTTTGAATTGCTCCTCAATGTTCATGCTAAAAACTGCCGATTTATCTTCAGGCGCAATCTGGTGCTGTTGTTTTAAAATATTCGTTATTTTATCCTCTATTATTTTCACATCCATACCCGGTTTGGCGGTAGCTGCCAAAAAGTGAATGATATTGCCTTGATTAAATGCTTGTTGCATTGTTGTGAATGGTAAAACAACTGTTTCTGCAGTTTGTCCGCCAATGCTTACTTGCGATGTACTGCGGGCTACGCCTATGACCTGAAAATAAATTCCATTTACTCGAATCTGTTTTCCTGTCGGATCTTCACCATGGAAAAGCACCTCATATATTCGTTCACCTATAACACACACTTTGCGTTTTTCGGCGATATCTATATCATTTACATATCGCCCGTAGAGCATCTTACTTTTTTCTATCAAATCATATTCGGGATAGCACCCTTTTACCAGATAAGAACCGCTTTTATCACCCCTTACCACATTTTTATCACCGCCTCCGGCAAAAAGAACGGGAGACATATATTGCATTTCATCAACTCTTTCACGAATAATTGGCAAATCGCTATTTGTCATATCCCAAGATCGTCCTTTTCTGAAACCCTTGTAAGGCTCAGTAGTACGCTCTGCCGCAAAAAATACCGAATTGGTAGCAAAACCTTCCATTTGCGACATAATTCCTGTCTCTAAAGCATTACCCGAACCCACCATCAGTACAAGCATAAATATCCCCCAGAAAACTCCGAATGCCGTGAGAAAACTGCGCGACTTATTACTTGTAATTGTAATCCAGATCTCCTGCCAGCGATCAATGTCGAAAAGCAATCCGAACCTTCTCCAAAGAGAGGTTTTCTCAAATTGTAGCTGACTATTTATCTCTTTTTTCATATTAAATCATAGCTATTGGCCGTTAGCCTTTGGCTATTGGCTGTTGGCTTTGTATTCTAATAATTAATTCTTCTGTCTATAATTGTTTAATAATTTTACAATCACCTATTTCCAATTCATTATTATTTCTCACACTCCTCAATCTCTACCTCAACTCTCTCTGAACTCCAATACTCTTCATACTACACACTACATACTACATACTATTCCTGTCTCATTGCCTCTATCGGCTTTATTTTAACGGCTTTTCTTGCGGGCAGATAGCCTGCAATAACTCCCGATATAATAAGTATAATAGTTGCAAATATTGCGTACCCGACATTTACGGTAGGATTTTTAAACACCGACATTTGCGGACCTGCATCTACGCTTTGAGCTGCACTTGCTGACATCTCCATAAAAAAGTTGATTAACTCTGTGAGACCTATTCCTAAAAACATACCGATGTAGCCGAAGATGGCGGTTATAATGATAGATTCCAAAATGATGGAGGTCAATATGGAGGCAGGCGGTGCGCCAATGGCTTTACGGATTCCTATTTCTCGCGTACGCTCTTTTACAGAAACCAGCATGATATTGCTGACACCCACAATTCCGGCAAGTAACGTGAGAATTCCTATAATGGTTACAAATACATTGATTCCGCCAAAAATCTTCATCGTTTCAAGATAGTCGGCTTGTGTGTTGTTTACCCAAAGTGCTTGTTCGTCTGAAGGATCAAATTTGAGTCTGCGACCCATAAGATTTCTTACCGAACTGTTAAAGAGTTCATTTTCATCTTTGGATTCGAGCCCTTCTACAGTAAAGGTGAGTTGATTGAATTTTTTATCTGGATTAAAAATCGCTTGAGATATGGAAAAGGGTATATAGGCAACGGGGCCTCCCCACTGCGCTTTTTTAGAATTAACACCAATAACTTTAAACATCAGTTGACCAACCTTTACATATTCCCCCAATGGTGATTTCCCTTTAAAGAGGACCTCCGCTATTTTTGTGTCGAGGACAATCACTTTACTCTTCTGCTTATAATCAAGTTGATTGAAAAATCTTCCGTTACCGGGCTCAAAAATCAATTTTTCCATTTCGGCATAACTCGGCATAACACCACGCACATCATAGGAGCCATATTCAACTCCATAAGAGATGTTTTGTGTTGTACTTGAACGGGCAGTAACCATACGGCTCTCCTCTAATTCTTGCTCTACAGCCGATAGTTCATTTTCGGTAAACTCAATGCTTCGTCCTGATTTCAACCCTTTGTACGGCATTGAGGTATAACCTGCATAAAGGTTGACACGATTTACGGCACGTTGTTCGAAATTCGATGTCACCCCGTTTTTCAACCCGTTGCCCGCACCAAGCAAGATAATAAGGATAAAAATTCCCCACGAAACCGATAGACCGGTAAGTATGGTGCGCAACTTGTTTTTGCGGAGAGTAGCGAATATTTCTTGTAAATAAT
>DBQO01000016.1:0-134 GCA_002305275.1 Bacteroidales bacterium UBA1392 | reverse complement strand
CGGTTAGTGGAATCGGCTACGGATTGCTCGTGGGTAACGATGATAGTGGTAATACCCTGTTTATTCAAGTCTGTGAGGACTCCTATTACCTCGATGGTGGTTTGACTGTCCAATGCTCCTGTCGGCTCATCTGC
>DBQO01000015.1:1144-73676 GCA_002305275.1 Bacteroidales bacterium UBA1392 | reverse complement strand
TTTATAAAATTAACGAACTATTAAAGAATAGAACTGGAATAATACACGAGGCAACGATAGCGTCAGATGTATTAAAACACACATATGAAAGAAATAGCAAAAGAAATTAAAGCCATTTTTGACCACTTTTATGAAGCGCCGTTAGAGGTTTGGGAGAATTTTGTGCAATATGGGGAAGTTGTTGAAAAGCAAAAAAACGAAGTTGTAAAGAGCCATAACGAGCGGGCCTGTGATTTTTACTTTATTCTCGAAGGTTCGGGTGGTATTTTGTTGTATTCAAACAACAATTATATATGCATTGACTTGTGCTACGAAGGTGATTTTTTTGTGGATTATATTTCATTTTTAACCTACCGGCCAACCGAACTTGAAGTAGTTTGCTTTGAAAAATGTAAATTGTTCAGGATTAGTCGTAAAAACTTTGTAGAACTTGCTAAAACCGAATATGGCAGAATCATCAGCCAAACGGCAGCCGAAGCTCTTTTTATTCACAAACAAACCCAACAAATAGAAATTTTAACCAAAACAGCCGAACAAAGGTACGCTGAGATACTTGCAAATCAACCCTATATATTACAACGGACACCAAATAGATACATTGCTTCTTACCTTGGAATCACCCCTGAAAGTTTAAGTCGAATCAGGAAGAAGATACGTTAAGTCATTTCTTACCATTTGATAAGTTTTTTCTCCTTCAAACCCTATAATTTTGCACCCAGATTATAATAATTCAAAATTAGAAGGTATGAAAAAGTTAACTACATTTTTAATTCTATTTTCACTATTATTTAGTGTTTCAATGAATGGGCAAGACAAAAAATCGTTGTCTTACAAATCAAAAGATTTACAAAAGATTTTAAATCAGACAGTTGAAAATAATAAAATTCACGGTACATCTTTTGCCATTAAGCACAAAAATGAAGTGTGGAGTGGTTCGGCAGGAAATATTGATGACGACCAACAATATTTTATAGCAAGTACCACCAAATTGTTTGTAACTACCATAATTTTACAACTTGTTTCTGAAGAACAAATCTCGTTGGACGATAAAATCTCCAACTATCTGGATGCCGATATAATGGCCGGTTTGCATATTTACAAAGGCAAAGAGTATTCAAACGAACTGACCATCAAAAATTTATTGGCACACACTTCGGGACTTGCAGATTATTTTCAGAATAAGAGACCGGGCGGAATGAGCTTGGAAGATGAAATCGTAAAAGGAATAGACCAATTCTGGACTTTTGAGGAGGCAATTGCACGCACTAAAGAGATGGGAGCGCTGTTTGCACCCAACACTCCGGGAAAAGCTCACTATTCAGATGGAAACTTTCAGTTGCTCGGTAAAATTATTGAAAACATAACCGGCAAATCATTTGCAGAAAATTGCGAAGAGCGCATATTCGAACCCCTAAATCTAAGCAAAACTTATATGTATGCCGACATAACCGACGACAGACCGATAAAGATGTATTATAAAGATAATGAACTGGATATTCCCAAAGCCATGACATCATTCGGTGCTGACGGCGGTGTGGTTTCAACGTCCGGAGAAATGCTTACTTTTATAGAGGCGTTTTTTACAGGAAAACTATTTCCGAAAGAATACATTGCCGATTTGCAACAATGGAACAAAATCTTTTCGCCCTTACGTTCGGGAATTGGAATTCACTTATACAAATTACCGAAAATCCTTAGCACGCCGACTATGATTGGACACTCCGGATTATCGGGGGCGTTGGCATATTATGACCCAAAAGAGGATATTTACGTTGCCGGAACAGTAAATCAAATTGCCTATCCTTCCACATCCTTTACCGTAGCGTCAAAATTGGTTAAGAGAACGAGAAGCAATAAAATGAACCAATTGTTTGAAACAGTTTCAGGCATTGGACTGGGAGGCACCTATTCAACTATTGCCAATAATGACGGAAATTTCAGAATTAGCCCTACAGTGACTTTATATAAAGAATTCAGGCTTTTGAAACCGATCTCTTTTTCCGCTGAAATAGTTTATAATTCAAAAGGGGAAATTAGCAAGGATAAGGATGCCAATATTTGGTCGCATTATGTTGAATTGCCACTGATGTTAAAACTCAATACCATTAACAATAAATTCGGAGTATCGGCAGGGTACAGTACCAACTTTTTACTCTTTTCAAACAAACCGAACGACACATTCCAGCGAATTGAGTTTTCAGTTCCAATCGGAGTACATTATAAAGTAAGTGATTTTTTCCAGATCTATTTAAAATATAATATCGGGCTAAGTGAAATTGGAAAGAACGGCTATGCAAACGAAGGTTTAAAAAACAATTGGTTTAGTATTTCGTTAATGTTATTGAAACCTTAAAAACAATACAATTACCCGCAATCTTTCCTAAGATCAATCCATCAACTATATGGATGTCACAAAAAAAGATTATTTTTAATACGAATAATTCATCATTAAAAAACAAATAGTCATGTTAAAATTGAAAGATATTTTACTGCTTATATTGATAGTGGTTTTGACCGCTTCATTCCTTTTCATAGGTAAATGGACAAGCGGAATTGTCATTTTTGACAATCTGTCG
This sequence comes from Bacteroidales bacterium UBA1392, assembly GCA_002305275.1. Classification (GTDB taxonomy): domain Bacteria; phylum Bacteroidota; class Bacteroidia; order Bacteroidales; family UBA932; genus Cacconaster. Next base: position 71,100 of record DBQO01000015.1, on the reverse strand, counting down.
CCACTAACAAATCATCAAATTATATATCAAGGGATTACACTTCTAATCGCCTTTGCTGTATTGCTCATTTTATGGGGCTTCAAAAGGCCGGAATTTCAAACCCACTTCAGAAAAGGAAATATAGGTGCTGCAATCGGACCCGAACCTTGGGTAGGGATAAAACCTAAAGGGAATCAAACCTGGTTGTACTTTGGCACAAGTATCGGAATAATAATTTCTGTGGTTACTGCAATTATCATTTACTTCCAACTTATCCACGGGAAAGAAATTGACCTCAGCAATATAGTGCCCATTCTGTTGTTTAGCCTTATTTTTTCACTAACCAATTCATTTATAGAAGAAACCGTTACAAGATTGAGCGTAGTGGTCGTACTCAAAGGTAAGCTGAAAGATAGGGTAATCCCGTTTGTTTCCGCTCTGATATTCGGAACAGTTCATTACTGGGGCAATCCGGGCGGTATTCCGGGCGTATTGGCAGCCGGATTTTTAGGTTGGTTTTTAGCAAAATCAATTCTCGAAACCAAAGGTATTTTCTGGGCTTGGGTGATACATTTTGCACAAGACGTAATTATTTTCACAGCACGCTTCCTGGCAGAATAGCGGCAAATAATACTCCCTATCCTCCAACTTGCGGATTTTATAGCTGATTGCTAAAAAAATTGTCCTAAATATAAATCCTAACCGATTGAAAGGAAAAGATTTATTATCTTAGTAGAATTATTTAACATATAATTCTATGAAGAATAGTACAAGAACAAAATATAAAATTGCCGCAATTTTAATGATAATCCACGGTGGGCTGATGGAGCTCGCCGGATTTTTCTTTCTTCTCTTTGCATCGCTCTTTGGAAGCAACGCTTTTGAAGCGGGCAAGTACTTTTCATTTAAGCTCCCATATTTTCAGGATAATCTATACATGATGACTGTCATGGGAGTTATCTACGGTGTGTTGAGGCTCATCAGCGCAATCGGCTTGCTAAAAAACAGGATGTGGGGCCTGGCATTATCAATTATCAATTGTGTGACGACTATGGTATTGATGATGTTTATGCTGCCTGCGGGCATTGTGGACGGGATTCTTGCCGGCACAGCGCTGGTGCTGATACTGATTGGATATTTCGGCGACAGGGAAGTAATCGAATCACGATAATAATTGCAGATTACAGGATTAAAGTCCTATCTAAGGCATTTGTCGGGCTGAGATTTGAGAGTTGGTAGATGTCATTAACGCGTTGTCACACGGAGCAGTACAACATATTTTTATTAAATCAGAGTTAATATTGTCAAAGTATGGCAAAAAAGGACAAATCCAAAGCAATAGCAAAAATAGTCGGACCGACGCTGATTCTAATGATACTATCTGAAATGAGGATATGGAACCCGACTCTTTATGATGCTCAAATTGTGCCTCTCATTTATTTGAATGGCGTTTTATTTTTTGTTGCCGGATTAGCGATTATTACGAACCACAATATTTGGACGTTCGGCTGGCAAACAATATTGACGATAATAGGATATTTTGTGACTCTGCTTGGAGTCTTTAGAATGTTTTTTCCACAAGTGCAACAAGTCAGTTTTGAAAACAATAATGCAATTATGGTTGTGGAAATAATTTTAATACTTGTTGGAATATTTTTGACTATTAAAGCCTACTCTCCGACAAAAACCGAAAACACAAATATTGAATAATATGTCACTACAGGAAACACTTGAATACCGTCGTTCCGTAAGGTATTTTGACGAAGCGAAAGAGCTGGACACTGAAAAGGTTAAGCGCTGCATAGAGCTCGCGACACTTGCACCAAACAGTTCAAATATGCAGCTGTGGGAGTTTTATCACATTACCGACCCGGAGATGCTGAAAAAAATATCTCATGCTTGCCTGGACCAAAAAGCAACTGAAACTGCTAAACAAATCGTGGTCTTCGTAACTCGCCGTGATTTACACCGCAAACGCTCCAAGGCTATTTTGGACTTTGAAAAAGAGAATATTGCCCGTTACAGTCCACCTGAGCGACAAGAAAAACGATGGGAAGATCGACTAATGTACTACAACCGCGTGATGCCGTTTTTATACAGTCGATTTTTTATGATTCTCGGCTTTTTTAGAAAGATTCTAGCTACGTCTATAAGTCTGTTTCGCCCGATGGTCACCACCGTTTCCGAAAGTGATGTGCGCGTAGTTGTGCATAAAACCTGCGGTTTGGCAGCACAAACCTTCATGATTGCCATGGCAGAAATCGGTTATGACACCTGCCCGTTGGAAGGTTTTGACAGCCGTAGGGTTAAAAGGCTACTCAAACTTCCGCGTGGCGCAGAAATCAATATGGTTATTCCTTGCGGAATCAGAAAAGGAACACTCGGAATCTGGGGAGAACGCTTCAGAGTGCCGTTTGAGGAGGTATACAAGAAGATCTGATTAAAGCCCATTAAATTGACAGCTCATAGCCGACATAAAACTGTTTGAGTTGTTCACCTAAAATGCTTTTGAGGTGGCTGAAAGCGTTATCACCTGTGCAATGTCCTGTAATAAAACCGGTAGAAGGAAAGCGACTTTTGAGCTTCTCCCCTAACTCTACTATCTCTTCAGCAGTTTCATATTCTAAGCCGTTTTTGTTATCCAACAGATGGAATCCTCCCATCACGCAAGCTATCTCTCCGCTTCCTTCTGCTATCACACTCTCCAAAATATTCAGTAATCCATTGTGTCCACAACCGGTAAAGACAAATCGTTTTTCTTTTCCAACTACAATAATCAGCTCGTGATCGAAGTCGTCGTCTATCAACTCATCTCCGTGGCTTTTAAAAAGCATTCCATTGGCTTTAGGGTAGGGATGTTTTCTGATTGTAGGGTTAAAAACAGCAATCTCCTCCTCAAACAAAGCTTTTTCATCAACCGCAATCAATCGCTCTTTTAGAGCATTAAAGTCAAAATCGACACTTATTTTCCTAAAACTGTTTCTCGAGGAATAATAATCCCGATTGAAGATATGCGAAGAGAGGACTATTTTGGCTTTTTGGTTAATCACTAAAAATGCCGGCAAGCCGCCTATATGGTCGGCATGTCCATGAGAAATAAAAATATAGTCGACATCGCTCAAATCTATATCCATCATATTTGCGTTGCGGGCAAACAGATCTGAAGCTCCAACATCCAGCAAGCATTTGTAGCTCTCCGTTTCCAGATAAACGGAAAGCCCATGCTCGGTCCCAAAACCGGCCTCCACTGCCCTGTTATCTGCCAAAACAACAACTCTCATTTTTTCTCTTTTCTTTTCTGTCTGGACCGTGCTAAAATCACAAAACCCACTACTACAAATGCTATGATGAAATCATGTTCCTTGAAAACACCAAATATTCCATCTTCTATAGGAAGCATACCGGTCGACAACCTTATAAGCCAAACAAGCAACAAATAAATTGCAAAAACAACTATTGCAATAACTGCTACATAAAATTTTGATTTCATAGTATCCATTCTATTATTTTAGACAAATGTAAGAATTATATCTCCTTTTTACAGAATAAATCTCTGAAACTGTTATGCTTACGATGCAAAAGCCGCAAGATGATCAAGCCCAAATGGAACATATACCTAATACATTTGGATTCGGATGTGCTGTTTGTCAGAGTAAAACTGAATTATTGTCTCGGCACGCTTATTGGTGGATTAAAAGGAGTTATTTGCTTAAAGACAAATCAGTATAATAGAAATTATTGCAGTAAAAATAGAGGTATGACCAATAATAAGAGTTTATCCGAATTAGTAAAACAAAGAGATACGTTTAAACGAAAGTTTAGTTTGTGGGAGCTTTATCGTTCATTCGTTTATGTTCCAAAAGCCATATCAAGGCTCATTGGCAATAAAAAGAGCAAATTAGTAGACGAACAGTTAGTGGAGCGTTTGCAATTGGCTGTAACCGAAGTAAACGGGTGCGCAGCATGTTCCTATCAGCATACCAAAATGGCTCTTCAGCAAGGCATGAGCAATGAAGAAATAGCTGGTTTTTTAAACGGAGAGACCGACTACATTAAGCCTGAAGAGGCAAAAGCCATCTTTTTTGCCCAACACTTTGCCGATTCAAGAGGATTCCCTAAAAAAGAGACTTACGATAAGATTGTAGGACAATATGGCAAAAAGGAGGCCCTTGTCATACTTGCGGCATGTCAGGTAATATTTGCAGGAAACGCATACGGGATACCCTTCAGCGCCTTTATTGCCAGAATTCACGGTAAACCTTACAAGAAAAGCTCCTTGTTTTATGAGTTAGGAATGATTTTGGTAGGGGGATTATTATTACCTATTGCACTTATTCATGGATTACTTAGATCCATATTTGGTTTACCAAATGAAAGATTTGACACAAGAACAACTGATGACTAGTTTGGAATTTAATAATAACCAAGTTAACCATTCTAACGAAAATGAACAGATTAGTAAAAAACGCAATTATTGCACTATATAGCCTAATATTAATGGCTTTATCTACAGGTTTTGCATTTGGACAACATAAGTTGCCCGAGCTACCATATAAATACAATGCACTTGAACCCTACATAGATAGCACAACGATGCTAATTCACCATACAGGACACCACCAAGCCTACGTTAACAACTTAAATAAAGCTTTGGAACAATACCCACAGTATCATAGCTGGTCGGTTGATGAATTGCTGTTAAAACTCAACTCATTGCCCGAAGAGATTCAAACCGCTGTGCGTAACAACGGTGGCGGACACTACAACCACACGCTTTTCTGGGAGATCATGGGACCCGCAGGAAGCTCAACCATGTCACCTGCATTGGAAAGCGCAATAATACAATATTTCGGCAGTATAGATAGATTCAAGGAAGAATTTGAGAAAGCAGCCGTTGGGCGTTTTGGCTCGGGTTGGGTTTGGTTACTCAAAAAAGAGAATGGAACTCTTTATATAGAGTCTACTCCCAATCAGGACAATATGCTGATGCCTTACTACAAACTGGAGGGTACTCCAATCCTCGCTTTGGATGTTTGGGAGCATGCTTACTACCTGAAATATCAATCCAAAAGAGGTGGATACGTAAAAGCATTCTGGAATGTAGTAAACTGGAATAAAGTGGCCGAACTGGGTGGTTATTAATTGCAACCCTACTTTATAGCAAAAAGGCATTGCCACTGTTGGCGATGCCTTTTTTTGGTCAAAATCAAAAACACCCGATTAGGCGTCTGGACTACAGAAACATAACTTTATTTGTGTTTAATGAAGTTATTGTTGTTCAATTCTTCGAAAGCCAAATGTAATTCCTCCCGAGTGTTCATCACAATTGGACCTCCCCAGGCAACAGGTTCTCGCAATGGTTTGGCCGCTAATAATACGAATCTGGCCCCGGAGGCTCCGGATTTTACCCGAATAAGGTCCTCGTTTGAAGAATTTATATCCTCCGATTCAAACAAAATTGCACAACCTCTTGCTTCAAATTCCTCTTTGGAGATGTCAGGGGCAATAGCTCCATCGAGCAAATAAATGAACAGAGTCTCATCGTTGGCTGCTTCATTATAGGACCACTCCTTATTGGGTTCTAATTTTACATCGAGGTATTTCACCTTAACATATTTCCCATCAAATGCTCCTTTGGTTCCTTTATAGCTGTCTGCAACAACCCGCACCTCGGCACCCTCTTCTTTGACCACCGGGACATTTTCGGCGACAATGTCACCATACGAGGGTTGAGTCATTTTATCTTTGGCAGGCAAGTTGATCCATAACTGACATCCTAACATCCGCGGCGACGCTATAGGCATCTCCTGATGAATTATGCCCGATCCTGCCGTCATCCACTGGCAACCCAGGTCTGATATCACTCCTCTGTTGCCCAAGCTATCTCCATGCTCCATCTCACCGCTAACCAAATAAGTTACCGTCACAATTCCCCGGTGAGGATGCCAGGGAAATCCTTTAATATAATCGTCGGGGTTAGCTGAGTCAAATCCGTCCAACATCAAAAACGGATCAAATGCCTCTATCGTGGGTTTCCCCAATACACGGGTCAGTTTTACACCGGCACCATCCATCGTACCCTGCCCCCTTACTATCTGTCTTACTTTCCTTTCTTTCATGATTAAAATTCTGCTTAATTAATTCCTATAATTGAAAATCTCATACGGAACCGATACTATTTGTTTCTCAACAAACTCCTCAATCAAACCATTGATAATAGCGGATTGCTTCATATCAGAGTTGTGGGTTGCGTTTTGATCAGTTCAATTGGAATGCCGCTACTTTCGTGCCATGTTGTTTTATCAAGTAGGGTGTAATCAAACACAATGACCATATTGAATTGACTCTTAAAATACTCAATCTGTTTCTCAAACAACCTGTGATCAGCTGTAAGCTCCGGAAGAAAAACCAAAGTCGCAACTTCTATATAGATGATATTTACGCAATGTTATTCTTTTTTACCTTGTAACCACATAATTCCACGTATCGCATCATTTACTTTTGGTTCTGTATCAAAAAAATCAGCCCTTGCATACAGATAAATTTCAATATCAGGATCTCTGGCTATTGTAATTTTAATTTTATAAAAATCTTTGTCAAATGCACGTAGAGTCTCAATGCTACTAATTGGCGATTGAAAAGCCATATAATAAGGGGTGTCACTCTCTGTTGACATAAAATAGACAAGCTCGTTTAGATAAATCACCACGGGTTTTACATTTCCATCTTTATCATAAGTCGGCTCTCTTCCCAGTTTCGCATGCCAATCAACTGCCTGTTGTCCTTCAAATACGACTTTGTCATCTTTCAGCATCTCAACTTCGTACCCTATCGCAAAAATTGAGAAATCATATATTTCACCTCTCTTGTAACTCTCTTTATTCAAAAAATAATTTGTATCGAAAAAGGAAATTTTCTCCCCATTTTTCGTTTCTCCTATTATAATAGCCTCAACAAGGTTGTCCCACTCATATATTTCCTGTATTTTCAGTTTAATACTACTCTTGTAATTAACATATGGGTAGCCCGCAAAAAGCTCCCCACTCTCTGTCTTAGGATTATTCGCAATTAAAAGTTTCGCGGTTAATTCTGAGTCATCTGAAAAAGAAAACACTTGAGTATGAACAGGAACTTCATCATCAAAACAATCAACAGTTGTTTCAATGGTTTCCATTACTCTTCCTTTGTCGAACATTGATGGGACAATTTCTTGAAACACTTTGTCTATATCATCAATGCATTTCCAATTACTTCCGTGTCCTTGTGCAATCATAATATTAATTATTAAATAATGATTTGAGTGACATTTAGTTACTTAGATAGTTTGAAGTCACTTAGACAAATATACAAAAATGCATATTACAAAACACTAAAGTAATAATAATTAAGGTTGCCTATGTGCATTTTAAATAAATCTAATAAATAAAACAAACATAATGCAGTAGTTATTCTAACAACCAATTGTTACTCATAGTCCGTTGTATGAAAACCAACAAACATATAAATTTGTTTGTTTAAGCATTTATGTATGAATATTAAAGAAAGAATCGGATTAAGACTACGTGAATTACGTACTGCTAAAGGATTGAGTCAAGAGAAATTTTCGTTTAAGTGCGATCTTGACAGGACGTATATTGCTAGTATCGAGCGTGGGAAACGTAATGTTTCAGTAGTTAACATCGAAAAAATTGCAGAAGCTTTAGAAACGTCTGTTTCAGATTTTTTTAATTCTCCCCTATTTCAGTGAAATAATATGATTAAAGTTAATGATTTCGTTGTATTAACTGAGGAATACAAAGGCATAGATAAAAATTCTGTTGGGTTTGTAGAAGAGCTAGCATCTTCAAATGCAAAAGTTTTTTTTATCGGTAAAAACGTATTAATTGATATTGACTTATCAAAAATCAAGTTTATAGATGTCGCAAGGACAGGGAAACCATATAAATACAAAATTTGCAATGTTTGTCATATTTTGAAAGAAGATTACAAAGATTTTGAAATTAATCAAACTGACGCAAAAGGCAGAAAAACGACACGTCCTACCTGTACAAAATGCAGGAAAATCATTGATGGTTTAGCTCTCAAACCATTGGAGAGAAAGAGAATGAATGATATTAAGCCGGAATTCTTTTTTACTTGTCCTATTTGTAAAAAGTCCTCAATACCATTTGTTACAGCTAATTTGGTCATTGATCATGACCATGATACAGGAAACGCAAGGGACTGGATTTGCGACAGTTGCAACACAGGTTTAGGCCGTTTTAAAGATAGTATTGAGTTAATGCGAGAAGCTATAAAATATTTGGAGAAGCACAAACAAAGTCAAAAAAGCTGAGGATGCACCATTTTTAGTCTTTTTATAGATAAGTCTGTATATTCTTTAGAAATTTCCATTCCCAAAAAGTTTCTCTTGGCCAGCTTTGCCATTTTACAAGTAGTACCAGAGCCACTCATAGGATCAAAAACTAAATCACCCTCATTGGTCCATGATAAAATATGATCATTAGCAAGTTTTTCGGGAAAAATAGCTGGATGCTGAAATGCAATTTTGTCGTTTGTTGAACCTCCAAGGCCAACAGCGTAACTCCAAATATTTGTTAAAGTTTTTTCTTTTTTTAGCTCAGCAACTACTTTATTATTAATTCCATCTGCTTTTTTGTTTGAAACCAATTTTTCAAATCCGCTGCGGGCCGTTTTTGTTTTCAAGGGGTTGAATGTAGCAACTTTTTCTTTAGAGAATACAAACATAAATTCATAGCAATTAGTGTAGGCATTGGAACGCATAAAGGGAGTATTCTTTTTCCTATAAATCATAATATCATGGACATTAAACCCAATTTCCTGAAAATAAAGACATTGCTTAAAACTTGTTAAACTGCGATTTCCGTTTTTAATTTTATCACCTACAACCCAAACTACTACTCCCCCTTTTTTCATAACACGATACAACTCCTTTGCAATACCCTCAAAATCAAAGGAATACCCACTATAGACTCTCAAATCATCATAAGGGGGTGAAGTGACAACTAAGTCGACACACTCATCTGGCATCATCTTCATCCCCACCAAGCAGTCAATATTGTATATGTTATTTATTTCAAATTCTCCGACTCTCATAATAAAAGATTTTCGTTACACAAAGGTAAGAAATTGTATGATACTTATAATATTTCATGCCTGCCAACTAAAAGTTTTAAGGATAAGAATTTTCCTTTTTGGTAATTGTCCTTCTTCGTTAATCCATCAAAGAGATATTCAAATCTGTTGACTCGAAATGGCCTCACAATTGACTAATAATCAGCAATTTCAAGGAATAGTTATAATTATTTACGGACACTAGTAATTCTGTTAAATACGAAATTTGCTTTGAGACAACTAACAAAAAAATTATAAGCCAATAAGGGTAAACTATTCAGACTCTCCTACCCTTTAATCACCGCGAGAGGGGAAAGTTCTACCACTATTTTAACCAAATCCTCCTGATCAAGCATCACCTGTTGGATGTTTTTATAAGCAGAAGGGGCTTCATCCAGATCTCTGTGGCTTCTGATCGAGTGTATAATTCCCTTTTTGTTGAGCTTGCGTACCTCTTCTTCAAAACTCAAATTGCGGATAGCCTCATTTCGTCCCATGATCCTACCGGCTCCATGCGAGCAACTGGAGAAGCCCTCAGGATTGCCCAAGCCCTCTACAATATAAGATTTGGTGCCCTGCGAACCGGGAATAATTCCAAGCTCACCCTTGTGCGCCGAAGTAGCGCCTTTGCGATGAACCACCACTTCTTTGCCGAAGTGCTTTTCCCATTTCGCATAGTTATGGGCAATATTTATGATTTCACCGAACTTTATATTGGGGAAATAATCCAAAAAGATCTCTTGCACCCTTGTGAGCATCAATTTGCGATTGGCCAGGGCAAAATCTACACAATAATTCATCTCCTCGAAATACCTGTGTGCTTCTTCCGTGGTAAATGGGAGATAGGCCAGGTCTGCCTTCGGAGGTACGGGAGAGTTCCACTGCTTATTGAGTTTTTTCGCAAGTTTGTTATAATGATCGGCCACCTGTTTGCCTATATTTCTACTCCCGGAGTGAATCATTATCCAAACATAATCCTCCTTATCCTTCTGAATCTCGATAAAGTGATTGCCACCTCCAAGGGTTCCGAGCTGGCGTAGGGCGGAGTTATACTCGGATCTTACCACCTCCATACCGCCAACCTTATAGCCTTTTGGCATCAGAGCCTCATCCTGTGCCCTCTTGTGGTGCTTAAATCCAACCGGAACCCTCTCTTTTATCTCCTCAACAATCTTTGAGAAATATTTCTGAAGAGTGGGCGTAAACTTCAAATCGGTCTTGACCGCACACATCCCACATCCGATATCCACTCCCACAGCATTGGGAACGATAACACCATCCGCAGCCATTACCCCACCTATCGGCATACCATATCCGGAATGAGCATCCGGCATTAAAGCAATATGTTTGAAAGCGAAGGGCAAATTAGCCAGATTCTTAACCTGAAAGAGAGTATTGGCATCAATCTCATCGAGCCAAAGCTTAATGGGTATCCTTTCACTATCTATTATTCGTTTCATAATCAATTTTAATCGTTTATAGTCGTTTAAACACAACACAACACAACACAATGCAACGTGACGCATAACACCACACCCCATAGCACTCAGTACAAAGTAAAACTACAAAGTAGTCATTTTATAGATAATAATCAAGACTACAAAGCACAACGATCATAGAACTGCCTCTAAAGAGCTACGCAGTCCATAGCATAGAGCATAAAAAAGAGCAAGATTGAAAAGAATCACTCTTGCTCTTAACTTTGTCTTTAAGAAATAGTTCTAATCAAAATGCCGGCTGATAATGATCGTGGTCATGCTCAATTCCCTCTTCACGGGTCACATGAACGGTACTATGCGGGTGCTCGGCAGGTGCATAGATCGAATAAAGCTTCAACGGCTTATCACCTGTATTTACTAAATTGTGCCATTTCCCGGCAGGGATAAAGAATGCAAAATCCTCTTTTATCTCACGCACAAAATCGAGATTATCCTCACTATCGCCCATATATACCATACCTTCTCCCTCTTCCACACGAATAAACTGGTCAGTAACGGTATGGAGCTCAAGGCCGATATCCTCACCCGGCTGCAAGGTCATTAAAGTCATTTGGAGATAACTTCCCGTCCATAAAGATGTACGGAAATTTTCATTTCTACTTGTTACCTCCTCCATGTCAAAAACTATGAGTCCTGCCCCATGGTCAATTAACTCTATTTGTTCGATCACATCATCGAGATCAACTTCCGGAGTTTCAGTTTTGGGATTGCCGCATCCGCTAAAAAGAACCAGACCGGCAATTAAAAGTAAAATGTTTTTCTTCATAGCAATAACGATATTTTAATTTGATTATTATTTACGGATTAAAATTGACAACAGCTCTTAATGTCCGGGTTGTCAGAAAAATAAAGATAATAAAAATATATCTAAATAGCAAATTACTAGTAACATAGAGGCTCTTTTGCGTCCATCTGAGTTACTATCCCTCCTATTTGTTACAAACTTCGTGTGGGGCGGGGGGTTGTTTTTGACAATCTACGCTATCTTACGGAAGTAAGGCTTCCAGTCGATCCAGATGCTCCTTTAGCTGAGCTTTGACTGCCTCATCCTTCTCCGATTGGTATGCGGCGCGCATATCGGGCAAATAGTGGATATAATGTATGTCAGCCACATATTGCGCAGCCCTCACTCTGACCTGAGCATCGCCGTCAAAGAGCAATCCCTGGAGCCAGCGTTTGGCATCCCACGAATGTTTGCTTTGCAGCCAATCGAGTGCAGCGATCTTCTCCTCGGGAATCCCGTACAAGAAGGTTCGAAAATAGCGGCTCTCCTGCCTGAGATCGGGTATGGACATCAGGATCTCTTGATTGAAGATAGTGGGATCTATCACATTTTCGGCGTAGCCGGCAATCGGCTTGTTCAGCGCCCAACGCACCATGCGGGGAATCATCCACATCATGCCCGGAGTCGCCTCTGGATGCGCTATACAGCTGAAAACGCGTCCTTCCCCATATTGGTTGGTGATAAAAAAGGGTTTGTTGTTGGTCATATTGGCCGGAGCGTTGCCCTCCTCATGCACATCGCTCTCCATGATGGCGAGCGTCTCATATTGGATGCTATCGCCTTCGGCGGGAATGAAAACCGGACCTTCGTAATACATCACATAGAGGGTATCGAGCTCCGCAACTTCGGGGAAAAGTTCCTTTCCAGCCTCGGAAAGGGTAAATTTGGCTATCCCGTGCCCACGGTTGTCGTGCTCAATATCGATCGCCTGCGCGCCGTTGAGCTGCATACAGGAATATTCGGGAGTGTTGGAGAAAAGATAAGCGCCGGCACAAATGCCCACGGCTCCGCCACCACGGGCTACGAACTCTTTGATACGCTGTTGGTTTTCGGCGCCGAGGTTGAGGTATTGCCGACTTCCGCCACCTCCGGGAATAATAATAGCATCCAGCTCATCGAGCACATTATTGGCAATATCCGCGGTCGTAATAGTGCGAACCGTCATCTCGCCATCCAGCTTTATCGCCGCCACCGCCTCCCAGATGCAGGTCTGCGCCCCACCGTGCCCCTCAAACACCCCCACACGCATTTTATCGGTTTGTGTACTCGTCGAAGAAGTGCATTGGACAAGCAACAACAATGCAAAAAGAAGAAGAATCCGGTTGTGTAATTTCATGGTGTATAGGTTTAAATGGTTTTTAAAATGCTTAGTAGATGGTTGTTAAATGGTTATAAATGATTGTAAATGATTGTAAAATGGTTTTAGAGTGATTATAAACGGTCACTAGTGTCCACTAAAAAATCATAAAAGTTCTTTGAAAATATTGAAAATTAGGTAATTACAAAGGTTTTGAGACCGCGCCGATTTGAAATTATCTTTGCCAGACTAACGTAGAATGGCATATGCATAAAGGAAAATTCGTGTTCTCACAGCTTTTAGATTTTATCGACAAGGACGTATTCCTCAGAATATCAAATAAATACGGAGGAAATCGTTACGTCAAGTTTTTTACCTGCTGGAATCAATTACTAGTCATGATATTCGGACAATTATCCAATAGAGAAAGTCTTCGTGATGTAACACTTGCAACACAAGCTCATGCATCGAAAGCATTTCATCTCGGTTTCGGTAAAGCCCCCACAAAGAGCAATCTTTCCAAAGCGAACAAGAACCGAGACTATCGTATATTCGAAGAGTTCGCGTATCGTGTTATAGCGGAAGCCAGATCTTGTCGAGCAGAAGATATCTTCATGCTCGGTGGTAATATTTACGCCTTTGATTCCACTACGATAGAACTATGCTTGGAGACTTTCAAGTGGGCCCTGTTTCGCAAGAATCAAGGTAAAGGAGGAATAAAGATTCACACATTGTTTGATGTTGAAACCTCAATTCCAACTTTCTTCCATATAACCGAAGCAAGAGTTAACGACATAAATGCAATGGATGTGATACCGTATGAAAAAAGCTCATTTTACATCTTTGATCGCGGTTACAACGACTTTAAAAGGCTATATGCCATTGAAAGTATCGGTGCCTACTTCGTTGTCAGAGGCAAGAAAAACAATGATTTCAAGCCTATGAAATGGAAACGTCGTTTCCCTCCGGACTCCGGCATCCTATCCGATGCCATCGGCTATATGGACGGGCAACTTACCATGGGAAAATACCCTGAAAAGATCAGACGAGTCATTTATTGGGACGAGGTGAACAAGAAAAAATTCATCTTCTTCACAAACGCTTTTGATGAGGACGAAAGATTGGATATAAGCCCGATGATGGTTGCGGAGCTGTACAAAAACAGATGGCAAATTGAACTTTTCTTCAAGTGGCTGAAGCAACATCTTAAGATTAAAAAATTTTGGGGTGAAACCGAAAATGCTGTCAGAATCCAAATTTATTCCGCAATTATTGCCTATTGTATGATGGCAATCGTACAGAAAAAGATGAATATTGACAGGCCAATCTATGAGATGTTACAACTTGCAAGTGTTTCTCTTACAGAGACTTTGCCCCTTGATAAACTCTTTGGTAAACCTAACTACAATATTGTCAATGAACTAAATGGTTCAAGTGAACCTACTTTGTTTTAATTGTTAAACTTTATAATAATCGTCCACAACTTTTAGTGGACACGCATGATAAACGGTTATAAATGATTATAAATTGCAAAAATGATTCAGCCCAAAGCCAAACAAAGATAAAAAATTATTACGGGGAATACTACAACCGAAAACTTGTTCAAAAAACCAAAATTTGCCAGAATTTTAATTTTCTAGCATTTTTTTGATTTCCAAATTAAACCAAAAATGCCTATCTTTGGCAAAAATTTGGATTACAATGACTAAAGTATTAAATGATATACTGATTGAAGAATTCAAAGATAAAGAGTCTTTTACACGCGAAGAACTCTCTAAATTCTATCGGCATTATGAACCTGAGCTCAAAGAAGGGACTTTAGGATGGAGAATATATGATCTAAAAGACAAAGATATCATTAAGCCTCTCAAAAGAGGACTTTATGTAATCTCCTCCAATCCCAAATACAAACCGTACATCTCTCATAATCTCTTTAAGATTGCGAAACTCTTATTTAAAAAATTCGATGAAATCAAACTTTCTGTTTGGGAGACTGCTTGGTTAAATGAATTTTCCCAACACCAAGTAAGCAAGTCCGCTTTGTTAATTGAGGTGGAAAAGGGATTTGAAGAGTCCGTATTCTATACCTTAAAGGACAATCATTTTAGTGAGGTTTTTATTAACCCCGACGAACAAACCATAGATTTCTACATACCCGAAAGCAATCAACCTATAATCATAAAGAGGCTGATAACAAGGGCACCACTTATGAGACGAACGGAGAAAAAAGTCAAGTTTAATACCCCCACACTTGAAAAGATTCTCGTTGACCTATTCGCAGAAAAACGCTTGTTCCATTATCTGCAAGGTAGTGAATTGATATCCATTTATGAAAATGCCCTTAGCAATTATACTATCAATTTCACAAAACTATTCAGCTACGCAAAAAGAAGAGAAAGAGATTTAGAAATAAAGCAGTTTATCACAACTTATATGTCTCACTTAGTAAAGGATATTATTGATGATTAAGGAAAAGTGTTTTACAGAAGAGTGGTTGGATCAGTTCAAAAAGCAAAAAGAGCACAACCGGATTGATAAGATAATTCTCGAAAAAATGATTTATGCTTTACATTTGCTGGAAAGATTGAAAGCAAATGGACTAAACTTCGTTTTCAGAGGTGGAACCAGTCTGGTGCTCCTACTCAAAGAGGGAAAGAGATTCTCTATTGACATAGATATCGTATGTAAAGAAGAAAGAAAAGACCTTGAAGAAACGCTGAACAGGGTTATAGAAACCTCTAATTTTATAGATTGGAAATTAGATGAACGCCGTAGCTATCAAGCAGGAGTGCCCAAAGCTCATTACAAATTTTCCTTCAATAGCAAACAGCAAGGTTCCGGAACAATTTTGTTGGATGTATTAATAGAAGATTCGATTTATCCAACAACAATTGAAATCCCTATAAACACAAAATGGATCGAAACGGAATCAGAGACAATGGTTACGGCTCCAACCATAGATGCCATAATCGGAGATAAACTCACCGCCTTTGCCCCCAATACTATTGGCATACCGTATTTCAAAGGAAAGGACAATCAATCCTTCTCCATGGAGATTTGCAAGCAGCTTTTTGATTTGAGCAAACTGTTTGAGCATATCTCAGATGTTGAAATGGTAAAGAAAAGTTTTATGGTCTTTGCCGAACAAGAAATTAAATACCGAAGAAAAAACAATCCTAAGTGTAAGTTAACCCCTGGCAAAGTATTGCAAGACACCATTGACACTTGTCTTATCATCTCTAAAAGAGGTCGTACGTCAGATGACGAGGAACAAAAATTTGAGGAATTGAAAAAAGGGATTAACAGCCTTAATTCCGGATTTCTTATGTCAGGTAGTTTCCGCATTGATGACGCCATAGCGGCAGCAGGTCGGGTTGCGTATTTGGCTGCTAAAATCTTAGTCAATGATATGTCCCCCATTGCTTACTACAACGGGAAAGATATAAAAAGCCTTAACATCGAAAATCAAGATTGGAACTTTTTGAATAAGCTAAAAAGACAACCGGACAAATCCTCATTCTATTACTGGTATCAAACCGTACAAATCCTCACAGGTAATAAAACTGAGGGATAGGTCTAACATTGATAGAGAGTATATTTTGGGAAAGTTGTATATTTGGGGGAAACACATCATCTGTATATATCTATAATTCAAATGTCAGCCCGTGCTGCACAAACCTCCCAAAGCCCACCTAGCCAACAGCACAATTAAGGTTTTACTAAAACCCAAAATTTGCCAGAATTTTAATTTTCTGGCATTTTTTTGATTTCTGAATTAGCAAATCTCATCACGAAAACATTAGAAAATTTAAAAATTGCATGCGGTTTTACCGATAAAACCGCGTTAAATTGTTAATTTTAGACTTTAATAGAAGCGTATACATTTTTTAATAAAAATTTATGGCTAAGAAGAGCAAAAAGGTTACTCAAGCTGAGGAACCTTTAGAAAAACAACTTTGGAAAGCGGCAGATAAGTTGAGAAAAAACATAGATGCTGCCGAATATAAACATGTCGTTTTAGGATTGATTTTTCTAAAATACATTTCCGATGCTTTTGAGGAATTATATGCTAAACTGAAGGCTCTAGAGACAGAGGGTGCTGACCCCGAAGATAGAGACGAATACAAAGCCGAGAATGTGTTCTTTGTACCATCCGCAGCCCGATGGAGTTCGCTCGTATCAAAAGCGAAACAACCCGAAATTGGCAAATTTGTGGATAATGCCATGGATGCCATTGAGAGAGAGAATCCTTCATTAAAAGGAGTTTTACCAAAAGTATATGCTCGACAAAATCTTGACCCGACAAGTCTGGGAGAATTGATTGATTTGGTGGGCAATATCGCACTTGGTGACACTAAAGCTCGAAGTGCCGATGTTCTCGGACATGTTTTTGAATATTTCCTTGGAGAGTTCGCTCTTGCTGAAGGCAAAAAGGGCGGGCAGTTCTATACCCCTCGGAGTGTTGTTGAATTGCTAGTCGAAATGTTAGAACCATATCAGGGACGCGTTTTCGACCCTTGCTGTGGGTCGGGTGGTATGTTTGTGCAGAGTGAAAAATTCGTTGCTGAGCACCAAGGGAAAGTTAATGATATTTCAATTTATGGACAGGAAAGCAACCAAACCACCTGGCGTTTATGTAAAATGAATCTTGCTATTCGTGGTATTGATAGTTCACAGGTAAAATGGAATAACGAGGGTTCATTTCTAAATGATGCTCACAGGGATCTAAAGGCCGACTACGTTATTGCCAATCCGCCTTTTAACGATAGCGATTGGAGCGGTGATTTGCTTCGCAAGGACGGACGTTGGCAATATGGTGTGCCGCCGGTTGGTAACGCTAATTATGCTTGGATTCAACATTTCCTTTATCATCTGGCACCTAATGGAAAAGCCGCGATTGTTATGCATTGTAGCGCTGCAAGTAATAAAGGAGTAGTTGAAAGCACAATACGTAAAGAAATAGTTAACAGTGGACTAATCGATTGTATTGTCGCACTCCCAACACAGCTTTTCACTAATACGACACTACCCGTGCATATTTGGATTTTAAATCGTTCAAATAAAAAGAAAACATCAGATATTCTAATGATTGATGCATATAATCTAGGAAAGATGAAAGAGAGTACACTGAGAATCTTAGACACATTAGACATCACTAACATTTCAAACGCTTATCATAGATGGAAAAATAATGACAATTATTCAGATCAGCCTGGATTCTGTAAATCAGTTACGGTAAAAGAAATCGAGTCAAAATCATTTATTATTTCCCCTAATCGCTATGTTGAAAAATTAAAAAAAATAAGGACTAAGTCATTTCAGGAAGAAATAAATGATAAACTTGATAATACCATTAATCAGATACCCTCGATTTTGAATTTTATAAATAATCATCACTTAAATGCCAATACTTTTAAAATAGATATCCTGAGGCAATTCGATGCTAAATTTGATAGATCAAAGTGGGAAGCAGTAGAGCTATCTGAAATTATTGATCAAACAATAAGTGGAAATTGGGGAAATGATGAGCCCAAAAAAGATAATATCCCTGTATTCGTTATCCGAGGAACTGACTTGCCAAACATTCCAATTTTCAACTTACGCAAAACGCCTAAGAGATATATTCATAAGAACAAAGTTGCCAAATTGCGTTTAAAGGAAAATGATATTGTGATTGAAATGTCGGGAGGCAGCAAAGATCAGCCGACTGGTAGATGCGCATTAATAACCTCCGAATTGCTGCATTATTATCAGATGCCTGTTATGTGCTCAAATTTTTGCAAGGTTATTCGTGTAAAACCAGATAAGGTTGATCCTATTTGGTTCTATTTTTACTGGAATCAATCCTATTTAGACGGAATTACTACGAAATATGAAAACCAGCCTAGTGGAATAAAAAATTTTCAATTGGACGAATACTTAGATAGTGAAATGATTCTTTTACCTCCAGCAGACGTAATGGAAAGATACACTAATCTTTTAAAGTCATTATTTCAATTTAATAACAGAATTGCTTTTATAAATAATAATATAGCAACAATTATTCAAAAATCGTTCGAAAATCTCTATTTTGATTTTGATGATAACTAACCAGATCTGAATTGGCACCTTCACAACATTGCGTGATACTTTATTGCCAAAGCTGAGACTGGAGAGGTGAAATTGGATAGTTAAATAGATTAGTATGAGCTTTCAAGAACAAGAAAAGATAAACCAAGTTGAGTGGTGGAAAAGTCACTCATCTCAACCCAATTGGGAAAATGAAAAAGAGAATTGGGGCAAGCATGGAGACGAAAGCTACCAACATATCACTAAAGCTGATTTGCCAGATTTATTATGGGAAGGAATAGCAGATGAGTTACCAAAATACATCAAAGACAATCAGATAACAGTACATTCAGCTTTTAAACACCTAAATAGCTCATGGGTTGCTGCAGCTAATTTGTATTTTCCTGCTCGTTCTAATCCTGATTTTAGAAAATTGCTCCTTGATTTTTTGCGATCAAATGTTTCAACAGATATTATTGATGTAGTTGATGTAGAACTTGAATTTGCATTAGATGGGGATTTGAACCCTGAAAAATTACTGGGAGAAATGGGTGGCAGCAGAGGTTCGGGACAAACCTCCCCGGATGTTACATTCATTGTAACAACAAAACGAGGCAAAGGATTAATTCTTACCGAATGTAAATATACTGAAGATAGTTTTTACAGATGTTCGGCTCGTAATAATGAGGACAAAAAAGACTTACCAGATAAGCCGGATCCTGATAGGTGTATGCAATTGCCCTCTTCACGCGAATATGAAAAAATATGCCATCAAAAGGAATGGGGACGGAAATATCTAGATTATTTCAAGTTGTCCGACTATGGTAAGTCTATTCTAACAAGATGTCCTGCAGCTACGGCAGGTTATCAACTTCTACGCCAGCAAGCACTTGCAAACGGCATTAACGAAAGTGGTCAATATGATTTGGTTTTCTCCGCTGTCGCATTCGATAAAAGAAATACTAGATTAATGGGTTGCTTAAAGCGTACCGGTGTCAAGAATTTTCAAACAGAATGGTGTAAAATTTATCAGCACGGTGCAGACTTTATCACTTGGTATCATCAGGATTGGGTAGAACATGTACGAAAACATCATGATACTTCTAATGAAACAATCAAAAGTTGGTTGGGGTATATGAAAAGGCGGTATGGGTATCCATCAGATAACAACAAATAGCATCCTCACTCACTCTCATTTACGCAATACTATATTGCAAAAGTTGATGAAAAGGGGGATGAGATTGGAGCAACAAAATATAGTAATATGATACTTACAGCAGCTACTGTCGCATTATATATTGGGAATATTATTTTATCTCATTATATACAAGAGGAAATCTGGGTAAAGCGTATTTGGAATAAATTATTTCCACCTAAAAGTTTCAAAACTGAGTTAAGGAACTTAATTAATGAAACGCTTAATGAGTTCGAAAAATTATACCCATTTAACATAGATGGGGGAAAATTTCCATTTTACTACTCACAGGTGCTTGATGACTTACTTATTGAGCATATATTGTTTGACAACAAACAATATAACCCAGAAGATATAAGTAATGAATTACAGAATAACCCAAATATTATAATTCCTTCCAACAAAGAAATTCATGACTTCTTTCAGTTGTTTATTAGTAAAATTAAAGCAAACGAAGAACTGAAAAAACTATTTATAGCAGAGAATTATCAATCAAGAATATTTCAGGTATCAGAAAAGATTGATAGTATTATTGGGATATTAAAAAAGAGCGAGCTAACCCCCGAAATAGTATTTCAGAAAACACAAGAGCAAATAAAGTTTCAAATCCACAAACAAATTGCTTCTGGGAAATACATTGCAGACACCTTTGTCGAAATAGATGAATTGAAAGATCATTTAAGATACTTCTTTGCACCTTATGTATTTATTAATAGGATAATTAGTGAAATCAAAAAATTTAATTTTGACTATTTACGTAAGATGTTGATACTAAGAAAAAAGAATATCAATTTCGATTTTAATATAGACTTTATCTCAAATAGTAGTTGGAAGATTTCAAATGATGAATTCAATAAGAATGTATTGTTGTTAATGGATTATTTGTGCGGAAAATATGATGAATTGCAAAGTATTAGACTTAATGAATCATATAGTTTTACTAGAAAAATTCAAAATAAGATTAAAGACTTACGATTTATACAATCAAAAGTTATAATAGTAAAAGGACATGCAGGACAAGGTAAGACAAACTTTCTATGTGACTTGGCTGAAAATGTATTATTAAAAAGAAATATACCAAGTATATTTCTTACTGGGCATGAATTAAACGCAAATGATTTGTATGCTTCAATTGCTAAAAGGCTCTTTCCTGGATCCGATTATACTTTTAAAGACATATTCTCTCGTATTGAATCATATTGTGAGAATAATAAGACCTTCTTTATTTTAATGATAGATGGCCTTAATGAGAATAGTAATCCTCAAAAATTATCTTATGAAATTGAATTGTTGATAAATGAACTTCTAAAACACAAACATATGAAAGTTGTTCTGACCTGTAGGACAGAATATTTTAAGAATAATTTTCAAAACATATTAGATAGTGCTTTTAAAGAGAATATTATACAAATTGATAGTATAAATAGCCATTTAGACGATAATCATAAGAGTTGTTTATTTGAGTCATATTGTTCCTACTACGATCTTACAATAAATTATATATCTGCTGATATTTATAAAGAACTCGTAACTAATTTTTTGTTGCTTAGAATATTTAGTGAAACAAATAAAGGACAAAAAATATCAGCATTAACACATATTTATAAAGAGGATGTATTTCATAAATATTATTCTATAAAATGTTCAGAAATAAACAATAGATTGAAAGCTCATTTCCCATCATCTATTATTGGTGAATTCGACATTAAAAATCTATTTTTAGCTATCATTGAATACATGATAGAACATAATATATTTGAGAATATACCTATTGACTCTTTATTAAAAACAGAAAATAGAAACAGGGATATTTACATAAGGTTTTTAGATGAAAACATATTATTAAGGAAAGACATAGGGGAGCAAGATAGCATTTTTGGAAATACGGAATTTATAAATTTCACATTTGACGAATTTAGAGATTATTTAATTACTGATTACTTGTTAAATTATCTATATGAAAAATCAAAAGACAAATTCAATTTATTTATTGAAGAAAACATAAACAATGAATCTCGAATCAAGGAAGGTTGTATGTACTTTATTTTTTCAATGGAAAGACTAAAAGACAATGTTGAACTATCTGCTTTTATTAGAAAACAAGAATGGTATTCAGAAGTATTCCCTTATTATATTTTCGACATAAAAGACGAGTGGGTAACTGCCGATGATAAGCTTAAGCTAAAAAGTAATTTTTTAATTGATCCTGATATATCAGAACATATGATTATCTCGTTAGCATATGAACGTTGGAATGTGGATAATTTTCCCAACCTTAACATCCTTCTCTTATTTGAAATATTCGATACACTTACAGATTATGAATTTAAAACAAATGTCTATAGAATCTATCCTAAGAAAAAGTATTCATACTATGGTCAGTTTGACAAAGACCAGCTTGAAATATTCATTGAAAGACTTGAAGATATTTTGAATAATGAAGATTTTCAAAATTCACCAAATCGTCACCATCTTTTTCAATATATACTATACCTCTTGCCAATAAACCATAATATACAATATCTGTATTATTTATATTGGAAAAAGTATAGTAATAAAATGCATTTTGAGCGAATATTAAGTTGTAATAGTAGTGTTTTGAAGAAGTCTATAAATAATTTTATTAAAACTTATGAGATACAGTTATAGCTCATATAGATCCTTGTTAGTAGTTAATAAACGCTTAACAAAAAATATGTTTATCGAAAAAGCTGGAGTACAAAAAGGAAAATACGCAGCAGATATGTTTTCTAGAATGTATGATTGGATATTCTCTGAGGCAAATAATGTTGAAGAGGATTATAACTTATACTATAAGGTAGAATACTTAAGTTTTAAGGATTTTATTCGTAAAAAATATTGCATAAGCAACGATTCTCTTAAAAAAATATTAACTCTGAAAGAGGAAAACGAAAACTACACAATTATTGCGTTTGATGAGCTATCAACTGGATATGGGGAGTTTATTGATTTTGTGTTTTCAGATGAGTTACATGATAGATTTATTAACTTTTTATTAATGAAATAAAATGAAAATTAAATTTGACTTTGTGACAAATAGTTCTTCTACTTGTTTTGTGCTAATTAGTGAAGGAGATTTTAATTTGAAGAAATTCATGAAATCTGTTGGCGTTGAAGATAAGTCTATATTTGCAGACATATATAAAAACCTATTTAATGCATTTAAAAACAATCTGGAACCTATCAGAATTTTTGTAGATGGGGATAGATGGAATAATAGAGGAGATTTTAATGATTTTATCGTAGACATATTCTCGGAAGAAACTTTAGAAAAGATAATTGAAGCAGAGAAAGCCGGCAAAAATGTCTACGCAGGTAGACTACATAGCGACAATGATGTAATAGAGTGTTTTTTCTGTACAGATTCTTTTATCATTGAAACTGAAGATTTATTTATTGATGCAACGAATGATAGATGGTGATATTATAATAAATAAACATGTAGAACAACATTATTCTACAGTATTCAATAAATCTACTGGATTATTCATTCGCGTTGAAGAGTATGGATTTGAAGAGCCTTTCTGGGCAAAATCAGGACCTGAAGTAATTGATATATCCATAACAAATTACTGCGAAAGAAATTGCGAATTCTGTTATAGAAACTCCAACAGTAGGGGTAAACACATGGACTTAAAAGATTATGTAACGATCATTCGACAAGCAAAAAAAGTTGGCACATTACAAGTAGCTTTAGGTGGTGGTAACCCCAACCAACATCCAAAATTCATAGAAATACTCAGAGAGACTGTAAATAATGAAATTGTACCATCATATACTACAAACGGTGAAGGATTAACTAAAGATATACTTGAAGCCACAAAACTCTATTGTGGTGCAATGGCTATTAGTGCTTACTATCCGTACGAATATTATTTAAGTGAACTAGTTAATTACGTAACTACTTTTCAAATTAAAACAAATATTCATTTCCTTTTAAATACAAATACTGTTAAGAAGGCGATTTCTTGGTTAAAGAATCCTCCTCCGTTTTTTAACCAAATAAATGCAATTATTTTCCTAAACTATAAGCCTATTAATTCAAGTGATGAGTTGCTGTTAAATAAATCTCATTTAATAGAGGATTTTTTTGAAAGTGTTGAGAATAATAAAGTAGGCTTAAAGATAGGATTTGATAGTTGCTCAATTTCTGGGATTCTCAAATACATGAATGTCAACAACCTATTTTATGAGTCTTGTGAAGCAGCTCGTTTTTCGGCATTTATATCAGAAGACTTAAAAATGTATCCGTGCTCATTCATGATTAATTCTAATTCATATGGTGACTTGCATTCAGACACATTAAGTGAGATATGGAAAAACAATATTTTTTTCAAAGAACATCGCAAAAAAATATTAAACAACAATTGTAATTCATGTATTCATAGAAACGAATGTAAGGGTGGGTGTGTGTTTATGGAAAACATTAATCTTTGTCATTAACACAATGGACTAATAATAAATGTTAGCTAAGAAACAAGTATTATTGAAAATTAAAGTTATATTTTGGACTAGACTTATGTTAGAATTACCTAATTTACAAATATCTCTAAAAGAACATGACATATTTCACCGAACACACCATCGGATCCTTCGCCATTAAATTCTTTTAACCCCATTTATGTGTATAATTGTTCTGCATTTGCCTATGATAATTTAACAATCATCTAACTCACAAAGACAGTTATGTCATTATTTTGTATCTTTGAAAAATAAGCCCACTCCAAACAATTTACTCTTGGCAGACTGTTTTGTTCCAATAATTGAGAGTGGTAAGGCAAAGGTGGAAATGGAATAAGAAATATAAAGACTAAATCTTATGAAACGCGAAGATTTTATTAAAGGACAAAAATACACTCATGAGCAATATATGGAGCTTTCCATATTGGAAATGATGGAGTCAAAGAGCGAACATGCCGATAGAGTGGATCCAAAAGTAGGGGCCGTTTTAATTGACAGGAATGGTGCCTATTTTGATAAAGCTCATCGCGGAGAATTGCGTATTGGAGATCACGGAGAGTTTACTGTTTTAGAAAGGAAACATCCTGGAGAAGATTTATCCGGCTTTACCTTATATACAACTTTGGAACCTTGCGTTAAAAGAAACTTACCCAAAAAGGGATGCTATAAAAGGTGTATCAATGCTCGTTTAAAAAAGGTTTACATAGGTCACTTTGATCCGGATCCTACAGTGGCTTCCAATGGATACAGACTTTTAAAGAAAGCAGGTATTGAGGTTGAATTCTACGAAAAGAAATATGAAGAAATGATTGCTAAGGCAAATGAACAATTCTTTAAAGAAGCAGCTAAACGTGCTGAAAAAGAAGTGACACAAGAAATTCAATCAGCTATTGATCCAATAGAAAACGAATTAATCGAATTTAATTTGCAAGACCTTTCGGACGAGGCCCAAAGCACAATGATTGCCAAAATGGGACTTACCTATAAGATTGGCACAGACGCATGGAAAGGCTATTTAAACAGGATGAAACTAATAAAAGTTGACGAAGAAAGCAGAACAGCTCGACCAACTGGCCTGGGTTTATTACTGTTAGGTCAAAATCCTGAGCAACATTTCCCTCAAGCAAGAATTAAATTTACTGTTCGCTCAGGTACTGATAACCCTAAGATTGCGGATTTTAAAGGCCCATTAGTGCTCCTACCGGACAAAATAGAACAATATTTAAGTTTTGTGTTCCCTAGGGGATTTTCGTCACGTACTTCTTTTGAGAGGACTGAAAAAGTAGAAGCCTCTTATTCTGCTCTTTATGAGGTTATTATGAATGCTATGGTTCATAGGGATTACACTATCTCCGGTGGTCGTATAATGATTGAGATTGACGATGAAAATGTAACTGTTTCAAGTCCTGGCGAACCCCTATGTTCCATTGAACAACTAAATAGCTTTACTGCTCCTTCATTTAGCCGAAACCCCAAAATTGCTCATATTTTCTTTGAAATGGGTTTAGTGGAAGAACGGGGCTTTGGTATGGAAGAATTAAGTAAAGTAGAAAGTTTTGGCTTGCCAAAACCACAATTCGTTTTAGAAAACGGCAGTCTAAAAGTAACTCTTTTTAGGAAAGTGAATCCAAACAAACAGATTGTAAAATCCAAAGATTTACCAGGCATAGATATTTTACGTGAACATAAATCGCTAACAACTAAGCAATACGAAGAGATTTCAGGGCTAAAAGAACGACAAGCTAGGAATCATTTAACTGCTTTAGTAGATAATGGTTATGCTAAAAGAGTGGGCACAAAATATATTTGGATTGAATAAATCGGCAATTTCGGCAATGCGGATTGCCGATTTTATTGCCGTTTTTCAATTTGACATCAAATCGGCATTGCCGATTTATGCTTAAATTGCCGAAAGTTACAGATGACAAAATTACCGAACATAGCATTGAATCCTTCGCCATCGAGCTATTTAAAGAACTCTATTACGACTATATCTATGCGCCGGATATTGCCCCCGACTCCCAAACACCGGAAAGGGATAGTTTTGAGCAAGTTCTTTTGCTGGAGAGATTACAAAATGCCGTTAAACGCATAAACAAGTCTATTCCTGCTGATGCACAAGCCGAGGCAATAAAAGCGATTCAACGTATTGCCTCTCCTGATCTTTTAGCCAACAATGAAGCCTTTCATAGAATGTTGACTGAAGGTATTCCCATTTCTAAACGAGTTGATGGCATGGAGAGAGGCGACCGTGTTTTGTTGATTGACTTTAATAACCCCAAAAAAAACGACTTTCTAGTTACCAACCAGTTTGTGGTGGTTGAGAACAATCAAAACAGGCGTCCTGATATCGTTGTGTTTGTCAATGGCATTCCGTTAGTGGTTATTGAATTAAAAAATGCCGCTGACGAAAACGCCACTCTTCGTTCGGCATTCAACCAAATTGAAACCTACAAATCCGTTATTCCTAGCCTATTTACCTACAATGGTATCGTTGTTATTTCCGATGGTTTAGAGGCCAAAGCGGGCTCTATCTCAGCAGGATATAGTCGCTATATGGCATGGAAATCGGTTGATGGAAAGGTGGAAGCATCACATTTGGTTAGTCAGTTAGAGACCCTTATTATGGGTATGCTCAATAAAAAAACACTTCTTGACTTAATTCGCCATTTTATTGTATTTGAAAAGTCAAAACGGGAAGACCCTGAAACCGGAATTATAACAATTAATACTGTCAAAATACTTGCAGCATACCATCAGTATTATGCCGTAAATCGTGCAGTGGAATCCACATTGCGAGCATCAGGCTATTTGGAGAGGGAAAACAACTCACAGCGCGCATTATTAACAGCACCGGAAGATTACGGCTTACCTGGAGTAAAGAAACAACCTGTTGGCGACCGTAAGGGAGGTGTAGTGTGGCATACACAAGGCAGTGGAAAATCGCTTTCAATGGTGTTTTATACGGGTAAAATCGTTTTAGAAATGGATAACCCTACCATTGTTGTGATCACCGACCGAAACGATCTGGACGACCAGCTCTTTGACACATTTGCTGCATCAAAACAATTATTACGTCAGGAACCTGTGCAAGCAGAGAACAGGAATCACCTGAAAGAGCTATTAAAAGTTGCTTCAGGCGGTGTGGTTTTTACAACAATTCAAAAATTCCAACCTGAAGAAGGCAATGTTTATGATTTACTCTCCGACCGAGAAAATATTGTTGTAATTGCTGACGAGGCACACCGTACTCAGTATGGATTCAAGGCCAAAACCATTGATGATAAAGATGAGGATGGGAATGTTGTCGGTAAAAAGATAGTTTACGGCTTTGCTAAATATATGCGTGATGCTCTGCCGAATGCCACTTATCTTGGTTTTACAGGCACACCAATTGAAAGCACCGACATAAACACTCCAGCTGTTTTTGGTAATTACGTAGATATTTACGACGTCGCCCAAGCCGTCGAAGATGGGGCAACCGTTCCTATTTATTACGAAAGCCGCTTAGCAAAAGTACATTTGAGTGAAGAGGGCAAAAAGTTAGTCGAAGAATTAGACGACGAACTTGATCAGGAAGATTTAACAGAGACTCAAAAGGCAAAAACCAAGTGGACACAATTAGAGGCATTAGTAGGTAGCGAAAGACGAGTTAATGAGATTGCAAAGGACATTATAGAACACTTTGAGATACGACAATCGGTTTTTGAAGGCAAAGGAATGATTGTAGCTATGAGTCGCCGTATTGCAGCAGAGTTGTACGAAGCTATTATAAATCTGAGACCCGAATGGCATTCCGATGAACTAAGTAAAGGTGTAATCAAAGTGGTAATGACTTCAGCATCTTCCGATGGTCCCATGATCTCAAAGCATTATACAACCAAAGAACAACGCCGTACTCTGGCCGATCGTATGAAGAACACGAATGATGAATTAAAACTGGTTATCGTTCGGGATATGTGGCTCACCGGTTTTGATGTTCCATGTATGCACACCCTTTACATAGACAAACCTATGAAAGGACATAATTTGATGCAGGCCATTGCAAGGGTAAACCGTGTTTACAAAGACAAACCTGGCGGTTTGATTGTGGATTATTTGGGCATTGCAGCTGATTTGAAAAAAGCACTTTCGTTTTATTCCGATTCCGGAGGCAAAGGCGATCCTACAATTTTACAAGAGCAGGCTGTTGAGTTGATGTTGGAGAAAATGGAAGTTGTTTCAAATATGTATCACGGTTTTAACTATGAGGATTATTTTGATGCAGATACTCCCACAAAACTTTCAATGATCTTAGCCGCTGAAGATCACATTTTAGGATTGGAGGATGGGAAAAAACGCTATATAAATGAGGTTACAGCGTTATCAAAAGCATTCGCTATCGCTATCCCCCACGATCAAGCGATGGATGCCAAAGATGAGATTTCTTTCTTCCAAGCAGTTAAGGCTCGTTTGGTAAAATTTGATACAATTCCAGGCAAAACCGATGAAGAACTGGAAACAACCATTCGTCAAGTAATAGACAAAGCATTGGTAACAGATAAAGTTATTGATGTTTTTGATGCAGCCGGATTAAAAAAACCCGATATTTCTATACTTTCTGAAGAGTTTCTTGCGGAGCTGAAAGGAATGGAACACAAAAACATTGCACTTGAAGTATTGAGAAAGTTACTCAACGATGAAATAAAAGCGAGGTTGAAAACAAACCTTGTTAAAAGCATCTCATTTAAAGAAATGTTAGAGGAAGCCATCAGAAAATATCACAACAAGATCCTTACAGCAGCCGAAGTTATCGAAGAGCTCATAAGCTTGAGTAAAGAAATTGTGAAGATGGACAATGAAGCGGAGGCAATGGGATTTTCACCACATGAATATGCATTTTACACAGCAGTTGCAAATAACGAAAGTGCAAGAGAGTTGATGGGAAAAGATAAATTAAGAGAGCTTGCCGTAGTTCTAACAGAATCTATTAGGAAGAATGCAACCATCGATTGGACAATCAAAGAAAGTGTAAAAGCAAAATTAAGAGTAACTGTAAAAAGACTTTTAAGAAAATACGGTTATCCGCCCGACATGCAAAAGCTCGCCACCGAAACCGTCCTAAAGCAAGCCGAAATGATCACAGACGAATTGACCAATAAATGATACGCACTATTTCCTCATCCCCCCTTAAACCTCCACCCACATGAACGATAAAGCATCAAAACCATACACTATTAGACTATTCATCCCGGATGGTGACCCAAATTCTTTTAAGATTATTGATAGAATGAACTGGACAGGAGTCGGATTGGAAGTAGCAAGGGATTCATGGGATAAATACAAAAATAGAAAAGAATTTGCGCAAGCAGGTATTTACATATTAATTGGATATGGAGACGATCCTGACCTGCCGATTGTTTATATAGGACAAGGCGATGGCGTTAAAGACAGAATCGAATCTCATATTAAAAACAAACTGTTTTGGGATAAGGTTCTTGTATTTATATCAAGCGACGGTGGATTGAACCGGGCTCATATAACATGGATTGAATGGGCATTGATTAAGCAAGCTGATAAAATGAAAAGATGTAAACTTGATAATAATGCCATTCCTAATGAGCCAACTTTAACCGAATCAGACAAAGCAGACACTCAAGAATTCTTAAATGAAATGCTTAGCATCTTCCCACTAGTTGAGATTAGGGTATTTGATAAAGCTAAGAAAATTGAAGTGGACTATAAGCCACATACTGAAGGATATAGTAAAAGGACAAAAGTTCAAGACACAATTGTTGTTCCGGCACAAGAAGATGGATTTAGAGAAGTTTTTCTTGGGGAAAACAGGTGGTATGCGATTAGAATAAGTGGAGGCAAACTAGATGACATACAATATATTGCAGCATATCAGACTGCTCCTGTTTCCGCTATAACCCATTATGCAGAGGTTGAATCAATTGAAGCTTACGGAGATGGGGGAAAATACCAATTGAACTTTAGAGCACCAGCAATAGAAATTGAACCCATAAGATTTGGCGATGCTAAATCCGGTTCTATGCAAGCACCCCGATACACCACTTTTGAAAAACTAATGAATTCCAAAACCATAAAAGAACTTTTTGAATAATATGAAACCCCTCCTCCTCACCTTCCTCCTCTTACTGAGCAGCATTGTATACGGACAGATCAATATGGCCGACTCGACCGCTCAGGTTGTTGGCTATTGGGATAAAAATGAGACACAGACCTATACTGTGACTCAGGAAAAGTATCATGTTAAAGATTCCGATACTACTTCAAGGGATTTTTTTAAATATACAGTAGATATTACGATTGTTGATTCTACTGCCAACTCATACACAATTGACTGGCATTATAGAGATACTGAGGTCAAATCTGAGAATCCTTGGACTCAAAAACTCTCCTTGTTAAACGATGGAGTGCATGTGCTGATTCGGACAGATGAGCTTGGTGTTTTTGAGGAGGTGATAAACTGGGAAGAGGTAAGGGATTATACGATGGTGGGGCTCAATGTATTGGAAGAAGAGATTGCCGATGTCCCTGATATGGAGAATTTTTTTAAGCAGGTTGAAGAGATGTTTAGTACAAAGGAAGCTATCGAATTGTTGGCTTTAAAAGAAATTCAACAATTTTATTCTTTTCATGGGGCTGCATATAAGTATGGGGAACCCTATTATTCGGAGTTGCAGGTTCCAAATATGTATGGCGGCGACCCCTTGGATGCGGAAATGGTTGTTTGGCTCGATGAATTGAATCCGGATGACAATAATTTCATACTCAGATTGGAGCAGCGTGTCAATCCCGAGCAGTTGTTGTACGCATTCTATGGTTTTGTGAATAGGATGGCAGAGGCGATGGGGGTTGAGTCTCCTGAGATAAATGAAATAGAGAATATTTCACATTATACATGGCTCTCTGCCATAATTCATGAGTCAGGCTGGATTCTTTATTCAATAGCAACCATTGAAGCAGAATCTGATGGACATATAGCGATTGAAGAGAGAATAATTGAGCTACAGTAGCGGCGCTAAGCGCCAATTATAATGATTGCGCAGATAGTACTATATTTGCCGATAATATTAATGCTTGAACCTTAGCCTGAATTTATGCTCTTTAACTCAATCGATTTTGCGATTTTCTTGCCGATAGTCTTCGTACTTTATTGGTTTGTGATAAACAAAAACCTAAAGTGGCAAAACACTTTCATTGTAGTGGCAAGCTATGTGTTCTATGGCTGGTGGGACTGGAGATTTTTATCATTGATTACATTCAGTATCGTTGTTGATTATTTCATGGGCATCCTCCTCGGAAAAGAGGGAACTCCACGCAAACGAAAAGCTTTACTATGGGTCAGCATTATTGTTAATCTAGGATTCTTAGGGTTTTTCAAATATTATAACTTCTTTGTAGACAACTTCATTGCTGCCTTCTCTTTTTTCGGAAAAGATATTAAAGCCAATAGTTTGAATATCATTTTACCCGTTGGTATAAGCTTTTACACGTTTCAAACGCTTAGCTATACAATTGACGTTTACAAGAAGAAGCTGGAGCCGACAAAAGACTTCATTGCTTTTGCGGCATTTGTCAGTTTTTTCCCAAATTTGGTTGCAGGTCCTATTGAAAGAGCCACTAACTTGCTCCCCCAGTTTTACAAAAAACGCACTTTTGATTATGCAAAAGCAGTTGATGGGATGCGTCAAATGCTCTGGGGGTTATTCAAGAAGATTGTTATTGCAGATAATTGTGCTGAACTTGCAAATCATATCTTTAACAACTCAGCTTATATGAATGGAAGCACTCTCGTTTTAGGGGCGGTGTTTTTTGCTTTTCAAATTTATGGAGACTTTTCAGGCTATTCGGATATTGCCATTGGGACTGCGAGACTTTTTGGGTTTGATTTAATGCGAAACTTCAATTATCCCTATTTTTCAAGAGATATTGCTGAATTTTGGAGGCGTTGGCACATTTCGCTTTCAACTTGGTTTAGGGATTACCTTTATATACCTTTAGGTGGAAGCAGGGGCGGTACATGGATGAAAATAAGAAATACTTTTATAATCTTCATCGTAAGCGGATTTTGGCACGGCGCAAATTGGACATTTATTGCTTGGGGAGCATTGAATGCCATCTATTTTTTACCGCTATTATTAGCTAATAAAAATCGCACTAACCTTGAAACTGTGGCTCAAGGGAAGTTCCTTCCAAGTTTTAAGGAATTCGTTTCAATTCTTTTCACTTTCGGATTGACCGTGTTCGCATGGATATTCTTTAGAGCTGAAAGTATGGGACATGCCATAAGCTACATTTCAGGGATTTTTTCTTCATCTCTTTTCTCAATGCCACAAGATGGTCCCGGCAAAGCTACTCTAACTGTTATTCTTTTAGGGATTTTTGTTTTAATAGAATGGTTTGGGAGAGAAGACCAATTTGCCATACAAAAGTTGGGGCTTAAATGGAAGCGTCCGATCAGATATGCAATGTACTATGCTATAATCGTTGCAATTATTTGGTTTGGCGGAGCGTCACAACAATTTATTTACTTTCAGTTCTAGGCATTATTATGAAAAGATTTATTTTGAAAACCATACTTTTCTTGCTTCCGCTTCTATTGCTTTTTGTGGAGGTTTTATTGCCGGTGAATATATTTACATTTAGACCTTGGGAAGCATTAAGCTATAATTCTAAGAAAGGAATGGCATTCCCTTTTTATCCTAATCATAGTCTAGTTATGAATTCAGTGGGAGATTTATGTTATCACACAGATAATGAAATAACTAAATACGAAGACTGGATCACTGATGAACTTGGGTTCAGAAACAATACTTTTATAAAAAAAGCGGATGTGCTTTTCATAGGCGATTCATTTATCGCAGGTTCCGGTATATGTCAAGATTCCACAATAACAAACCAATTAAGCCGGCAAATTAACGCTAAAGTTTACAATATGGCACCTTCAAATTTCAATGAATTTGTCTCGCTAATAGACCTCGGCATACTTGACAAACCAAATTTGGTCGTGTTTGGAATAGTTGAAAGAACTGTTCCGGAAACTTTAAACCCAGTGGTTATTGAATACAACGGATTTAATGCAAATCGATTTTCAATTCTAAAAGATCGAAGTACGAGATTATACTCTTTTGATTACTTAAAAGCAAGATTATCAAACTCAAAAGGGAGTGGGATTAAAGGAATTGTATCAGGAATGTATTTTTTTAATGGAAAAGACCAAATCTATAATTATGATAAAGTAAATGAGGTTGCCAATACTATTTCTCACTATAAAAAATACTGTGACTCAATAGGTGTAGACTTTATCTTTCTGCCACTACCTAACAAGGAAACTGTTTATTACCAATATGTACCCCTCGATAAACAGCCTGACTATATTACTGAATTAAATTCCATTCTGAATAATAAAGGCGTAAATACCATCAATACTCTACAAATATATAATGATGAGCAAAACGATTTATTATATCATCCGGATGATACACATTGGAATGCAAATGGAGTGAAATTAGTTGTAAATGAATTAGCTAAAATATACGAACGTAGAAGTACGAGTTTGCCACCTACTAGTCAAGGTTTTTAATGAAAACGAAGGAGGAAGTAATTGAACTATTACTCTTCCAGCATGTTGAAGAATCGTAGAATCCTTTTCATCAAGCTAATTAGAGGTCTTCTTTTAGGAGTATATGGGAGTAAACCCGTACGAAGTTCTTCATGATTTGCGGGAATACAAACATAGGCATCCACATCTACATATCGGGGTTTGCCCTCATATTTCTTTTGGGCAATTAACATGGAGTCTGATGAATGTCTGCTATACCACTCTTTACTCTCAAGGGTCGGAGCACAATTGGTGTGAGCATGTAATATATCCAAACTCACATATCTGGCTAAAGCGACCATGCCGTCAGTAAAGAAACGATAACAATCCACAGGATATCTGTGTTCTTCAAATCCCCTTGGTGCAATTATGCAAAGCAAGCCATTCTTTTTCAACACTCGGGTCATTTCAGACATGGTAATCCAAAAAAACTCGATATGTTCGAATGCTTGACCTGATATCACTATGTCAAAAGAGTCCGTTTCAATTTCCTTCCAGCTATAGGGATTTTTTGGTACTATGTCAACATTTGGCCCTGCTTCCATATCCAGACCGACATATTCATATTTATCCTCCGTAAATAGCTGTTTATATGATCCGTTGACATCATAACTTCCAACATCAAGAACTTTAATTTTATTTCCGGTGGTTTTTGATGCATAATTATCAACAAACCATTTCATCCGTAACATTGAACTTACGTGCATATCTTCCTTATTAAGTTTATAATTATTGAGTTATATTACTAGTTGGCAAATATTATCTCCAGATAAATCCGGGTAATCTAAACCACCTTAGAATTGTATTGATCCATTTAAGAAGAATATATTTTAGTTTAGATGCTGCTTTTTTCAACTTCGAAACTTTTTGGGGCTCGTCTATAAAAGATGGATTTCCTGTTTTCTCAGTATAAGTTGGTTGCATCTCTCTTTTTTCAATAACAACCATACCGTTATAATAATGAACCGAGTCTGCCGATTTTGAAAAATCATTTACTTTTAAGCTTCGTTGTTCAGAGTGATAGGCATTTATATAATCGATGAAATTTTTACTGTATTCTATAAAGGTACCTCTTCTTTTATGTCCTCCTCCATAAGTTAACCAATAAGAAGTGTGTAAGTCTTCGCATAAATAGATTCCATCCTTCTTTACCATATCAAACAATTCTTCAAAAGTAATTATTTGCTGTCTCATCGTATGACCACCATCATCAATCAGGATATCGACTTGACCGATTCTCTCCTTTACCTCCCTGAGAAACTTACGATCAGATTGTGAACCGATAAATATTTCAATATTTTCTTCTTCAAATTCTTTACAACGGGGGTCAATATCGATGCCGTATATTTTACAATTCCCGCCAAAATAACTTTTCCACATTTGAAGACTTCCACCATGTGAAACTCCTATTTCGAGGACTACAACATTTGTATTTCTATATCGGCTAAAATGTCTTTCATATATATCAAAATAGTTATTACACTTGTGAATTAAACGTTTCGTATTACTTCTGAAATACTTCTCCAAATCTGATTTTTCTTTCATAATTTTTACTTTAAATATTCGCTGGCAATTTAATTTACGCGGTAAAGATACAGCAAATAATGATAATTTAAATTCAATATTGTCCGATATAAGTCAAAACAACTTATTGATAAGCATATTGTAGTGCCTATGCCCGACCGGCAGGTTTTTTTGTTTCTTTCAATTAGAATGCTGCTGCCAAATAGTCAACCCCGAATAAAGTCAAACAAGGATGAAGGTTATAATTATAATTTTTGTATATTTGTTGCCGAAGTGAAGCGTTACACGCAAATCCCTTATTAACCCTAAATAGTGGAGGCCTGATCCCACTCAAAAAAACGGGGCGTAATCCGAAAAGCCTTATGAGTAGGGAAAAATAAAATAAAACAACTATGAAGAAACGTGTTTTACAATTAGTACTGTTGCTCGCTATTTCAATTTTGATGACTTCTTGCTACACACTGACATTTTCAGTCGGTAGAGGTGCCACCAGGGGTGATGTAGTTACTGAGAAAAACCACTATTTAATCGGTGGTTTAGTCCCTCTGAGAACTTGTGACCCCGCGCGAATGGCCGGCGGTGCAGCCAATTACACGGTGACAATACAACACACTTTCATTGATGGTTTCCTAGCCGCTTTAACCGGTGGTATTTATACTCCAAATACGGTAACAGTAGAAAGATAGCTTTACCATAGTCAGGGTTATGAGTTCATAGCCCTGACTTTTTTATTTAAAAATGAAGAAAGTTACTCTTATTCTGGGCACCATTTTATCCCTGATTGGCTTTTTTCAAGGCATAAGGTATATTTTTGAATATAACACCTTGATGCAATATGAAAGAGGCATTGTTTGGGGCTCAATCATTTTATTTGTCATAGGTCTTATAATGATCTATTTTGGGCTAAGGAAAAAGAAACCAAAATCATAGTGGCGTGTTTGAGTCAATATTGATTGAATAATTGGCATTGGTGAGATACCGATGCCTTTTTGTTTTATGTATTCAAAACAATCATTCCCTCAGCAAGGATCCTAATATTCCATTTATAATGGAGTATTTATTCCATTTATAATCGACTATTTCTCCAGCTGCTTGACCAACATCTTCTCAACATACTCCACAAACTCCTGTGGACGTGTACAACTGAAGAGATAAGTCTCATCAACGGTGCGGATGAGAATCAATTTCTTCAAGTCTGTTGCATACATAGTGTATCTGCCTAATCAGGCATTCTTGAATAAATTTGGTCATATAAAATTAATAATATACTTTTGCACTATGAAGAACCCGCCAAGCCTCTTAACAATGCTCAAATCGGCGGGTCGTTTTTTTATATACATACTCTCACGTATGAAAAAGACATTTCATAAGAAATTTTTATCTGTTACCGAACAATTAAATCTTTTAAAAAAGCGTGGTTTACTTATTGAAAATGATGAGCGTACCAAGGATTACTTAAAGCACATAGGATATTTCAGACTAAGTGCCTATTGCCATCCACTACTTAAAGAGCCAAAAAAACAACACATTTACAAACCAGGAGCCACATTTAAGCAAGTATTGGATATGTATCGTTTTGACAGAAAATTACGTTTATTGCTTTTTAATGAGATTGAAAAAATAGAGGTAGCAATACGCACAGAAATTGTCAATACAGGATGTGGCTTTTTGAAAGATATTTTTTGGCTAACAATTCCAAAATATTTTAAGGATAAAAACAGGTACGAGCAAAGTCTTTTTTTAATTGACGCCGAACTTTCAAAATCAAAAGAAGATTTCATACTTCATTTCAAACAAAAATATAACAACCAATATCCTCCTGCTTGGATGTTGGCAGAAATTATGCCATTAGGTCTCCTTAGTAATTTGTATAAAAATATTGCAAACAAACGTTTGCAAAAGCAGATTGCTAAATCATTCGGACTACAAGCACCTGTGTTAATATCTTGGTTAATGGTGCTTGCAAACATACGAAATATTTGTTGTCATCACGGAAGAATGTGGAACCGAGAGCTACCAAACATCCCGTCTGAACTAAAAAAACCTACCTATAAATGGATTGATGATAACACTACTGACCGAAGGCGTCTTTACTATAAAATATGCATGATAAAATATTTGCTTCATACTATATCACCAAACAATAAACTGAAAGTAAAACTAATAGGGCTATCTAACCACTACCCTACAATTGATTTTAATGCAATGGGGTTTCCAACAGATTGGCATTTCCATACTTTTTGGAACTAATTATTTGTAATGGAATATTCCTCCGGTTTCTTTCCTAACCGCTTCTCGACAAACTCAACAAACTCCTGTGGACTGGCACAACTAAAAACATAATTCTTCTTAGCGATATTTTCTCATCATTTGCTCTCAATCGGATCGGCATATAGCCTACTGCGCAGATGATTGTAACTAGAAAAATAATTCTTAACGAGTATTTCAGCCATAGCATCACAGTCGGCCAATCAATTGATTCTATATAAATTGCAGCCCATACGATAGCAATTATAGAGACAATTGTAATAGCCAATACGCCTACGCTCCAACTAAAACGAATCGAAATACTATTGTTTCTTGAGTCCACAATGTTGAGTGCTTAGTATTAAATATAGAATTACAAGCAAATTTAGTCCAGAAATACCACATATACAACAAAAAAGCAGCCTTTGCAGGCTGCCTTAAATCTGGAGCGGAAAACGAGACTCGAACTCGCGACCCCAACCTTGGCAAGGTTGTGCTCTACCAACTGAGCTATTTCCGCAACTATTTCCTTATTGGGACGACAAATATATAGACTTTTTTGTATTCTTCAAAAAAAATCGCTCGTTTGATCCAAATTAACTTGTTTAGTCCCAATAAACACGATTAAATCAAATATATCAGATGACAGTCTCAAATTGACGCAGGAAACGGATATCATTTTCAAAATAGTGACGCAAATCCTTAACCTGCCACTTGAGCATTGCAATACGCTCTATACCCATTCCGAAAGCAAATCCGCTATAAACCTTCGAGTCTATACCCGAAGCCTCAAGCACATTGGGGTCAACCATACCGCAGCCCATAATCTCGAGCCAGCCCGTACCCTTGCAGACATTGCAACCCTTTCCCTTACAAATATTACAGCTCACATCTACTTCAGCGGATGGCTCCGTGAAGGGAAAATAGGAGGGACGGAGACGGATTTCGGTCTCTTCTCCAAACATCTCGCGGGCAAATAGCAAAACGGCCTGCTTCAAATCGGCAAAAGAGACTCCTTTGTCGATATAGAGCCCCTCTACCTGATGGAAAATGCAATGTGCGCGGGCTGAAATGGCTTCATTGCGGAATACGCGACCCGGACAAAGTACCCTGATGGGGAGATCCATCTTTTCCATCGCACGCACCTGTACAGAAGAGGTGTGGGTACGCAGCAGCACCGGATTGTCGCTGGCGTGGATAAAGAAGGTATCTTGCATATCCCGCGCGGGATGCTCCGGAGGAAAATTGAGGGCTCCGAAAACATGCCAGTCATCTTCGATCTCCGGCCCTTCTGCAACCGTGTAGCCAAACTTGTGAAATATTGAAATAATCTCCTCGCGAGTGATGGAGATAGGGTGGCGCGTACCAAGATCCATCTTATCACCCGGCTTCGTAAGGTCATAAGAGCTCTTGCCTGCATCGGACTGGGCTATATTATCCTTTAGAGAGTCTATCTTGGCTTGAACGGCATTCTTGAGGACATTGAGCTTCTGTCCGAATTCACGTTTCTGTTCAGGAAGTACATTGCGGAACTCCTCAAAAAGGGCTGTAACTTCGCCTTTCTTGCCGAGATATTTTATCCTCAACTCTTCTATCTCCTTTTCGGTACCGGCTCTCAGTTCCGATATGGCCGCCAGTATTTCTTCAATTTTTTGATTCATCTCTTTATTCAATTCAGCCCGCAAAGTTACAAATATTTTTTACCAGACAACCGGTTTTCTGCTCAAAGGCATCGTCATACATCTGGCACCGCCTCCGCCACGGGGAAGTTCCGAGCCTTCTATGGCAATACAACAACGGGGATAGTCATCAGGATTGCATTTTCCCCCGATGACATCCCAAGCACTCAATACTTCAAATCCATGTTTCTGCAACTCGGCAAGCGTCATCTCATTTCGCGCATAGCAAATAACCTTACCCGGTGCAAATGCAAACACGTTGGAACCGCTGTGCCACTGCTCGCGCTCCTGGTCCCATTCGTCGCTCCCGCCACAATAGACCGGCTCCAGATCGACCCCAAGCCTGCGGAGTGCCGGCAAAATACCATTTACATTATTGATTTTTGTCACTTTGCAACCATCTATGGTGATATGTACCGTCTGGTAGTGGTGGCCACCTACTATCAGAGGCTCGAATACCATACACTTATCCCTGTCAAGAAGGGTAAATACCATATCTAGATGGATAAAAGACTCGGGCTCGGAGGGTAGTTGTTGTACTATGACGTGCTTACGACCCTTTGAGCCGGATTGACAGAGGCGAGAAATCAGAAAATCTATGCCACGTGTGCTGCTGCGCATACCATTGCCTATTACAAGTATATCGTCACGGACAATAAGGATGTCACCTCCCTCCATGAAAATATCGGGATTTGTGGGTTGGAAGTCGTGAGCGTTGATTATATCGCACTCAAAAGCGCCGCTCCCACGATAGATGGCCTCCATGATGAGAGACTCGCGCATACGTACCTGATTGGCCATCCTGCAGATTAGTACCTGATTGCCGATGGTAACTGATGAGTCGCGGGTAAAATAGAAGTTATAGAGGGGATAGAGTGCGTAAAATTCATCACTTAAAAATGAGGTTAGGGTATTCTTTCGGGCAGGCCGTCCCTCTATAAGCACTTTTGCCAGCTCCTTTGGAGACATCTCCATCAGCTGGTCAAAGTATTCTGTCACCTGCTCTGTGACACAGATTCTGGCCACCAGCGCCTCTTTGCGCTCCTTATCCTCAAGCACCTTGAGCAGCAGATCCTTTACCTGATAGATCTTCGCCACCTTTGAGAGCACCCCCTCCAGCTGCTCATACTCACGTAAAGCAATGGAGAGGTTGAGAATGTCACTGTAGAGGGCACGTTGAGCCATCCTGGGGGTCATATTTTCCACTTCAGCTCCAGGTCTGTGCAGCAGCACCGCTTCGAGAGCTCCTATCTCGGATTGTACGTTGATATTCATCAGTTAAATTAGATTAGAGGTATTTTGATTGCTCTTCGATGGCGAGTTCAGCCAAAATATCTTTGAGTACCTTTTCGTCATTTGGACAGATCAGAAGCACATCTTTTTCATCTATCACCATATAATCATCCAGGCCGCGGACAACCAGGAGCTTCTCGGGATCCTTTTCCCAAATTATGGAGTTTGTAACTCCGCGCAGAAGTATAGTAGAACCTTTGATGAAATTACCTTCAGGGGTCTTGTTGACCGAACGATCGTATAGGGAATTCCATGTGCCTACATCCGACCAACCAAAGTTGGAGAGGAATATCCAGGCCCTTGAGGTCTTTTCCATTACACCATAATCTATCGAAATGGAGGGGCTGTTGTCGTAAACTTTCATTATGAACTCCTTTTCGCGGGGAGTGTTGTAGATCCCTTCGCCTTTGGCAAACAAAGTCGCAACCTCAGGTAGATGATTCTCCATTTCCTCCTTGATGGCGCGTAAATTCCAGATAAATATACCCGAATTCCAGAAAAACTCTCCTGTTTCAATGAAAACCTTAGCCAGCTCCTCGTTGGGCTTTTCGGTAAAAGTCTTTACCGCATATGAGGAGTGTCCGCCTATAATGCGATTGGTTTGGCGGTTGATCTGAATATATCCGTAATTGGTATCGGGACGAGTGGGCTTGATACCTATCGTAAAGAGATCTTTACTGCCGGAAGCATAATCAAGAGCGCATGTGATGGTATTGAAGAAATTATCCTCTCCCGTGATCATGTGGTCTGAAGGAGCTACTACCACTGTAGCATCGGGATTTTTATCATAGAGCTTATAGGTAGCGTAAGCGATACAAGGCGCCGTATTACGCTTATACGGCTCGAGGAGGATATTTTCCGGAAGGATGTCAGGAAGTTGCTCTTTGACCAGATCGGCGTATTGTTCTGAAGTGACGACGAGAATGTTTTCAACC
This sequence comes from Bacteroidales bacterium UBA1392, assembly GCA_002305275.1. GTDB lineage: Bacteria > Bacteroidota > Bacteroidia > Bacteroidales > UBA932 > Cacconaster. The sequence goes on along the minus strand of DBQO01000015.1, from coordinate 29,393 downwards.
GGAACAATCTTTACAAAGCGATCATAAGTCATCTGGATAAAGGTCCTACCAAGTCCGAGAATGTCAAGAAACTGTTTAGGTCTGGCATTTCTGCTCATAGGCCAGAAGCGGCTTCCTGCACCCCCGGCCATAATAATGCAATAATAATTTTTATTCATGCTAGAAAATACTAATAATAAATCGGAAAAAATGCAGCCGGAATAAACTCCAAATCGGTCGTACCATCCTTATGAAACATTATGGATACGATGTCAAAGCGCACCTCTTTTGTAATGTTTCTCGACCTGACATACCTTCTCGCCGCCCTAACAAGAAAACGCTGTTTGTGCCAGTCTACCTGCTGGAACGGGGCTATCTGAGAGGGAGATTTCAACGATTTGACCTCCACTATGTGGAGAAAATCCTCACTCTCCATTATCAGGTCTATCTCCTTATGTTTTGACCTCCAATTGCGCTCTCTGAGCTCCATACCCTCTTTTTGTTGTAGCCACTCAAGCGCAATATTCTCAGCCACTCTCCCCTGCGTCATCCTTCCGTTCATAATATACAAATGTAACAAAATATTCGGACAATACTACTTAGCCATAGAAATAAAGTAAAGGGTGACCGCAAAAAGACGATCACCCTTTCTATCCCCTGAATCGAGGAGGTTTCAAACCCTTTTATTGAGCATAGGTAATCTCTATTTTATCGAGATATACCGTATAGTCGGAAGGGTTTTTCAAAGTGAAGAACTTGTAGTCTCCCCCTGAAAGGTCGTAAGTAGAAGTTGTCTCATCCGAAGTAGGTTTGATCACAGTCTCACTCGGATTTGCAGCAGCACCTGCATAAAGCACAAGATTGGAGGGATACCATGTTTTGCCTGTAGCGCAGGTAATCTTTATGGTCTTGATCTTCTTTGTTCCCACTACATTGGTGATGTAGCCGGCATCTCTGCTTTTGGCTCCGCTAATCTGAATACCGCTACCGTAGTTTGCCACATTCACGATCTTGAATTTCTGACCGGATAGGGTAACTTCGGTAACATCTCCCGAGTAGGCTGCTGGCAAGCCATCAACTGTCAGTGTTAGAACACCGGAACTCGTATCTCCCCCTCCTGCACTACCTGCCGTATGCGAGATGTAGTAGCCATTTGACACCTGTTCCTTTTGCTCCGGAACCTTTGCATTAGCATATTGACCGCGCTGGCCGATCATAGTTACCACATCACCCACTTTAAGTCCGAGCGAAGCGAACGATTTATCATTCTTCGCTACACCGCTTACGGTAAGACCATAAACATATACTGTTCCGGTCGCATCCTTGAGGTAGAAGTTGCCGTAAATATCACTCAAAATTTCGGTAATGGTACCTGTGATCTTGTAATAAGGAGACTCAAGTGCTTTGGAAGCAACCGGCTTGGATAGGAAGTCTGCAATTGATGCCACCTCGGTATGAGATGTATGACTTACGTGGTAAGCCGGACCTCCTACCTGTGCAGTTCCCTTGTATGCGGCTCTGGTTCCGATAAGGGTAACAACATCACCTTCCTTTATTCCAAGAGTAGGGAATGATTTGTCATTCTTCTCAACTTTTGTAGCAGTCAACCCATAAACATATACCTTGCCGGTTGCATCTACAAGATCAAAGTTACCATAATCGCTTTTTGCAAGATTTGTAACCTTTCCCGTCAGACGGTATAGGGCAGTCGGTGACTCAGGCTGTGCGAGGAAATCCTTAATAGACATCTCGATGATGGAGCCTTCCTGAGTTACTGTGGTCTCAGCAGTATTTACCTGACCTTTGGAAGTGGTAGTAAAGACAAGAGTAGTCTTTCTTGCGCCTCCTTCATTTGGAGCTGCATTGAATTTAACAACGGCATTAGTACCATTGAGAATGATAGCCTCAACCGTAAGCCATGACTTGGCATTATCGGGGATGGAAATTGAGAGACCATCACCTTTACAAGTAAGCAGTACCTCGAAGGGCTCCCCGGCTTTACCTACCTCAATGGGATCCGACTCCACTTTAATGAGGGATTTGGTAACCTTAAGGACTTTTACGTCAACAAGTTCGATAATATTATTATAAACAACTTTAGGGCCCTCTACGAGTACCTTGTCACCAACCTCGATGCCAAAACTCTTCCAGTTGTAGTTACCGGTCTTGTCCTTGGTTCCGTAGATATAGATCTCGCCGGTATTATCCTGAAGGTACCAGTTACCATAGGTAGTATTTGCGATTGACGTACATATACCCTCGGCCTGGTAAGTCTTGCCTACAGGGCCGGCAATGATCTGAGCACAAGTAGAAGGAGTAAGTTCTCCTGAACCCACCTGCTGTTTTACATTGATGAATTGCTCGTTTGCACCAACCTTGATTGAAAGTTCGGCCGAACGTGTATCCAGAGATTCTTTAGCGCTGAAAGTAACTGCAATCTCACCTGCGCCACCGGATGAAGGGGTAATGGTGAGCCATTGGGGCACCGAATTGAATGCCCATGCCTCGGTAGCTTTGACCGTAATGGTCTGGCTGCCGCCTCCGGCGGGAATGGAAATATAGGAACTTGAAACCTGTAGTGAAGCTAAATCACCCGGCAATTGATCCACACATCCGACAGCAAAAGCCAGAGTCGCTACAAATGCTGTGAGTAAATATCTTAGTTTCATATTATATTTCGTGTTATGCATTAGTTAAACATATATTTGATACCTACCTGCACATACCAGCACTGACCGAGACTGTGAGAATATGTCCAGGTCTGAGTATCTGCATTGACAGCTTCTATGGTAGTGAATACCGGAACGCCGTCAGCACCGATTGACTGTACGTCAAGTATGCGGCCTGAGTTGAGTAGAGGATTCATAAACTTACTTACTCCCCATGAAGAGTTGAATAAGTTGAGCACATTCTGAATGTCAAAATTGAGCTGTAGGGTATTTGTAGACTTGCCTACTTTCACCTTGAAGTCATGTGTGTAGCGGAAATCAAGTCTATGTACCCAAGGGCTATAAACACTATATGCCTCAGCATACTTACCCTTATTTTTGGTCAAGTATGGATCCTTATTGGCAAATCCCCAGTAACGGTCTGCATCTTTTTGAGTTGCAAATTTGATCTCCGACTCATCTCTTGGAATGTAGATAACATCGTAGTTGTAGTTGTCATTGTTGAGATCCTTTGCATACATGTAGGTGTAGTTGCCACCGCCCCTCCAGGTCTCGTAGAAGAGACTAAAGCTGTTGTGGCACTTATCCCTGTAAGTGAGAGAGGCGAATACGCGATCAGGAGTCACATACTGTGAATTATGAAGGGGAGGATTGTTGGGACCCTCTGCAGTAGGGATGTATGTAAATGCAGAAGAGGCATCACTACCCGGCATACCGGTAAGTTCTTTGGATACTGTATGGGTATAAGCTGCGGTAAAATGGAGATCCTTGATGGGCGTCATATTGAATGTAACACTGGCTGTTCCACCATAACCCTTATTTGTATTTGTAAGCAGGTATGCTGAGGTATTGGTGTAAGTGTAGCTTGAAGGATAGATGTGACGGTTATCGGCGCCGTTGAGTCTTGCAAATCCTTCTACCGGCTTCATGTTGATATCCTGTATACGAACACCGTTAATGGTCTTGTTTAAGATACCTTCAACGGAAATGCTCATAGGGAATGGAGTGGGGAATGCGTAGTCAACTGCAATGGAAGTCTTCCATACCTGAGGCATCTTGAACTTGGGATCTACAGCCTGAATGGCTGAAGGAAGAACACCATCCTCAGGAGAAACCGTACCAGGCTTACCTAGTGCTATCATTTTTTCGCGGAGTGCATCCATATCGGTGATCAGGTCTCCCTTGAAATTTTCGAGAAGAGGATCAGGTTTACCTACACCACCGGAATATCTTGTGGTTATCCTTGACTGGTACTGAACCATTCCTGAGTTGGTCGGCATATTGGTAAAGAACACCAGAGGGAGACGGCCGGTAAACATACCTGTACCACCGCGTATCTTTAGAGTCTTGTCTCCGAGAACATCCCAGGTAAAACCTATGCGAGGTGAAACCTGTATCTTGGCGGTAGGCCACTTACCGGTATCGATACTGTAACCGTTATAGTCCTGGTCCTGGATGGCCTTATTGGTCATTATGTCGGAGTTGTCAAAAAGAATTGTCTCGAGACGTAGACCGGCCGTAAGTTTGAATCTGTCATTAATATCCCAATCATCCTGTGCATAAGCAGCTAATTTATGGAAAGTAACACGGGCAGCAGGATTGAGTTCTCCATCATAACCGTAGGTCATGTTGACAGTCTCAGGAGTTGCACCATTTAGGAAATCCTCAAGTGAATGGTAGCGATAGTAACCTGTACCATTACGCATATAGGAGTTGTCGGCCATCTGATATTCATAACTGAGACCGCCTGTGATCTTGTGGGCTCCCGCATAGTAAGTGATATCGTCTTTAGCGGTTACCACTGTGTTGTGTACACCGTTGTTCCAGGTAAAGAGCTCATAGCCTACAGACATGTAGGGAGTGATTGTTCCCGTACCGTCAAGAATGTCGATGAAGGGGAATGGTTTCGAACTGGATCCGCGGATATCATCGAGTTTGGAGAAGGTCACGAGGAGCTGGTTGGAGAGATTGTCGGTCAGACGGCTGTTGAGATCCAATGAGAAGGTATTAACCTTGTTGTCCATTGAATACATTGAGTTGGCAAAAGCCATGGAGTACTGTGAGAAACGTCCTTCAGTTGTACGTTGTCCGCAGTCCGATGAAGATGCGTTGGTGGAATTCCATCTCTGGTTGAGAGTGTAGTTGTAACGCAGAGCGAGTTTGTGTTTCCGGCTGATGTTCCAATCCAGACGGGCGAGAATCTTCATATTTGACTCATCGGCCGGATAATCTGTCCAGGAACCTGTGTCATAGTCATACTTGCTCTTCAGAAACTCTGAAACCCTCTTCATGTCGGCCTGAGTTGTACGGGAGATGTAGTTGTCGGGGTCTGCCACACCATCAACGGAAGCTCTCCAGCGGTTTACAACAGTGGGGCTCTTCTGATACTCAAAGTTGACGAAAAAGAAGAGTTTGTTCTTTACGATAGGCCCGCCGAGGGTAGCACCGTAAGTCGTAGTTCTGTCTCTGTTGCGTGCACCTGCGATTTCTTTACCGTCAACGGCATTACCGCGCATATTCTCATTACGATGGTATGCGTATGCGGAGCCTCTGAAGGTATTGGTACCCGACTTGGTAATGGCGTTTACTCCACCACCGATAAAGTTGGTCTGTCTCACGTCATAAGGGGAGATCACAACCTGCACCTCTTCGATGGCGTCGATTGAAATCGGGCTTCCTCCACCGGGAAGGCTGGAACTCAGACCGAAGTTGTTGTTGAAGTTGGCACCGTCAACAGTAAAGTTTGCAGTACGTCCGTCAGTACCTACGAAGCTCATTCCGTTTCCACCATAGGGGGAGAGCTTGGTAACCTCCGTGATACTGCGGCTGATGGTAGGAAGATTCTCCATCTGCTGTCTGGAAATGTTGGTAGCTGCACCTGTTTTCTCAGTTGAGAACCTTGAAGTTGGAGAAGCAATTACCAATGCCTCGGCAAGGAGTTCCGAACTCTCCTTGATTACGGAGTTTAGAGCGTATTGCTCACCGAGTTGAAGGATTATATCGGTGTAGGTAACGCTCTGGAAGCCGAGGGAGGAGATTTCAACAGAATAGGGACCACCAACACGCATACCCTGGATCGCATAGCGACCTTCAGCATTGGTGACCGCACCGTAAACAGTACCGGAGGGTTGGTGCGTGGCAACAACCGCAATACCGACTGCCGGTACTCCGGATGACTCGGTAATCTGTCCGCCTAGGGATGATGTAGTAATCTGTGCAAATGAAATTACAGAAAACCCCATAGCCACGATAGCGGACAATAGGAATTTGATTGTTAGTTTCATAAATATGATTTGGTTAATAAATAGGCGCTTCTATCATTGCAAAGTTACACTAAATTGCACTAAATCACCTTACTTAATTATGTTACTTTTCAACACTCTGTTGTTGAAAAGTTTTGCGGATAAAAAGATTATTCCTACCTTTGCGGGCGTTATAAAGGAAGTGGAAAGATTTGACTGCTTGCAACCACTGTAAAAAATGCTAAAATTGCTTTTTATGTCAAATCTTTCGTTTCCACGTGATTTGACATTTTTATTTTTAAGACTAAGACAATGGCATATTTATTTACATCAGAATCAGTATCTGAAGGGCATCCGGACAAGGTTGCCGATCAGATTTCCGACTCCATCCTGGATGATTTTCTACGTCAGGATCCGGAGTCTCGCGTAGCTTGCGAAACATTTGTAAGTACGGGACTCGCCGTAGTTGGCGGCGAAGTTACATCCAAAGCCTATGTGGACATCCAGTCCATAGTGAGAAATACCATAAGACGTATTGGCTATACAAAAAGCGAATACCGATTTGACGCCGATTCCTGTGCAGTGATATCGGCCATTCACGAACAATCTCCCGACATAGCACAAGGTGTAGATAGGGAAGAGCAGGGAGCCGGCGACCAAGGCATGATGTTTGGCTACGCGTGCAAGGATACAGAGGAGTATATGCCTCTGCCGGTTACCCTGGCCCATATTCTTCTGTTGGAACTTTCAAAAATCCGCAGGGAATCTCCCTCACCGATGCCTTATCTGCGCCCGGACGCAAAAAGCCAGTTTACCATAGAGTATGACGACAATAACATACCCATCAGGATACATACCATAGTGCTCTCCACGCAGCACGACGAAGATGTCGACCAAGCGAAAATAAAGGAAGATGTCAGAAATATCCTTCTTCCGAGACTTTTAAATCTTCTCACTCCAAAAAACAAGACTCTCTTCAAGGATGACTTCATACTCCACGTCAATCCCACCGGCAAATTTGTCATAGGAGGCCCCCACGGAGATACCGGCCTGACCGGCAGGAAGATTATCGTGGACACTTACGGAGGCAAAGGGGCACACGGCGGTGGAGCCTTCTCGGGTAAAGACCCCAGTAAGGTCGACCGTTCAGCAGCATACGCTGCAAGATATATTGCTAAAAATATGGTGGCAGCGGGCGTTGCCGATGAAATGATGGTTCAGATCTCCTACGCCATAGGCATTGCAAGACCGGTAAGCATTTCAGTCAACACTTATGGTACTGCCAAAGTGGACAAAAGCGATGGCGAGATTGCTGCTGCAATCGACCAATGTTTCGATCTCCGACCGGCAACCATTATTGAGAAATTCGGTCTAAAAAACCCGATCTATTCAGCTACGGCTGCATACGGTCACTTCGGACGAGATCCATTCGTAAAGGAGATGGAGCTTATCCGTAATGGCAAGAAGGTAAAGGAAAAAGTGCAGTTTTTCGGTTGGGAAAAGCTCGATGAAATAGAGCGCTGTAAAGCCCTATTTAAAATCTGAAACCTTCCACTCGCCATCTGACTTGACCAGAACGAGCTTTCTTTCCATTGTCACTTCGGACTTGTAGGGAATAAGCTCAAACAAGACGGTTGCCTCACCTTCCACTGACTTCGTATCCACCTCGAGGATGGTATAGGTAGTGGCTTTGCTGGCAGCAATCAAAAGTTCTTCGATAAGGTCCGAAACCTCAGGCTTTGTGGCTACGGCTTGAAGAAGCACTTCAGCAAACTCATCAGTACAATATTCAGCTGCATCCTCATATTCCATCTGATAATAGGATGTCAAAAAGCTGTCGGCAACGGCTGTAACCTTTTCTTCAACATTTTCGCAGGATGCGAAGAGTGTCATTATTGCGGTAAGCGCAAACAATAGCCCAATTTTTTTCATAATAATTATAATTATAAAATACTTAATCCAACGTTACTACAGTAATGCCCGCTCCTCCCAGTTGCAGAGCTTCATCTCGCAGGGAGTTCACTCCGGGTACGGTCTTGAGGTATTTGCGGATCTCTTCACGAAGCACTCCATTGCCTTTGCCATGGAGAATTTTTACCTCAGATAAGCCCACCATCATAGCATCGTCTATAAAACGCGTGACTATATCCAACGCACTGTCCAAACGCTCGCCACGTATGTCAATGCTGGGTTTGAAGTTGAGCCGTCTCTCCGATATCGAGGTAGAGGTAACTATGGAGCGGGGCTTGGAAAAGCGGGTGCTCTCCTTATACTGCTGGCTGGAGATACGCTCTACCTTGGAGGGGGCCATCTTGCTGATGATGTTGCCCACAGCCACGGCAATAGTCTTGTCGGTTATCTGCGTTATCTCTCCCACAAGCTCGGAACCCTTGATGCGCACTTTATCTCCCACCTGCAGAGGTTTGTCGGAAATAATCCGCTCTTTTGAAGCTGCTGCACGTGCCTTTGCCTCTTCCTGACGCTGGGCTTCGCTTTTACGCCTCTCCTTTCGCTCTTTTTCCCGCTCCTTGCGTGCCACTATCTGCTCCATCTTACGGGTTATACGCTGTTCCAGCTCGCTCTCGGCACTATTATCCATCTCTTGCCTGAATTGCTCCAGATCTTTGCGAATTTCACGGGTTTTCTCCTTTTCAGCTTGCGCTTCCTTGATCTCCCTAATGGTTTGCTCCACCTTACGATTGCTCCTCTCCACTATTTCGCGTGCCTCTGCTCTTGCCTCGTCAATTATCTCCTTTCGGAGCTGCTTGATATCTCCAAGCTCTTTATGATATTTGTCCGTGAGGCTCTCCAAAGTCTTGTCGGTGCTCTTTATACGGGCAAGTTTCTCATCGAGAATGCGTTTGCTGCGCGCTATCTGGCGTAAATTGCGCTCAATGCTCACAAATCCGCTGCCCGCACGCTCTTCCGCATCCTTGACAATTGTCTCGGGCAAGCCTATATTTCTAGCCAGCTCAAAGGCAAAGGAGTTGCCCGGAAGACCCTGCTCCAGTTTAAAGAGAGGTGTAATACCGGCTACATCGAAAAGCATGGCTCCATTGGAGACACCGGAACTGTTGTTGGCGTAAAGCTTCAGATTGGTATAGTGGGTGGTAATCACTCCATAGGCACCAATCTGCTCGAGGCGCGCCAATACAGCCTCCGCAATGGCTCCTCCTGCGGTTGGCTCGGTACCGCTACCAAACTCATCTATCAGCACCAGCGAATTGTCTGTTGCCTTTTCAAGTATTTTACGGATATTGACAAGGTGCGAACTATAAGTACTCAGGTCATTGTCCAGAGATTGATCATCTCCTATATCTATGAAAATATTGTCAAATATCATCATTTCCGATATTTCGGAGGTCGGAATCAACATTCCCCACTGAAACATATACTGCAACAAACCCACCGTCTTGAGACAAACGGACTTACCGCCGGCATTGGGACCTGAGATAAGCAAGATGTGTTTTTCACGCGTAAGAGTGAGAGTCAACGGCACTATCTCTTTCTTTTCCTTTCTCAAAGCCTTCTCCAACAGAGGGTGGCGTGCCTTGCGCAATGCCAGCTCACCTGTCTGCGATATTATCGGCATACCGGCTATCATATCCAGGGCCACATTGGCCTTTGCGCGGATAAAGTCTATCTCTCCAATATAGTCGGAGGCTGCTATCAACTCCTCCAGATAGGGACGTAGAAAATCAGTAAACTCCACAAGTATCTTCAGAATCTCGCGCTGCTCCTCAAACTTCAACTGGCGTACCCGGTTGTTTAGCTCCACCACCTCCATCGGCTCTATAAAGGCGGTCTTACCGCTCGAAGATTCGTCATAGACAAAACCCTGGATACGCTTCTTGTTGGCTACAGGCACGGGTATGAGGATTTTGCCATCCCTGACGGAAACCGAAGCATCCTCATCCACTATCCCTTCGGATTGCGCCTTTTTGAGCAGGTGCGAAATGCGTTTGGAGATTGCACCCTCTTTTTCTTTGAGAGAACGGCGGATGGTATGCAACTGCTCTGAAGCATCGTCACGCATCTCACCGTTCTTGTCTATTAGACTATCGATCCTTCGCGCAACTTCCGGATAATAGATAACCTTTTCGGAGAGACTCCGTAAATTTGGATAAAGATCATCCTTGCACCCCTTGAAGAAGGAGAGAATCTTGCGCAGGGTATCGAGTGAAATCCTCAGCTTGCTGAGGGAAACCAGATCAATATAGGTGGAAGGTACATTCAGAGGCAACAAAAAGGGCTTTGTATCTATAAAGCCCACCGAAGGAAACGTATCCTCGAACATCGAGATCAAACGCATCTCATCTGTTAGTTGAAGCCGCAAATCTATCTCCCTGGCGTCGCGGGAAATCTCTTCATCCCATACTTTGTCAATGGCATACTGCGTGGAGCAACGCTCGGCGATCCCTCTCCTAATCCTGTCAAAACCTATTTTCTGCTCCAGTATCATCCCTGCATCCCTTATCTGTATGAGTTTTCAATGGCCGTTCTAAGCTCAGTGATACTGTTTATAGGTTTGAGTATTCCGTTTGAAACAAACGAAATCTTACCGGTCTCTTCCGAGACCACTATGGCACTCGCATCACTCTGCTCGGTGATTCCGACGGCAGCTCTATGGCGCAAACCATATTGGGCAGGTATATTGGGGTTTGCCGAGATTGGAAGAGTACATCTGACTGCATGAATCCTTTCGTTGGCAATAATAAGAGCTCCATCGTGTAGGGGAGAATTCTTAAAAAAAATATTGAGAAGTAATCTGCGGCTCACTTTTGCATCAACCTCATCACCCGTCTCTATAATGGCAGCCAGCGAGGTTCTGTGCTTGAGTACTATGAGAGCGCCGGTATATTCCTGTGACATTATCCTACATGCCTCCGTCAATTCTTCCAGGAGTTCGGGACTTACTACATTGACGCCTCCACGGCCCTTAAAGAGGCGACGGAAAAAACTTCCTCTGTTCGCAGAGGCATACCTGGAACCCAGATGAAGTAGAAAACGGCGTATTTCCGGCTGGAAAATGACAATCAATGCAATCACACCCACTCCAAGCACCTGTCCCATAAGCGAAGAGAGAAGCTTCATGTTGAAGGCGGAAACCACCAGCCATATCACGTAGAGAATAAGTATGCCGGCAAAAATACTCATCGCGGCAGTTCCGCGTATCAATCTGATAATCTGAAAAATCAGCAGGCCGACAAGTATAATGTCGAGGATGTCCACAAATGATATGGAAATAAAATCAAGCATGATCAACAAAGGTACTATTTTTTGTCGGATTTCCAGTGAAGTTTTTTGCCGAAGCCCAGACGGTTGTCGGTATATTTAAGCTCGGTAAGTACGAGGCGCCATATCTCTCCCCCTTTGAGGATTGCATAGGGGAAGCGTTTGAGATAGGCCAATCTGTATTTATCAAAAAGCGAGCCGTCACATCTCTTAACAATAGCTCTGAACTGCAAGCCACGGATCTTGCCTACGGTTTCCGTTTCGAGCGCTATGGTGCCTGCGACCACGGGGTTTTCCATGAAAAGTTGTGCATGTCGCGTATGCTCCTCAGACGTAATGACAAAACTCATCTCCTCTTCCAAAAAAACATAAAAACAGCTCGCACACCACAAATCCCCATTTGCGGCACAAGCAAGTGACATCACATGATGCTCTGAGATAAATTCAATGATTCTTTCATCAAGCATGGCTGCAAAATTAAGCTTTTTTTGTAGGTTTGTACAAAATATGTATCGATATGGGATGTTGGAATGAGATTGTCAGGGGGACGAGATACTCTTTTAAAGCGCTTGGGGACCTCTTCTTCCCCCGCAGATGCGCAGTTTGCGAAACTCTTCTTGCTTGTGAAGAAGTTAATATTTGCGAAGATTGTCGCGGAGACATTCCTTATACCTGGTTCTGGAGCTGGCCGGAGAATCCGGCTGAAGAACGGATGTGGACAAAAGCGGGCATTGAGAGTGCAGCGTCACTTTTTTTCTACCGCTACACCGGTGGATACGGCCATATTCTCCACAAATTTAAATATGGCTGCAATATCCCCCTTGGAATGGCAATGGGCAGAGATCTCGGTGAAAAAATGGTACAGGGAGGTCGTTTCAAGGATATTGATGCCATAGTACCCATTCCCCTGCACTGGCGCAGACAATGGCATCGAGGCTTCAATCAGGCAGAGATTGTATCACGGGGCGTAGCCGGAGGATTGGAACCACTACCCGATGGAAGAATCATACCTGTTATAAGAAACCTTGTAAAGCGTGTAAAGAACACTTCTACCCAGACTCGGCTCACCGGAAAAGAAAAAGCTGAAAATGTAAAAAATGCCTTTCGGGTCGAGAAGAAAGTGGCCTTGCAACTCCTTTCGAAAGGCATAAATCACATATTGCTCGTGGATGACGTACTGACTTCCGGTTCCACCCTGGCAGCCTGCGCTACACCTCTGATGCAATATTTCAGGATTAGCGTAGCCACCATAGGATTTGTAGAGTGACTCTACTCTCCCAGCATTTCCGCCACTATATGCTCCATTCCCGCATATTTATCCAAAACCCAGAGCACATAACGTATATCGACACAGACGCATTTATTCATCACAGGGTCATAATAGGTATCACCGGCAAGAGACTCCTTATTTCCATCAAATGCCAGCCCTATCAGTTCTCCTTTGCCATTCAGCACGGGACTGCCGGAATTGCCTCCCGTTATATCATTGTCGGTTACGAAATTGACATAGAGTTCTCCCGTGGAGGGATCGGCCCATCGTCCCCAATCCCGGGCCTCATAGAGGGCTTTCAGATTGGGTTTGAGTGAATAAATATATCTGTCGGGGTCATATTTTTCCAGGATGCCACGTACCGTACTTCTTTCAAGACAAATCACACCGTCACAGCGACAGAGCGGGCCGACTGTCCCGTAAGAGAGCCTCATTGTGGAGTTGGCATCCGGATATTGAGGAACACCTTTTTCAAGGTACATCTGATAGAGCAGATTTTTGTAATTGTTTTCGAGCCTGCTGAGTTTTATTCCTCTATCCACTTTATCCTTGTATTGATTGTAGGTGATCATTTTTGTGGAATTGATAGCAGCTACGAGAGGATCTGCACGGTAATCGTCAGCAGTACGCACTTCAGACAAAGCAGTTTCAAACCTGCCTTGGTCCGTAAATAGCGAATTTTCCCATATCCAATCCACGATAGCATAGGTATCCCCCTCAAACAGGTCATACTGTTCGGTCAACCATTCTCCCCAAAAGACCTTATCCACATGAGCATAAAATTCCCTTATGGAGAGATCAATCAAGTCCTTTTCCACCCTCATGTCAAACTCCCCGTAGGAATCCATTATTGCCTTAAGAGCAGCTGTACTATCGGCTATGGGTACTTGATAACCTACTCTCTTGGCCTGCAATTCCGCTGCCCTGGCAACATTGTTGATCATACGGTGCAAGCGCACTCCTCTGGCCATTGTCTCACGAAAATAACCGATCTGCGTCTCTATATATTCCAGGGTCTTGTACTTGATTTGAAGATCCGTAAGCAACGTCCCATAACGTTGAGCCCTGAGCGAATCCGACATTATCCAGCGGTGAAGCTCTACCTCCTGTTCCCGTTTTTTCCCCACTACATCATACTTGGTATAGCAGAATATCTCACCTTCACGGATCTCCTGCACATTGCTCAATGAGAAGTAATGGTCGGCATATTTCAGACGCACTGCCGGATCAAGATTCATCCAACCGTCAATTATCTTCATCTGCTCACCCTGGATCCTTACCTGTATGGGATTTACAACAGTTGCAGTATTGTTGACCTTAAATGAGGATGCATATCTGTCGGTGCTGCCCGGATAGCCGATGACCATTGCAAAATCTCCTCTCTGCACACCAGCAGTGGATATTTTCAACGTACGGGTAGGCTTCATGGGAATATTGTCCGGAGAGTAATCAGCCGGAGATCCATCCGGTGCCGTGTAGATGCGGTATAGCGCAAAATCTCCCTTATGCTGGGGCCATTCCCAGTTATCTACTTCACCCCCGTAGGATGCTATGCAGATAGGGGGAGCTGCTACCAAACGCACATCTTTGTAGACCTCATAGAGAGCCATATAATATTTGTTGCCACCCCACATTGAGGCACAGGAGACCTCTCCCTTCCCTTCAAATATCTTACTATATTTACCCTCTATTAAACTGTAAACCCTTCGCATTGCAAATCCCCCGCCTCTGGGAACTATTGAGTCACGCAGATGTTGTACTTCGGCAGTTACATCTATAACTTTCTTAAGAAACCAGATACCGTCTCTTTTGACCGGAATCTCCTGTGAGCGCTCCATAGCCCAGAATCCATCTTCAAGATAGTTTTTTTCAGGGGTACTCAACGCGTGTACGTCCGAATAGGCGCAGTGGTGATTGGTTATCATAAGACCTTCCGATGAGATCATGCTGCCGCTACAGCCAAAAGCGAGCGACACGACTGCATCACTCAGCCCTCCCTTCTCTTCGTCATAGAGAGTGTTCGGATCAAGCTGTAAGCCCCTCTCCTGCATCTTTTTGGCAAGCCCCTGCTCTATTAGGTTAATAAGCCACATGCCCTCATCGGCACGGCAAAGTACGGCGGCGAGAAAGAGGACCATCACCGCAAGTATCGGTTTTTTAATCATTTTGTTTGGTATTAGAATGAGATGCCTACTATAGCGCTGATGCGATGATGCATAGCGCCGGCAAGATATGAGATGCCGAGGGCATTTACAAACCGGTAGTCCAAATCGACATAGCCGGTAATATTATTCTTGAAAAAATGGGAGTATCTGAATCCCGCACCGGCATTGATGCGGTACGCGGTGAGATATTCAAACTCCATTCGCATCGCATTGTCCATCGTGCGCGGAGTTCTTGGGTTGTTGGTCGGCATGTAAAGTCCGTCATTGAAAGGAGAGCCGGAGCCACCCCCAAATCCTGCGCAAAGACGAATTCCTATGATTCCGCTTTCGCGGAAAATATTGTACGCTCCTGAGAGCAGCCCGTCAATAGCGAGTATATCCTGCTTGCGGTAGTAAGGATAGAGAGAAGCTATCTGAGTCCGATACAACGCATCTGCGGAGGCCTTCAGTACCAGTTTAGGACGATGATCTCTGATACCGAGATTGAGGGAATACTCCAAATTGCCTTCAATCAGATCTCTGTCCAGAGCCTCATTGCTGCCGAAATAAATGATCTCCTTAACTCCCTCAGTAGTTTTTTCCTGAAAGACATTTTCATTGTTGATCATCTTGGTGTAGTCGGCAGTTAGTTTCACAATATGACGGTTATTCTCCTTTCCGAAGGAAAAATGACCGTTATAGCCTGCCTGGTAGCCATTATGAGCTGAATACATTACCGTAGTTACGGACTTCTTTCCATAATAGCCGTCAAATGCTTTGAATGAAAATTCATTGAACAACTTTGCTCCAGGCGAAAATGCTATCTCCAGCTGAAGTGCTCCTCCATGGTAGGTAGTAAGCAGAGGTACGGTAGTGGTTTGGGTCGTATAGCCCCTCTCTCCAAAGAGCTCCCGCTGCCCAAAAAATCCGCCGTAATCCACCAAATAATAGTAGACCTTATCGGTTGTACCGTAAACCTGATAATAAAAACTTTCGAGATTTCTTCGGAAAATGTAATCGGCTCCAATGATGACTTTGTTTCCAATATTCCAGGTCAGTCCCGCCGTTACTTCCATATCCATTATCATATTTACGTGACGCGGGTCGCGTGCCTTGGAATAGTTACCGCTTGTGTAGTTTATCTTGCCTCCGGCAGCGAGGGCATCATTGAAACGGTAAGCGACTCCACCGGTCAAACTATAGATCTCCAGTGTCTTGACTCCGGCAGTGCTGTCGGCCATTGCCACCAAATTGAAAGGGGAATGATATGGGTCGCTCATTACTGAGCCACCCATATTTTTCCCTTTAAAATAGTCATATGACAATCTCCCATAAACATAGACATCCTGTCCCAAATGGGAGAATGATTCCGCCAAAGCTCCGGCGTTGAAACTGTTATCTGACTGGTGATGGGCCACAAATCCGCCATTATTCTTGTCAAATCCTGCCTGCGTTATGAAGATCTTCTCCACGGGCAGACGAATAAGGCCGGATGCATTACTACTGGTCAGCCAGGGCTCCGAACCCTTTATGAAAACAAAATCATAAAAATGCTTGGGAGTCACCTGTGCCCGACCTGAAATCAGGCAGAGCAGCACCATTGTCACTATAGTCAGAGAGCGTTTCATTATCAATTTGTGTTATTTGCTTCTCAAAGCAGCTTCTTTGCGTTGGTGGAAGTCGTTTGTGGAGTTGTTGGTATCCATGAAGATAATATGCGCACCGGCCTTGATTGAGGCTTCAGCATCGATACCGCTCGGGTCGGTTGTGCCCTCTTCTAGGTCTGCCGTTCCCTTACTGTAATTATAGACAATTTTCCCTTTATTTCCGGGTATGGCCTCGGTGGCCTCCTTGTTTACATTACGGTAGATGGAATATCCCATCTTACTGGTGAGTACTACACTACCTCCATCAACAGCGGTGATGAGACGTTTATTGTTCTTGCCAACATAGCCGGCTGAGAAGACCTCTGCTGCATCTACAACCCAGTCAGCAGGAACCCATTTACGTTTCATTGCACTTAAATTGTTGTAGAAATTCTCATTGGAAGTATCCTCAAAGAATGACTGAGGTGTTACCCCATCCGGAGTGATGAATACAAAGAAAGCGGGGCCTGTCGCCGAAATAGGCCAACCCGTACCTGCGCCATACTTGTAGGCCTTGAGATAATGGGATGTAGGTATTGCCTCAGATGGTGTCGGATAGTATGATGCGTGACTGTATCCCGACTCAGGGTCAAACATCGCATAGTAAGCGCTCTTGGAGAGATCCACAGACTTACTGCAGGTAATGGTGTGGTTAATGGCACCATTTATAGCCACAACAACCTCCTCACCCGGTTTCAGTTTGGGAGCCTGACCTTCAGCCCATGTCCAGAAACCATTACCAGCAGGGACGGTACCTTGAGCCTCGTAAGTAAGTTTTCCATCAACCACGTCTGCATTCGTTGCATGTGAGTTGTATTGGATTGTCATTGCGAAGCAGAGATTTTTGAGGTCGGCATCCACCGGCGAGTTGTTGTAGAGAACTACATATTTATCCATTTGGAAGTTACCGGAGCCGTCATCTTTTTGACAACCACCTGTATAAAGTTCCTTGATGATAACCTGTTTAGCCTCTGAACCTACCATGTCGATGGTAACTACAAAAGGATTTTTCTCATAATCGTGGGTAATGGCAACTTGCTGTTTAAAACCATTGAAGGAATAGGCGGTACCACCTTCGGCACGTGTCTCAGTAGCCGAAATTTCATATAGACCGGCAACTGCGGGGACGATCGCAAGGCCTTCGCTATTAGTTGTACCGACATAAATCATTCCGGTATTTGTGTTTACTGCACTTACCGTAACGTCGGCTACAACACCGAAGTCACTACCTTGAGCATAGACCAGCTGAACTTTGACGTCATACAATTTGTAAGGGTCGTCCTTGTGACAGGAGACCGCAGCGAGAAATATCACGCTGAACATCAGGAATGAAACAATTTTTTTCATAAGCATAGTGTGTTTATATTATTGAATTTTAAGCCTCAATGTGAGTCCGTAGTAAAACTTGGGTATATAGGAGGTGGATTCAAATAATGATGCATCGGTCCCCGAGGCGCTCATTTTGAACCTCATTGTCGAGTAGAAGAAATTGTTGGCATAGAAGGAAAGGGAAGCTATCTTACCTATCTCCTTGGTCACACTTATATTGGCTGCAAAATAGGGAGAAAAGACATTCTTAAGGAATAGATGAGTGTAACCTGTTTTGTTGATCATTGCATCCAATTCTGAGAAGAGCTTCTTATTATTCTCTTTAGCCCACAGATATTCCTCAAGGAATGGTATCAGGATATTGGGCTCTTCAAATGTAGAGTAATAGAGGGGATATTTGACAACATGCCCCCGAATATCGTAAAACTCGGTACCGGAGGGAATCTTCTCGTTACCGCTCATTGGCCAGGCGATCTGTCCGCCACTATATTCTGCAAGATTGCGGTCATGGCGGTAGAGCGAACTCTCAAGTCTGAGAGTAAATATCAATCGCGCCTGAGGAATATGGGTAGTAAGAGTGACGTTGTTACGGAGCTTCACACTCTCGGAACCGTTGCTGGTACCAGAACTGCTGCCGACATAGTATCCTATGAATTGGTATGGCGTTATACCATCAGCCATTGTACGACTGGAATTATAGGACTGCACTATGTTTTCATTAACACTCCTATATTTATATAGTGTACCGTCCATCCTGATGGAGGTGCGAAGTGCCTGTATCTGTCCAAAATCTATCACCCACTCGATACCTTGGCGTATGGTCGGTGAGACCTCATTGGTAACTTTGGTCGTTGATACGAAGGTATTTTTCTCCGTATATTCGAGTGTCTGATCCGGTAATTTACCGGTGATGTCTTTTACGGTGACAACTCCGGTCTCCCTGTCAATGGAGTAGAGACGATTGGAAGAGGGGATCGGGCACTTCTTTTCAAGGTTTCGCTGGTCGGTCCATTTGTAAGTAAAGGGTTCATACTCGCTGTAAGTAAAATAGGAGTCCAGGGTTTTTGAATAGAAAGCCGCCAGTGAGAATTTGATACCGGCTATATCCATCTCAACTCCCACTTCACTCTGTTGTGCCTTCTGCCACCTCAGATCGGGATTGTATTCTATCTGCCTGGGAAGAATATAATAGGCATAGAAAGAAGAGCCATCCGCAGTCGTACCCGGAGCAAAGACCTGTTTTCCGTAGTAGGATGGTGTCGGATACAGAATGGAAACCGAAGGTAGCTTAACGGCCACACCCCAGCTGCCACGAACCGAAAGTTCTCTCAATATACGGCTTCTGCTATATTTGATGATAGAGTATTTCGCATTAAAACGAGGTGAAAGGCTGTTGACCGTACCATAACCTGAGTTGTTTATCATAGTCCACTCCGAGCGTACGCCCCCTACAAGGTTGAGAGTAGTGGTGCCGATGGGAATATTGATATTTTCTTCAGCGTAAGCCGCCAGATTATTGACAAAAGGGATATCCTTATAGGGGTAGGGTCTCCAATCCGGTGCCTTCGACAGATCTTCATAATAGAAGCCCTCTCCAAGATTACCGCTTCCGGTGAAATGGAGTCCAAGTTTTAATTTATTGACAATGCCTCCGAAGTCGTGAGCCCAATTTATCTTTAAGTGAAGATTGTAATCGAGGGGCTTATTGTCTCCGTAGCTTACCTCATACCAGTATCCGGCCGGTCTGAGAATAACCTCTGCATTTGGATTGGATGAATAGGGAGTAGAAACAAAGTATCCCTCTTCCATTCCGTGCAGGGAGGAGGTCGAACTGGAGCTGGATTTGTTTTCGCTGTAAGAACTTAAATTATCGGAATAAACCAACGAGCCCGTAAGCTCAATATTGGTGATCCAGGACTTATTGAGAAGCCAATTGAGTGAAAAATTACCCCTGACAGTATTCTCCTTCGACTTTGAGTAAGTATTCATGAAGGAATCGGGGTCAGCGCTCCTATCATATCCGCCGACATTCCCCGAAAGACCGAATGAAAATCTTAACGGCTGTCCCAATGTCCCAAAGGAATTGGAATAGAGCAATGAAAAGGCGTTACGCTGGTAGGTAGTGTAGGGAGATGCCAGATCCTGTACGGAAGTGGTCCTCTCGACACTCGCATTGATTACTCCACCTTTCGACCCAAGGTCAAAGCCTTTGCTTAAAGAGAGTTGTTTGGTGTTGGGACTGGTCATTGCGGTTATCATCCAGGGAGATTTTCCTTTACGGGTATTGATCTTGACAATTCCGTTAGTCATATCACCATGCTCCACAGATGGTACTCCGGTTATTATCTCTATGGACTCTACGTTGGACGAGGCAATATTACGGGTGGAGACTCCTGATACCGAACTGTAGGCTGCGTTGTTTGAGAGTCGGACACCATCCAGTTCAACCGCAGTACCGAAAGAGGCGACTGCCGAGGTCTCGTCGGAGCGGATTTGGAAGGCCTCAGTCGAGTTGGTGAGTTTACCGGTAGAGGTTGAGACTCCACCCGGCAGCAGTGAGGAGATATCCGAAATGTTAACCATCTGCATATGCTCCAGTGCAGTCCTGTCAATTTGACGGCTGGTCGTAGCGCTGTTTGTATTCTCTTTTGCAGTAACCACCGCACTCTCAAGAGTCAGGTCATCTACCGACAGATAGTAGGTAACTCCCTTGAGGTCCTTGGTTATTTCTATTTCAAATGTGGTTGGAGCATATCCCAGACAGGATATCTCTACTTTAGTTTTACCTCTGGAAACGCCGTTGATGACAAATTCTCCTTTTGCATTGGCTACGGCCCACAATTCCTTATCTGCCATTACTACAGTAGCAAACTCAACAGGGACATCGGTACCTTTTTCAAGCACCTTACCCGAAAATTGATATTTCTGAGCAAAGGCCGGAAAAAAGAATAATGAAGCAAAAAAGATTAGCAGTGCCTTTCTCATGGTATTACAGAGGTGTTTGAACTATTTTTATTTGTGCCGTTTTATTCTGGTATTCTTTAAGTTTGAAGCTAATGGTACACTCCCTCGGAGAGCCGGTATTATTGACGTCTGCAGTGACTCTGATGATATCATTTACCGCTCCGTATTCCGGAGAAAAGGTAAAGGCGGGATTTGAAGAAGTGGCACTCCATTGACGGTTGGCCGTCAGTAAAAATTGCGTGCCGCCTCCCTCAGCTGCAATGCTGAGCTGACCTACATCTACCCCGATAAAGGGATAGGAGCCTATGGTAACGACAGTTTTAGCTATCTTGGAACTCTCCTCACCCTTTGCGGTAAATGTTATTCTGGCCACCTGTGTGGACTTTGAAGTGGTTGAAGGGACTGAAATCCTTATGGAACCGTCTTTAGTGCCTGATGTGGGCGAAATAGTTATCCCGAGGGTATCGCAATCTGCTGTCCAATCCACGTTGCAGCGTACATTGACATCGAACGAGCCACCATTATAGTCACAAGTTATGGCATAAGGATCTACTGAAATCTCCGGGTCCACCACCTTGTGACAAGCGGTAGCAACAAGCGCTACCGCAACTATAATTGGAATAATATTACGCATACATATATCTATTAAATGACAAATATAAGCAAAAAATGAAAAATATCTTTCCCTACCGTCAAAAAAAAGAGCGCAACATCGGATTATTTGTAACTTTGCTTCGAAATGAGAGATAAAAAAACTATTTTGACCTCGGCTGTTGCGACTGTTACTGCTTTTGTAATGCTCGCACAGTTCGTTTCCTGTGAAAAATATGTTCTTCCGGAATTGACCATTTCACGGGATACCATCATATTTAATTACAATATTGACAGTGCCTCTCTGGATATAAAGTCCAATGTCATCTGGGAGATAGAGACACCCGACATCAGTTTTAGTAATCAATGGGTAATAGTCAGACCCAACTGGGCTGATGGTGACGCCACTGTTATCTTTAAGACCACCCTCAACGAAGGCCCCAGGCGAGAGACTAAAGCAAGAGTATTCAGTGAAACGATAGAACGTTTTTTGATACTGATCCAAGAAGCCGCACCCGAAGATCCCGAGGATCCCGGAAATCAGGATGGCGATCCCGTTACCTTTTAGAACTGGAAATAAATAAATGACTGCAAGTCCGCAGTTATAAACTGGTAGACGAAAAAGACTGCCAGAGCTACTATCAGAGCCATAAGTGGCAGCGGTATGGATGCAAACCAGAGACGATAACGGCGTTTAAAGCGGTCAGGAAGCCAGTGTATCACCATACCGATAACTACAAGCAGAAACACATTGCGATATTGCCATACCATCTCCGGTATCATGGCCAGATCCCAATGGCTGCCAATGCGGTTTACCATATTTTTTGCCGTATTCCAGGCTGTCTCATTGGCCTCTGCGGGATCAAGATTGGATCCCGAACGGAAAAAGAGACGTGTAAAGGTGATAAAGACAAATGTCTGGAAAATGGCCCAGATATCCGAGAGACGTCTGAAACGGGACTCTTTAGAGGCTTCAGGCCCGGCCACAATAGCCGCCTGAATACCACGAATACGACATATCAGCACATATAGCAATTTGACAAGATTGCCTGTCATCACTACTGCCATCCAGACAAAAAACATATTATATAGTGGACGGGGCGCAACAACGGATAAGATACCAAGTGTCACAGTAACCGCCGTTATGACAAAAAACCTCAAACCTATTCCCCAGTTTTGCCACACCTTGTAAATTACCATTCCGATGCCGTTCAGGCCTCCCCAGATCATGAAATTCCAGCTTGCTCCATGCCACAAACCACCCAGCAACATGGTGTTCATCGAGTTTAGATTGGTAGTGATGCTCTTGCGCTTCCCGGGTTTAAGCCTTGCAACAAGAATGAGAGCCACTGCAATGGCCGCGACGACCAGAGCTACCCACCACGAACCTGAAAGTAAAACTCCGATAAGTGAAATGGAAACGATGCAGCAATATGTACCGAAGGTAGCGTTGCGGTTACCTCCTAAAGGGATATAGAGGTAATCCTTAAGCCATCTGGATAGGGACATGTGCCATCTTCGCCAAAATTCTACCGGACTCTTTGCCTTATAAGGCGAATCGAAGTTTTGAGGAAGGTAGAAACCCATCAGCATTGCTACTCCTATGGCAATATCGGTATATCCCGAAAAGTCGGCATAAACCTGTAGTGAGTATCCAAAGAGGGCCATTACATTTTCAAACCCGGAATAGAGCAAAGGATTTTCAAAAACACGGTCTATGAAATTAATGGCCAGGTAGTCACTAAGGACTATTTTCTTTACCAGGCCATTTACAATCCAAAATACCGCAATACCAAACTGTCTTCTGCTGAGAAAAAACTTTCGGTGCAACTGAGGTATGAATTCGCTGGCACGAACTATGGGACCGGCCACCAATTGCGGGAAGAAACTCAAATAGAAACCGAAGTCCAGAATATTACGCACGGGAGTCACTCTGCTGCGGTAGACATCCATTATATAACTAATCGCCTGAAAAATATAGAAAGAAATACCCACAGGCAAAATTATGGTATCGATGCTGAAACGATTAGCACCCACGATTGCATTCCCAACTACTGCAAACATATCAAATACGACAAACTCCGCCCCGAAAAGGTTGTTAACCACATCGGTTATGAAGTAGGCATATTTGAAGTAGCATAGCGTAAAGAGGTTGACAATCAAGCTGACCACAAGCACGGCTCTTTTCCCCCCGTCACTCTTTCTGGAATACATCCATTTGGCGCCCAAGAAATTGTAAAGCGTCACAAAGAGCAGTATCAGGGTAAAGATACCGCTGGTCTTATAATAGAAAAAGAGGCTGGCAAAGAAGAGGAAACCGTTTCTGAGCAGCAGCTTATTTTTGAAAAGGGCGAAAAAGGCAAATACGATTGCAAAGAATGCCCAGAAATAGAATTGCGTGAAAAGCAAAGGGTGGGACTGATCAAATGTGAAGAGTCCTTTGATAAAATCTGCCGCTATATGGATAAAACCGCTCATCTGGTACCGTTCTTTGAAGTATTTGATTTGAGATGCTCCAGATAACGATCCAGCAAAGCATTATACAGCAGGTCACCTATCAAAATATAGCCTTTTTCCGTAAAATGAACTTTATCCCTGTTGGCCAGTCCGGCACTCTCCCACTGCTTCATAGAATTGAGACCGCCCATTATTCTGAAAAGGTCCCATACGCCTGCATCATATCTAAGCGCCAGACTATAAAAGGCATCCTGTACCACAGGGCCGTTCTGATTGAGATAATATGAGCGGCGGGAACGCCTGAAACTGTCGTTGTTGGTCACAAAGAGTATGGCACAATCGGGCGCCACCCTAAGGGCCATATCCACCATTTTTATATAATTGGAAACAAATAGCTCTTTGTTGAAATTGGAGGTATTTGCATCGTTGATGCCTATGGCAAATATTATCAGATCGGGCTTGAGCAAAGCCAAATCCCTTTCAAAATCCTCACACTTAAAATATGAGTTGAGGCTCGCGCCATTGACCCCGATACCGTGATAGGTGAGCCCCGGACGACCATGGTCCAGCACAATCCCCGTCAAATTCCACTCTCCGGGGACTCCGGTGGTACCCAGTACCAGAGAATCCGTCAGATAAGGCAGCACAAACTCATATAGGTCTCTATCGGGATCGTGAGAGAGGGGTAAAAGCGTCAGGGTATCCAGACGGACTACCGGTACGAGCGAATCGTTATCGGCACGCCCCAGAACTTGCACTCTGTCAAAACTGAAATCATGGGGAGAACCCATGGGATTACGCTCACGTGAGACAATGGTTATTGTTGCCGATGGGTCTGAAGTGGCAGCCGCCATCCCGGTCAGACCCATACGTAGAGGCGTTTTGGGCTGTGAGTTGCGGTAAGCTTTCCACTTACCGGTATAACTGCTGTAATAACTGGAAGGAGTGTTGCTCTTCGCTACCGAGAATGGAAAAACTACTCCTCTACCACCCTCGATACCATAGCGCATCGCGAGCAAATTTCGGCGCATCCTGTTTGGAAAAGTGCCGGATTGTACGTGTGAGCCGCCGATATGGACTATATTGATATCTCCCTCTCCGAAAAAGAGAAGGGTATCGAGCTTGAGAAAAAATCTCTCGAAATCCGCACTATCCCCCGAGGGGAAAGTGATCGCATTCTCCTCAAAATGTGCGAACATATAGTTGGGAATGGGCTTGTGGAGACCCTGAGCAAAGGCATCTCCGCTCCATATCGCAAACAGCACAATTGCTGCAACAAACAACCTGAATACTACTGTGCCTCTTCTCATTCTCTTCCCAATTCTCCTTCTGAAACCATATTTATATCACTCTCCTTAGTGTCAGCAAAAGGCACTTCGGTGGAATCCTGACTACTCATATAAGCTGAGACCATTTCAGGATCCAACTCTTTCCTGAGTCTATAAAAGTTGTAACATACTTCAAAAGCTCTTGCAAAAGCCATCCCCACATGCTCGGCACCCTTGGTTGTAAAGTGGATATAATCGCTGCTTGCAAGTGCAGGACTATGCTTTACCCAACGCACCATAGAATTTTCACCCCCCATCATATTGAAGAGATCCCAATATGCCGCGCCTTTGCTCAGGGCCATTACCTTGAGCGAATCGTTTAGAGCCGGCAGCATGGGAATAGTGGCAACGCGTCCTTCTACGCTCCTGCCCATATCCGAAGGACCAATAAAAAGGACTTGCGCCTCGGGAGCCACTTCGTGAAAATAGTCAATCTGATTTTCGAGTTTACGCAAATAGGCGGAGATTTGCTTTTCATTACGGATGCTGACGGCGCTGTTGCCTCCGAACTGCAATATAATCATACGGGTATCGAGCAGGTCGAAGGATTGCTTCATCACGCTTTTGCTCATACGGGTGAATATGGTGCCTGAACTGCCTCTGAGAGGTGCGTTATCCAGAGCAACTCCGTTTTTGCCATCCATCAGGAAACCATATATCTCTCCACTGCCACTCAGGGTAATAGTGCCTCTGGATGCATACGCAGGAAGTTCCCATGTAAGGAGCGAAACTCCATTTACCGCATTTTTGAGTACTTTGTTTTGTGTTCGGATGGTATCGCAGCGCAAAGAGGCTTTAAATCCGGGAGAAGTATTGCCTACAAGCAATGCAACTTTAGAAAATTTCTTGGCACGCTCCTGACAGTTGGAGTTTTTGGAAACCCTGAAAGTTATGGAGGCCTCACCGGAGAGTTGGGAGAGCTGAGTCATTACTCCGTAACGGTTGTGATCGGCGCGCACGGTAGTGGAGTCACCGATGAGCGTATAACGGGTAAGTGCTCCGGATGCACTCTGCACCAAAGAGTAGGTGGCAACACTCTGGATTGCCGGCACAAGACCATTACCATTGCCGCCGAAGATACCCTGAAGATGCTCACGAATGATAGAGGAGATACGGTCCATCTCTATCTGCGAGTCACCATAGTGCATTATTCGGTAAGTCTTGTTCTCCTTATTTGCGCTTTCAAATAGATGGAACAGATCATCAAGGTAGGTATAGTCATCATTTGGAAGCCAAATCCGGTTAGGGTTGTATTTGAGGAAATTCCTAAAATACCTAAGGGTATCCTGCTGAGAACCGGAGAGCATGTTGAAACTCTGCTCTACATCGGAAAGTACTTTATCCACATCCACCACCTTCTCATTTATGCCGGAAGCGGCCTCTTCGTAGGAAGCAAATCGCAAAGTGGTACCTCCAACCTCTATTCCTCCCTGCGGGAAAATAGCCCAAACCACTCCAAGAATAAAAATTACCGACAATATGAAGAGAAAAATCTTGCTCGCTTTCATCAATCCTTATTTGTAAATTATTAGTTTTTGTCTTTCTCGTATAAAATCACTCCTGAGTTTGTTCCACTTTTTGATATCGGAAACTCTGACTCTGTGTTTCTGCGCAATTCCGCTCAAAGTATCACCATATTTTACCGTATAAGTGATGGAGGTCTGCTTGCGCTCCTCCTCGGCTTCTTTCTGTTTTTTAAGCAATTCGGCCTCTCTGGCTGCCACCATGCGATCCGTAACGGCATAAAGGGAATCCACCTCTATAGTTTGAGCCACATAGGGAGGAAATTTGAGTCCGTAACCTTCGAGAGGCACCAGGGGATCTGATCTGAAAATGGGATTTGTACCGGAAAACTCCTTAGCGCTTATGCCGGTAAGATGCGTCACGGCTTCCATAGAGATCGGCCGGTCGAAATACAGGGTATACATTTCCTCCGCAGGAGAGGAATGATCGCTCTTTTCCATCCGACCGAGATCAGAAAGGGTCAGCGTATGGAGTAGCAGAGTCGAATCTCCTGATTGCAGACAGGCATTTAGCACAGCGGGGCTGTGCAAATAGGCGGCTAAAGCCAAATCCCACTCTCCATAGCGCTCATAATACTCCTGCAAACAACTCAGGGCGGCCCGGGTACAGAGTGTATCATCGTAGCGCTGATCGTGCGTCAAATCCACCTTGAGGCCATACCTCACCGCATCCAGGGCATCGAGAGCCCAGATACCTGCACGATTGCCGGGCATTGAGAGATTTGATATAGCCTCCGGCAGAAACGCCAGTTCGGCAGGCATATTTCTCGAGAGCAATTCATCGTGCGTGAACTCAGCGACTCTCTTTTCACCATCTGCAAATAAACTCCCTTCAGGAGCTGCCGTCGCAGAAAAGAGCATAGAACCGAAGGCCCAGAGGGTCGTAACGATGAAAAAACTGAATAAATGCCTTACTCTCATTGATGGTTTCAATTGAAATAAAAGGCAAAATTAACAAAAAAGTGATTGTTATTAGCTCTTAATGGCGATTCCGCCCCCAAAATATTGACAAGACCACGTTGCCAACCCGCACTTATGCAAAATGGAGAGGCATCCCAAATAAGTTTTAGGCGCAAGCCGGCATCAAAACGATTTTTTGCAACATCCTTCACCATATACATGGCTGAAATACCCGCACCAAACTTTAGATTGTCCCAAATTCCAAAATGAAAATCTACCGGGACACCTATATAATATGAGTCAAAACTCTGTTTGGTACGTATATCACGACCTCCGGCACTCATAAAGAGGAGACCGGTCTCTATGGTGGATTTGTAGAATGTGTAACGCACCAATGCGGAAATGCTCCCGCCCGGCTTAACCCCGCGGTAATTGAGTTGTGTGCTGTCGAGGGCCGAGGCTCTCTCTTCAGC
This sequence comes from Bacteroidales bacterium UBA1392, assembly GCA_002305275.1. GTDB lineage: Bacteria > Bacteroidota > Bacteroidia > Bacteroidales > UBA932 > Cacconaster. The sequence goes on along the minus strand of DBQO01000015.1, from coordinate 1,643 downwards.
AAAAAGAGATCTGCTGGAAACAGGCATATTGGAAATATGGCCTCCGATACCCACCCCGAAACTCCACTTCGCCTTGAGGCGACTCGTAGCCGCCTTGAAATCATCACCGGTGAGGATCTCCATCTCTTCCTGAGAAATAATATCCTGCACGGCCGGCAGACCGGGTCTTATCTCTTCAATACCGCTACGCAGAAACTCCGCAAACTCAGATTCGCTATCAGTAGCACCACGCATTTTTCGGAGTACGTTTTGCTCTTTATCCATTACTATAAATTGGGGAACCGCACTATCTTCGCAATAGATTCTCTGCAGATCCGAGCCCGGTTGCGAGTCCACGTCCAACAATATCAGATTGTATTTTCTGAGCAGGAGCGAAATATTCTCCTTTTTAAACATCACACTGCGCATCCTATGACAGGGACCACACCAGGAGGCAGTAAACATTACCAATATCGGATTATCGGGATTTTGTATAAGTTCAGTCGGAACATGTTTTACC
>DBQO01000015.1:0-1069 GCA_002305275.1 Bacteroidales bacterium UBA1392 | reverse complement strand
GATATGGGAAAATTTGAAATTACTTTAAGAAAAAACGGAGAATTCCAATTCAACCTAAAAGCTTCAAATGGCGAGATAATCCTCACCAGCGAAGGCTACAAGACTAAGGCCGCTTGTCTAAACGGCGTTGAATCAGTAAAGAAAAACAGCGTTGAAGAGGCAAGATATGAGAAGAAAGTGGCTGCAAACGGCAAGCCCTTCTTCAATCTTAAAGCTACCAACGGCCAGGTAATTGGAAACAGCCAGATGTATGCTTCCGAAAGGACGAGAGACAATGGTATCGCATCCGTTATGAAACATGCTCCTGAGGCCAAAATCGTAGAGCTTCTGGACTAGTAATTAAGGCGTCTGCTTCGCCGAAGAGGCAGACCGAAACCGTGGCTCCCGCCAAGGGGATGCTAAAGAGGGTCACCGACTGGTGACCCTCAGTTTTTAGTTGCAAGTAAGGAGTGTGTAGTTAGTCAAGCGGTGAGCCGGGTATGAAGCGTACCGGTTGGGTCGGGATGAAAGATTGGCCGCTTCGGGTATCGGCTGGTAATGGCATAGGTGCCGACCAGGCTTTCTTCATATCATTGCGCATAAAATCCTCCATATTGAAAGGATCGTTCGGAATAGGGACCACTTCATAAGTCCCTGAAGAGGATTGATACAGATAATCATACAACCTGACACCTGCTGCCCGCCTTAACAACAATTTAACGATGCTTTCACGGCTCGGAGCATTATAGTAGGGACGATTGTCAACCATGCAACTGCGCTGTTCCGGTCGCCAAGCACCCTTTTCATAAAAATAGGCCCCCTCATAATAACCTACCGCCTGGTATCCCGGCAGCGTATAATAATGCGCCCACGGAGCCTGTTCTTTGTCACCGCTGATATCTACATTGAAAGCATAGCCGAAATATTTCCTCTCTTGCAGTTCCTTTTTATGACGGTGAGGCGAAGCACTTGTCGCCTCGTCCGGCAACGTCTCTCCGGGATGTGTTATATATTCATCGACCAGACGCCCAAAACCATGGCCACCGGCCTCGTGGTGAATCAAATCGGCAAACAGCGCATAGCCTCCATG
>DBQO01000021.1 GCA_002305275.1 Bacteroidales bacterium UBA1392 | reverse complement strand
GAGCAAGTCAGAATCACGGTTTTAATACTTTCGATTGTAGCGCTACTGTTGATTGCTATTTCGCTACTGAACTATATTCTCTTTTCGGTTTCGGCTATCTCCAATCGTTCCAAAGAGATGGGAGTGAGAAAATGTTATGGAGCAGGAAGGAAAAATATTTATGGAATAATGTTTAAAGAAGCTGTATTGGATGTTCTGGCAGCTATTGTGGTGGCAACAATAATCATTCTTTTCTTTAGGCCGCTGATTGAGGATATTACTGGCGTTCCGGCCTCTGCACTCCTTGTAAACGCGACATATGCCTCTATCGCCCTAATACTGCTTGTAGTTTTCATTGTGGCAGCCGTTGTTCCGGGCTATCTCTATTCAAGAATCCCGGCACAATCTGCTATCAGAAATTATAGTGAGAATAAGAGAATCTGGAAACTCTCGCTTCTCTTTGTTCAGACAGCAATATGTGCTCTGCTTCTCTCTCTGGTGCTGGTAATCAACAAGCAATACACCAAAGCCATTCATGATAAACCGGGGTATGAATATGAAAATCTGCTTTGGTCAGTGCTCACAGGTACGGACAAAAAGGTGCATCAAGGTATTGTTGATGAGCTAAAAACCCTGCCTGATGTATTAGGTGTCGAAATGTCATACTGTCTGCCTTTGGATAGCGGTTCAGGCAATAATATAATTGATGGAGATAAGCATTTGTTCAATATTGCAGACCAATATGAAGGTACTGCCGGTTTGTTTGATTTGTTGGGAATTCCATTCATAGAGGGAAGGTATCCGCAGAGTCCATTGGAAGTTGCTGTAAGTGAGAGCTTTTTAACTGAAATGGCAAAATTCGAGGATTGGAGTGACGGCGCTATAGGTAAGCAAATTTTTGTTACCGAACATAGCAAAACTTCCTCAGATGCCTTTACAATTTCGGGAGTCTATAAGGATTATAGAATGGGTACACTCACCGGTCAGGATAATAGAGCAAGCATTAAATTTCTAGGTGAGATAGGTAAAGATGATGATTGGATGCCGTTTATGGCGATAAAAGTGAATGAAGTGTCTAAAGAATTGATCGAGAAGGTGCAAAATATTATCCAATCCCGAATTGAGAATAAAGTGGTTGAGGTAAAGGCCTATAAGGACTCAATGCGAGAGGCCTATTCCGGTGAAAGAAGNNATCCGCGACGAATCTCAACGCAGGAGCAAAGAGATGGCCATCAGGAAGATAAATGGTGCCAGAGTTAAAGAAATCATAACCATTTATATAAAAGAAGTTCTGAAAATAGGCATAGTAGCCCTGATTCTCGGCAATGCCGGAGCCTATTATGCAGCTCATTTGTGGTTACAGAATTTCTCCGAAAAAATCACCCTTTCTCCTTGGTACTTCATAGGAGCGGACATCATCATTATCATTCTGATTATTACAACAATCGTCCTGAATAGCCTTCGTATTTCCAAGGCTAATCCGGTCGAGTCGTTAAAGAATGAATAAATAAACAATTAAATAAATAACACAATTATGATTACAGTAAAAGATCTCAGCAAAGTTTTCCGTACGGAGGAAATCGAGACAACAGCATTGAACAATGTTTCATTTAACATCAACGATGGCGAATTTGTAGCCATCATGGGACCTTCGGGTTGCGGTAAATCAACACTTCTAAACATTCTTGGCCTACTCGACAACCCAACTTCAGGCAGTTATGTTTTTGCAGACCAGGAAGTAGCCAAACTAAAAGAAAAAGATAGAACCAAATTCCGTAAAGGCAATATCGGTTTCGTATTCCAGAGCTTTAACCTCATTGATGAGTTGAATGTATATGAAAATGTGGAACTGCCTCTCAAATATATGAATATCAGTGCATCGGAACGCAAACAAAAAGTGACTGAAATCCTTAAAAGAATGAATATCAGCCACAGAGCCCAGCACTTCCCTCAGCAGCTCTCCGGAGGTCAGCAGCAGCGCGTCGCCATTGCCAGGGCCGTAGTCGCCAACCCTAAACTTATCCTTGCCGACGAGCCTACAGGTAACCTCGACTCCAAAAACGGTAAAGAAGTGATGGATTTGCTCAGCGAACTTCACTCAGAAGGCACAACCATCGTAATGGTGACTCACTCCCAAAAAGACGCGGCAGTTGCTGAGCGTATCATCAACTTGTTTGACGGCCAGATTGTAAGTGATGTTAAAAACGAATTATAGAGATGGCAAGATTTTATCTATTTAGGCGAGGTCGGGGGCTTTCTCTCTCCAGCATATTGAATGTGCTGGGAATGGCAGTAGCCTTTGCAGCCTTTTACATAATACTCTGTCAGGTAAATTACGAGTTTGGATTCAACAAGAAGATTAAAGATGTTGACAAAGTCTTTGTGATTTCCTCGGGAGAACATGCCGGCGGTGGACAAAGAAACCTCTCTTTCTGTCGTCCTTTGGCGGAGTTAATCATCGATTCCTCACCCAACATAGAGTATGGCGGAATTATCAACCTTGGATATAATGGAAGTGGAAAGCAAAGTTTCTGGGTGGATCGGAACAATGAGAAGCATGTAGTTGAAATGAGTGCCACCCCTATCAGCGGGGATGCTCTCAAGGCTATTGGATTGGAGCCGATTGCAGGTTCATTTGATAAAATGGTTAACAGGACCAGCTTCGCTATTAGCCAAAGTGTAGCGAAAAAATTTGATTTGGAGGTAGGGATGCAATTGAATCAAGGGGATACTCCCGGAACGATTGTGGCAATTTATGAAGATATGGCTGAAAACTCCCATTTAAAGCACTGTGAGCTTCTCTACAACCTCGATAAAGAAAACCTGGAGAGCTATTCGGAGTGGGGTTACACCTACTTTGTAAAACTCATGGATCCTTCGCAGAAGGAGGATATGGAAAAAAATCTCACCTCTACTATTCGTCCTTTCTTTAAGGATAAGCTTTTAGATCAAATAGCTGAAGCTGGAGAAGAGATTGATGCCTCGGATGAAGAGATAAATAAAGCGATAAACACCTTTTTGGATATGGCTGATGTTCAGCTAATACCTTTGGGAGGCTTATATTTTCAAGAAGGCATATCGAGTATGATTGATTTTGGAAATCGTACGACAACTACGGTACTTCTGATTGTTGCGATATTGGTGATAGGAATCGCATTTGTAAACTATATCAATTTCTTCTTTGCCTTAATTCCGGAGCGCATAAGAGGTGTCAATACTAAGAAGGTGCTCGGCTGTTCCCGCCGAGAGCTTATTATGAGCGTAGTTACGGAGAGTTTAACACTGATAATCGTAGCGTTGATATTGGCATTTGCCTTTGTAATGCTCTTTAATATGAGTGAGTTGGTTCATCTAGTGGCTGCAAAAACCGCTTTAAGTGCGAATATAAGCCTCGCGATTTCAACAGTTATCATCGCTCTTGTGGTAGCCGTAGTTTCCAGCCTCTATCCCGCTTTCTACATTACTTCATTTGAGCCGGCTCTGGTATTAAAAGGCTCTTTCGGAGCCACGAAACAGGGAAAAACCTTGCGTTACGGACTTGTAGGGCTACAGTTTGTTATCTCTATAGGGTTGATTATTGTCTCCTCATTTATCAATCTGCAGCGCAATTATATGGTAAATTATGATATGGGCTTTGATAAAGAGCAACTTCTCTATGTACATACTACTTATGATATCGGAAAAAATGCCGAGGCTGTTGAAGAGAGATTGAAGAGCGATCCTCAGATTCAAGATATTACATGGGCTTCAGGTGAACTCATTGCCCCTATAAGAATGGGATGGGGACGCAGTTTTAAAGGCGAGGCGATTACTTTCCAATGCTATCCGGTTGCATGGGACTTCCCCGAATTTATGGGCATAGAGATATTGGAAGGGCGTTCTTTCCGTAAGGAGGATGAAATTGGTGACAATGGAGTCTTTATTTTCAATGAAGCATGTAAGCTTAAATTTGGGTTGACTTTGGATGATAAAATTAACGGGCATCTCAGCGAGGCAACAGACATAGTGGGTTTCTGCAACAGTTTCAGCTTCATGAGTCTAAAGGAAGAGGTGGGACCCTTTGCGCTCTATGTCTATGGAAAATCTCCCTGGAACTATCCCAGCACAGCATTTATTCGTGTAGCAGCAAATTCAAATTATCAGGATGTAATGAGGCATATCGGCACCGTACTTAGTGAGTGGGCCCCTAAAATTGCCCCCGACCAGTGGACAATCAGGTTTTTCGATGAAAATATTGAGAAAACCTATCAGAAGGAAAAATCGCTTTCGCAATTGATCAGCCTCTTTACTCTGATTGCCATTGTAATCTCTTTAATGGGAGTCTTCGGCCTGGTAATGTTCGAGACGCAATATCGCCGTAGGGAAATTGCCCTGAGGAGAGTGAGTGGAGCCTCAATAAAAGATATTCTAGTAATGTTCTGCAGCCGTTTTGTGAAGATTGTACTGATCTGTTTTGTGGTGGCTGCCCCTATAAGTTACTACATCGTCAGTCAATATTTGAAGACTTTTGCGCATCGTGTTTCAATTTACTGGTGGGTTTTTGCTCTCGCTTTGGTTGCAGTGCTGTTTGTAACCCTTTGCGTCGTGGTAATCCAAACCTGGAAGGCCGCTACGGCAGACCCCGTTGACTCAATAAAGACGGAATAGGATTATGCCAATTGCCAATAAGTCACTACATTTGTAGGGTCGGATAGATAAGACCTGAAAATATAGAGTAGTCTATGGCTAAAAACAAGGCAAAAATATTGGTTGTAGATGACAACAGTGGCATCAGGGCTGCTTTGAAACTTCTTTTACCGATTCATTTTACAGAGGTGGAGCTTATCTCCTCTCCGAAAGAATTGATGAGCAGGATTTCAAGCTTCAGCCCTGATGTCGTGTTGCTCGACATGAACTTCCACACCGATATCAATACCGGAAATGAGGGACTTTTCTGGCTCTCCGAGATCAAGAGTAAGTATGCAGAAATAGAAGTTGTCCTCTTCACCGCCTATGCCGATATCGCACTCGCTGTGGAAGGGATGAAGCGGGGTGCATTTGATTTCATCGTAAAGCCCTGGGACAATGATAAGCTGATAGAAATCCTCCGCAAGGCCTCTCAGGTCAATAAAAAAGAGTCCAGGCCGACCGAGTCCGAAACCGCTTCTTCTATGTTTTGGGGCAGCGGTAAGGCCATGAAGGCTATTCGCAGCAGGGTAAATAAGATAGCTGACACAGATGCCACCATTTTGATTACGGGAGAAAACGGTACCGGTAAAGATGTGCTTGCAAAGGAGATTCATCGTCTCTCGGACAGAGCACAAAAACCGATTGTAAATGTAGATGCCGGTGCAATAACGGAGACTCTTTTTGAAAGTGAGTTGTTCGGTCATGTAAAAGGTGCCTTTACCGATGCCCATACCGACCACGTGGGTAAATTTGAACTTGCCGATGGCGGCACCTTGTTTTTGGATGAAATAGGGAATATTCCCCTTCATCTTCAGGCCAAACTACTGAGAGTTATCCAAAACAGGAATGTAGTGAGAGTGGGAGATACGAAAGAGATTCCCATAGATATCCGCCTTATTTGCGCCACAAACAAGGATTTGGAGAAAATGGTGGCCGAAGGAGAATTTAGGGAAGACCTCTACTATCGTATAAATACAATTCATTTGCATCTTCCTCCTTTAAGAGAAAGGATTGATGAGATAGAGCCGTTGTCCAATCTTTTCCTCGGGATTTTTGCGGAAAAATATAGAAGAAATGTCTCGGAAATAAGCGAAGAAGCGTTGGAACTTCTGAATTCTCATACCTGGAGCGGCAATATCCGTGAGCTAAGGAATTGTATAGAAAAGGCTGTCATTCTCTCCGAAGGAGCTATTTTAACTCCCAAAGAAATAGAGCTGAAAACCATCCAAATCGAGCCGGAAAGTAGAGAGATCAGCTCTGAAGATTCTTTGGAGGAGACAGAGAAAAAAGCTATCATGGCCGCCATCGGCCGTTTTGGGGGGAATTTGTCCATGGTTGCCAAGTCTCTGGGGATCAGTAGGCCGACTCTTTATGCTAAACTAAAGAAATATAATATATGACAACCTGGCAAGTCATATTGTTGATTCTTGCTGTAATTGTTTTAACGGCGATTATTACTTCTTACCTAACTTCACGCAGGATGCGAAGAAAGGTCTCATATATGCTGGACGCTTTGGAGGATAAAGAGTATAATTTCCGTTTTGACAAAGGAGGATTTTTTTCTAAAAAATTCAACGCAAGTCTAAATCGTTTGCGTAATCTTTTTGACCAGGAAAGAAAGGAGATTAGTGCACAGGAGAAGTATTACGGTCTTATGCTCGATCATGTCAAAACGGGTGTCGTAGTGATCGAACAAAACGGCAGAGTCAACTATTCCAATAAAACTGCGCTTGAATTGCTTGGCATCGCTACTCTCGGCAATATCAAACAACTAAAAACTGTCAGCGAATCTCTCTTTGAGGCATTTGAATCCATAGCTGACACCGGTTTGGAGCAGAGAGCGAGTTTTTACAATGAATCCGGAAAAGTGACCATTTCCCTCACCTCATCAAAAGCTACTATTGGCAAAAAAGAGGTGGAGGTGGTTGCTTTCAATGACATCACAAGCAATATTTCCGAGAGCGAGCAGGAGTCCTGGGCAAAACTGATTCGGGTACTCACTCACGAAATAATGAACACGGTTACTCCCATCGCTTCGCTAAGTGAGGCTCTTCAGCAATTTGACAATGTCGGGGAGCAGGTTCGCAGCGGACTTGAGACGATTGCCCAATCCTCACGGGGTTTGATCAAATTTGTGGATACCTACAGGACCCTTACAAGGGTGGCTGCTCCGGTTAAAAAGGCAGTATTGGTAAGAGATCTGGTGGAAAGAGTAATTTCCCTGACACAAGAACAGGCACAAAACAGAGGTGTAGCCCTTATTTTCGAGGAAAAATCGGAGGACATTATTCTTTACGCAGATGAAGGACAAATAATTCAGATCCTCATAAATATTGTAAAAAATGCTCTGGAAGCTGATGCAACGATAATCAAAATCATCGCTGAGATAAACCTTTCCGAGCAGATAGTAATAGAAGTTCACAACAATGGAACTCCCATAAGCAAGGAGAGCCGGGAAGAGCTCTTTGTTCCATTTTTTACCACTAAACAAGAGGGGACAGGCATTGGGTTAAGCCTCTCAAATCAGATTATGAGGCTGCATAACGGCAGCATTAATCTGACAAAAAGCGATAATGCAGGCACGATTTTTAAATTGACCTTCAGATAATAATAAAAAAGGACACAGTACTAGCCGGACAAGGAATAATGATATGGGATGTTGTTAGTATGCTTTTGTTACATTTTTTTTATTTAACTTTACGCTAATTAGATTGAATACCGGCTTGTCAATTTCTGTGATAGCTTTTGGTGTTAACTGACAATGGAATGCAAAAGTCAATTATTAAATATGCATTTAGGATGTTACACATTGATAACATTTCACATGTGATCTCTTTTGGATTCGTTCATAAAGATTCACCATTTGCTAATCCCGAATACGTAGTTATAGGTGATCAGTCTGTTATTGACGTTCGAGAAACAAAGTTAATGATTGATGGAAGTACCATTGGTTCACACATACCTTTTTACTTTGGTCCTAGATCACCGATGCTCTATGTCATCCAGCATGGGTATAATGGTGTACAACGATATCCTCCGAACGAATTGGTGTATTGTGTTGTGCGGTTGGATGACATTATTAAAAATGATATTAACTGCCTATTTACTGACGGACATCCATTGAACTATCTGACTGTATTTTATGATAAAAAAGATTTAACAAGGATAAATGAGATCATTAAACACGAAGATGTGTACACACGATATTGGAATAACGAAGATGACAGAGATTTAAAACGCAGAAAAGAGGCCGAATTACTTGTCCTGGATGAACTTAATCCAAAATTCATTAAAGGTTTCATTGTATACGACAAGACTGCATTGGAAAAGCTTGTCAATATGGGAGTGAATCAAGATAAAGTTCTTATTATACCAGAGTATTATTTTTAGTAAATATGATAAAATTCGTAAAAGGGAATCTTTTAGAAAGCGACGCCCAGGCTTTAGTTAATACGGTTAACACGGAAGGAGTTATGGGAAAAGGAATTGCTCTACAGTTTAAAGAAGCATTCCCCGTTAATTATAGCCTTTATCGTGAAGCATGTGAAAAACAACTTGTCACTATAGGCAAAATGTTTGTCACGCAGGAACTGACCTTAACCGGAATCAAGATAATTATAAATTTTCCGACAAAGACAACTTGGAAAAAGCCTTCAGAGTACTCATATATTGAGTCCGGTCTTGTTGCACTTAGACAAGAAATAATATTTAGGAATATTTCTTCTATAGCAATTCCCCCTCTTGGGGCTCACAACGGCGGCCTTGATTGGTCTATAGTTAAACAGATGATTGTTAGTTATTTGCAAGATCTAGATTGCCTAATATACCTTTATGAGCCTTCAGATGCAATAATTGAAAAAATGAAGAGTGAAAGGGTTAAACTAACACCTGCCAGTGCTATGATGCTTGATGTCCTATGTGATATGGTTTCTTATGGGGAGTTTGCCTCTGTATTCGCAGCAGAAAAAGCAGTCTATTTTTTACAAAGACATGGCGCAAGAAAAGTTTTTAAGATTGTTTTTGATAGATATTATTATGGGCCATATTCTGGAGGGAAAATATCCCATCTTCTATATTACTTAAACGGGAGTTATATTAAAGGAATGGGAAGCATGCAGGCAAAGCCTTTTCAGGAGATATGGCTCTTAAAGGATACTTCTGAAATTGTAAAGAATTACCTTAATAGGGAGGAACATCATGAATATAAAGTGGTTTGTGACAATACTAAGACTTTCTTAAGAGGATACTACTCAACATACTCATTAGAGTTATTGTCCACCATTGATTTCATTCTTCAGACGGATAAACGTCTTGTCAGTTGGAAAAATATGGATCAAAACGAAGTACTTTATTTAGTCACTGAAGATATCCGAGCGTGGAGTAATAGAAAAGAAACCTTATTTGCGGGAAGTAAATATGTACAAGTCATCCTTACGCACTTACGGAATCTATCGTGACACTAAGGATAGTATGAAGAGATTTTTTCTGAAAAAGATAATTATATCAACCACTTAAGGAGATAAATTGGATAACGTCAATATCTATTAAAAGTAATTGTCCGGTATATATCTTGAAACTTCAATTTAGACTCCATTTTTAGCAAAACCTAATTCTAAACAATTATGACAAGTCTATCTCACACTACAAACGCGACTGCCTACAAAGGGAATGACAGAGTCCTTTTCGGATTTATCCTCGGTCTGCTCTCTTTCTGGCTGTTCGGCATGACCATGCTCAACATCAATGTGGTCATGAATCAGGACCTCGGTCTGCCAACCTCTTCTCTTAGCCTTGCCGTCTCCATCACTGCTCTTTTCTCAGGCATGACGGTAGTGGTTTTCGGAGGTTTGGCTGACAAAATAGGCAGGGTAAAGATCACACGCTTGGGTTTTATATTTGCCATTGTCGGAGCGGCATTGATAGCCATTGTGCCCGGCAAGAGTGGCCTTACACTTCCGGTTCTGCTTACCGGTCGTATTCTTCAAGGACTCTCTGCGGCATGTATCATGCCTGCTACACTTGCACTGCTCAGAGAGTATTGGGATGAGAAAGGAAGGCAGAGAGCAGTCAGCTTGTGGAGCATGGGAACTTGGGGAGGTACCAGCTTTGCGGCTCTCGTAGGCGGAGCAATGGCGGACAATCTCGGATGGAGATGGATATTTGTATTGTCTACGGTACTTTCCGTACTTGGTCTCTATCTTATCCGCGATCTTCCCGAAAGTAAAGCGGAACAAAAAGGTAAAACCCAGCTTGACTATTTAGGGATGCTGCTTTTCATGTTCTTTATCGTTACGCTCCAGCTTTTTGTCAGCAAGGGTTCGGAATGGGGTTGGGGAAGCACTAAGTCACTCGTTTTGGCAGGTCTCTCCATAGTATTTTTGATCCTGTTCATTATTTTTGAGCTAAAGAAAAAAGAGGGTCCGTTTATCGACTTTCGTCTCTTCAAAAATAAGACTTTTACAGGCGCTACAATTTCCAATCTCATACTCAATAGTACCTCAGGTGTACTCATTGTTACACTGATGCTGATGCAGCAAGGTGGGGGTATCAGTGCGGATACTACCGGCCTCCTTACAGTAGGATACGGAGTTGTGATTCTGCTCTTCATCAGGGTGGGTGAGCGTCTGCTACGTAAGTACGGTCCGCGCAAACCGATGATCTGGGGCTGTCTCATCCTGCTTCTCTCGATAGCATGTATGCTGCCGACCAATATCATGACCTCTACCTATATGGTATTGATGGCGATAGGTTATATTTTCTTCGGCCTTGGGCTTGCATTCTACGCAACTCCCTCGACAGATGCAGCGCTTTCCAATCTGCCACTTAATCAGACGGCAGCAGGTTCAGGTATATATAAGATGGCTTCTTCCCTCGGCAATGGGTTTGGCATCGCCATCTCCACCGCCATTTACTCCGGTATCGTCATCAACGGCAGAGCATTCACAGCTTTGGATACGATATTCATGGGACGTCAGGACAATCTTGACTTTAGACACGGTGCCATGATAGCACTGCTCTTCAACTTCGTGATGATTGTTGTCGCCATACTTGTAATCAGGGCAACCGTTTCGGGTAAAACAAAGGAGGCATAGATATATGGGCGCAAAACCAATTGAAGGAGTACTGGCATTGCACTCCGAGATGAAACGTTGGATGCAATATATCCATTCCCACCCGGAAGTTTCCACTAAAGAGCATGAAACTGCACGATATATAGCCAAAGAGCTGGCTCAAATGGGCTACGAGGTACACGAAAAGATAGGTAAGGATGGCATCTATGGTGTAGTAGGCCGTTTAAAGAATGGTGACGGAGAGAAGAGTATCGGCTTCCGTGCAGATATGGATGCGCTTCGCATTCAAGAAGATAATAATCTCTCCTACAAGAGTCGGTATGATGGGATATCTCACCTCTGCGGACATGATGGACACTCGGCAATGGCATTAGGTGCAGCTAAGTACCTGGCCGAAACGCGCCGGTTCAATGGTACGGTTCATTTCATTTTCCAGCCCTCGGAGGAGAATATGCAGGGCGGTCCTGCTATGATTGGGGGCGGATTATTCGAGAAATTCAATATAGACCGCGTCTATGCGATGCACAATATCCCGGGTCTTCCAAAAGGTGTACTGCACTTCCATGATGGCGAGACAATGTCTGCCGTAGACAATTGGGAGATCGAACTCTTTGGCAAAGGCTCCCATGGCTCCATGCCCGAGTTGAGTATAGACCCTGTGGTTGCGGGAGCTTCGCTCGTTATGGCTCTTCAGACTATAGTTTCACGCAATATCTCTCCATGGGACAATAGCGTGGTGACTATCGGGGCCTTCCTTGCAGGCAATGAGGGTAATGTAATCGCCAATGGTGCCATTCTCAGACTCTCCATGCGCAATATGCAGGCAGAAACACGCAAAAAGGTTCTCGAGAGGATCCGGAAGATTACGGCAGCTCAGGCAGAAAGTTACGGTTGTACTTACGAGATCAGGGAAGGACAACCGGGAGCTGTATTGGTTAATAGCGCGGAGGAGACAAAGTTTGCCGCAGATGTGGCTAAACACTATTTTGGGGATGAGAATGTCGTCTATCCCTGCAAGCCTTTGATGAGCAGCGAAGATTTTGCATTCATGCTACAACAGAAGCCCGGCAGCTATATAATGATCGGCAATGGGGATACCTTCATGGTACACCATCCCAAATATCTGTTTGACCTGGACATCTTGCCAATAGGTGCATCTCTTTGGGTTGCTCTCGCTCAGGAGTATCTCAAGTAGTTTACGTACCAGTCTGTTTCGCAAGTACCGGTATTAACGCTTTGTTTCTAACAAAGCACATGATGTAAAGGAGAGACATAAAATAGCAAGCAAATTTTTGCGTTTGAACGCCAAAAAATCATCCAACTAAATGAAAAAACATTATCTTTGTACTAGTTATAATTAAGAAGGGAATGAACAATGAAGAAGAATGATTTAATTAAAGCAGAAAAACGTAATAAGGAGATCTGCAAAGAAAACGAAAAGCAACACAGTCAAGTATTAAAAGAAATTACAGCGTCCAAGGAAAGTGCATTGGCTTTTTTAGTCAAAACAGGTGTTTATGACGAAAAAGGGAATCTGAAAGCTGTTTTTAGATGAATAAGGAACAAATTGCATTGTACTCCAAAAAGCCAAACCTTATTTTGGGTTTTCACGGATGTGATGAGGAGGTTGTTGAAAAAGTCTTAAAGCAGAAAGATATTCTTAAACCAAGTGAGAATGATTATGACTGGTTAGGACACGGTATCTATTTTTGGGAAAATAATAGTTCTAGGGCATGGGAGTTTGCAGAAGAAAGTGCAAAACGAAAAGGCTCTAAAATAAAGACCCCTGCAATAATTGGAGTAATACTTGATTTGGGAAATTGCTTAGATCTTGTGGATACTCACTATCTAAACGAGTTAAAGTTTGCGTATGACTTATTGGTCAATGCTAATGAAAAAGCTGGAACCTCGTTGCCTAAAAATGAAGATATAGGTTCATCAAAAGATAAACTTATTAGGAAACTGGATTGTGCTGTAATTGAAACGCTCCATGCGTTTAATGAGGAGTCGAAGAGTTATCCTTATGATACTGTACGCGGCGTCTTTTGGGAAGGAGATGAGTTGTATCCCGGAGCGGGATTTTCTGCTAAAAATCATATTCAAATCTGTGTGCGGAATCCAAATTGTATAAAAGGCTTTTTCCTCCCACGTTCAATGGATGAGAAATTTCCCAATCCTTAATTTAGTTTCCGGCAGTCTCAATCTCACAAAAGCGACAGTTCCTGTACGATTTTCAAGTTGATTTTCAGATAGGTGCATCTCTTTGGGTTGCTCTGGCTCAGGAGTATCTCAAGTAGTTTACGCAACTATTTCCTGTTTACAATCTTTGCGAATTCGTAGAGCTGAGGTTTGATGTGGCAGTAGCCACCGGGATTTTTGTCGAGATAGTTCTGATGGTACTCTTCAGCAGGATAATAACTTGTGACGGGACCGATTTCGACATATATCGGAACTGAATACTCCTTGCTAACCTCGTCATGGACCTTTTGAGCAATATCAGCATCTGAAGTGTAGCCCGGATGGTAGAAGATGCCGCTTTTGTAGCGTGTGCCAATATCTCCGGCCTGGCCATCTTCACGTGTTGGGTCAATAGCCCTGAAAAAACATCTTATGAGAACCTTCAGGGCAAGCATATCTGCATCATAGAGTACTTTGACGCATTCCATATATCCGGTGGTATCTGTATAAACCTCTTCATAAGTTGGATTTGGGGTTTTTCCATTGATATATCCTACTTCTGTATCAACTACGCCCCGAATCAACTTGAAATATTTTTGAAGACCCCAGAAACAGCCTCCGGCAAACCATATTGCTTGTAGATTTCTTTTCATAAAACAAATGTAAGAAAAAAATCAAAACAGACTTCCAATGCGAATAGTTTCTATCTTTGTCTTGAATTATGGAAGAAAAATACAAACTCATATATCAGAAGGTGGAGGCTATGGTCTCAGAGGAGAGCGATCCGATTGCAAATATGGCCAATGTTTCCGCCCTGCTCCACGAAACCTTCGGATGGTGGTGGACCGGTTTTTATCGTGTGGATGGGGAGAGTCTCGTACTGGGTCCGTTCCAGGGTCCGGTGGCCTGTACCAGGATCCCGTATGGGCGCGGAGTGTGCGGTACGGCGTGGAAACTCCGTGAAACGATTGTAGTTCCCGATGTGGAACAATTTCCCGGCCACATCGCCTGTAGTTCACTTTCCAGGAGCGAGATCGTGGTTCCGATATTTAAGGGTGATGCTGTAGTCGGAGTTCTCGATATAGATAGTAAAGAGTTGTCGGCTTTCGATCGGACGGATGCATTCTGGCTAGAAAAGATAGTGGCTCTACTCTAGATCTTCCCGCACTTCCATCCATTCCACCTCTCCGCCCCAAAGTTCCAGAAAACGGTGAAAGCCTTCCTGTGAGATCACCACGCTTGCCGTATTGTCGCAAGGGTGAAAACTTAGGTATTCGCTCTGCTGAAGGTCTTTATCCAGATATAACTTGACCCGGTGTCCATTTGGGAAGAGTTCTTTGGGATTGACGTCGGTGCGGTTTTGGAGTCCCATATCGTGTATCAGTCCAAAGAGGGAGACTGAGCCGGGAGTCAGACCCAGACAGCGCTGCATCCTTTCAGGTGAGGCGAAAGAGAGTTTACCCTGTTTTAGTGCCTTTTCCAGCGAATGGATATCGAGATTTTTGTGACACTCGAAGATTACCAGATAGTGACGGTTGCCTTTGTGGTTGCGGAAGAAGAGGTTTTTACAATGAGTCGAGTCAATCTCCTTCCAGTATTCCATGGCGAGCTCTATTGTCGGAAGCGGGGGATGGGTGTGTATTTTGTACTCTATTCCTGCATTTTCGAGGAACCTCAGAACTCCGGTTATTGTCTCGTTGTATTGCATTTTTATGAAAATTCTCTTGGTTTAATTTCAATCCTCAATTATTCCTGTTCATTTATCTTCGCGTACCTTTGACAGATCCTTCTCTATTGAAGACCGTTTAGTATCTCATTCTCAATTATATTCTTGCGTATTTCTTTTCCCGCGAAGCGGAAAATAAACCCCTGACAAACCTCCAAATGTCCGGGATGAGCAGTACGGGAGAGGTGCAGAGCAATATCAGCCCCCAGTCACCCCACGAGAGCGGGGCTACATCGAAAAAGGCTCCCGCAACGTTGGTTATAAAGTACTGCCCGAGCAAAATAATGCCTGCGACCATCAACAGAGTCAGAGAGGCGGACTCCCTGAAACGTTTGCGATTGAAAAACAAATCGAGGATATCCTGCAATGCACTTCCATTAGTGCGAAAATACCTTGCATTGAATAGGTTCCAAAATTGCAGCATCACGAATATGGAGAAGAATACACCCCTCTCAAATCCCGAAAGGTGATTCTTCGTGTGGAACCTGAATACTCCCGTAAAGAGTTCTCGTAGAGTCTCCGCATTAAGTAAATCTCTCACTGAAGTGATGTCGGTGTGCCAAAGCAACTGCCAGATAAGGGTCATCACAATAAAGAAAATAAAGCCTCCGATAATGAAGCGTGCACCCATCTTTCTGTCGATTATGTGGCTTTTGGAATCTCTTGGCGGGGCATTCATCACTCTGCGATCGGGGGGGATGGAGGAGAGCGCCATGGCGGCAAATGTGTCCATGATTAGATTGACCCAAAGCATCTGCGTGACAGTAAGAGGTGAGTCCAGCCCGAGAAAGGCCCCCAGCAATACTATCAGGCTGGCACACGCATTAATGGTCATCTGGAAGAGAATGAAGCGCTTTATGTTGAGATAGAGCGAGCGTCCCCAGAGAATACCTTTGTTGATGCTGGAAAAGGAGTTATCTATGATGGTGACATCGCTGGCCTCCTTTGCTCTGGATGTACCGTCGCCCATCGAGAGTCCTACCTGGGCTTTTTTGAGTGCAGGAGCGTCATTTGTGCCGTCACCTGTTACTGCCACCACTTCTCCCATCTCTTGTAGCAGAGTTACCAGTCGTGCTTTGTCTTCCGGCCGTGCCCTGGAGAGGACTTTAAGTCCCGGTATGACTCGAGTTTTGATCTCTTCGTCGCTCATGAGAGCAAATTCTGCCCCTGTTAGGGTCTGCATCGGCTCATGAGCATCCATTATTCCGGACTGACGCGAAATCTCATTTGCCGTCAAGGCTACATCTCCGGTAATCATAATCACTCTGACGCCGGCATTGTTTCTACTCATCTCAATAGCTTCCCGCACATCATCCCTTACCGGATCTGCGATGCCGACTATACCGGCAAATATTACAGGAGTATCTACTTCAGCATCCAGTTCCTGAAATGCAAAACCGAGCGTACGCATTCCTTTGGCCTGATAACTCTGAAGGAGATCGAGGATCTCCTCTCTCTTAAGTTTACCGGCCATGCGATCCGACATTTCAAGTACAATTTCCGGAGCACCTTTGATATATCGCACGCTCTTACCCGTACGCTCATCTTTCGCAATCGTTACCATCCTTTTACTCTCCGTGGAGAAAGGTTCCCGGGAGGTAATCACAAGAGTGTCACGCAGCTTTCGGTAGTCGTACCCCAGCTCATTCAACCATAGGAGCAGCGCCCCCTCGGTGGGATTGCCTATCGCGCGGAGCCTGCCGGATTCGCTATCGGAGAGCTCCGCTGTGGAGTTAATTGAGATGCTCAGAGCCACAAAGTCCATATCCACGCCTGAAAATTCCTGTTCCACTACACTCATCTTATTGTAAGTGAGTGTACCGGTCTTGTCGGTGCAGATGACGGTTGTAGCGCCCATGGTCTCGCAGGCGTGGAGCTTACGCACCAGATTTTTCTCCTTCAGCATTTTGCGCATGCTAAGAGCAAGGGATATGGTGACGCTCATCGGTAGTCCCTCCGGGATCGACACAACCAGTAGAGTCACCGCCAGCATCACAGAGTTGATGATCACATGTGCAATATCCAGTAATTCACGCTTCTCCGGGTCTCCGGTGAGGAAAAAGATCAGCAGTCGCCCGATGACAACCAGTATGGCTATGACATAACTCGCTTTGGTAATCGATTTCGCAAGACGATTGAGCTGATTGTTGAGGGGTGTCTCTACGCTACTCTCCTCTTGTAAAATCCTGGCCCCTTTTCCCTCTTCGGTCTCCGATCCCACTGCCGTAACTTTGTAGAGTGCCGTACCCTCGATAAGGGTAGTTCCTCTGAGGAGAAAATTCTGAGGATAGGTACTCTCCGGTCGCGTAGGGTCAATTTCCACAAATTTCCTGGTGAAGGGTTCTCCTGTGAAGTTTGACTCGTCAACACTTAGGGAGATTGCTTCCAGTAGGATGCCATCGGCGGGGATCTCATCACCGCTCTCCAACTTGACGATATCTTCTAGACAAACGTCACCTCTCGGTATTTCGTACACCTGCGGCCATGCACCCTCTTCAGCCTCGTATGCATTGCGCCACCTCAGTACCTTGACTTTGCGCTCATCTTTGGCTTTATTGAGGATTTTGAACTCCTTTTCGGCATTGTACTCAAATATAAATGCGATGCCGGTGGCGAGCAATATTGCAATCAGTACGCCGAGGGGCTCAATCAGAGAGGAGGCAGACCTTCCCATCACAAACATCTCATAAAGGGAGATCAGGAGCGAGAGCCCGAGGGCCACCAGCAGTATTATGATAATTGGATCCCTGAATTTGGCCAGATAGGCCTTCCATAATGGTTCGCTCTCCGGCTCGGGAATGATATTGCGACCTTTCCCATTTATTACCTCCTGGGAATCTTCACAAAGGTATCTGTATTTTTTCCTGCTATTTTCTGACATTGGTCAATGGAAATCATTATTTTGAAAAAACGAAGTTACCATTTTTTTCGTGGAGGCTGACAAAAAATAGTTGTATTTCCAATAGTTTTGCTTACTTTTGCAACTCCAATGGGGTATTAGCTCAGTTGGTAGAGCGTTTGAATGGCATTCAAAAGGTCAGGAGTTCGATTCTCCTATACTCCACACCATTTCGCCCCGCAGCAATGTGGGGCGTTTTTGTTTTATTGGAAAAACCAGCTTCCGTCCCGTGAGTTTTCTTATAGAAGTGATAGATTAAAAACCTGATAAATATGAAAAAACTGATTGTGATAGACTCCTGTATGAGGGCAGAATCGAGGACAAGACTGATCCTCAATGCAGCCGTGGCTGAACTTTCAAAGAGATATGAGGTGGAAATCATCGATGTAAATGCGGTTGGCCTGCCTCCGTTGGACAAAACCACTTATGTGGATCAACGAGAAAATGGCAACATTCCGCCGATGGCTATGGAAATTGCGCGCAAGGTGGCCGCTTGCGACCGATTGGTTGTTGCAGCCCCCTTTTGGGATATGAGTTTTCCCGCAATTCTCAAGTCATTTTTTGAAAATATATCGCTTTTTGATATCACCTTCACTGACGACGGGAGTGCATGTCGCGGACTTTGCAAATGCGAAAAGGTGCTTTATATCACTTCGCGGGGCATGAATATTCCTACGGGAGACCCACGCGAACAGGCTTCCGGTTATATAGCTGCTCTCTCATATCTATGGGGACTAGGCGAGGTAATCACCGTGGCTGCCACCAATGTTGACTATCGCTCTCCCGAAGAACTCGCTTTGCATCTGGAATCCACAATCGCGGAAGCGGTGGAGATATGTAGGGAGTTTTGAGTTCCGAGTATGTAGTGTGTAGTATGTAGTATGTAGTATGTAGTGTGTAGTGTGTAGTGTGTAGTGTGTAGTGTTGCGGGGTACGCGTTATATGTTTCGGGGCAATTGGCAATTGTAGCCAGTTGCTACCGGTCAAAAGCTAAAGCGATAGTTTATGTACAGCAAAACCCCGAAAGCTATATGACTTTCGGGGTTGTGTTGTTACGCTATTGGCAATATGAGGTATTCTCTCTAAAAAGCAACGGCTACTCCCCAATCCGCCGGAACAGAGCTGTAATTGGTTAGTTTTGCGCCGGTAAAACAATCGGTAGTAGTCCATGCCCCAGTGCCTTTGGTGAAATTCCATAACTCAGGGGCGGTACTATAGCCGTATTCCGATATACGTGGATATACAGATGCATTCTTAAAACATTCTGTGAAATCCATATTTTTATCTTTAAATGCTTCCGCATTCGGGAAAATATCCGATTTTAACGAGAGCCTGCTGCATCCGGAGAAGCAGTTATTAAAATTAGTCGCTTCTTTGTTTCTATCAAACAGCCCCTTTTCTACACGCATTAAATATATACAATTGTGAAAGTAGTAAGAGAAGTCTTCTGTTCCCATATTCGGTAAGGGGTCCCAAATTTCCGATAGGCTGTTGTCTTCTCTAAATATGATTTGCGGTAATTGTTTGACATTGTCATTAAGCTCGTCGTAGTAAATTGAAATGCGGTACCCTCTGCTTGTGTTCTCGGGTAGGTCGGGGTAGTCATGTTCAGCGATTATCTCTGAAAGTGGGTCGTTTTTATTGATGATTGTGGATTCGCTATTATCCCCCCAATTGATTATCATCTTGGCAGGACTGTAGGGTGAGGTGGGATCCCCACCGTCTGTTAGCTTTTGTCGAATTTGGTAAACTTCACCGGCATTCGATCTTTGAAAACTGAATCTCTTTATCCAATTGACGTTTATAGTGGCGGTGTAGCGTTTTCCAGGCTCGTAGTTCTTAGCTGTTGCTAAAGGTTCGCTTACCCAAAAAACCGATTCATCTCCAATTAGTCCCAATGTCACAGATTTGTTTTGGGGAACGCAAGTCCATTCCGGGATAAAAGGGAGAAAAGCGGTAAAACTATTTGTCTCATCTGAGAAGGTTACACCTGTCACATTAAGAAACCAATCTTGCTCAGAAACTTCACCTTCCCAGATGTTATACGCTGTCCAAACCAGTTTGGTAAGTGTTCCTACCTCTTTCGGTACATTTGTGATTTCAAATTTGACAATACTGATTATCGAACTTAAGGTAAAGTTCTGATTAAGGGGTTTGGCGACCGCGTCTGCAAGTGCTATACAGTTATTGAGATGTGACGATGAATTATTCCCGTTTTGTGTAGGCTCATAATCGATATCAAAATCATAAACTTCTCCGCTTTCCTCATCTATATAGGCCCCCTCCCCCGGATAGTAGGCTTTATAGGTAGTGGCGCCAACCACCTCTTTTCCCGTAAACTTATTGCCGTTTCCGGTGTAGGTAAAGAGCTCGCTTCCTATATAAGTAGCACCGGCAAATCCTACCAGCAGTATTTTATCATTATTCTCCCACGCAAGTGAAAGATCAGCGTCATTGTATGTCACGCGGGTCTCCGGCGAGATAGAAGCGCTGATAGTAACGATCTTACCCTCATTACTATCAGTGTCGGTAATTTCAATATTCCGCTCGCAACCCATCACCGTCAGGGTCAGCATTGCTAAAATAAATAATCTGATTTTCATATCTGAAATTTGTGTTTAATCGTTAATAGGTCATCCATAATGCTTAGCTTCTTTCTAACTTAACCAGTCTCCGCCCTCTTGCATTGGGTTTACTCCGAAATCCCCACTTGGCTGAAGGATGTTTTGAGTCAGCTCGATTTCGATGACTTCGATCTTAGGAGTAGTGTAAACCCCTATTCCCGAATTGCTGTTAACTTCTTGTTTCATAATTTGTAAAGTTTAATATGATTGTTTCATTATTGATCATTTGCCCGATTCGCCATACATAATGATATATTCCGATTTTGCGCAAACATAAATATAAAGTTCCCTTACTACAAATGACTTTAAATCATTATGTCTCAACGCCAAAGATAATATTTTATTAACAATAAAAAAATATTTCAGAATTCGAAGTGTGTAGGGTAGAGTGAATCAGAGCAAAGCGACCGGCACAAAAAAAGGAGAGCAAAATGATGTGACCCCCAAAAGTTG
>DBQO01000005.1 GCA_002305275.1 Bacteroidales bacterium UBA1392 | reverse complement strand
CTGGTCGGGATCCCAAACTATCAGCTGCTTATAGGGATTTTCCGGGTCGGTATCGTACTCATCAATATCCACATCCTTGCCGGTGCCGCCGCCTGAGCTACGGAAGGAAATTTCTCGCAAGCGACCAATTTCGCGCATTATATTTGGAGAATCGGCTGCTGATACCTCATAGAGCATATTACCGCCTCTATTAGTATCCCTGATGTATTTTTCCGGAGTGAGTTCGTTGATAATCAGTTTACGATCCACCGGTTGGATTATTGGCTTCATAGGCTTTTGTTCTTATGATGTCAGTCCATTCTCGCAGCGATTTATCCGGAGTGATGCTCTCAATGGGGATCGGATCACCGAACCAGATCGTAAAGCTGCTGTTTTTCTGTTTGAATAGTTCGCGGGGAAGGAACATCATCTCGATATTAAATTTTATACCGAGAAATTTCCTGATCTTCGCCAGAGTGTAAAAGAAATTGGAATTGCGTCCGGAAAAATAGATAGGCACAATATCCCTCTTGTGTTCAATGGCCTTTTTAAGAAAATTGGTTTGCCACTGGGTATCCGTGATTTTGCCCTTTATCTTCCTGGAGCAGAGTCCTGCCGGGAAATAGAGTATCTGAGACTGTGATGAGTAGGTATCGTTGATTTGCTGCGCATATTCCCTACTCATCTTTCCTACTTTGTTCACCGGAATAAAAAGCGACTCAAAGGGCTTTACATGCATTAAGAAATCATTCACAACAAATTTTATATCAGGAAACATAGTGCCTACGAGGGCTATCAACACTGAACCGTCCAGTCCTCCCAGAGGGTGATTTGAGACAAATATATATCTGCCTGAAGGATCAATCTTTTCCATCCCGTAAGAAGTGTAGCCGATACCGAGATGTGAGAGTGCACGCGTAGCAAACTCAACCCCTTCATAATCTGCATATAGGTCAAGAATCTCGTTGATCTCATCCTGATGAACAAGTTTCTTAATCCGGTTGATTACGAACCTGGGAAGTTTTTTCGCCAGTGAGGGGCTTTTCGCCGCAATCACTTGACGCACATCAATCTTTATGGGTGTAATCTGACTCATTGTCTCATTTAATTGCGACTACATCCGTTATATACCTTTGTACGCTTTGACTCCCTCTTCAAGCCAGAGAATGAAGGACTCTACATCAAGATTATAACCGCGAGGCTCCACCAACTGTCTCCCATCATTGTCCTCCAGGACATAATAGGGCTGAGCATTTACTCCATATCTTGTCAGCGCAAAGTAAGAGTTGATCTTACCGAGGGTTTTAAGCACTTTACCATTGGCATTTGTAACCCAATTCTCCTCCGGAACCTGTTTTTTGTCATCGGCATATAGGGCACAAATCACATAATCCCTTTTAAGAATCTCAAGTACCCTGGGGTCACTCCATACCCTTGCCTCCATTTCGCGGCAGTTGACACATCCGTGACCGGTAAAATCTACGAAGACCGGTTTGCCTACCTTTTTGGCGTGAGCCTGAGCTTCCTCGAGGTCAAAAAATCCGTTCAATCCGTGAGGGAGCTTAAGAAAATCTCCATACTTCACTGTGTAGGTACTCTCCTCAACACTCCAGGGAGTGCTACTTCCATCCGTAGGTATCACAAAATCCTGTGTGCCGATAGGCGGCAGATAACCCGATAAGCCCTTGAGAGGCGCACCCCACATACCTGGAATCATATATACTACAAAGCTGAAAGATGCAATGGCGAGTACCAGGCGAACAACGCTGATATGCTTCAAGTCGCTATCGTGCTTGAACTTGAGCTTGCCGAGCAGGTAAAATCCCAACAATGTAAAGCAGACAATCCAGATTGCAAGATAAATCTCCCTATCCAGGAGTCCCCAGTGGTAGACCTGATCAGCAACGCTGAGAAATTTAAATCCAAGCGCCACCTCAATAAATCCGAGTACCACTTTGACTGAGTTGAGCCAACCACCACTCTTGGGGATGTTACCCAACAGGGAGGGGAAGAGGGCAAAAATCATGAATGGAAGCGCAAAGGCTGTAGAAAAGGCCATCATAGTGATGATCGGGGCCCAAAACTCACCGGCGGTAGACTTTATAAGTACTGTGCCTACAATTGGGCCGGTACAGGAGAAAGAGACCAACACAAGAGTCAGGGCGAGAAAGAATACCCCTCCCAAACCTTGGCGCATACTAGCCTGCTGATCGCTCTTATTGACCAACTTGCTAGGCATTACGATCTCGAAAGCACCGAAAAATGAAGCAGCAAATACCATAAATACCAGGAAGAAGAGGATATTGGGCAGCCAGTGGGTTGCCAGCCAATTGAATATATCGGCAGTTACTGCATCTCCTCCCACCAACCTCGTTACGATGATAATACCCGCTATGGGGACTGTATAGAGCAACACAATGAAAAGGCCATACATAATAGCACGGAACCTTCCTTTTACCTTATCCTCAGAACCTTTAATAAAAAAAGAGACGGTCATGGGCACCATAGGGAAAACACAAGGAGTCAATAGTGCGGCAAAACCCCATAGTATTGCCTCTATTATCATAGCCCAAAGAGAACCGCCCCTTCTGGCTTTCTCAGGTGTAGAGATCTGCACCTCCGTATCGGCTGAGGAGAGTTCACTCGTGGCTTCCTCGGTATCTTCTTGTATCAGTGTTGATTCCTCACCTCCCGCAGCAGCATCTTGCGACAGGGAGGATGCATTAGATGAGAGCAGCTCCACTTTCATGCTATGATCATCCGGGGGAGTGCAACTGGTATCATCGCAGGTCATCCACTCCACTAGCACTTCTACAGTCGCTTTTGGTACTGAGAGTTTCACCTTTTGGACAAAAGTGACACTCTTCTCGTAGTAGCCGATGATCATACCAAACATCGGATCATTGACCTTGATGGGCTTCTCAATAGAGCTGATTTCTCCAACTTTTGTCACGCCCTTAGGGAGCGTGAAGATGAAAGTTGTGGCATTAGGACCGTTTTCATAGGGTCCCATATCGTACATGTGCCATCCGGGAGCTATTAAGGCCGTTATTTTTATGTCGAATGTGTTGTCTCCGACAGCCTCCGAGCCAATTTTCCAGGAGACCAGATCCGACTGTGAATATGCTGCTATTGACATTCCCGACAAAAGTGTCAGGATAAAAATCAGTTTTTTAAAAAATTGCATTGTTTTTGTTTATTATTATTCCAAATAGAGACACATTTTTTATAAGTGCTCATTACTCCATTATATTATGGCCCAAAGATAACGAAATTGTCAGAACGATGAATAAATTGCAAGGATTTTTCGGGGCGAGATAGGCACAGTCACATAAAATTGCTACCTTTGTTATGAAATGTTAAAGCAGACATTACAACAGACACAGACGACGAAGCTCTCTCCGCTCCAGATTCAGACTATAAAGCTTCTGGAGCTGCCAATGTTGGAATTGGAACAGAAGATTCAGAGGGAGATTGAGGAAAATCCCGTCCTGGATGAGGTTATACCGGAATCCGAGGAGGAGGAATCAGCTAATGTTGCCCTTGACTCGTATGACCGTGATGATCACACTCCTTCATATAAACTCCACGTCAATAATCAGGGTAAAGACCTTAAACCACAGTACAACACATTTTCCGTTCAGGAAAGCTTCCATCAGAATCTCATAAAACAACTCGGATTCTG
>DBQO01000018.1 GCA_002305275.1 Bacteroidales bacterium UBA1392 | reverse complement strand
CAACTTTTGGGGGTCACATCAAACTCACCCTTTTTCTCAATTTTATTTTCTTCTTCTACTTTTTCAAAAGTATGGTGAATATAATTGATTAATATAGGGTGACGACCTGTTGGGTTATTTGAATAATCCCATTCTTCAGCCATAGCTAAAACTTTAAGTTCCTCAACACTCTGCAAAAAATCAGGAAACCAGGCAAATTTAAATAAACTCATAGTCAAATCATTAATGCTCACGGACTTCTTATAAATCCAACTCACTTAAACCATAAGCAATCGTCCAAACCCACAAATCTATGAGTTTTTCTCTATCCAATGTCTTCTGTCGCTAGTATCATAACTACTGACATTTTACATTCTTTGTTGCAAAGATAGGAAACAACCTGCGTTTAGATATGCTGAAAAGACAATTTTAACGGGTTAGAATGAAGGATTAGAAGTAAGAAATGGCGGTTGGCTATTGGCTGTTAGCCATTGGCTGTTGGCTGTTGGCCGTTTTCACTTACTGCTATAGTGGCTAAAATTAATCAGGATTCGGAACAAGCAAAGACTCGATTGATGCAAAAGTCCGAAAGAGTTCAAAATAGCACGGGCTGGATGAGTCGAACATCCTCTGATGGGTTGGAAACCATCAATCAGGTCCCGGGAACCTGTGTGCTACCGTTACACTAAGCCCGCATCACTCCACAAAAATACCATTATTTCTTGAAAACCCAGAATTTGGCTGTTAGCTGTTGGCACCCCTCAACGCGTACCCCGCAACCCGAAACACCCAGTACCACGCAACTCAGAACGCAGAACTAAAAAACTACTCCTGGCTACATACTCGGAACTCAGCACTAATTAATTCACCCGCATCGTTTTGTCCGGGCTTACGCGGCTTATGAAGAGCGTGGATATCGAGATAATTAGCATGATCACTATTGCCGAAATGATATTGAGCAAAAGAATGTCCACAAAAGAGATCTTTATCGGCACAAAGCTCACGAAATAATTGGTCGGATTGAGCTTGATGATTTTGAATTTCCATTGGAGAAAACAGATCAGAAGTCCGATAATATTGCCCCAAATCATTCCTTTTCCTACAATTGAAGCCGCTTTCAGCAAGAAAATGTTGCTGATATTTCGGTTGCGCATACCGAGGGATTTGAGCAAGCCTATCATCGATATCTTTTCAAAAAGAATAATCAGTATAGCAGATATCATGTTGAAACCTGCCACAACCATCATCAGCAGCAATACCATCAGCATATTCAGGTCCAGCAGAGCCAGCCAGTCAAAAAGATTGCCCAAAATGCGTGTAAGGGGCATAGTAAACATCGCATCATCTTCATCAGTGGAGTTGACGTAGAGTATCTCTTCGATTTCGGCATTTGCAAATTTGATATCTGTCTCCGGATCTATGGCTATTTCAAATGAAGAAACCTGATTTTTGTTCCACCCGTTGATGCGTTGCGCGTGACGTTTGTCCACCAAGGCCATAGTCATGTCCAAATCCTCAAGTTGAGCATCATAGAGGCCGCAGATACGGAATCTCCTCACTTTAACCTCATCTTTTATGAAATAAGTAACCAGATCATCTCCGGTAGAACAGCCGATGCGGGAGGCCAGGCGGCGTGAGATGAGCACATCGTTGGAGATACGTCCGCTATAATCCGGCAATTCTCCTTCGTAAAGACAATTCTCAAAAAAAGTAAGGTTGTAGAGTGAGTCCACCCCCTTGAAGTAGAGTCCGTTGATATCTTCTTTGCTCTTGATCATTCCCGAACAATAAACCACTCCGTCCACACTTCTGACATATTTTTGATCCAGAATGGCGTTCCGATAGGAAAAAGAGTCCTTCAAAGGATAAAGTTCGTTGATCGGAGATTCGCCGGGTGCTACCAGCGTTACCGAACCCATAAAACCCGTGGCCTTTGATCGGATTTCCGATTTGAAGCCCGCGACGATAGCCACCGCCACTATCATAATGAGGATACTGACCGCTACGGAGATCGAGCCGATACGGTTGCTGATGATACCCATCCTACCTCTGCCGGAGCCTTCGGTACCTATCTTTCGTGCTATGAAAAGGTGAAGATTCATTTGGTAAAATGAAATTCAATCACTCTTTGCCAGGTATCTCCGGCAGCCAGTAAGGTTGAAGGGAAATCGGGGCGGTTAGGAGAATCGGGGAAAGACTGGCACTCGAGTGCCACTCCGTAATAGTCATCGTACTCCGCTCCGCTTTTGGATTTAGGGCTACCCTTGAGCCAGTTACCGGTGTAAATCTGAATACCCGGCGCATCTGTGCTTACTATGAGTTTACGACCGCTGGCAGGATCTGCGAGTTCGGCTACCTTGCGCACTACACCCTTTTCCCAGCCATCCACCGCCCAGCAGTTGTCATATCCTTTGCCGTAACGAAGTGCCGGAAAATCGTCAAAAAGGCGCTCCCCTATCTTGACCGGAGTCCTGAAGTCCATCGGAGTGCCTTCCACCGGAGCCGGTGAACCGGCAGGTATGAGGGTTTCATCAGTTGGAAGATAATTGGATGCACCAAGTTGGAGAGTATGATCTTTGATATCGCCCCTACCTTCGCCTTTGAGGTTAAAATAGGCGTGGTTAGTGAGATTGATGACCGTATCGGCATCGCTCTTAGCGCGAAATGTGATTGTAAGACGACATTCTTCATCCCATCTATATACAACTTCAGCCATTACATTTCCGGGATAACCGGCATCACCATCGGGACTTTCGAGAGCAAAGGAGACCTCATTGCGATTCTGAACGCCAAACCAGATGCGGTTTGCCCAGCACTCCTCCCCCGGGCCACCGTGAAGATGGTTGGGGCCATTATTTACTGAAAGTGAATATTCTTTTCCAGAAAGGGAAAATTTGCCGAAGGCTATCCTGTTGGCATACCTTCCGGGAACCTTACCCATACAGGGACCATCACAATAATAATCCTCCGGCTTTGCGTAGCCTAATGCTACATCAGCCATATTGCCATCCTTATCGGGTACGATAACCGAAATTATACCCGCTCCAAGGTTGGATAAAACTACACTCGCCCCACTGCTGTTGGTTAGTGTAAAATATTTGATATCAGAATCTACCATTGCCTTGCTCCATCTGAAATTACAACATCTATCACACGCGGATCCTTGCCGAAGCGCTTCATATATGCCTCGCGCACCTTTGCAACATACTCATCATGACTCTCATCCCTTACCATTGCTATAACGCAACCACCGAAGCCACCGCCCATCATTCTGGCTCCCAAAACCCCCTCCACACCACGTGCTATCTCTACGATAAAGTCGAGTTCCTCGCAACTTACCCCATACTCTTTGCTCAAACCTTCGTGGGTACGGAACATCTTCTGACCGAAGAGTTCATAATCACCCTTTGACAAAGCCTCACAGCCATCCAAAAGACGCTGGTTCTCACTTATCACAAAATGGCATCTCCGATATACCTCGGGATCCATTTCTCCCTTGTGAGCTTCAAGATCTTCGAGAGTAACATCTCTGAGTAGCTCCACGCCATCCTTGTATTTCGCGATGACGGCGACACCCGCCTCACACTGGGCACGACGAACATTGTACTCCGAAGAGGCAAGCGAATGTTTGACCATCGTATCTATAAGCACCAGTCTAATGCCTTCGGGCGCGAAAGGGAAAAGCTCATACTCCAGCGAACGGCAGTCAAGTCTTATTACCTTTCCGGCTTCTCCAAAAAGGGAGGCAAATTGATCCATTATGCCGCAACGGACACCAACATAATTGTGTTCCGTCATCTGACCTATCTTTGCAAGTTCTTTCTTATCGAATCCAAGCTGAAAAAGGGTGTTCAGGGCCGTTCCGAAAACAGATTCCAGAGCTGCAGAAGAGGACATCCCCGCTCCAAGTGGAATATCTCCGCCAAATACGGCATCAAAACCTCCCGGAGAAGCACCCCTTTTCTTCATCTCCTGAATTACACCATAGACATAGGATGCCCACTGCTGTTTCGGTTTTTCACCGTCAACATCAAATGAAACACTTTCATCGTAATCTATGGAATAGAGATTTACGGTAGAAGTCCCGTTAGGTACAATTGCCAGGGAGATGCATTTGTCTACAGAGGCCGGTAATACAAAGCCGCCGTTGTAATCGGTATGTTCACCTATGAGATTGATACGTCCCGGAGCTGAGAAGAGTGAAAAATCGGAATGACCGAATTTATCCTTTATCGCTTTCTTGAGAATTATTGAATCTATCATTATTGTCTGCTTTAATTTGTCTTGATTATGATTTGCGCCGGTTCGAGCCCCTCTGAAAAGGCTTTCACGGACATGCTGCCACGATATTCATGTGAAGTTACTATTACAGTCAAACGACCGCTGAAAGCGGGCATTACCGGCTCGTGGAAGGGATACAGACATGTTGGATCACCATTTGCGGCTGCACGGAATTCGCCTGCCCCTTTCACCTCAAACCGTATCTCATTGGATGCGTTGGGACATAGATTCCCATCTTTGTCTACTATGCTGACATAAATATAGGCCAGGTCTCTACCATCTGCATCTATCTTATTGCGATCTGTTTCAAGCACGATAGAATGGGGTTCACCCGCTGTTACGATACTTTTACGCATCTGCTCACGGTCCTTGTCGTTGTAAGCCACCACTTCTATTTTACCGGGCTGATAAACCACATCCGGCCATATAAGCCTGTATCTGGCCATAAGGGAATCTTTGTCAATTTGTGAGAGGTCCATATCAGCAAGAGAATAGCTGCCCTTTGTAACAATACCCTGCGATACCCCATTCACAAAAAGCTCTGCGGAAGGAAAATCCGTATAACACATTACAGGAATAGTATCGCCCTCGTGACCTTCCCAGTTCCAGTGAGGAAGCAGATGAAGTGTATGATCATCTTTATTCCATTGCGAGCGATAGAGATAATATCTATCCTTTGGTATAGCTGCCAGATCAATTATTCCGAAAAGCGAGCTATGATTTGGCCAGGAATCGATACCGTATGGAGTCGGTTCGCCAAGATAATCAAATCCCGTCCAAACAAACTGTCCCATAGTCCATTCGAAATCCTCGGCAAGGGCAAAATCGATATCGGGGATATTCGACCAACTGCAATACTCAACGTCGTAGGAGGAGGATTGGTGATCATCATATTTAGCACCTGCCTTCAGAGCAACCGGAAACTTATAAACACCCCTGGAACTAACCGTAGAGGCAGTTTCCGAACCCAGGATATTGCCCTGCGGCAGGGTTTCGAATGCCTCCTTGTAAATATGGGTGCGGTAATTGAGTCCCACGACATCCATAAGCTGAGCAAATCCATTGGCCAAAACACACTGCACCTGGTCCATACCGCAGGTGACAAGACGCGAAGGATCCTCTCTGTGACAGATACTCTGAAGAAATGCGGCCACCTTGTAACCCTGATCATAACATTGAGTGGGAACCTCGTTACCGATGCTCCACATCACTACACTCGGATTGTTCCGGAAATTACGGATCATATTGACCATATCCTTTTCCGCCCACTCCTCGAAGTAGAGATGGTAGCCGTTTGTGCACTTGGCAATGTCCCATTCATCGAAAGCCTCAACTATCAACATGAATCCCATTTCGTCACAAAGTTCAACTAGTTCCGGGGCAGGCATATTGTGTGATGTACGGATAGCATCACAACCCATATCCTTTAGCATTTCCAGTTGATGCCGGAGCGCAGCCTTGTTTACAGCAGCACCAAGTGGACCAAGGTCATGATGATTGCATACACCCTTGAATTTACGCGACTCACCATTGAGATAAAATCCTTTGCCCTCTACTACTTCGATATAACGGATGCCAAAACGTGTAACGTGGCTGTCGGTAAGAAGATCTCCCTCATAGATAGTTGTATGAGCTGAATAAAGAGCCGGTGACTCGGGAGACCAGAGGTCGGGTCTGCGAACGGTAAACCTCAACATGACGGTATCGGTCTGATCGTTCAATTCTTCAACCAAACTCTCGGAATATGCTACTTTTTTGCCTTTAGGATTGCGTATTTCAGTGACAATCCTCAATTCTCTGTCAGTGCTGCCTTCCACGGCGATCTGCATGGAGACCTCCGCTTTCTTACGGGAAACCTCCGGAGTGGTGATATAAGTTCCCCATATAGGGATATGAAGTTTGCTTGTCCTGACCAGACGAACATTTCGGTAAAGTCCTGCACCCGGGTACCATCTCGAAGATTTTGGGAGATTTTCCAGGCGCATGGCTATGGAGTTGTCCTCCCCATCTTCGTTGATCCATTGAGTGATGTCACAATGAAAAGAGTTATAGCCCAGTGGCCAAGTAATTACTTTTGTACCATTGACCCAGACCTGTGCGCCGCTCATAGCCCCATCGAAGAGCAAAGAGAGGGCCTCCTTCTCTCCATCAAATCCACGCAGGTCAAACTCGGTGCGATACCACCCCACCCCCACATAAGGAAGTCCGCCGGTGCGACCGGTTTTTTCCGTTGCAATAATTTCGTCATTCTGTCTCACTGCTACAACCTGGAGGTCATTTGACCTCTCAAAAGGGCCATATATTGCCCAATCGTGCGGAATGCGTACCTCTTGCCACTCAGAGTCGTCAAAAGCAGGATCCGATGCCGTATCGAAATCTCCGATGGAAAACTTCCATCCCTCTTCCAGCAGAATCTCGCTTCGCGGATTTCCTTTATGGCAGGATACGGCAGCAAAAATACTCAGCAGTAATGCCAGGGGAATATATTTCTTCATATTTTAAAATTTTGGTCAGTATCACTCCTTAAAGGCATCCAGAGCCACAGTTGGCCTGCCTTGATTGTCAAATGCAGCCTTGGTATAACGACTCCAATTGACAAATCCCTGAGGTTCCCAGTACAGAACGCCCAGACAGCGTCCGTCCGTCTTTTCAAGCGCTTTGTCTATCAGGTCTATAAGGAACCCCTTGCAGATTTCGGGCTTGTCCCAACTCATACCTACTTCACAGATCATTATATCCTTATTGTATTTACTTATGAGTTCTTTCATGTTTATCAGACATGCCTCATTGATGTATTGCCAGTTTCCCGGATCAGGGTAGAGCGACATTCCGATTATGTCATACTGAGGTGAGTAGGGTGCCATACCGTCGAGAAGCCAGTTGTAATGTGCACCGCTATCTCCTCTATCAATATGAAGTATCACTTTAGCCTCAGGGAAGACCTCCTTAACAGCTCTGTAGCCTGCATTGTGAAGATCAGTGTATTGTTTCATATTGACTGAGGCTCGACCATCCTCCCAAAGCATGCCGTCAGAAGTCTCATTACCTACCTGTACCCATTCGGGATAGATGCTTTCTCCTTTGAGTGCTTCCAGAATTTCTATGGTATGGGATACCAGAGCACCTTTGAGCTCTTCAAAAGGAAGATTGACCCAGGCTGCAGGTTTATTTTGCTTTCCGGGGTCCGCCCAGCTGTCACTATAGTGGAAATCAATCATAAGGCGCATTCCGAGGGCCTTGGCTCTTTTTGCCTTGACCAGAAGATCAGCCTTGCCATTCCAACCATCAACCGGATTGACCCATACTCGCAGACGTATAGTATTCATGCCCAAACTTTTGAGCAAGGCCATGCACTCCATCTCCGTACCCTTTGAGTTGTAGAATTTTACACCATCGCTTTCCATCTGTGTGACCCAGC
This sequence comes from Bacteroidales bacterium UBA1392, assembly GCA_002305275.1. Classification (GTDB taxonomy): domain Bacteria; phylum Bacteroidota; class Bacteroidia; order Bacteroidales; family UBA932; genus Cacconaster. The sequence goes on along the minus strand of DBQO01000018.1, from coordinate 22,206 downwards.
TCACATCCGCACCCTTTGCAAAATTCACTTTTGATGGATTGTCAGGACCCGTAGAGGGTTTGGGATCGCCACAAGAGGCTGCCATCAGCATAATCCCCATTAAGGCAGTATATTTTACTATTCTTCTCATTATTTCAATATAGCCATGTTAGTTTAAAGAAAATTCAAAAAATCAGAGCGGTCGGTAAAGCTCCCTTATGCATCCCTCTGCAAGAGCCTCCAGGCAGGAAATACCCATTTCTTCAGGCAGTCCGGTATGACTGTAAGCGATTGGAATCTCGGTACAGGCACCCACTACGGGGAGCTTTTCAATTTCCCAGAGTTGTTCTACAACTTTTCGGAATCTGACACCGGCCTCACGATGTTTGCCTGCCTTAACCTGGTCTGTTATGTCGTGGATTTCGACCTGCATCTCCTCTGAAGGGAGCTTGAAGTCATAACCAAAGTAAGCCGAGTGTTTCTGATAGAGACCGGTACGCATGGTACCGAGAGTAGCGGTGAGCCAGGCACCATTGGGACATACGGCCTGCGATTTTTTTATGGTCTCCTCTATTATGTGGATTACTGGAACGGGAAGTTCATCTCTGAACTTATCTATGAAGTAATGGGCGGTATTACAAGTGACTGCAAGACGGTCAGCACCCCAACCGATGAGAGTATCAAGTCCTTCTCTGATATAATTATAAGGATCAGGCCCTTTGCCGAGAATAAAAGTTGTCCTGTCCGGAGTAATCGTATGTGAATAAACTATCATTCGGGGATGTTCCTGATCGACGTCCGCGGGTGCCTTTTCAGCAAGGAGTCTCAAAAACTCCGCTGTTGCGGCAGGGCCCATGCCTCCTAGAACTCCCAATGTAAGTCCATTGTGCTTCATGTCTAAAGAGTAAATTTAATAATCTACAAATTTAACTCTTTTGGATGGAATATCAAATGTGCATTAATAAAGATTCAGAACCCTTCGATGCTTCATAGACCTCGTCCACGGCCAGGTCAGGTCCCATAGAGGCTGTGACGGCAAGGTAATCGCAACGTTCATTGTCAGGATGCCCGGAGTGGCCTTTAATCCACACAAAACTCACCTTGTGCTCTCTATAAACTTTCAGGAAACGGATCCAGAGATCAGGATTGGCCTTTTTTTGGAAACCTTTCTGTTCCCATTTGAATACCTGGCCATTCTCAACGGCATTGACCACATAGGAAGAGTCACTCCATACGGTAACTACTGCATCCGACCACTTAATAGCCTCAAGACCCACAATGACAGCTAATAGCTCCATACGATTGTTGGTAGTGAGGCGGTACCCCGCCGAAAATTCCTTCTCATAATTTCCGCAACGCATCACTACACCATATCCCCCTGGGCCGGGATTGCCTCTGCAGGCTCCATCCGTATATATTTGTATGGGAGCTCTTTTTGCCATCAGTTATTCCGGCAATATCGTGCGTTCGTGCTTAGGCCCCTCAAAATGTTTTATTTCGAGAGGGTTGGCACTCATCTCATCATAGTTGTCCCGATTGTTGCAGATATCTATGGCAGTATATATTGCCGAAATCATCGGTCCCGGATTTGCCATGGATTTACCGGCAATTTCAAATGCCGTACCATGATCGGGGGATGTTCTGACAATCGGCAGCCCCGCCGTAAAGTTTACTCCCTTATCGAATGCGAGCGCCTTGAAGGGGATGAGTCCCTGGTCATGGTACATAGCCAGAACAGCATCGAATTTGTACTGCGTATTAGTTGCGAAAAATCCATCCGGTGAATAGGGACCGAAGGCAAGTATATTCTCTACATTTGACTCCCTTATTGCAGGGATAATGGTATCAATCTCCTCAGTACCCAGCGAACCTCCGTCACCTGCATGGGGATTGAGTCCCAGAACAGCTATTTTCGGCCTCACTATACCAAAATCCCTTATGAGAGAGTGGTTCATAAGACGGATCTTGCTCATAAGAACCTCTTTTGTAATTGCAGAGCTGACCTTCGATAGAGGAAGATGGTTGGTAACCACTCCTACCCTTAGGTTGTCGGCACATAAAAACATCAGACCATCTTCAACGCCAAATTCGTTTATCAGGTACTCCGTATGGCCGGGAAACGCGAACTCAGTCTGCGCAACCGTGTGTTTGCTGAAGGGAGCTGTGACTATGGCGTCAAGGAGATTTGCTTTTACATCGGCTACGGCAGCCTTAAGAGCTATAATGGCAGCTCTGGCTCCATCAACTGTAGGCTGACCTACATCTACGGCCAATGAATCCGGCACGGCATTGACTATATTGACATGTTTTGGACGTGCTTCCGAAGCACTGTTGATTATATTTGTAGTAATCTGTTCGGTCTCCGGGACAAGTTTTCGGTACATACCGAAAGTGCGTGAACAACCGTATACAACGGGAATGCACATGTCGAGCATCCTTGCATCTGAAAGGGCTTTGATGATCACCTCGTAACCGATGCCGTTACTGTCTCCTTGGGTAATCCCCACTACTATTTTTCTACTCATAGGTTTATAAAATTTCCGCAAGTTACTAAAAAGCACGGAAATTTGACGCATAATTAATGTATATTTGCAGTTGTGAACAATATTCTGGAAAGTGACATAAAGTTCCTGCAGGGTGTCGGACCTAAGAGGGCTGCGTTGCTGCAAAAAGAGTTGGGCATTTCCACTTTTAGGGATATGCTCTATACCTTTCCATTCAGATATATTGACCGTACAAGATTTTATTCCATAAGGGAAATTGACAGCAGCAGTGCTTATATTCAGCTTAGAGGCAGCATCAGGGATATCCGCACAGTCGGCGAAGGGCGTGCCAAACGTCTGATAGCTTACCTGTACGATGGAACGGGTACTATCGAACTGGTTTTCTTTCAGGGGATAAAATGGATCTCCGGCAGACTCAAAATAGGAGCCGAATATATAGTATTCGGAAAGCCCTCCATATTCAACCAAACCTATAATATGGTTCACCCTGAAATAGACCCGGCCACCGAGGATAAACTCGCGATGGTTGGAACCCTTATTGGTGTCTATTCCAGTACTGAGAGGCTGCGAAGTGCCGGTATAGGCAACAAGGTCTTCGCCAAGCTCCAGTACAATCTCATTAACCAGGTGATTGAGAGCATTGAAGAGACCCTTCCACGCTCTCTGCTGCTACGCAAACGCTTCATATCATTGCGTCAGGCGCTGGTCAACATACATTTCCCTACCGATCTTCAGATACTCGACAAAGCAAAAGAGAGGCTCAAGTTTGAGGAGCTCTTCTACCTACAGTTAACGCTCCTCAAGCAGAAAAACATACGGATGCGAGGCTCCACCGGAATCCTGTTCAACCACATAGGAGAGGCTTTTAACACCACTTATGAGCACCTCCCCTTCTCTCTGACAGGAGCTCAAAAGAGAGTGATAAAAGAGATTCGTGCTGATGTGGTTTCCGGAAGCCAGATGAATCGCCTCCTGCAGGGAGACGTGGGCAGCGGAAAAACTCTCGTGGCACTATTCAGTGCACTGATGGCGGTAGACAATGGGTACCAAGCCTGCATAATGGCACCAACGGAGGTACTTGCTTCACAACATTATCATGGGACCCTGAGATTCCTGGAGCATAGCGGAGTCAAAACCGCACTCCTAACAGGCTCCACAAAGACCAAAGAACGCCGTGCAATCCACGCAGGACTTGAAGATGGCTCCATTCACATAATATTCGGCACCCATGCGCTTATTGAAGAGAATGTACGATTTCTCAACCTCGGATTGGCGGTTATTGATGAACAGCACCGCTTCGGCGTAGAACAGAGGTCGAGGCTCTGGACAAAGTCGAATATGCCGCCCCACATATTGGTAATGACGGCAACCCCTATCCCGAGGACCCTTGCAATGACTCTATGGGGGGATCTGGACGTATCGGTGATAGATGAGCTGCCTCCGGGCAGAAAACAGATCCAAACTATCCACTGGGGAGAAAATTCCCGTCCCCGTCTGCACGAATTCATGAAGAGTGAGATCAAATCGGGACGCCAGGTATTTGTAGTTTATCCTCTGATTAAGGAGTCGGAGAAAATGGATTACAAAAACCTTGAAGAGGGCTACGAGGCCATTGTCCGGGCATTCCCTCCTCCAGAATACCGTACTGCCGTAGTTCACGGTCAGCAGAAACCGGAAAATAAAGCCTTTGATATGGAGCTTTTTGTGAGTGGAAAAGCCCATATCTTGGTCTCCACCTCTGTCATAGAAGTTGGAGTGGATGTGCCGAATGCTTCAGTAATGGTAATTGAAAGTGCCGAAAGATTCGGACTATCTCAGCTCCACCAGCTCAGGGGCAGAGTCGGACGGGGTGCAGAAAAATCTTACTGCATACTGATGACCGGCTACAAACTAAGCAACGAATCCCGCCAAAGGATAGAGATGATGTGCCAGACAACAGACGGATTTGAACTTGCGGAAGCTGACCTCAGAATGAGAGGACCGGGCGATTTTGAGGGTACAAGACAGAGCGGACTTGCATTGAACCTCCGCATTGCCAACCTCGGCAGGGACTCTGCCGTGCTCGAAGATGCGCGCAGAGAGGCCTCGGAGATTTTGGATAATGACCCTCTGCTGTCGAGTAGAGAGAATGCACTCCTATCCAAAGTCCTGCAAGATTTAAAAATAGAAATAAAAGATTATTCCAATATAAGTTGAAAATAAGAACAATGAAATTAATCGGTGCACATGTCAGCAGTAGCGGAGGAGTGGAAAATGCTCCTCTCAATGCAGCTGCAATAGGGGCAAATGCTTTCGCCCTATTTACAAAAAATCAGCGTCAGTGGGTCAGCGCTCCGCTTTCAGAGCAGAGCATCCGACTTTTTAAAGAAAACTGCATCCAACATGGTTTTATTCCGGATTCAATACTCCCCCACGACAGTTATCTGATAAATCTGGGACATCCGACATCTGAAGGACTGGGCAAATCAAGGGCGGCATTTCTTGACGAGATGCAGCGTTGTGAACAACTCGGACTCAACCGTCTCAATTTTCATCCGGGAAGTCACCTCAACGAAATCTCCCTAAGCGAATGCCTGAGACGTGTTGCAGAATCCATAAATATGGCTCTGGACAAAACATCAGGTGTCTGTGCAGTCATTGAAAATACAGCCGGACAAGGCTCAAACGTAGGTTTCCAATTTGAGCATCTTGCCGAAATCATCTCTCAGGTTGAAGATAAATCGAGAGTAGGGGTCTGCATCGATACCTGCCACTCTTTTGCAGCCGGTTATGACGTACGGAGCGGAGAGAACGAAAGTGACCTTTTTGCAGGAGGCGAGGATACTTTTGGCAAAGTAATGGAAGAGCTGGACAGGATTGTAGGTCTGCAATATCTCAAGGGAATGCACCTCAACGATGCAAAAAAACCGCTTGGTTCCAGGGTTGATCGCCACGAAACTCTTGGTAATGGGTTTATCGGCAAAGGCACCTTCATCAGAATAATGAGGGATGCCCGATTTAACGACATCCCCCTGATTCTTGAAACTCCCGAGCCTGAAATATGGGATCAGGAGATTGACTGGCTGCGCAGTATGTCAGTATAGATAGGAGAATAATCTTGTCGGCGAAGCCAGGGCTCAAACCCTGCTTCACGAATGGCCCGATCCATCTCTTCTGCAGTTATGGTATTGGATATGCCCGCTGCGGAGACTACGTTTTCTTCAATCATTATCGAGCCCATGTCATCCGCTCCGTAATGGAGCGACTTTAGGCCTGTTTCCATACCCACGGTGAGCCATGAGGCCTGGATATGGCTGATATTGTGCAGGACAAGCCTGGAAATTGCTATTGTGCGGAGGAATTCCTCTTCTTCGCTCCAACCATACTCTACACGTGGCAGTTGCAAGCCTCTTTCCTCCATCATTACAGCTAACCGGGTCCCTTTCAGTTGCATAGGCCAGCTAATGAAAGCGCGGAATCCGGGAGTGCCTTCAGGCCTGCGGCTCTGCAAATCCCGGATAGTGAAGAGATGTTCCATCCTCTCCTCCATGCTCTCCATATGGCCATATACCATTGTTGCAGTAGTGCCTATTCCCATTTTGTGGGCAACTTCCATCACCCTGCACCACTCTTTCGCAGTAGGTTTACCCGGAGAAATGACCTTGCGGACTCTATCCGAAAGTATTTCAGCCCCCGCACCGGGGAGTGTGTCCAGTCCCGCCTCCCGTAGACGACGCAGCGTCTCTTTGATGCTAATCCCGCTAATGCGGGAAATGAAAGCAATCTCAGGAGGCCCCAGAGCATTGAGTTTAAGCGAAGGCTCCATACTCTTGAGTTCGCGAAATAAATTTTCATAATAAACTATATCCAATTCGGGGTGCAAACCGCCTTGAAGCAGAAGTTGATCACCCCCAAGACGACGCATCTCAGCGATTTTGCTCCTGTACTGATCAATAGTAGTAATGAATATTTTCTCCTTTTCGACCGGTTTGCAATGAAAGTTACAGAAACGGCAACCGCTGATACAGGCATTTGTGATATTGACATTGCGGTCAATTTGCCAGCTTACCCGTTTTTGCGGGATATGGCTGTACCTTGCGGCATCAGCCATACTCCGCAACTCTTCCAACGGTGCATCTAAATAGAGCGACAGCGCTTCTGAAAAAGAGAGTTCTTTCATTGTAAATAAGTAGCTATAAATAATGACAACAGTTGTTTTTTTATAAAATATGATATTTAAAATAGTTTAAAGAATATTAAGCGACTGCTCTTTGATCTTTTCCAATTCATCTTTCATCTTCACCACAATCTTCTGTATCCCGGCATGATTGGCCTTTGAGCCTATGGTATTGATCTCGCGTCCCATCTCCTGAGCGATGAATCCCAGTTTGCGCCCGGGATACTCCTCATCCTTTAGAGTAGCCCTAAAAAAGTTGCAATGCTGGCGGAGGCGTACCTTTTCCTCATTGATATCGAGTTTTTCAATATAAAAGACCATCTCCTGCTCCAGGCGCTCCTGATCAGGTTGCAGCGATATTTCCTCAATACGACTGAGGAGGCGCTGCCTTATAGCCTCTATCCTCTCCTGTTCAAACTGTTCGACCTCATCCAAACACTCTTCAATAATGGAGACTCTTGAGAGCACATCTTCGCGCAATACCTCCCCTTCCCTAAGGCGAAAATTATCAAGAGCATCGGCAGCCTCACATATTGCCTTGAAAAGCTCTTCCCAATCCTCTTCCGCAAGTTCCGTGGCTTTGGACTCCACTACATCCGGCATCTTTAGAAGTGCCGGCAGCAAATCCTCCCTATCGAGATCTGCCATAGGGCTGTCATCGAGTATCGAACATAATTGATTGTAATAACCCAAAAGTATTTGGCCGTTTATATACCGGGCTGCATTCTCCCCACTTTGCTCCACACTGACAAACAGATCTATGTTGCCACGGTTGAGACGCTGTATGAGATAATTACGCACCGAAATCTCCTTCTCGCGAGGTATTATCTGCGTTTTCAGGGTGATGTCGGCATTCTTGCCATTTAGGGAGCGGATTTCGATCAAATATTTGTCTTCTGATATCAGGCATTCCGCCTTGCCGTAACCTGTCATTGAACGTGTCATACTACAAGTGGTGTAAAATATATCAAAGTAAGCGTTTTTTTCTTATTTTTGCAAGTCGGTTAACAGGACAACCGTCCCTATATTTATTGGCACTATGGAAGAAATTGTTAAAAATGAGGCGCCCGAGCGCAACCTGAATTTTATTGAAGAGATCATCGAAGCTGACCTGGCCAGCGGTAAACATAAATCAATTATTACCCGCTTCCCGCCTGAACCCAACGGATACCTTCATATTGGCCATGCCAAGAGCATATGCCTCAACTTCGGACTGGCTCTAAAATATGGTGGACGCACAAACCTCCGTTTTGACGATACCAACCCTGTAAAGGAGGATGTGGAGTATGTTGATTCCATAAAGGAGGATATCAAATGGCTTGGTTTTGAATGGGCAAACGAGTTTTATGCTTCCGATTATTTCGAACAACTCTATCAATGGGCAATCCTCCTGATCAAAAAAGGTCTCGCTTATGTTGATGACCAGACACAGGAAGAAATTCGCACAACCCGCGGTACAATCAGTACCCCTGGAGTGGATAGCCCATGGCGCAACCGCTCCGTAGAGGAAAACATCCGGCTTTTCCAAGAAATGAGGGAGGGCAAATATGCCGAAGGAGACAAGGTCCTTCGTGCAAAAATTGACATGTCACATCCAAACATGCTTATGCGCGATCCTTTGATGTACCGTATAATACATGCATCACATCACCGCACCGGAGACCAGTGGTGCATCTATCCCATGTATGACTATGCACATGGTCAATGTGACTCCATAGAAAGAATAACCCATTCCATTTGCACTCTGGAATTTGACGTACACAGACCTCTCTACGACTGGTTTATCGAGAACTTGGAGATTTTCCCTTCCCGCCAGTACGAATTTGCCCGCCTCAATCTCACCTATACCGTAATGAGCAAGCGAAGACTTCTCGAACTGGTTCGCAACAACATTGTGGAGGGTTGGGATGACCCCCGCATGCCAACAATATGCGGCCTCCGTAGAAGAGGCTACACTCCTGAGAGCATCCGTCTATTTGCTGATAAAGTTGGGGTAGCAAAACGTGACAACGTCATAGATCTGTCACTTCTCGAGTGGTGCCTCAGGGATGACCTCAATCGCCGTTCCAACCGCTATATGGCAGTGATCAACCCCATCAAACTGGTTATTGACAATTGGGATGAAGGCAAAGTGGAATATTTTGAAGCTCCCTTGAATCCGGAATATCCTGACGGTCCCAAACGCAGGGTAGCATTCACGAAAGAATTGTATATCGAAAGCGAAGACTTTATGGAGGAGGCTCCAAAGAAGTACCACCGCCTAAAACCTGACGGTGAGGTACGCCTCAAGTATTCCTATATCGTAAAATGTGTGGACTACATTAAAAACGAAGCCGGAGAAGTAGTTGAAATTCATTGCACCTACGACCCTGCCAGCAAACCGGGGGCAGCTCCATGGCGCTCCGTTAAGGGGACAATCCACTGGGCTTCGGTTACCCATTCGGAAAAGATTACGGTCAACCTTTTCGACAAACTTTTCACCGAAGAGCAGATGGGGTCCATTCCCGAAGGGAAGGACTACAGAGATTACATCAACCCCGACTCTTTGATAGTAAAAGAGGCATTTGCCGAACCTGACCTTCTTAAAGATGACTCAGGTATGGCAGTCCAGTTTGAACGTATGGGATACTTTATCAAAGATCCCGTAAACGGGGGCTACAACAAAGCCACCGGCCTCAAGGACTCCTTTAAATTGTAGAGTATTTACGGATGATTTCCACCGTGGAATCACCGTGGAATAGCGAAAACAGACCCTGCGGCTCCTGCGCGGGGTCTGCCGTATAGGGGTCTCCTTTCTGCCAATAATCTCTATCCGGTGAGGGTTCTGCAAAGCCTCCCCAACCCCAGAAATTGCAGCCTGCGATGACTCCACCCGAAAGACGTGATTGTTCTACCTGTCCAAAAATGAACTCATAATAGGCATCACGATGCTCGGTAGTACTCTCCTTTGAGAAGCTGTAACCATCCCTTGGATAACCAAATTCCTCTATGATGATTGGCTTACCAAGACGCAATGCTATCGGCAGATGCTCATCAACGTACTCTTGTGATTTGGAGATGGAACGCTCCAAATCCTCTTCTGTAGGATTTATACGACTGGACCACCCCCAATTGGTTGGCCAGATATGGATGTTGACATAGTCGATCTCGGGATATGAATGAATCAGCTCTACAAGAGCCATATCGCTTTCACAACCATATTTACCCTCACTGCCGGTTGAAATCATGTGATTGGGGTCAATACTCCTGATCAATTGTGCAGTCTCCTTGATCCACTCGGCAAAGAGAGAACGATTGTCATTCTCGCCTGAGGAGAAGGGACGCGGTTCATTGCATATCTGCCATGAGAATATTGCAGGATCCTCACTGTAGGGGCGGCCGGTGATGGTATTGGTACGTGAAACTATATCCTTAACATACTCTCTGAAGAGAGCTTTTGCCTCTTCGTTTCGCTGGAAGCGAACCATATATTCCATATAGGCATTTCCCCCATCAATCAACGGGATCGGATAGGGAGGTTCGCCCGCCCACATCAGGTACTGTCCGAAGCCTCCGCTCCACTCCCATGCATTGTTGAGATAGAGCACTGCTGACATATTGCGTCTACCAAGTTCCACCATCAGATAGTCCAATCCACGGAGTAAATTCTCATCATACTCCCCCGGAGCCTTCTGCAGCGTAGGTTCCACCTTGGAGTGGGTCCCGGCGGGGCCGTCGGCGCCTACCAATATCCGGAGATTATTCACCCCAATAGCTTGGAGAGCATCCAATTCACGGTGTAGTCGCTCCCTGTCACCACCCTCACCTTCCGAAGCGAGTATAACTCCATACCAGAAGTTGGCTCCTATGAAGTAATATGGCTCAGAACCAATGGAAGCAGGAGGATATATCTGCCCGTCACGTACATGCCAGTAGGCACTTCGGGTATCCGGGGAATTACATCCTAAAAAAGTTAGCATCAGCAATGAAACCATTATGGTTACCGCTGTGCGCGAAATATGGAGTTGGGGTCTCATAGACTAACCCTCTCAGAGCATCCGCCTGCGGCGGAAAATGAAGAGTACTACAAAAACCACGGTCAGCATCAGGCCTCCCAGAAGTAAAATATCCCAAAGACCGCCTATTAACGGCAATTTGATATTCATACCATAAATGCTCGCTATAAGAGTAGGAGGCATAAGCAGTAACGACACCAAAGTAAAAATTTTCATGATTTTGTTCTGCTCAAGGTTGATGAGACCTAGTACGGTATTTTGCAGATATTCGAGACGTTCAAAACTGAAGTTGGTATGATTGATCAGCGAAGAGACGTCTTTAAGAAGAATATTCAGTTTGTTGGTTATGCCATCGGGGGATTTTTCGCTTTTAAGAATACTGGAGAGCATACGCTGTTTATCCACGATATTCTCACGTACCATCATGTTATTTTCCTGCAACTGGTTAATATCCAAAAGGAATTCTTCCCCAACATCTTCACCCAGACTCACCCTTTTGCTATACTGCGCAATCTCTTTCGACATCAGCTCAATCATATCTGCATCGAGGTCTATCCTGTTTTCAAGTATACCTATCAAAATGTGGTAACCCGTAGGGTAAATGCGAGGGTTGGCCATTATCCGCCTCTGGATATCAGTAAAACTTCGTAAAGGGACCTGACGTATGGAGGTGATGGTATCACCCGTTAAGATGAACGACACAGACTCCATATTGTAGTTCTCAGGGCCCGGAATCAGAAAGTCGGTATTGATGAATATATTATCCTGAGTCTCGGAATAGCGGGATGAACTCTCAATCTCTTCCGCCTGCGCCCGGCTCTGCAGGTTGGTGTTTAGAAAATGCTCCACAGAACGTTTTTCCTCACCGGATGGGTCAAAAAGATCGATCCAGAGAACATCTTTTTGGAGGATACTCTTTAAGATTTCCGTATTATCAGATGTTGCTATCTGGTCATTTGATTTGTAAAAAATTCCAATCATTGTCTCAAGTTTTTGGCTGGTGGATTTTCCGTGAACAAAACGGGGCTATAACCAATGGACTCGGGGGTTCAGTTTCTCCAAAGCGACCCTCCAAAACTCAGTAAGGCCGGCACGCTTGTCGCTATCAAGTACAAACGAAATGTTTGACTTGAGATAGGTTTCAGCGTACTCTTCAGGAAACTGATAACAATGTTTTTTTATGGCACCTCTGATATTTTCAATCCCATAACGGAGTGCCTCATTGAATTTTTTTACAAACTCCACTCCAAGAGGCTTGTTTGCCGTCCAGCAGGCAAATACGAATGGTTTACCGGTGAAGTCAATCCATTCACGGGCAAGATCGTAGGTATATTTGAAACGCTCTGCTTCAATCAGAGCTTTGTCTCCTATCAAAAGATAACTCCCGGCAGGATCTATTCCTTCCAATTCGTAGTTGAACGGGACAAATTCAGGAAATATTTTCCAGTAATCGCGACAAAGCACCTTGGTCAAAAGTTGTGACGTACGGGAGTCTCCATCCATCTTGATGTGACTTATCTCATTTAAAGGAAGACCCGAACAGAGCAGTACGCTTGCAACATTATCCGTGGCACCTATACAGTAATCAGAGATGACGTGCGGATCAGGAAGCGAAGGGATTATCGCTACTGGGACAATGCCTACGTCACTACGATCATGAATCAGATTTTCAGCCGACTCTGCGGGGGAGCAGAAATCCATTACAATCTCATCCATGATGGGAGAACTTTCCAGACCATAGATGAAGGGAATTGTATTGAGATATTTTATTGCTGAGATTCTGACCATCTTACAAATATAATAAAATTATCTTGTTTTAACTCTGAAAAGCCACATTCCGAAGAAAGTAAGCAGACCATTGACAATCAGAAGCGTAAAGCCCAGATCAAATCCTAAGAACTTCTTTCCCAAAGTATTGACTATAAAGCATATCACAGGAGCCGCAATTGCAATCCAGGGTACTGCACGGTCACGAACCTTATATTTGGTAAGAATACCGAAGAAAAAGAGACCCAAAAGAGGACCGTAAGTATATGATGCAAGTTTGTAAAGAAGATTGATGACGGCATCGTTGCTTACAAGATAGAGCACGACTATGATTACAAGGAAGACAAATCCCACCCCCGCGTGTACCAATTTGCGTACCTTCTCCTTTCTTGACTCCGAAAGGTCGGTTCGGGTGTTAAATTTGAGAATATCTACGCAAAAAGAGGTTGTTAGTGATGTCATAGCCGCTCCCGCACTAGGGTAGGATGCGGAGATCAGACCGATAAGAAAAAACACACCGGCTCCTATACCAAAATACTGACTCGCAATTACCGGAAAAAGTTCGTCCGTTTTGCTGATTCCAATTGCCTCAAAACCTCCCAGATGCTGGGCATAAACACAGAGCAGGGCACCCATGAGCACGAAGAAGTAGTTTACTACGGCAATTGTGATGGATGTTGTGTACATATTCTTTTGTGCTGCCTTGATATCCTTGCAAGCAAGATTTTTCTGCATCATAGCCTGATCCAGACCTGTCATTGCAATTGTCACAAAAATACCGGATATGAACTGTTTTACGGCATTCGTTCCGTGACTCCAGTCCCAGTCAAACCAGGATATGAAAGGCCTGCCGTAACCTACCGTACCGGCATTGGTATTGATGGTACCACTCAAATTTGAGAACAACTGGCCGAAAGTCAAACCCATATTTTTGCCTATGTAATAAATTGTCATGCCGACTGCAATCAACATAAATGTAGTCTGCAACACATCGGTCCAGATAATGGTCTTTACGCCACCCTTAAAAGTGTAAAAATAGAGAAGGATCAGGAAAATGGCAGCTATGAGAATGAATACCGTCAGAGGTGAAGTTGCATCCACCATGCTACGAGGAATGAAGGTGAAGAAGACCACGATTACAACAAAAATCCTCAATGCTGCTCCCAGAACACGAGAGATCATAAAGACTACAGTACCGGTCTTATGAGACCTGTCACCAAATCTATCCCCCAGGTAGGTATATATGGAGGTAAGATTCATCTTATAATAAAGGGGAAGCAAAACCCTCGCTACTACAATAAAACCCACTACAAAACCCAGTACCAGTGGCATGTAATAAAAGTTCTGCACCCAGACATTGCCAGGAACTGAAATGAATGTAACTCCTGAAATGGAGGCACCAATCATACCATAGGCCACAATTGGCCAGGGAGCCCTTCTGTCACCGGAGAAAAAGGAACTTGAGCCCGCTTTCCTGCCGGTCACCCAGGAGATGATAAACAACAGTAAAGTATATGCGGCAAAGGCCACGAGAAAGAGCGCAAAAGGAAATTCGTGTCTCATAATAATCCAAAATAATTAGGGTTTGAAAATCTGCCGGGCCTCTATGGAACGTCCCAGAGTCAGCTCGTCCGTGTACTCCAGGTCGTCCCCAAATCCCACTCCACGGGCAATGGCGGTAACTTTTACCGGCAAAGAAGATATCTGTTTGTATATATAAAAAGAAGTGGTCTCACCCTCCATACCTGTACTAAGAGCCAGCACCACTTCTTTTATGTCATGTTCACGGATCCTCTCAATTAGTGGAGCGATCGCCAGGTCTCCCGGTCCTACACCATCCATCGGAGAGATGATACCTCCCAAAATATGATAAAGACCGTTATAAGAGCCTGTGTTTTCTATACTGATGACATCACGAAGCGACTCCACCACGCATACGATGGAGCGGTCGCGACGGCTATCCGAGCAATAAGGGCAAACACCATCGTCAGATATCATCCGGCACACCGGACAGTAACGTATCTGACTTTTGAGGGAGATAAAGGATTCCGAAAAGCGTTCAACATTCTCCAGAGGCTGTCTAAGCAGGTGCAATGCCAGCCTTAAGGCACTCTTGCGACCTATACCGGGGAGGGAGGCAAACTGCTCTACCGCATCGTCCAGGAGCTTGGATGAATAGTTGCTCTTATACATTATCCCTGTTTTGTAGCAAGGTAGGCATCAACAGCCTTCCTAACCGAACCGTGTTTAAGAAGAAGTGATTGTGCAAACTCGTAATCATCCAGCTTCGCCTCATCCATAATCATCCTCGTACCGCGATCTACCAACTTCGCATTGGTGAGCTGCATATCTACCATCTTATTGCCTTTTACATGACCTAAACGAATCATTACGGAGGTCGAAATCATATTTAGGATGAGTTTTTGAGCGGTACCTGCTTTCATTCGGGTACTGCCTGTCACAAACTCCGGCCCCACGACAGCCACTATGGGGATCTCGGCCTCTTCCGATACGGGAGCTCCGGGATTGCAGGTTATGCAGGCCGTCAGAAGACCCCTGCTACGGGCTTCACGGATAGCACCGATTACATAGGGAGTAGTACCGGAGGCAGCAATGCCTATTACCGTATCGTTTATGGTTACTCCGTAGGGCTGCATATCCTTCCAACCTCCTTCAAAACTATCTTCTGCCGCTTCCACCGCTATACGTATAGCTGCATCGCCTCCGGCGATCAGACCAATAAATAGGTCAACGGGAGCTCCATAGGTTGGAGGAATTTCAGAGGCATCGAGGATACCCAGGCGACCGCTTGTACCCGCACCAAGATAAAAGACCTTGCCTCCCTTTTTGATTCTTTCCACAATTCCCTCTACCAATTTTTCAATAGTAGGAATGCATTTAGCGACTGCTTCAGGTACTTTATGGTCCTCGCGGTTCATATTTTCCAACAACTCACGTGTCGGCATTTTTTCCAGATCGGCATAGTGTGATGCCTGCTCGGTAACTCTCATATCTTATTCTACTCAATTACTGTTCTTTATGATATTGAATCAACCCGTCGATGGGGCTTTTGAGCACCTTTCCCATCTTCATACCGGCCGAATTAACCGCCTTTTCCAGCAACTCTTTGTAGTAGAAAGCAATGGAACCCACAAAATTTATGGGATAATTACGGAATTCGTAGTGAATTATATTTCTCTTGAGGAATTCCTCAAAACTGCTTCTGATCAGGGATGCAATATGGGGATGATTGCGGAATTCATAGATGAATGGCGAGAATGAAGCCAGGAAACGACTGGGCAACTGCTCGCGATAGACCTTCTGCACAATGGCCGGATAGTCCAGGTTGTATCTCTTGACAAATTCCTGCTCAATAGGTTCGGGAAGAAGACCTTTAATGAAATCCGAAATCAGTCTTTTACCAAGGTAGGCACCTGAAGCCTCGTCCCCGAGAATAAAACCACCTGCACGCACATTTTTCACAATATCTTCTCCATCATAGAAACAACTGTTGGAGCCTGTACCGAGAATGCAGGCAATGCCACTGCCATGTCCGCAAAGGGCACGAGCTGCGGCCAACACATCAGACGCCGTGAAAGACTCCGACTCCGGGAATACCGCTTTAAAGCATCTGTCGAGTTTATCAGGGATGTCACCTCCTACTACTCCGGCTCCGTAAAACCAGATCTTCTCCACGTTTTCTCCGGTAACCTCTTTCCCTACGACAGGGAGCAGGTGTTCCCTGAGTATGGCTATTATTTGCTCATCTTCCAGGAAAACGGGATTGATACCTTCGGTGGAAATTGATTTGACCTCACCGCTATTAGAAATCGCTCTCCAGTCAACTTTGGTAGAGCCGCTATCTGCTATCAGTTGCATATCTATAACAATATTTACGGTTGAAACAAAATGCAAAAGTAAGGATAATTATCGAAACTTAAGCAAAAAAGAGCCGTTTGGCTAATAGATAATGATGCCCGCGACTGCCGCCATTATCAATAGAAGTATGGGATTGAACTTTTTCCAGGTTGCGAAGAAACTTACTGCAAAGATCACTATGCTTACCCAATCCACAAATGTATCCCTATTGAGAAACATTAGAGCAGCGGCACCGATCATTCCCGTCATTACGGGTCTCATCCATGAGAGGGTACTTTTGACAATGTAGTTATTGTGTAGCCGACTATAAAAGATAGTGATTAACGTCATTATGGTGAGAGGCGGCAGACAGACGGCAAATGTGGCAAGAAGTGATCCCCATATATTTCCTGTAACGGTATAACCCACATAAGTAGCACAGTTGATTGCAATCGGGCCGGGAGTCATTTGTGAGATTGCTACTATATCTGCAAGTTCCAGGGATGTGAGCCAGTTGTTGCGTATCACAACCTCATTTTGTATAAGCGAAATCATGGCATATCCGCCTCCAAAACCGAAAAATCCTATTTTCAGATAGGATAAAAAGAGTTGAAGATAGATCATTGCTTCACCTCCCCTTCCTTTTTGCCGCTAAGCGCGACCGAGACACCTACAGCAGCTCCTGCCAGAAGTAACCATATCGGAGAAATACCGGTCAACCACACCACAACGGCAACACCGATGGCCAATGCGATAAAATACCATCTGAGACCTTTCATCATATTGATAAAGGGGACAGCTATCATTGCTATTACCGCAGGTCTTATACCCTTAAAGGCTGCCTCAACAATAGGATTCGTGCTGAATCCACTCAAATAAACCGCGATAAGCAGAATGATCACAAATGGAGAGATTGAAACACCTATTACGGATACCAAAGAACCCCACCATCCCTTCATCTTATAGCCGACGAATACGGCAGTATTTAGCGCGAAAGGTCCGGGTGCCGACTGTGCAAGAGTGAATTGATTATAGAAATCCTCCCTGTCAAACCACTTCTTACGGTCGACAACTTCCCTTTCTATCATAGGTATCATGGCGTAGCCGCTACCGAATGTAAAGGTACCCAGTTTAAAGAATGTCCAAAACAACTCCCAAAGCATAGTCGCCGCTTAGAATGGGATAAAGTTCTTTTTGAGTTCCTCCATCTGCTCCGGAGTGAGTCCGGCGGGTACAAAACCCATCGCACGTGCTCTCAAATAGATTTGTGCAGACTTATTGAGAATATCAATCATGTCAAATGCCTCAACGGGGTCCTTTCCCACTGCGAGTACACCATGCTTCTCCCATAGAACCACGTCATGCGAACGCAACTCTTCCAGAGTGTTCGCTGCCAGCTTCTGCGAGCCGGGCAGCGCATAAGGCACTATTCCCAGACCTTTGGGACAGAAGATATAGGTCTCCGGGATCATACTGCGTAAAAGAGTGCCCAGTACATCTTTTTCAAGGAATGGTGCATGATGCGACATCGCCACCAGTTCGGTAGGATGTGTGTGTACCACTGCCCTGCAGGAGGAGCCGCTTTGAACGAAAAAATCATGTATAGCCAGATGCGAAGGGAGTTCTGATGTGGGCCTGACAGGCTTCTCTGCCAAAATCACATAGTGGCGACCATCGTCACAAATACGTATCACTGCCATGTTGGCCATGGGGTCCGAGGCCAGGTCGCGCATACGCGTTCCGGTACCTGTCACCAGCAGCAATGCACCTGCAAGCGAAGGTACGTAGACTCCCCCATCCAATTCAACCGAAAGCGGAGAAATACCCTCAAAGAGTTTCTTGAACTCTGAAACATTATAGGAGATATTACCTCCGTTACGTTCAGCCCATCCTTTCTCCCACAGATAACCGGCAGCCTCCGCCATCAGACGGACAACACTGTTAAAATTCTTTTTCATGGTATAGAAGATTTTAGTCCTGTAAAGATAACAAAATCTACTTGTAAAAAAATATGGTTTTGGCAAATTTATATGTCAAAAGGTCACAGCTGAGAGATGTAATATTTTTTATATTTATAATTTAGAACTTTCTATTGTATAATTAATAAATTTTGATACATTTGTATAAAGATGATTATGCTTGTAGTAGATAGAAAGAAATGTCCTCGCTATCGACCTTGTCCGCTGGTCTCTGTCTCTCCTGAAGGGGCTATTTCTCAAGGTGTTGACGGATATCCTATTATTGATTACAAGTTGTGCATCAATTGTGGGATGCGTATTAAAAGATGTCCGTTTAGGGCGATTAAACAAGTGAATTGATCGGGAAATGTTAGTGACCATTTCTATCAGGGCATAAAAGTTGTGATAATATTAGACAATATGGAGGTTACAAACCTTGTCCCATGAAACCCGTGAACTTGAGTGTTGTACCTTTTGATATATGTAATTAATAACTTAAATGTAAACGATTATGGCTGTAAAATTTTACAAATGTCCAATGTGTGGCAATGTCATAGAGAAAGTTGTAGACTCAGGAGTCCCTGTTGTATGCTGCGGTAAACCTATGGAGCTGCTGGTTGCTCATACTGAGGATGCTGGTGGTGAGAAGCACGTACCTGTAGTAACCAAATTGAATGACTGCACAATTAAAGTAGAGGTTGGCAGCGTGGCTCACCCTATGTTGCCGGAACACCACATCGCCTTTATCTATGTAGAGAATGAAAATGGCGGATTACGTGTTGACCTGCCTCACGAAGGCAAACCTGAAGCGGAATTCTGCGTTTGCTCGGGAAAACCGATTGCCGTTTATGAGTATTGCAACCTGCATGGTCTCTGGAAAAAAGAGCTGTAGTAGGAACAGAAATAGCAAGAGACCATAAAGCAGTATTCCAACTGTATTAATGAAAAATGAGGTGTTCAATCGAGCACCTCATTTTTTTGTCAAAGGGTTCAAATATTTATCTATTTTTGCTTAAATAGTACACTTTTAGTAAATTTCCATTTTGTAATATCCGTAATATGACAATACAAGAAATAGTAACCCGCGAGGAGGATCAAACGTTTGATTGCAAGAGTATTCAGATTGAACCGAAAGCTTTGGCAATTCCAATTGTAGCTTTTGCCAATGCTGATGGTGGAATTATTGCCATTGGTGTATCCGATAAAACAAGGAAGATAGAAGGTGTTGATCAGCATACAGATAAATTGAATGAATTACTACACGTACCATTTGCTTTCTGCTTTCCTTCAATCTCTGTTACTTATACATATCTGCCTTGTACGGATAAGGATGGAAATGAGAATCGTATTTTACTTATGCATATTCCTGCCAGTTCAAGTTTACATACCAATCAGGCAGATGAAGCATTTATGCGTGTTGGTTACAAGAGCCTTAAACTTAAATTTGATGAACGCGTGCAACTTATGTACGATAAGGGCGAGCGAGCTTTTGAAGATACTGCTGTTTATGAAGCTACTATTGAGGACATTGACATGGCTGCCGTGAAACAATATGTAAAATTATTGGGATATAGTAAGTCTCCAATAGAATACCTAAGAGAGAACAATAATTTTGTTTTCACTAACTCAAAAGGGGAGGAACAAGTGAGCGTATCTTGCATCCTTTTATTCGGCAAATATCCACAGCAGTTCTTCCCTCGTGCACGTACTCGCTTTATTCGTTATAATGGAATAGAGGAAAAAGTTGGTGCGGAAATGAATGTTATAAAAGATGTGGTTTTTGAAGGAACAATCTTAAATCAAGTGCAAAAGACAATTGAATATCTTGAAACTCAAGTGGCAGAACCTTCATTTCTCGGTCAACAAGGACAATTCGCTACAATGAGGGAATATCCAAAGTTTGTATTGCAAGAAATGACGGTCAATGCGTGCTGCCATAGAGCCTATAACATAAAAGGTACTGAAATTCAGATTAAGATGTTTGACGACCGTATTGTCTTTGAGTCTCCTGGAAGATTGCCGGGATTGGTAAAGCCTTCAAATATTCGAAATACTCATTTCTCCCGCAATCCCAATATTGCTCAGTTTCTTAAAGCCTACCGCTATGTAAAGGAATATGGCGAAGGTATTGACCGCATATATCGCGAATTGGAATTAAATGGTGCTTCTGCTCCCTCTTTCCGTCTTGACGATTTCATATTAAAGATTACTATTCCCAAAGCAAAAGATCTTATAGATGTAAATAACCGAACTGAAACCGAACTGATCCGAACTGAAACCGAACTGATCCGAACTGAAACCGAACTGATCCGAACTGAACATGATAATATGGTGTCTGACAATGTGGTTGAAAGACGAAAAATGGTTGCAGAAAAAGTAATTGAGAATGCAAGGTTTCGAGGAGAAAATTTATCAGAGAGTCGTGCTTCTATTTTGCGACTTATGGCAGAAAACCCTTATATTTCAAAGGTTGATATAGGGAAAATTCTAAATTTACACCCTTCCACCGTTTGGCGAAATATTGAGGCTATGCGTAATAAGTATATACGCCGTGTCGGTCCTGATAAAGGTGGTTTCTGGGAAATAATGAAATAGCAATGCAATGCATTGACAAAAGGCTGACCTCTGTTTGCAATAAGACTAATAGCGAATAAACTATCTATTTCAAGGGTCACGCTTGCAAAGCCATCAGCAAATCAAATCTTCAACTTCAAGCCCATTTGACCCAAAATCCAGGTCATAAAGAGACAGAGCAGCGAAAAGCAGATACAATTTATTATGCCCAATATCCCATCATTCATCCACTCAGGGGTTGAAAGGCCTAAGATTGTCATAAGACTATAAATCAAGTGAGGCATCAGATAACAGGTGAGGGTGGCGGTGCCGGCTGGCTTTAGGAAATTGAGCCACCCGGCCCTCCTTATGGATACAAGCCAACTGAGAATAGCATACATACCTACTGCAATAGCTGAAGAAACGAGTACCCAAGGGAGGGTGCCAGCGATCTTATCCATAATCCACAACTGACGGGCGAGCCAGGTTGCCAGCAACAGCACTATAACCGCTCCTGCGGCTGCCAGAGCCTTCGTGGAGACTTTCATCCTATCCATCTTCATCGAGATGACCGAGAGCATCACTCCGCCCATTGTCAAAAGTTGTGTGTGACCGTTACCTACGTGTAGTGCGTCAGCGAAGTCGCTAAGTATATTTATTTTCGGCAGCCCGAACAACAGTCCGCTATCTGAAGCGGATACCCCCTCGCGAAGTGGAGTGAGGAGTATATTGACCAGCAGTAAAGCAACCCAGACGGCCACTATATATTTAAGACGCGCCCTCGTGAAAATGTAGGTCACAGCACAGAAGAGATAGCTCCACCCTATCAGCCCCAGGATACCCCACCAGCGTGCACTCAGGTAACCTCCCGAGGGATCTTTGAAGATAAAAGCAAGGAAAAACAGCAATACAACTCCGGCAATCTGAAGCACCTTAAAAGTCTTGTAGTTCCATATAAGGAAGAAGGCCACAAGCAAGAAGAGTTTGTAAACTGTATTGGTCATAAAGGCGTCAGGAGAGATTCCGCTCTCGGTATTCACAAGGAAAACTCCCATTACCATCAATGCGAGAGACCTAGTAAGTATGTGCCTAAGAGTACTTCTAGTACCCTTCCCCTTTGCATACCGTCCCTCAAGCGCATAGGGAATGGACATTCCTACCACAAAAAGGAAACAGGGGAAAACTATGTCGGAAAGACCGAGGAAGTCTTCTCCTACAGCAGCATGTCCCAGCCAACGCGGATAAGAGGAAATGCGCCACAGGTCGTTGACAAAGACCATAAGCACCATAATCATCGCCCTAAGAAGATCTATGGCATGATTGCGCCTTGCAAAATATTGTTGCTCCATAATATGATAATCAAAATTATGGAGTCAAACTTACATAAAAAAATTCATTTTTTACGCCAGTTACAATAAAAATCAAGACCACTTACC
>DBQO01000040.1 GCA_002305275.1 Bacteroidales bacterium UBA1392 | reverse complement strand
CCCAAAGAAACTTGACAGATATAGGAGTGTTTTGAGTTTAGCTTTGCGAAAACACCTTTTAACGAAATTGATTACCTTTCAACCCATAATTTTAACAACTCTTGGAACAGATTCTTTGCTTTGTGAACCGGGCCTTGGCTCGTGAGCGGGTCTCTGGCTTGTAAACGCTTCTTGCTTTTTGTGCCGATTCTTGCGTTTTGCACCAGTCATTGCTTCTCGAACAGACCCTTGCTATTTTAGTTGGTTCCTGATTCGTGAAACGTCTCTCAGTCCGTAAACAGTCCTTGCCATTAAGCCGGTTTCTGCTTTATGAACAGACCTTGTTTCGTGAGCCAATCTCTGGTTCTTTGAACCTGTCCCTACCTTTTGAGCTATTCCTCGCTTCGTGTGATCCGAAACGGATGAGGAGTTACGCAACCATTTGAAGAAGGTTTGCTGCTGTGCCCGTCCTCAGGCGGCAGCCACGCTGACTTGCCTTGATATCCCTATCAAGCATACTACAGCGCGCTTTCCATTCCCCGCCTTTGCACTGCCTTCTTCCGTGCGTTTCCTTTTCCGGAAATCGGGCTGTGAACGCAGACAAACGCTACCCCCGCTCCGGCCGACCGAACAACACAAGCCCGGAACCGCTCTGTTATTACACTTTGCGAAAGTAAGAAAAATAATTGATGGAGCAAAGAATAGTTGCGAGTTGGAAGTGTGTAGTGTGTAGTTGCGGGTGCAAGGTATGCGGTGCAGGTTTCGGGGTGCAGGGTACGTGGTGCGCGGTGCAGAGTGCGGGTGTCATGTCCTGAAATAGGTTTACACTTAAATCAGGAAAAAGGTAAGCGTTTGATAAGGTCGGTTTTACTTTTTAGTTATCCCCATTGTTGTTTTGCATGAAATTTGTATATTTGCAATACAAAAAAGCACAACAATGAAAAAGTCATTTTATAGAACAGATTATCTTTTCTCAAAGGGGTCATTCCTCACGGGCATGGGAAGTATTTTGAGCATATTTGCTCCATATTATACTTTTAATGGCTCTCGCTCAGCAAAGCAAGCAGACAGGACTGCCATTGAATCTGACTTTGGAGTTATTGGCAAGGACATTTCTTCAGTTTTGAGATCTTATAAATCAAATCGTTATGGAAGAGGCAATCAAAGAAGTCGTAGCTAAGACAGAAGACTGTAATGACAACGAAAGCCCTCTTAAAGTAATTCTTGATGCAGTTCCGGAAGATAGGAAAGAAGAAGTAAGGGAAGCTCTGATGATTATTCGCGAAGAAATGTATTCAGGCCCTATTCCATCACCGGAAGCACTTGAACACTATGAGAAAATCCAACCTGGAGCAGCAGACAGAATACTAAAGATGGCTGAGAAACAGCAGGAGCACAGAATGGCACTCGAAACAAAGGCTATCGGAGGACAAGTTGATCAAAGCAAGAGAGGTCAGATATTTGGTTTTATTTTGGTTTTTGTTTTTGTTGCAATTGCTGTTTTCTTTGCCAAACACCTTGAAATGAAAGAATTTGCTGCTATTTTACTTGGCGTAACAATGGTCTCCGTAGTAGCTCTCTTTGTTACCGGTAAGTGGGTAATAAAAAAAGACCTTGCCAACAAATCTAAAGATCAAGAACAATAATCAACATAAGTTAGAAGCCACATATATTTTTTAAATCAGGATAGATTTTCAAGAAAAGATTAAAAGAGCAGGATATGGGGCCGACTAAAAAGCATTTTAGTCGGTCTCTTTTTTAACTATTCAACATCGGTTTAACAATTCTTTTCATCCAAACAGGCATCATGTCAACGTCTCTGGCAAGATTTTCTTTATCAGGCTCTTTGGATATCAGTTCACGAATTATTCGCAATTCTTCGTTGCCGATATTTTCTTGCTTTAGTGTCCTGAGGGCCTGTACCAATAAAGCAATAAGAGGTGTTTTATAACAGAAATTCTTGGGTACACCACGTCTAAGTATTACCTGACCATTATTTAATTTTATAGTTCGCTCACTGCCTGTGGTCAGGTATGTGTAGTTCATTGGGACTTGGGTCGAGAGTCCCAATGCATTCAAAGCGGTCAGTCCTGATGGCAACACTTCTGCCTTATCGCGAGCGGCAATCGCCCGGACAACTTTTTCTACTGATGGTAATACCAAACCAAACCTGCTCTTTCTCGGCTTTACGTATATTCCTTGAGCAATCTTGTATAAGACTCCGTTTCTTGTCAGTTCCGACAAAGTGCTTCCTACAAACTCGGAGTGGTACTCGGGAAAATCGGAGCGAAACAATACGCTATCTTCAGGTAATGCTTCTATTCGCTCTTTAAGGGTTATATTTTCTGTAATTGAATGTTCGTTGCTCATAACACCTTTGAAATTTTGCTGTTTTTTCAAAGGTAAAGATAAAACTTTATTTTCAAAGAATAAAAAACTTCGTATTTATAAGGTAGAAAATCTTCTGGCAAAACTCAAAAGAGATGGGAAAATATGCCTTAATCAAAATAAAGAATGGCAATTGAAGAAGTGAAGTAATTTGAATTAGTTTAAAGTTTACTCGTTGTTACTCCGTTATTCTAACTCGTGCAGAGCAAAAATCTGCAATGTAGCGATGTTAAACGCACTTTTCGTTCATAAATAATTACTAGTCGCTTACTCGTATGAGCCAATAGCCAACGGCCAACAGCCAACGGCCAACGGCCAAGCCAACTACTTCACCGGCCTGGTGAAGGTGCGGGTCATGTCGGGGATTTGTTTGCCGTCTGTGTCGAGGAGGTGGAGGGTGATGGTGGCTTCGGGTGAGGCGTTGATGGTGCCGTCTGCATTGAGTGCGCCACCCTGTTTGAGGAAAAGGGTGCGGGAGAAGCAATATTATCTACATTCGCAAGTTTTATTTATGCTTTCCAAAAAGTGAAACAATGTCTCACCTTTTGAGTTGGAGTCATTACCAACTCTATTTGCCTGATAAAAAAATATTGCAAGAAGAATTGAGTAAACTTATGGAAAATGAGTAAAGCCATAATTTTTGCTTGTATCAACGATTTCAATGTCGGAGATATTGTCGGAGATGTGTCGGAGAGGAAACTAACTGAGCGTCAGCAGATAATCCTTGATTTGGTAAAGGAATTTCCGTCAATAAGCGGTCGCCGTATGTCGGAGATATTGTCGGTCAGTCAACGCACCGTTGAACGTGATTTGGCAAAACTAAATAAAATGGGAATTCTAAAACATGAGGGCGGGGACAAAAACCTCGCACCCCGCAAAACTACCCACTACACACTCCACACTACACACTACACACTCTCCACTACAGACTACACACTCTCCACTACAGACTATTCAACCACTTGTTTGTAGCGTTCGAAGAGGTCTATGACATTTTTCACATACTTTGTCGTCTGCGTCCCTTTGAAATCGGGCATTGAGTCGAAACCCTTCACAACTTCTTCCCAATTATTTGGGTCCAATCCTACTGATGCAGCGTGCTCACGACATTGTTTGATGCGTCCGGTACCCGCGTTGTAGGATGCGAGAGCAAATTTTATCACATTAGCCGAGTCCAAGCCCTCTTTTCTGTAAAGATTGAAAAGGTAGTCGAAGTGGAGCGTCCCCGCTTTTATATTGAGTTCGGGATCAAGAATATCCTCTACACCGTAAAGGGCTGCGGTGGACTCTTTGATCTGCATCAGACCACGTGCATTCTGTGTCGATGAGGAAGAGTGGACAAAACGCGATTCTTCGTAAATAATTGCGCTGATAAGCCTCCAGTCTGCATTGATGTAGTTACTGTATTTCTTGATTATGTAGTCGTAGGGAGAAATGGCACTCGTGTGATCAAATCCTTGCGGCATGGCACTCACACGGTATGACCTGAAAAATCTAAAGACCATCTGCCTATAGGTATCATCCGACTTGAAATCGGAAAGCCAAAAATTAAAACTGTTCAGCAGCCGTTTATTGCCGACTTTTACTGCACAGGCATCTTTGCCGCCGGTTTCTCTAGTCACAAGCACCTTTGAAGCATATTGCTCGGGAATTGAATCGTTCAGACTGAAAACCAGCATATCATACTTCCCTTCGATTAAATTTTTCCAATCCGGTTCTCCTCCGACAGGGGGTATTATAAGAGACTCAGAGCCATTGTATTCTGCAAATCTCTCGATCAATTCACGATTAAATCCTCCCTGACGGCTTTTGCGGTCAGGTAAGATAGTGAACACAAGAGTATCCTTGCGATATATGTGATAAGTATTGCGTCTTACTCGATGTTCCGGAGCTATGAGTCTTAGAGCGATCACTATCAGCAGGAGCAGTATACCTTTCCCTATGAAGTAAACATCTTTTTTAATCATGCATTTATCTGATGTAGAATGGCCACCAGATGCCAAATTTGAAGCCCCTTTCAGGCCTTAAGTAGTTGTAGGCGGAAAAATAATCTGCCTGAGGCCACCCTTTGAATGTGTTGGTGTACTTTACAAATACGGTTACGTTTTTCCACTGCGCATTGACAAATGCGTCGAAATATGGGGTACCTCCTATGAGTTCCTTTTTTTGGTTGTGGAATACTCCGAGGTCGGGACTGTACGATTGAACATAATATTTGGTGTGGAACAGGGCGTTGAGACCTAACTGCATTCTCATTACATCCTTGACCACATTGAATTCTATATAATATTTGAGATTTAGGGAAAACTTAGGTAAAGGAAGTGCATCCCCGTCAGATGCCATCTGGAACAGGGCACGATTGTCCAGATGGAGTATCCAAAGTCTGACATTTTGTTCTAAAGAAGCAGAAATAATGCTGACCGGCTTCTCTATTTGTCTGATTATTGAAAGAGTGTCATAATAGATAAGTCCACTCACCAGTGCATAATCAAACCTGGCGTGTGTCTGCCATTTTGGGATATCGAGAGTTACATCAACCCTGCTTTCAGATATTTTGCTAAAGTCATTATGCCATTTGTGGTGGTTGGTATAGATCTTCTGATGAAAAAGATGAGGCTCTTTCAGTGTTGTACGCAGACTGCCCGAAAGATGTATGCCATCATCAATAGGGTAGAATGATAATTTAATTTTCCCTCCAATGTCGAGGTCATTCAGATTATACCCTGCGAAAGTATATTTGCCGTTGGCATTCCAGGAGAGATATTTTCTATATTGTCCGGAGGCTCCTGCATAAAGGTATAAGTTGTTATGATGCTCGTTGACGCCTCCACTAAGATAGTGTGAAGGATCGAAACTGTAGATGGAGAGCATTTGGTATCCTATGCCACCATCGATTTTAGATATGACGGCGTCGTGAGCAAAGGGCTGTATACGTATGAATGCTTTGTTTTCAAACCGTTCCGTTCCGAGTGAGTCTCTGCTGGATGTATTGTTTAGATGGAACTGGTTGAAATAGAAATTGCGACCGTGTATCTCATTTTCCGCAATTTTATCAGTATAGACCTTACCATATCTCGAATACTCGGCACTATGTCCTATATATGCAACTGTACCTTCTCCTACCGCCAGTGAGTCCTTTTTACGGAAGAAATTCATCGGGATAGTGTAAGTATGTGTGAGATATGCGGTTCTTCGTTTTAGCAGATTGTCGGCATCCTGAAGATTGACTTCAATGGATTTTGAGTCAACAATAGTGTCTCTTATCCAGAAAGAGTTTTGCAGTCCGCCGTTTTCGGAACGGATTACCGCCTGGCTTATGAAGCCGGCATTGAGAAGGTATTTTTTGCCGAGGTAATTTATCCCTATGGCGTATGAACGGTTGTTGGTAGCCTCGTTCTTTAGCATACCTTTAGATCCATACTGTCTGTAGACGAAGGAGAGGTTGAGCGCAGGTGTGATATTCTGGGTAGTCAGTATTTTGACACAGGACTCCTCAAGCTGCTGAGTCGCGAAGGGAGTACCCCAGAAGGCAAGTTCCGTATATGCTGATTTGGTGTTGTATTGTGGCATATTTTCCGGTGTGTGGAAATATCCCAGATATGGCTCGAATTGTGGAAACACATCCAGCTTTTCACGTTTGAAATAGTTGTGATACTGCATTGCAGAGCCGATGGTGCCCAGATATGTGCCATTGAGATCATTGAGCAGGAAGGGATAGTCGTTGAACCTGTACTGGAAGGATGTGTCTATTTCAGTAAGGGTAATGTCATTGAAATCCTGGTCGTGGGTCCAGGTCAGCATACGTCGGTAGTGAAGCGAATCAGGTATGACATAGCTATCCAAAATACGGGGTGTCGCCAGTCTGACGCTGTCGCGGTACTCTCTGGCAATTCTTCGTTCAGCCCGTTTGATATCTTTGGCATCCGGAAGATGGATAGCCAGTGAATCGAAGTAAGCAGTATAAGTGGAGTCGAGATAGGGGATGGAGAGAGTGTCTATGTGCTTCCAAAAATCCACCGTATCTATCTCCATAATGCCGTAGGGGTAGGTAAGGGTATCGGATTTGGCTGTAATTGTATCGGTAGAGGGAAATTTTGTAGAGAGTGAGGCACTATCTCTTACGGCAGGAATTGTATCCTGAAGAACAGGAACAGTGTCCCGAAAAGCGGGAATTGTATTTCGACCGACAGTAATGGTATAACGGCTGCGTCCATAGGAGATGACGACTATGGACAATACTACAAGCAGTACTATTACAATTCTTTTACTGGCTACCGAAGGCATTTATAAATCAATAATTACTGTTTTGTCACCCCTTCAGGCTTAATGGTGGAGTATCCTATCAAGAATAATACCACAAGCAATACTATGGATCCAAGCATGACGTAAGGAAGTGAGCCGGTGCCCAGTGTTCCTACAAGTTTATTGAGCAGTGTGTTACCTATAAGTGCTATGGTGAGTGCAAAACTGAATGCCGTGCCCGACATCTCACTGTACTTCTCTCCGAGTATGCCAAATGTGGCAGGAAATGTGGCTGCAAGACCCATACCGATAAGTGTTGTCCCTATGATGGCCATGATGGTACTCTCGGCACTAAAGAGAGCAAGGATGCCTGCAACAGCTATTGCCATACTCACAAGCACGATTGTCCTGCTGGAGACCTTTTTGGAGATGCCAATCAAGGATCCCCTGCTGATTGCAAGTCCTACAGGGATGAAAATCGATGCCACAAGTGCCATTTTACCTACATATCCTGCATCTGCAAGATATTTGGAGGTCCAGGTCGCCGCAATTGCCTCAAGTCCGCTTTGGAATGCAAGAGCGAAACTGAAAATAAGGAGAGTTGGCTCCTTGATCATTCCGATTACATTTTTAAATGCCATACCTTGTTTACACTTTGCCTCGGGGAATTTTATCACGATAAAATAGAGCATTGCAGCAGCCATGAAAAATCCCATTACCATAAGAACCTTGTGATAGTCAACAACATCATAGAGGAGTGTCATTATCAGGGTGATGACTATGGCTCCTATACAATAGACCAGACCCAGTACAAATAGGTTGGATGTCCTGGCCTTACCTTCGGAAGAGTCGGAAATCAGGGCGCTTGTGGAGCCGTTAAGCATTCCTCCGCAGGTACCTATAAGGAGTATGGCAGCCACCATTGCTACGAAGGAGTTGGTAAATGCAAGTATCTCAAGACCCACAACCCCCATTGCCGCCGCGATAACCAGAAGGATCTTATAGCCGTACCTATCTATGATTGGGCCGAATACCAGCGAACCAAGAAGCACCCCGAGGGGGAGCGAGCTGGCCAGAGTCGAGCTCTGAGCAGGAGTAAGTCCCAGTGCATTGAGGATTGTCCCCAGTACAAAGAATACTACTCCGAAAAAGAAAATGCCGATTTGTGCGGCAATCACTACTTTGACGTTAGTCTTTTGTGCCATAGTCCGTTATTTTGCATATTTTATGGCTACCGCTCCGGCTCCGTAGAGTCCGGCAAGCTTGGGTAGCGCTGTTGATGTGATTTCAACCTGTTTCATACTTATCGGTTGGGCCCATTTTTCCGCTTCTATGCGGATACGGGGGATAAACTTCACCGCAGGCCCAAACACGCCTCCACCGAAAATTACCTTCTCGGGGTTGAATATACTGATAAGATTTGCCGTGGCCATTCCCCACATTTCAATTGCCTCCTCTATGACCCTTTTTGCAAGAGGATCTCCACTATCGTATGCCTCAAAAACGTGATAGGAGGTAATATCTTCGGGTCGATAATTGCGAAGCTGTCCGCTATACTTTTTATCTTCTTCCAGAAAACGGCGTGCTTGTTTGGCCATTCCCTCTCCGGAGCAGTGTGTCTCAAAACAGCCACATTCGTCATATTCATCTGTGTAGGGGGGCTTGAGAGCTAGCCATCCGATAGCTCCGACTATGTCCGAATGACCGTGAAGCACACGGTTGTCAATCAGAATGCCGGCTCCTATACCTGTGCCGACAGCGATAAAAACTGCGTTGCGACATCCCTTGGCACTACCCATTTGAACTTCGCCCAGAATGTAACAGGTACGGTCGCTCTCGATGGTTACTGTAGCCTGTGGTACAACTCCAAGTAATTCGTCTCGCAATGGATAGTTTTCCCATCCGGGAATATTGGGGGCCCAAACGCACCCTGTATCTGAGTAGGATATACCGGGAATGCAGACACCGATGCTCAAAGGAGCTCCTTGAGATATGCCACCCTCGTCGCAGAGATACCTGCATAGGCCACACACAAGTGCACCCACTTCAGCACCGCTTCTATCCCCGAGGAATGCATTTTTTTGGAGGAGTATCTCTCCATCTCCGTTGAAAATGGCTCCTGCTACCTTGGTGCCGCCGAGATCTATTCCTATGTAGTTCATGGTTATGTTAAATGATTTTTACCCCTATTTTGGCCAGTTCCCTTAAGGTTTTCTGGTGTCCCTTCTCATCAATGTAGGCAAGGGCCTTTTCCAGCAGGAAAACATTGTGTCCGGATTTAATCAGATCAAAACAGGTCTCACGTATGCAATACTCGGTAGCGATACCGCTTATTACTACATCCTTGCTGAGACGGGAATTAAGTTCTATGCCTTCTCTGTCACGTCCCTCAAATCCTGAGTATTGCTCTTTTCGGGGATTGCAGCCCTTATAAAACTTGTTTTCTCTGGAGGGTCTGTTGGATTCATTTTCTATACGGTAAAATTTGGCATGTATATCTCCTCCGCGTGTCTTTTGTACGCAGTGTACAGGCCAGATTCCACCATTCTCTTTAAAGGAACAATGGTTTATAGGATGATTGTCCAGCACGTATAGCACCTTTTGGCCGGGATGTGCATTGATATATTTTACACTCTCCTCTACTGCTTTTTCGGCGTTGGTACAAGCCAGAGAACCGTCAATAAAGTCGTACAGCATATCTACCACAACGTGGGTACATCTCTTTATGCCGCTGGTGTCCTCCATCTCCTCCATTGCATTGATCTGTAGGATAATCCTGTTTATGAGCTTCATTTTAAGGTCATAGAGGTCATCGGATATATCCACTTTATAGAAGTGAGGATTTAGGATACGGGTCTGCGTCTCGTCAAAACAGGCGAGATTTGCCTTATAGTAATCTCTCTTTTGATGAATGGTGCGAGTGTCCGGGATGATTTCTCCATTGTCAAATGCAAGTTCCTGTAGTTTACGGAAAGTGTACGAACCGGCAGGGAAAGTGGTAAACTTGGTTACATCCATCTCGTCCACAATTGTAAGCTCTTCTCCTGCTTCTATTATTCTGGCAAAGGAGTCTCCTCTTAGACAGGTTACATCGGCCTCGAAGCGTCCCTTTTGAAGAATACGGTAAGTAATCTGAAAGCCGGGGTTTATGAGCTTTATCTTCTCTTCCGAGCGCTTGAGTACCGGTTCATCTCCAATCTGCACCAGTTTGTATACATTGCCGAAGCAGGGATTATGCTTTGAGGTGGCGATAGCATCACCCACGCCATATATATCTATGCGGGCATTTTGTTTCTCAAGGTCAGATATGATGTATTCGTCGAGGGAGTTGGTTGCGAAGATTTTGCATTTCTTGAGTCCCGCCTTATCAAGAGCTTCACGGGACTTTTGAGATAGATAGGTCAAGTCTCCGCTGTCGAGGCGCACCCCGTAACCCTGAGCATAAGAGTCATCGATGCCGTTGGTCTTAAATGCCTTTATGGCATTTTTCAGGCCGCATTTTAGGGTATCAAAGGTATCTATCAGCAGTATTAGCGGTTCACCTTGATGCGTTTTGATATAGGTATCGAAGGCCTTGTATTCACCTTCAATGGAGCAACCAAACGATGTGGTGAAGCTATGAGCCATCGTACCGGATGACTCAAATCCGCATTTAATGCCGGCGAGAATATTGGAACTGCTTTGGCATCCGCCTATGATGGCCGCCTTCGCCCCGTACTGTGCAGCCCAAGGGCCGTGTGCCCTGCGTGAGCCAAATTCGCTGACGGGTTTTGGAGTACTGCGTGTGACACGCGAAGCTTTCGTTGCCACTGCCATCTGGTGGTTCATTATGCAGAGTAGTGGCGTTTCGAGTACTTGTGCCTCAATAATGGGGCCTACAACAGTAATTATCGGTTGTTTTGGAAATGCTATTTCACCCTCTTTCATTGCATATACCTGACCGGTAAATTTCATTCCTGCCAGATAGGAGCGGAACTCCGCATACTCATCTCCGGGGAGAAATTTCTCAAAAAAAGATTCATTCTCGGAGCCTAATCCCGCAATCATCTCAAGCGCTTCGCTGATACCGCTGACCACAGCCCAGTTGTTGTTGTCGGGAGCGGTTCTGTAAAAGAGGTTGAATATACCGATGGTATCCTTCATACCACTGTCGTAGTATGATTTGCCCATCGTGTACTGATATTTGTCAGAACAATATGAATGGTTCAACATGATATTCTTTGTGTAAAGACTTGTAATAAACCCACAAACTTATATAAAAAACTTCATTTTTTACGCCAGTTGCAATAAAAATCAAGACCACTTACC
>DBQO01000038.1:5371-11452 GCA_002305275.1 Bacteroidales bacterium UBA1392 | reverse complement strand
TCCAACTTTTGGGGGTCACATCACAATCGCTCTTTTTTCGTTTAAAAGAGTTATCTTTGTAAGGAAACTTTCAGATAATGCAACCAATTGGGATTAAGAAGATTAATTTCATCGTATGCAGCGTTTGGGCTAATTTTTGCATCTATACGATATAAGATCTTTTGTCGCACAATTTTTACTCGGTGATGTAAGTATTTCGTGAGTCAATGCGTATATATAATTAGACGGAAGTTATTATATTAAAAAATCTCAGTGTACTGTAAATCATGAAAACGAAAACGGTTTTAATTACAATGCTTGCTCTGTGTTTTCTGATGGGAGGAGTGGGCTGCGACAAAGAGACATCGAATGAAAGTCTCCGGATTAAAGACTTTTCATATCAAGGATGTAAAGAAACTAAAAGCCTTTTGGCCTCATATCACGGCGAAGAGTATGTCGAATATAAAGCAGTAGCCGGAGGCTATCTCCATATTAAGCATATCAATGCCCTGTTCAACTGCTGTCCCGACACTATTCAAGCAGATGTTTCTATGAAGGACAACATCATTACTATTGTGGAGAGCGAAGTAAATCCAATATGTGATTGTATTTGTGATTATGATTTGGAATATACGGTAGGTCCCTTAACTTCCAATAAAGAGTATATATTGATTTTCAGCAGGGGTGCCTATGTGTTTTCAAAGTTAATGATTACCTACACCCCATCTTTGGAGGGTAGAATTACAGTTCAGTACTAAAAGAATATGAAGACAAGGTCGGTTTTATTAAGTGTTATTTTCCCGTTCTTCCTCTTCACGCTATTTTTTGTGTCAGGGTGTGAAAAGAGGCCTCAATATGAGATTTATGAAAACCACGATATAACAGCATGTGGAGTAAAAGATCCGCTAAGAAATATAGAGTGGATTAAAAATCATCGCGCCGAGCATCCAAACCCCCACTACATGGTAGTCTCTTTATACGAGGATTCTGAGACTAAGGCTAATTTCATTGTGATTGTTAATGGTACGCAATTTATCCCCGAGCGCTCTCCCTCAGCTATATTTATGGAAGCCATCTACACGTGTGATGGAATTTTTATTTTTTCCCATGGGACGGAAGGTCCCTATCCCGAAGGCTGGGATGAATTTTTTGAAAAAGTAAAGTTTGTAGGCACTATCTGGTCATGTGAAAGAGTTTACAATAAATAAAATAACCGCTATGAAAACAAAATCGGCCATAATTACAATGCTTGCTTTGTTCTTCCTGATAGGAGGAACGGGCTGCGATAGAGAGACACCGAATGAAAACCTTCAAATTAAAGATTTTTCATATCAAGGATGTAAAGAGATTGTGACCAGTTTCACAAAATCAGCCGAAAGTGAAGAATCTATCGAATACAGAGCTATAGGTGACGGGTTTCTTCGCATCAAGCACGTCAATGCAGTATTCAACTGCTGTCCGGGTACTATAAAATCAGATCTCTCTGTGGAAGGAAACACCATCACCATTGTTGAAACTGAAACGGATCCTCAATGCAAATGTATCTGTGATTACGATTTGGAGTACACGTTGGGGCCCCTATCCTCTAATACCGAGTACATATTGATTTTCTGTAATAACAAAGGTGAGTATTTAAGGTTTACCATCAAATACAAGCCATCCTTGGAGGGTAAGGTTATTGTCAAAAAATTCAAAGGATGAAATGTCGGTTGGTCCTGCTACTGCAGACCACTTATGGCCCTATTATGTTGGTGTAATTAACCCTTGAAAAAAAGTTACATCAAAAGAGCAATTTGTTGCTCTTTTTTTGTATAAAAAACTTATCTTTGTAGAAGAACCTCAGATATTGCAAGCCATGTCTTTTTGCAATAAGTATTTTTATTGTTTCAGGATGCGCTACGCGGCCATCTTATTCTTCTCTCTTGTTCTGTTTTTAGTATTTCCGATACTTTACTATGGATAAGAGAGTATTTTGAACCCTACTAATTATATTTCTTTACAAATTGCTGGAATGAAGGGGTGGGAGAGTATATTTTATTTCTTTGAAATCTCCTAAAAACTTCTATATATGAATTACAAACATCTCCTGATAACAGTAATGGTATTGCTGTTATTCTTGCCTTTCAGGATTCTTGGGCAAGGCGGAAACATTTCCGTCAAGGGTACCATATTCGATGAGAATCACGATCCGGTACCTTTTGCAAGCGTTGTTCTAAAGGGCACAACTTCCGGAGTCGCGGCTGACGCCGACGGCAAATATTCCATATCGGTACCGCGTAACAGCGTACTGATTTTTTCTTCCATAGGGTACCACAACCAGGAAATCCCTGTAAACGGACGAGCCGAAATAGATGTATTTCTCATCCCCGATTCTGAAGCCTTGGAAGAGGTAATGGTAGTGGCCTATGGTACCGCTACCAAAACTTCATTTACGGGATCCGCGGGCAAAATTAGCGGTGAAAAGATTCAGCTAATACCTAATACTAACCCGCTCAACACTCTTAACGGTACGACACCCGGTATCCGACTTACCTCCACCCTTGGTCAACCGGGCGCTGATGCCACCATTACTATCCGTGGCATAGGATCCATAAATGGTAATATTGATCCGCTTATAGTTATGGACGGTATTATCTACTCCGGAGTACTCTCAAGTATCCCTTCAGGTGATATCGAAAGTATTACTGTGCTGAAGGATGCCGCTTCCACTGCACTGTACGGTGCACGTGCCGCCAATGGTGTGATAATGGTTACTACCAAGCAGGGCAAAAGCGAGAAAGCCACTATCAATGTTAAAGTCTCCACAGGCTGGGTGACTCGCGAGTTTAAGGACTATGAAACTATGGGCATAAAGGATTATATGGAGACTTATTGGCGACTATATTACAACAACCACATTCTCAATGGCGTCACTCCCGAAGATGCAGCTCGTCGAGCCTCTAACTCTGTTGCAACCAGCCTTAATTTCACTGAAGAATACAATCCTTGGTCTTGCGGTATTACCGAAGTTGTCGATATAAACGGCAAATACAATAGCAGCGCGACTTTCAAATGGTTGGATGACACAGACTGGAGAAATGGAATAGAGCAGGTGGGACTTGTTCAGGATTATTCGGTAAGTGCAAACGGACGCCACGGCAAGAATAGTTACTATGCTTCCGTAGGATATTCCGACAATGAAGGGTATATTGTAGGATCCGGATTTGAACGTTACACAGCTAGGGCGAATGTCTCTACAAAAGCCAGTGACTGGCTCAATATCGGAGTCAATATGGCTTCTACGTTGAGTACACAATATGGTATTCAGTCCACTTCGCAGGGAACAATGGGTAATGTATTCATGATTGCGCGACGTATGCCTCCCGTGTATGGTGTACATCTGCACGATAACACAGGTGCTTATATATTGGATGAACATGGTAATCCGATTTATGATTTTGGAGAAGGTTACACTACAGCTTCAGGACTGACTATTCCGGGCCGTGTGATCTATTCGGGAGTAAATGCTCCCAGACAACTTAAGGATCGATTCAACCAACAAGAGAGAACAATGATGGATGTGAAACCCTACATTGAGATTTCGTTCCTAAAGGATTTCAAGTTCACGGCAAATGCCGCTCTCTACAACAGTAACTATGTGTCACATTCAGCTACTCCTTTCTATTCGGAGTTGACATCAAATACCCCCGCAACTTCTAAAACAATCTCGAATACCCGTACCTGGACTTTCAACCAGCTTCTAACCTGGGGACACAACTTCGGGAAACATCATGTGGATGCATTGCTCGGTCACGAAAGCAACAGTTACACATATTCACTCAACTCCTCGGTTTCGATGCGTTATCAGATTGTCATAGGAGACAATTATGAATTCGATAACTATATCGAAGTGAGTGCACAACCCAGTTCGTATAAAAACGTTTACAATACTGAAGGTTATTTTGCTCGTGCCAATTATGACTATGACGGCAAGTATTTCTTCTCCGGTTCGTTCCGCAGGGATGGCAGTTCCAGATTCGCGAGAAATTCACGTTGGGGCAATTTCTGGTCAGTTGGAGGATCCTGGGTTCTTGACAGAGAAAACTTCTTGCGAGGTATTGACTGGATAAACGGACTGAAACTGCGTGCTTCTGTGGGAACTGTTGGAAGTGATGACCTTGGCAGTTACTTTCCTTGGATGGCACTTTATGTGATTAACCAGAATGTGGACGAGCCCGGTTATACCCAGAGCATGACCTCTACAGGAAATCCCGATCTACAATGGGAGGTTAGTACAAACTGGGACGTTGCAGTAGAATTCTCCCTATTCAACAGGCGGTTGAGGGGATCGTTAGAATATTTTGACCGCAGGACCACTAACCTTTTGATGGAGGTAACCCTTCCTCCTTCAACCGGTCTTACTTCTCACAACGAAAATGCCGGCGGCCTCTACAACAGAGGAATTGAATTCCAACTTGACTATGACATTTTCAAGACCGGCGATATAAATTGGAATGTCGGACTTACCGGTACATACCTTAAAAACCGCATTACCTCGCTGCCTATCGAGCCCTTCTTGAGAAGCGCTTCCTACAATAAAGTGGAACAGGGACACTCCGTATATGAATGGTGGCTTTATCAATGGGCAGGCGTGGATCCTCAGACAGGTTTGAACATCTTTGAGATTGCAGACGAATTTATTAGCGATACCTCCGAGGATATTGTGAGTGTTAACGGTATTAATTATACGACAAATATGGCTAAGGCGCGTGAAGATTATAGTGGTTCCTCAATACCAGACCTATTCGGAGGAATAAATACCTCCCTTAGCTGGAAAGGCTTCACTTTATCGCTTGATTTATACTATCAACTTGGCGGATGGACCTATGATCGGGCTTATGAAAATGTGATGATAGGTGCTCTTGTGAGCACCAACTCGGTAAACCTCTCACCCGACCTTGCCGCCAATATGTGGCGTAAGCCGGGTGATGTGACTAATGTGCCTATGTTGACCAGTAACGCCACTTACGCTTCAAATATCCACGCTGCACGTTCAACAAGATGGCTTACCACTACCAATATGCTGGAGATAAATAGTCTGAACCTGGCTTATTCACTTCCTAAGAAGTGGTGTGAAAGGCTCAAGCTTAGTAAGATTCAGGTATATTTGTCAGGAGACCATCTCTATGTATTCAATGCCCGTAGGGGTCTCAACTCAAACTATTCTTTGAGTAATTATGACTCCGGCGGAGATCGCTTCAGTCCTTCAAGGACTATTTCACTTGGTGTTAATATTACTCTATAAAGCTTACTTGATATGAAACGAATACATCCTATCATATTTATGAT
The DNA here is from genome assembly GCA_002305275.1 of Bacteroidales bacterium UBA1392. Lineage (GTDB taxonomy): Bacteria > Bacteroidota > Bacteroidia > Bacteroidales > UBA932 > Cacconaster. The sequence goes on along the minus strand of DBQO01000038.1, from coordinate 6,145 downwards.
AGCTGCAATACTGACCTTCTGGTCTTGCAGCAAAGAGTTTCTGGACACGGCACCTACCTCTTCAGTTGATGAGGCCAGTATCTTTAGTAGTACAGAAAATGCTATGATGGCCATTAACGGAATTCACCGTATGATGTACGAAGGGAACTCCAGCGGCACTACTACCTCCTGGAATGGACAGGGAGGTTATCAAACTTTCTGCCTTCATCTCGCCTTTATGACTGATGATGTGGTATGGACCTACGATAATGTGATGTACAAATTTTGCGCGCAGCTGACTCATCACCGTGATCTCTCCCACAAATACAATGATCTCAATTATTACTGGAAATTATTCTATAGGGTAATAAATAATGCCAACAAAGTAATTGAAGCTTATGATGCCGGCATGCCCGGTTCGGAACAATACGGCTATATGGCGGTTGGGGAGGCATATGCTTATCGTGGATTTGCATTGTTTGAGCTTGTTCAGGCATGGGCAAAAAGATACAATCCTGCAGGCAACAATACCCAACCCGGTGTAATCTTACGTCTTACTCCTTCGCCAGACCCTATGGCCAGAAGTTCGGTTGAAGAAACCTATGCGCAGATTCTTGCAGACCTTGGTACTGCGTTTGAATATCTCGACAAATGTACCATCAAAAAGGTTAACAAATCACATTTCGATAAATATGTCGTAAGAGGAATCCGTGCCCGAGTCTATCTGACAATGGGAAAATGGAGTGAAGCCGCAGCTGATGCCGAGTACGTTATCAAAAATTCCGGAGCTAAGCT
>DBQO01000038.1:4144-5309 GCA_002305275.1 Bacteroidales bacterium UBA1392 | reverse complement strand
GCAGCCTACAACAGAAACAGCCCAAGGGCTATTCTCAATCTGCTCTATAAAACAATCCCTGAGTCAGATGTGAGGAAACGCCTGTGGGTGGAGGATCCCTATACTGCCAAGGAACTATATCTACCGGCTAGTTCATCTGCGCGTAGAGCTTGCTGGATGTCGCAGAAATGGATTGTGGATGACAATCAGACACAGAATGACTTCCATGATGTTGCCTATATGCGGCTTCCTGAGATGTATTTGATAGCGGCAGAGGGCTATGCACGTGCAGGGCAAAATGATAAAGCGCAGAGTATGCTTTACACTATAGCGAATCATCGCGATCCCAAATATGCGAAGCCGACAACAAGCGGAGAGGCTCTTGTTGAAGCGGTGATATGGCAGAGAAGGGTTGAATTATGGGCTGAACATGGTACCCGCTGGCACGACCTTAAACGCCTTGACCAGGCGATAGACCGTGGTCCCAAGCCACGCGATGGCTACAATCAGGGTGGTACGGCAAATGGATGGGGCACAAGTGCCAAGGTGGCTCCTTGGAACAATCCAAAAGTACCTCCTCTTGATCCTCTGGCTTCAAACTACAACATGTATGGAGAGCAGGTGACGGGAGAACAGGCAAGGAAGACAGGAAAACCTTCGGTTGATGAGGTTTGGCAGTGGTTGATTCCATACAACGAGATCGCATCAAATCCGCTTTGCGAGCAGAATCCGCTGTAGTCCCTATCTAAAAAAGAATGCAAAGAGCAGTCTATCGAAACTTTCGGTAGGCCGCTCTTTGCTTTTATGTCCGTTGCATAGCGTTATAACTCCATTTTTGCGAATCGGATCAAAAGTCATACTGCTTTTCATACCGTATGCCGATCCGGTGTGACCGTGAGTTACGATGCCAGGGATCCGGACATCCTGCATCGTCCTCATCGCATAGCCATAATATATACCCGGGGAATCGGTCGGAGTCTGTATGGATTGCATCAAGCGTGCACTGCTCTCATTAATAATACTTACTCCATCAAGTGTACCGTAATTGATGTGCATCATCATATATCGGGCCAGATCAAGTGCACTCATTTTCATTCCACCCGTGGTGGAGAAAAGAGCGGGATCATAGCCCAATACATAGTCTTGATCACTCTTTGCCAAAGGATCATAGGCCTCAGGTCTATGG
>DBQO01000038.1:1658-3966 GCA_002305275.1 Bacteroidales bacterium UBA1392 | reverse complement strand
AGTGATTTTATCATCAGGATATTTTGGGTTTCTTACCTTGAAACCAAGAATTTCCCCTACATCGGCATCCAGGTCTATCTTTTTCTGTTCCATCAACTGCATTATTGAAAGAGTACAGAAGGATTTGGAAATGGATGCAATGCGCACGACATCACGCTCGTCTCCTCGGAAAGAATGGCCTTCAAGGTCTTTACTGCCGAAAGAGTGATGATATACGATTTCGTTGTTTCTGACAACAGCAGTAATGAGTCCGATAGCCCCAAATTTTTTCATTCTCTGTCCCATCAGCGACTCAAAGATGGCAGTATCCTTGGCACTGTTTTTCATTTTTAGCGGTTTGCCGGCAAGAGTACCGTTGTATTTGCTGTTTTCGATGGTTATTTCTCCGTTGACCAGCTGAAGTCTCAGTCCAGATGCGTATGCTGAGGCGTCGGCATAGGTGGAATTGGCTCGAAACTCTTTTGGTTTAAAGACCAGAATATCTGCATAATATCCCTCTTTGATGAAACCACGCCCCTCAATGCCATATGTCTGCGCCACTTTTCCGGTGCTTTTGTGGATCATTTGCTCCATCGTAAGGATATTCTTTTTGAGGACATAATGTTGTATTTTGTGGGGGTATGAGCCGGTGGCACGCGGGTGCCCTCCAAAACTACCGTCAGTACAGGTCATCACCCAGGGCTGTTTCATATAGTTGCATACATCTTTTTCACTTAGATTGAAGTTAGCGATGGAGGGAGCTCCCTGGCGAAGGATTTCCACTACTGCGTCTACAGGGGAAAGTTTCATCTCTTTTGCTATGTAGTTGAGGTATTTTCCAATATATTCCTTGATAGGACCTTTTATGATCATTATGGAGCCTGCGCCACCTCGATTGGAGATATTCTCACTGATCTCCTCTTTTATCATACGCAGGGTATCAGGATGGTCAAATCTTCGCAAGTAAGCATTTCTGCCGCCGAACTGGGCCCATTTAGGAAGTAGTGCAGAAGAGAGTGAGGTGCTTGAGGCTAGGTAAGGGTATTGGTCTGCAGTAATATACAGTCCCTCGTTCTGAGCGGCTTCTATGGCAGCTATGATCCTGCCTGAACTGCCTTTTGTCCCCCCGCTGGATTTGACATGTGAGATATTTAACTGTACTTGAGCTTCGCGTGCTATGCGTATGGCTTCGTTGATTGCACTATCCAGCCCCACACCGGAGGTCCCTTCGCTACGGATATGGGTGGCGTAAATGCCACCGTAATCGGAGATGGCAGATATAACTTCAATAAGTTCTTCAGTACTTGTGAATGTTCCCGGAAGATAGTAAAGTCCGGTAGAAATTCCAAAGGCGCCCAGATTCATCGCTTCGATTGCGAGTTGTTTCATCTTTTCGATTTCTTCCTTGGTGGCATCTCTCATCTGGTCATCTCCCATAACAGCCCTGCGCAAAGGAGAGTGGCCAAGAAAGAGTCCGCAGTTAGTACCCATGCCTTGGTTACGCATCTTTTCAAAAGTTTCGGTCATAGGCCAGGAGCCCGATCCACACTGTCCGCAAAGAACTGTGGTCACCCCCATTTGTAAATAATTTTCGTTTGATTTTCTCTCTTTGAGGAAATCTCCATCGGAATGTGAATGAGGGTCTATAAAGCCCGGAGTGACAATATAACCTGAAGCATCGATTACTCTGTCGGCCGTTTTGCCGGTATAGTCTCCGACAAATGCAATCCGGTCCCCTATGATCAGTACGTCACATTTGACGGGTTTATTGAGGGAGCCATCATATACAAGACCGCCTTTTATGAGTATGGAGTTGGTGGAAGAGCGCCCCGCTGCCTGGATGAAACAAATGGCGAAGGCCGTCAAAAAAGTAAAAAACAGTCTTCTTTTCATAATGAATATGTCATTGCATTTGTACTAAATCAATCCTCCATACAAGATGGCGTTTGCAAATACTTTGGATGTGCTGTACCAGTATGAACGGAAATTCATCTCATTCGCAAAGAAAATTAACCGCCCTTTTCCCACCTTATGAGTTATGATAGCTTGTCCTCCACGGAAATTATCAATAATTTCAGGGGTGGTATATCCTGAAATGTAAGGGTCCTTTGAATATTTCATAGGGGTAGAACCCTTTTCACATGAATAAACGGTCGCCTTTTGCTTGAATACTTGCAAAGCGTTCTCGCTGAAACCCCAGAAAAGAGGGGATTCTAAGTCTATTTCACAATTCAGAATCACTCCGGAAATAGTTTTACCGGTGGTAGTTACAATTTCACAAAGTCCTGCCTTCTGTGCTATAGGAGCAGCGTCTCCTCCCAGAATCAGT
>DBQO01000038.1:0-1528 GCA_002305275.1 Bacteroidales bacterium UBA1392 | reverse complement strand
TGAGGCTGGAGTAAATGGGACTGCCTAGATCATAATCCTTCATCATGGCACTTTTAAAAGAATGTACCTGCACTCCGGTCTGCTCCGCCAGAGCCGAAATCCTCTCATAGAGAGCTTCTTTGTCTGCCGGCTGTCCAATAACAGGCATGAAAATGGTACCGGCAGGGAAAGTATACTCCCGATTATCTTCTAAGGAGGTAAAACTCTTACCGGCCACCCTTAAGAAAAAGCCCTCTTTGAGTAGCTCTGAGGCCATCTTAGGAGCATAATACTCATTATTGCTAAATGCATACCCAATGTTGCTTATGCCGCCGCTTATTCCTCCTTTGGGAAATATTGCCTTAGTGACTCTCTCCGAAAGTCGCCCTTGAATGGATTTAAGATTTTCGCTCTCTACACCGAATGCTGAAGGGAAACTCCATGTTGATATATCGTAGAAGACACTATCTTTAAATGAGGTAATGTGATCCCACATTGCCTTGAAAGTGTAGTAGCGGTTTTGAACTATCGGGACTATATACCCCGGCTCCTTATTGTCGCGGTAGACCTCTATGTCGTGAGTCAGAAGTATCTCCAGTAGATGATATTCGCGAGCCCTGTCCCCTTTGACAGCAAATCTTACTCCTGCAATCGGGTCCTTTTGGGCGGTTTTAAGCTGATCTATGAAGTAATTTTTCTGATAACTGAGCAGTTCCTCTCTCATTTGGAAGCCCGATTTGACCACGGAGATAGCTGCGAGGGTTTGTGTGCGTATCGTTTCAGGAAATGTCAGAATTCCCCAGGGGGTATTGCGTAGATATCCGTAAGAAGCACCCTGCTCATGAAGAATGCAAATAGAACCCTGAAGATCACCATAGGAGGCACCTTTACCAATATAAAAGTCATCATAACTCTCTTTAGAGAAATATAAAAGACCTTTTTTGTCAAGTTCGGTTGCAGTATTCTTCGCAATTTTGAGGGTAAGATCCTGATTAGCCTGCGAGATGCCACTATAGGTTCTATTGGGATCTCCGGGACTAAAAAAGAAACCCGAAGTAGTACCCTGTTCATGCATATCCAGCACTACATTCGGCATCCACCATTTATACATGGTGACACTATTGATCCCTTCAGGATGTTGTACACTGAGCCAGTCTCGGTTACAGTCGGCATAATAGTGGTTGGTGCGGCTGCTAGGCCAAGGTTCCATCTGTCCGGGGCCATTAATGTCAGCTCTTTTGTTTTTGCTTGCCGTGGAGTTGGTCCAGTGAGCAAATCTGCTGATACCATCAGGATTGAGCCCCGGAGTGATGACCACTATCGTATTTTCGAGAATCTCCTTGATTTGCGGAGAGTCTGATGCTGCGAAAAAATATGCAGCAAGCATAGCGGCATTAACTCCCGAGGTTTCATTTCCGTGCACAGAAGCCATCAAATTTACAATCACCGGCATTTTATCCGTTTCAAGCAGCGAGGAGCGTGTAGGATCGCAGAGTAGCAGGTGCTCCTCTCTGATTTTTTCAAGATTGGAGATGTTTTTTTCGGAAGA
>DBQO01000029.1:4000-33951 GCA_002305275.1 Bacteroidales bacterium UBA1392 | reverse complement strand
ACATACTACATACTACATACTACACACTACATACTATACTCCGATACTTTTTTCAGGCCGTTGAGGCCGAAATAGGATTCCACAACCGCTCCCTTAAGAAAAACTTTACGTCCAAGGTTAGTGGGATTTGAGACCAGATTTAGGGCACTTTTTACGGCTGTTTTAGAGAGCTCTACAGAAAAGCAGGCTTCACGACTCTTTTCGGAGGGATTTTCCGCAATGGCCATGTGCGAATCTTTGGTAAAGGGGCCGACAAAGGTAACCGATGATGAAGTCATGTCACCTCCCACGATGTATCCCCATACCCACAGCGTGTCACCGACACGATTTTTGGCTTGAGATACCGATACCGCCTTCTCTGCACTGCTGCCGTCTGCCCCGCTAAACTCTTCACCTATGATTACTTTTTCATTTATGTACAAAGCGGTAGTGTCTACTTTAATGCTAAACTCCGAGGCAGATTCTGCCGCCGATGCATCCAATGTGATGTTGTAGATCTCACCCGGCCCAAGAGTTCGGTTGAACAGCGGTACGCTAGCCGTTGTCATCTTGTGGCAGATGCCGACATTGCCTGCCTTGAGATAGGCGGTACGCTGCTCAGTAAACAGATACTCCAGATTGCCGGCCTCCTGTTCCAGCAAAATGTGTCCGCTGTTGTGCTTTTGGAGAAATCTTTCCGTAAACGAGAATCTCATACCTGAATTGAGCAGTTTACAGAGAAATGCCACAGATACCTTTTCACCATTTGAGACAACAATAACCTTGCTGTCTCCAAACTGAGGAGTCTCGAATGCAGGTTTTTCAAATTCGACAGATCGTACAGAGACCTCGTATGTACCGGCTGCTACTGTGATTTCAGCAGGTCTGGCTCCATAAAGTCCATTGTAGAGTGTCTCTCCGGTGTTGCTCCTGACCAGCAGGACAAATGAGTTGGTGTCCGGCATTGACAGGGCTTTCGTAACGGTAGTTTTCAGTGGCACGGCAAACGAGAATGTGAGTGATGCCTCGCCTTCAGAAAAGGCATCCATATTGCAGGATGCCATAATGATGGAGAATAAAATCCCCATCCACACAAATCTTTTCATTTTTTACCTCCATTTTTAGTTTAACAATATTGCAAGATATCTCCTTTACTGCAAACAACCCGTGTTGAAACGGACTATTTTGAAAAAGTTTCTTTTTCTATAAAAAAAAGCTAAATTTGGAAATTCTTAATGCATTCGATTTTATGTATAAAATAACAAATCACCCCATTTTGGATGTTCCACAGGAAGATCTTGTGGAATTTCTATTTGAAGGCACTCCTGTTCGCGGACAGAAGGGCCATACCATTGGTGCAGCGCTTCACCAGGCGGGTTTCCCTGTTCACCAGCACAGTCTTTTAGGACGCCATCGCTCTATGGAGTGCGGTATCGGCAAATGTGGTGCCTGTGAAATGTTGGTCGATGGTACAATCCGCAGGATATGTATCACCAAGGTTGATGGTGTCAAGGTAGTTGAACGTATTGGGGATGCCAATTCTGCAGGAAGTAAAGGGGTTTTTGCAGCAGTGCCGGAGAGCTTTGCTAAAGATGCGCCTAAACGTACTTATCGTACCACAGTAGCCATAATTGGAGCGGGTCCTGCCGGTCTGGCTGTGCGCGAAGAGCTCAACAAGGCAGGGGTGGATAATCTTGTAATAGACAATAATGACAAGATCGGCGGTCAGTTTGTGATGCAGACTCACCAATTCTTCTTCTTCGAGCGTGAACGCAAGTTCGGCGGAATGAGAGGTTTCGATATAGCAAAAACTCTTTCAGGTGAGGACGAGGAAGGGATTTTTCTAAATTCTACAGTATGGGATATTCTTGAAGGCAAGCTGATTGCCGTTAAAAACATTGTCACACAGGAGGTTTTCTATGTAGAGGCTGACCAGCTGGTTATTGCTACCGGAGCATTGCCCTTTATGCCTGTGCTAAAAAATGACGATGTGCCGGGAGTTTATACCGCCGCCGTGGTTCAGAGGATGATGAACAAGGAGTATACCCTTCTAGGGAAAAATATTCTCACAGTCGGTGCCGGTAATATAGGTTATCTCACTTCCTATCAGGCAATGCAGGCCGGTGCCCGTGTAAAGGCAATTATTGAGGCGATGCCTCACGAGGGAGGATTTCCCGTACAGGCCAATCGCGTTCGCCGTCTCGGTATTCCAATAATGACTTCTCATATTTTGCTTGAGGCCATACCCAATGAAGATCGCAGCGGCATCAACGGAGCAATTATAGCACGATGTGAAAATTTCAAGGCGATTCCCGGTACGGAACGCCGTATAGATGGAATTGACTGCATAAACATTTGTACGGGACTTATGCCTGACAACCAGCTGCTGCGCAAAGGGCAGGAGGTATTCGGGCTTGCATGTCATGGAGTTGGGGATGCGGTACGTATCGGAGAGGGTACTTCTGCGGTACTACGGGGTCGCCAGTGTGCTTTTGAGATCATGCAGGCACTCGGTCGCAGGATCAATTATGATGAATACCTTACCATTTCCAAGGAATATATAGACTCCCAGCAGCACCCTATACGGATTCTAGATGAGCCGCGTATTCCCTCTGCCGAGCGTATGGCAAAAAGGGGTTTTGTCTTGATAGACTGTCTTTACGGATTTGCCTGCAATCCCTGCTCTTTTGCCTGCCGCTATGGTGCGATCACCAAGAGTTCCACCTCTACAGTTCCTATGATAGACTATGACAAGTGTATTGGCTGCATGGAGTGCGTATCACAATGTCCGGGACTTGCTATTTTCGGATATAATACCGGCCGAAGACAACTATATCTTCCCATCGAGTATGCCGCCGAGAGTGGAAACGACGTTTTTCTTGTGGACAACGATGGAAAAAAGGTGGGAGAGGGCATAATCGAGCGTATCCTGATTAAGCCTAACCGTACCAATGTAGCCATTGTTAAGGCTACGGAGATTTATGGTGAGAGCTCTCCCGGGGATTTGCTCAAGGCACGGGGATTTATATTAAAAGAGGAGTACCCGGATATGCCGGAGTTGCATCCGGTATCCAAAACAGAGTCGGCCAAAGGGGATTCCGCCGATACCTATATTTGCCATTGTGAAGATGTTACTCTTGAGCGGTTGCTGGAAATGATGGGTAATCGTACGAGTATCACGGCTCAGGAGCTAAAGCATATCACCCGTATAGGAATGGGTGTATGCAGAGGCAGCAGGTGTTTTCAGAGAACCCGTCAGGTGCTACGCAGCCATGGTATTGAGGTTATAGGTGAGTTTACCCCGAGAGGACCTATGGCCAACCTGGTCGAGATCGGTGCCGTCTCAAACCGCGAAGGTAGTGGTGTTTTCATCACCTCAGATCGCTTTACCGACCGGAAACCTATCAAGGTAGGTGCTTTCGTCGCCGGAGGCGGAATAGCCGGCAGTGCCATATTCAGATACCTCGCTGAGGCCGGTTTTGCCCCTACATTGATCAATATGGATCACGGCAGTTCCTGGCGAAATATTGCCGGTGGCCGTCCCGCCTTTTCGCTGCCTGCGCTTGCTGATATTGCTAAAAACAATCTTGAGATATTTAAAGATCTTCACTCCAAAGGAAACATCGGTTACAGACTTATAAGATATATAAGCTTTGCCCATGACGAAGCTACTTACAAGGCCTTAGAGGCCTCTACCGCATGGTCGGATGCCTATATGGTGGAGAAAAAGGATTTCAAACGAGAAATTTCGGACTATTTCAATCCGAATCTCGATACTTACAGCCATGCTCTTATAACAAAGGATTGTTGGCAGGCCTATCCCGGCGTGACCATTGATTTGGTGCGCCATCTTGGAATTGAGGCCGGAGGTACCCTATTTGAAAATACTCAACTTGTAAGTGTTTCAAAAAATGGTGGTCTCTATGAAATGATTGTCAAACATCCGGATGGCAAATATGTGAGGTATCAGACGGAAGTCTTTGTCAACGCTCTTGGAGCGAATGCGGAGAAATTTGCGAGACAGCTCGGCATTGAGACAGGTTTGTTCCCTGTGCGTCACCAGGCTTTTATTACCAAGCGTCTCCCTCTGCTGGGCAAGAATGGAGCTCCTCTCGATATGCTCATAGATCGCCGAAAATACAAGGGATTTTCGGCGGTTTACGGTCAGCAGTTGGCAGAGACAGGTCATATTATCGGATGTGCATCACCGGCCAATGATGCTACCGATACATTCAAAAATCTGAAAGTGGGTACCAGGGAGTTTATCGAGATAGTGGCGGAGGTCTTTTCGGATTGGATACCGCAATTGCGGGAAATGAGTTTTCAGGCCTTGTGGAGTGGTTATTATATCGAGCCTCGCTATATCGTGGATCCTGCCAGAGGACTCTTCATGGGTATGCGAGGACATGGCTTTATGCTCTCGCAATATATCGCCAAACTCTACGTGGATTCACTCCTTGGGCGTGAAGTCCCCGATTATTTCCACAAACTCGCTCTCGACGGCCCCGGCTTAAGCGAACAAGCCTTTAAATAGTGTGTAGTGGGTAGTGTGTAGTGGGTAGTTGCGTGTTGCATGGTAATGGTCTCCAAAATTGTCTTTTCAGCATATCTGATTCTTTGTCGTTTCCTATATTTGCCACAAGGCAAATAAATGGTTGAAAGTATGACACGAGAGGAATTGATTGAGCGTATTCAAGATATTGAATGGGACGATTTTGAAGCGAAGGCGGCGCGGACAACACTACCGAAGAGTACTTGGGAAACAGTTAGTGCTTTTTCGAACACATCGGGAGGTTGGATTCTCCTCGGTGTGGCCCAACATGAAAAGAAGTTTGAAATAGAAGGAGTGGAGAATGGAGAGAAGATCGAGTCGGATTTCATCACAACGCTTAGATGCAAGGAGAAGTTTAACCATATAATCAGTGTGCTGGCTAAGAAGTTCGATCTTGACGGAAAACAAGTTTTGGCCTTCTTTGTGCCATCTTCTGAATTAAAGCCTATCTGGTTCGGTAATCCGAAGAATACATACATTCGAACAGGTTCCGGTGATCAACAAGCTACAGACCTGGAGATTGCTGCACTTTATCGAGACCAAGCTTTTGGGACGCAGTCAGAAAAGACTATAGATGGTACTACTATTGCAGATCTAAACATAGCCTCTTTTGTCTCGTATCGAAGATATATACAGACTTTTAACCCAATGTTTCGTGCGAATAAATATAATGACAGCCATTTTTGTGAATATACAGGGATTTTACGGTATGGCATGTTGACTTACGCCGGACTCCTGATGTTTGGAAATAATGATGCTGTAAGGCAATATGTTAATAATTTTTGGATAGACTACATAGAGATACCTGGAACGTCATATAGTGAAGCTGCAGTACGGTTTTCATATAGGCTACAGGAGTTAGATAATATATGGGAGGCTTACGAGGCCATTATCCAGCGACTGCGTCTACATGTAGATGCGGCCCCTTTCACACCCCGCCCGGACGGTTTTGCTCCGGACGATGATTCACAACTATATGCACTCCGTGAAGGATTGGTGAACATGTGTTCCCACGCCGATTACTTTTCACCAATGCATCCGACTGTGCGTGTGTTCGACAACCGCATTACTTTCCAGAATCCGGGAAAGATAGTAGTGGATATGAAACACCTGCGGGACCGCTATCAATCTTCACCACGCAATCCTACGATTCTGAAATTATTTCGCTACACCAAGATATCTGATAACGCAGGGTATGGGATGGACAAAATCTACTCATGGGAACGACTCACAGGCGAGAAGGTTGATATTGAAACTGATGTGATGTGTACAAATGTGACTTTCTGGAGACCAAAGATAGGAACTTCCGTAAAAAGAAAAGAGGAAACAATAGAGAGCATAACTACACCCATAACTACACCCGTAACCACACCCAAACTGAAGCGGAACGAGGGAAAAATTATTAGGGCTAAAATAATTCGGATTATTAAGTCTTCTCCAACACTATCCAAAGCGGAAATTGCCGATTTGTGTGGATTAAAGGAAGAAGGCGTCAGATATCACATAAGAAAACTACGCGATGATGTTGGACTCCATTGGGAAGGCAATAGTCGTAATGGTCGATGGGTGTGGGACAATCAATCATAATTTGACAATCACACCGCGCACCCCATACCACGTACCCCGCAACTCCTAACTCCACACTCTTCACTCCTAACTCCTAACTACCCTTTGTGTGTGTAAAAGGATCTGCAGAAATAGCGCATCAGGATTACGATTAGAATGATGCTTATGAGTAGTATGTTGATGTAGAGGCGCTGGTGGATGGAGTCGTTAAGTACCACCTGGTCGCTATCTTCCGAAAGAATATCCGATACCCTTTTGGCGGTAATTCTGCGGGAGGCCCATTTGTGGATGATTGTTCCGTCAAAGAAATAGACTCCTCCTCCATTGGAGCGAATCAGTGTCATAAGTGCCTTGCGGTCAGCTGTATAGATGGTCTCCTGAGGGAAAAATGCCTCAGCCTGATTCTCGTCAAACTCCCTTACGGTACTCAAAAGTATAAACCGGCTACCCTCTGATAGTGCCTCAGACTTTAGTATGACTAAATTAGACCACATTTGCGGCGTCATTTCCTCCGTATCCCAAATCACACCCGCTACCAGCGGACCCTCTTGCAAAAGCACCTCAGTACGGTACTCTCCGGCTGTATCCCTAAGTGAAATATCCACCTGTGCCAGCTCCGGTGAACCTGAAATCAGCTCTGTCCTCGAATTGACAAATGTCCAGGTGGAATCGGGCAGATCGTTGAGGTCGAACTCCTGTTGTTTGCCATCTTTGGAGTAGAGAAATATCGTCTCATATTCGGCGTGAGACTCTCCGGTAAGCATATCAAGATCGGTCCCTATCTTGTATACAGTAAAATCTATCTGAGGAATATTGTAATATGAAGGAATTGCAATAAGAAGTGCAATGCCAAAGAAGAGTCCCACGCTTACCCACTCGAAAGTGGCGTACGCTATTGGGATAAAGCTTTTGCGGTTGAAAAACAGCACCAGCGCACAGGTTAGCAGAACGAGATTTTTGTAGAATGTCTCCCAATTGGTCAGGTGAATGGCTTCGCCGAAACACCCGCAATCGGTTATCGGGTTGAATAGTGCCAGATAGAGTGTGAGCAGTGTGAAAAAAGAGATGAAACCAAGCCCCAGCCAGGTAAAAAACCTCATTCTCAGTCCCAGTAATATGGAAATGCCTATAACAAACTCTATTGCTGAAAGTGCAATACCCAGTCCAATTGAAGCAAAATCCAGAAATCTCATAGAGAAAACCGTGAGGTATTCCTGAATGATCAATCCCGTACCAATAGGATCGGTAAGCTTGAGAAAACCTGAAAGTATGAATGTAAGGCCGAATATAAGCCGGCACAGGGCTTTGGATAACTTCATGACAATCTCTCTATCTCCGTTCGTATTTTAATAAAAATGTCGTTTGCCGGAAGCATGTTGCCATATATGTCACTACAATCGATCCTCTTGAAACTCCTATCCAGAGTACATTGCTCCAGATATATATCCCTCACTTTGACCTGAAATGAGATGTCAGCCTCGTGAATGTCATTTTTTCCCTCAAGGTAGGCGCGGTCATCACCCTGGCGAGAGGTGTTAAGCTTCGAATAGACAAACTTGATAGGTACGTCGAGGAACAAGTTGAGATCTGGTACCGGAATAGCGAAATGGCCCAGTTCAACATCCAGGATCCAATCCCTAAGGCGGCGAGATTCTTCATCCGATTCGAGCTTGGAGCACTGGAAGGCTATGTTGGAGTAGAAATATCTGTCCAACACCACACATCTTCCTTCATCCAGCCATTTGCGCAACATGGGAGCGGCATCTCTGCGGTCCTCAGCAAAGAGTAGCGCTACGAGCTGGGGATGCACTTCATCTATAGTGCCGTAATCACCCCTTAGAAATCCTGCAATGAGGTCCCCGAATACCGGAGCATCAAATCTGGGGAAATGGAGGTATTCGACTTTGTGCCCGCGAGATTCCATATAATTGGAAACCATCTTTAGTTGCGTGGATTTACCGGCTCCATCAAGTCCTTCAAGTACTATCAGCATAAATGTCTATCTTTGTCTTTTGTACCACAAAGTTAATTGATATCTTCGGATTATGGAAAAACAGAGAGTAGAAATTATGGGAATCGTCAATGTAAATGACGACTCATTTTTTGCGCAAAGCCGTGCAAAAGAGAAAGATGCCTTTATTGCAAGGGTTGAGATTATGTTGAGCCAGGGTGCAGACAGCATAGATATCGGTGCTGTTTCCACCCGTCCCAATATGGCACCCGTCTCTTCGGAACAGGAGTGGGAGCGGTTGTCACCGGTAGTCCAACTTTTTGCTTCGCGCTTCACGGGAGTAAGATTTTCTGTGGATACCTACAGGGGAGAGATTGTGAAAAGGGTATATGAGGCAGCCGGACCTTTTGTTGTAAATGATATTTCGGCAGGGGAGGAGGATCCTGAGATGCTGGATAGAGTTGCAGAATTTGACCTGGAATATATAGCAATGCACCGCAAGGGGGATTGTGTGACTATGCACCATAAATATGAGTATGAGGATGTGGTAGGTGAGGTTGTGGATTATTTCAGGAAGTTTGACGAGCTTGCGGTGGCCAAAGGTGTCAGAGATTGGATTCTTGATCCGGGTTTCGGCTTTTCTAAGAGTTTAGAGGACAATTACCGTCTTTTTAAGGGATTGCCTGAGCTCAAGAAGTGTGGCAGGAAAGTACTTGTGGGTATCTCGCGTAAGAGAATGATATACCAGCCCCTGGGCATAACGCCGGAAGAGTCTTTGGATGCAGTTTCAGCACTCCACTTACAAGCCTTGTTGGCAGGGGCCGATATTTTGAGGGTACACGATGTGGCAGCAGCACGCGGTTGCGTTACTCTCTATGAATTTTTGAAATAATTAAGTACATTTGTAGTTCATATTTAATAAAAGGAGTATGCTGGATCCTTTGATGTCAATATCGCCGGTAGATGGCCGATACCGCGCTCAGACTGAGCAGCTTGCTGACTATTTTTCAGAGTTTGCGCTTATACGTTATAGGGTAAGGGTGGAGATAGAGTATTTTATTGCGCTATGCAAAATGCCCCTTCCGCAGCTTAGTGGAGTGGACCCTTCTCTTTTTCCCGCTATGCGGAAAATTTATCAGGAATTCACCCTCAAGGAGGCCTCCGAAATAAAGGCCACTGAGAAAATTACCAACCATGACGTCAAGGCGGTAGAATATTTCATCAAGGAAAAATTCAAAAAAATGGGTCTCGAGCACTATATCGAGTTTATCCACTTCGGTCTTACTTCGCAGGATATTAATAATAGTGCCATACCACTTTCACTCATGGAGGGTATCAGGGATCTTTATATGCCCCTTCTCGATAATCTTATTAATTTTCTTGAAAAGATGGGGAAGGGGTGGGCCAAGGTGCCAATGCTGGCCCGCACACACGGCCAGCCCGCATCACCTACTAGACTCGGTAAAGAGGTAGGTGTCTTTGTAGCAAGGTTGG
Organism: Bacteroidales bacterium UBA1392; assembly: GCA_002305275.1. Lineage (GTDB taxonomy): Bacteria > Bacteroidota > Bacteroidia > Bacteroidales > UBA932 > Cacconaster. The sequence goes on along the minus strand of DBQO01000029.1, from coordinate 24,409 downwards.
CAGAGCAGAGATCTCAATTGGCAGCATTATCCTATCCGGCCAAATTTGGCGGGGCTACAGGCAATATGAATGCCCATCACGTGGCATATCCCTCTATAGACTGGAATAGCTTCGCATCGCACTTTGTTGAGGATATTTTAGGCCTGAAACGCTCTTATCCCACAACACAGGTAGAGCATTACGACAATCTTGCGACCCTATTTGACAATCTGAAACGTATCAATACCATATTGATCGATCTTTGTCGCGACTTCTGGATCTATATTTCCATGGAATATTTCCGTCAGAAAGTAAAAGCGGGAGAGGTGGGCTCTTCTGCAATGCCGCACAAGGTCAATCCCATAGATTTCGAGAATGCCGAAGGCAATCTTGGAGTGGCCAATGCCTTCTACGAGCATTTATCAGCCAAACTTCCACTATCCAGGCTACAGCGCGACCTTACCGACTCCACGGTGTTGCGCAATGTGGGAGTTCCTTTAGCACACTCGCTGCTTGCGCTAAAATCGCTGCTTAAAGGGCTGGATAAACTTATACTAAACCCTCCTGCAATAGAAGCAGATCTTGAAGCTAACTGGGCGGTGGTGGCAGAGGCCATCCAGACCATCCTTCGCAGAGAGTCTTATCCCAATCCTTATGAAACACTTAAGGAGCTAACCCGCGGCAATGAGCATATAACCGCTGCATCCATAGCAGATTTTATCGAAACTCTCGATATCTCTGAGGAGGTGAAAAAGGAACTAAGGGCCATTACCCCGCACAACTATACAGGAATCTAATTGATTAGCGATATGAGAAATTTTTTAAATATTGCAGCGCTGATGCTGGTGCTGCTTGCCAACTCTTGCAGTGCGCAGGTCAGATATAATGACCATTTTACTCAGGATAGGCTCAGGATAGATCTGATGTTTGCCGGCAACTCGACTACTCAGAGCGTTTATCTCGACGGACTCCATTTCGAGAAGGAGTGGAGTGGTACCAGAGAGCACCTGTTGCCCGATTTTGACTATGGGGAGTACGCAATTGATCTTTATACCGCCACAGGTAAAAAGATATTTTCTCAGGGATTTTGCTCGCTCTTTGCTGAATGGAGGACTACTCCGGAGGCTTCCAAGGTGGATAAAGCCTTTTCCAACTCCTTGAGGATACCCTTTCCTAAAAAGGCTGTAAGAGTGGTAATATCCGAGAGAATAAAAAAGAGCGGTCAGTTGTCTCCGCTTTTCAGTTTCGAAATTGACCCTGAGGATTTCTCAATCAACCGTGATAGGGAAAATGATTTCGAAGTGGTACAGGTTCTATACAACGGTCCTTCCAAAAACAAAGTTGACCTGGTGTTTGTGGCTGAAGGTTATAGGGCGGATGAGATGGAAAAATATCGTCTTGATGTGGAAAAATTTGCCGGTTATCTTTTCGACATCGAACCTTATAAATCACGCAAGAATGATTTCAATGTCTGGGCTGTAGAATCTATCTCAGTGGATTCAGGTACCGATATTCCACATCAGAATATCTGGAAAAATACCGTTGCCTCCTCCAATTTTTATACATTTTTCATAGACAGGTATCTTACTGCCCCAGATCACAAAAAGGTAGCACAACTCGTTTCCAATGCCCCTTGTGATGCAATTTATGTGATTGTAAACACTGACAAATATGGTGGAGGGGGTATTTACAATTACTATGGTCTGGGTATGTCGGACAATCAGTATGAAGCTGAAGTCCTCGTACACGAATTCGGACACAGTTTTGCCGGTCTGGGTGACGAGTATTACGATTCGGAGGTTGCTTATGAAGATATGTACGATATGTCGGTGGAGCCATGGGAACCCAACCTGACCACATTGGCAGATTTCTCTTCCAAATGGGCCTATATGGTGAGCGAGGGGACTCCTATCCCTACACCTAACGAAGAGGCTTATAATGGAGTTGTTGGGGCATTTGAAGGGGGTGGGTACTCTGCAAAAGGAATTTTCAGACCCTATCTTGATTGCCGTATGAAAAGCAATTCAGCCGAGGGTTTCTGCCCGGTATGCAACGCCGCAATTCAAAGAATGATTGACTATTACTGCAAGTAGCCGATGATAATTGAGAGATACGACTATTTTCTTATAGACCTTGACAGGACGCTTTGGGATTTTGATGCGAATACGGATGCAGCAATGGATATGCTGCTTGACAAATGGAATCCTCCGATAGGGGATAGAGAGCTCTTTTTGGAGCGATATGAAGTGGTCAACCGTCGCCTCTGGGATGAATATGAGGCCGGAGTGATAGCAAAAGAGTATCTGAGACGTGAAAGATTCCACCAAACTTTAAGAGAACATTACGGAATAGATGATGCAGATGCTGCAGAAGAGATGGGCAGGGATTATCTCGAATTTATGGCTCTTGGTGACATTCTTATGCCGGGGGCACGCGAGGTGCTTGAAGCCATTGCCGCTCGTTGCGGCAAAATGGCAATTGTCTCCAATGGTTTCAAAGAGGTGCAATACCGCAAGCTCCGTATTTCGAAGATTGACCACTTTTTCAGTGCCGTGATGATTTCCGAAGAGGTGGGTGTCCATAAACCGGATCCGCTGATTTTTCAGAAGGCACTCGAGGCGCTTTGCGGAGAGGGTGTGGAGATTGATGAAAAAGTAAAGGCCCGCACAATAATGATCGGAGATGATTATCCCAATGATATAGTGGGGGCAATCAACTTCGGAATAGATAGTTTCTACTACAATCCTTCCAATAAAGAAAATCCCGGAAATGCCGTATGGCACTCCCGGGATCTACTTTCACTACTGTCTGATTAGAGCTTGCGCTTGATTTCGACAATGGTGTAGGCCTCGATGATATCACCGATTTTTACATCGTTGAATCCATCTATATTCAGACCGCAGTCAAATCCGGAAGCAACCTCCTTTACATCATCCTTAAATCGCTTGAGCGATCCAAGTTTGCCTGTATAGATCACAATACCGTCCCGGATTACTCTAACTTTGGCAGTACGGGTCAACTTACCCTCTTTCACCATACAACCTGCAATGGTGCCGACTTTGGAAATCTTGAATATCTCGCGCACCTCTGCAGTGGCGGTAACTTCTTCTTTCTCCAGGGGAGCGAGCATACCTTCTATACTGCTCTTAACCTCATTTATGGCATCGTAAATAACCGAGTAGATACGTATCTCGATACTCTCACTTTCTGCAAGTCTGCGTGCTTCCATGGAAGGACGAACCTGGAATCCTATAATTACAGCATTTGATGCCGAAGCCAACATAACGTCATTTTCAGAAATAGCGCCCACGGCCTTGTGGATAACCTTTACCTGAACCTCCTCTGTAGAGAGTTTGATGAGGGAGTCTGCGAGGGCCTCTACGGATCCATCTACATCGGCTTTTACAATGATGTTGAGCTCCTTGAAGTTGCCCAGCGCGATTCGACGTCCGATCTCCTCGAGAGTAATGTGAGGTTGGGTATGGATACCCTGAATACGTATCAATTGCTCTCTCTTATTGGCAATCTCACGTGCTTCCTTTTCATCATCGAGAACATTGAGGATGTCTCCTGCAGTGGGAGCTCCGTTTAGACCAAGAACGGAGACAGGTGTTGAAGGACCCGCCTCGGTTATATGCTGTCCTCGTTCATTGAACATGGCTTTGACACGGCCGCAGTAGGAGCCTGCGAGCATTATATCGCCTGGTCTGAGCGTACCGGACTGGATGAGTACTGTGGCAAGATAGCCCCGGCCCTTGTCCAGTGATGACTCAATAACGCTGCCCACTGCACGCTTATCGGGATTGGCTTTCAGTTCGAGCAGATCTGCCTCAAGAAGCACCTTTTCAAGCAGTTCCTTGATATTGATACCTTTCTTTGCGGAGATTTCCTGGCACTGATATTTTCCACCCCAATCCTCTACAAGGATATTCATGTTGGCGAGTTGTTCCTTGATTTTTTCAGGATTTGCACCCGGTTTGTCAATTTTATTTATTGCAAAAATCATAGGTACGCCTGCAGCCTGTGCGTGGCTGATAGCCTCAACTGTTTGTGGCATTATGGCATCATCAGCGGCAACGATAATGATTGCCAGGTCGGTCACCTTGGCTCCACGTGCACGCATCGCAGTAAAGGCCTCGTGTCCCGGAGTATCGAGGAATGTGATACGTCTTCCTGAAGGTAGCTGTACGTTGTAAGCACCTATGTGCTGAGTTATGCCACCTGCCTCTCCGGCAATTACATTAGCCTTGCGGATATAGTCCAATAGTGAAGTTTTTCCATGGTCCACGTGCCCCATCACGGTAACGATGGGCGGACGTTCAACCATATCTTCCTCCTTGTCTTCCTCTTGCTCAATGGCACCCTGCAGCTCTACTGTCACAAACTCTATCTCGTACCCGAACTCCTCTGCCACAAGTACCAATGTCTCTGCATCGAGACGCTGGTTGATGGAAACCATCATTCCGAGGTTCATACAGGCCTCAATAACCTTGGTAACAGGGGTATTGTTCATCAGGATTGCGAGTTCGTTGGCTGTAACAAACTCTGTCACCTGAAGGATATTGCTGGAGAGTTCCTGTAGTATTTGTTCCTCTTGTGCCTTCTGGGAAATAATTTCCCTCTTTTCACGGCGACGTCTTGATCCCTTGGTCTTTCCTTTACCCTCAGTCATGCGGGCATAGGTCTCTTTGATCTGTTTTTGTACCTCATCCTCATCAATTTCTGGACGTACCGATTTGAAGCGATCTTTTTTGCTGTACTTGCCCTTACCTCCGACATGAGGCTCTTTTTGCTTTTTATTATCCTGATGAGCTTTGGTGACATCCACTCTTTTGCTATTTTGGATGCGCTCCCTCTTGCCTTTGTTCCTTTTCTCAACCTGCTCCTCACTCCTGTCACTCTTTGGTTTCTCCTGTTTCTCAAATTTGGAGATATCGAGATTGCCGACTACTTTTATGCCTTTCAGCTTTCTTGATGTGTGCTCTATGAGGGTGTTATCTTTGGCTTTTTCTTCCTTTACGGGAGCTGTACTCTTTTTAACAGGAATTTTTTTCTTTTTCTCGTGTTCAGAAGGTGTTACGGGAGCCTTTTCGGGTTCCGGATGCGGTTTCGTTACTTCTACCTTTTCCTGTTTCTGTTTTGGACGGGCTTTAGGTTTTATTTCGTCAAGATCGATATGTCCGATAACATTTATACCCGGAAGTTCCGGCTTTTTCTCAGGTATTGGTTCAACAGGGGGTGTTTCGGGAGTTTTAACCTGTTTCTCAGGGCTAGTCAGAACATTGCTCTTTATTATGACCTCTTCAACCTGCTCCTCTTCCTGTTGCTCCTTGCGGTGATCCATATCAGTTATTGCCTTAACCCTACTTACAATCTTCTTCGATTCCTCCTTGATCGCCTTATCATGTCCAAACTCCTTCTCAACGATGTCATAGACATCCTGTGAAATTTTAGACGTGATAGTCAGGTCGCTTCCTTGTCCTTTCTTTTCAAGGAATTCGAGCAGTGTACCTGTGCTAATGTTAAAGGCCGTAGCTACCTGTTTTATTCTGTATTGTTGCTGATCCGACATATAATTTCTCCCGATATTAATTGTTAAAACTACTCTTCAAATTCCGCTCTAAGGATTCTTTGCACCTCGATTGCTGTCTCTTCTTCAAGGTCAGCCCTCTTTACGATATCTTCAACTGAAAGTGCCAGAACGCTTTTGGCTGTATCACATCCTATTTTCTGTAATTGCTCTATGATCCAGGTATCGATTTCGTCGCTGAATTCAGTGAGCAATACGTCTTCTTCCGGCTCTTGTCCGTCATCATCGCGGTAAATCTCAAGTTTGTAGCCTACAAGTTCACCTGCAAGGTTAATATTGCTGCCACCCTTGCCTACTGCGAGGGAAACTTCGGAAGGTTTAAGATAGACATTCACCTGTTTTGCCTCTTCGTTGAATGTCATTGAAGAGATTTTTGCAGGACTTAGAGCTCTGCTTATGAGTAGTGATTTGTTGTTCGTCCAAGGTATAACGTCTATATTTTCATTGCGCAACTCACGTACTATACTGTGAATACGGCTACCTCTTACGCCTACGCAGGCTCCAACAGGGTCAATGCGCTCGTCGTATGACTCCACGGCAACCTTGGCTCTTTCGCCGGGTATTCTTACGATTTTTTTGATGGTAATCAGACCTTCGAAAATTTCTGCAACCTCCTGCTCGAAAAGTCTTGCAAGAAAGTCAGTAGACGTACGTGAAAGTATGATTACGGGGGCGTTGCTCGCGTTGAATCTTACCTCTTTTATGATGGTTCTTACGGTGTCACCTTTTCTAAAGAAATCACCCGGGATCTGCTCCTCTTTTGGAAGAATCAGATCGTTACCTTCATCATCCCTTAGTACAACCTCTCTCTTCCATACCTGGTATACCTCGCCTACGAAGAGATCACCCACTTTTGTGCGATACTTGTTGTAAAGGTTGGCCCTCTCAAGGTCCATGATTCGTCCTGAAAGACTCTGCCTGAGGTTGAGAATTCCCCTGCGACCAAAGTCTGAGAGTTTAATTTCTACAGAACACTCCTCTCCGAGGTCATACTCGTCAATCTTGTTGGCATCCTCGAAAGAGATCTCCGTCATGGGGTCGGTAACCTCTTCCACTACCTCCCTGTTCCAGAAAATCTGGAGGTCACCCTTATCGATGTTGATGATGATGTCGAAGTCACTGTTTTCGCTATACATCTTCTTTAGTTGTGAGAGGAATACCTCCTCTAGTACGCCCATCATGGTGGCCCTATCTATATTTTTCTGATCTTTGAATTCAGCAAATGTGCTGACTAGGTTCAAACCTTCCATTTTTTATTGTTAAATAGTTGTTATTTTATCTGTTTTTATAATCATCAAACTTAATGACGGGTTTTGCCGATTTTATCCGGTCAAAAGCGTACTCTTCTACTACCTCCCTGGTCACTTTCTTATTCCGACCTTCAACTTTCTCAGAAACTTTCGTTACGAAAGTGATGCCCTCTTCCGATACCGCTTTCAGCATGCCTTTAAGTGATTCTCCACTTTTAAGTTTGAGTTCAATCTCAGAACCCACTGCTTTGTGATACTGTCGGAGTACTTTAAACGACCTTGAAAGACCTGCAGAACCTACTGTAAGCGAAAAATCTTCCACCTCCCTGTCAAGTTTGGATTCTACAAAACGGCTGATATTTACGCACTCCTCCAGAGAGAGAAATCCTCGGTCAATTTCTACAACGATCTCTATATCATTATCCCTGCTAATCTTGATCTCTACTAAAAACAGATCGCTCCTTTTCAGGAAATACTCTTCTAAAATCTTTTCTATCTTCTCCTTTTGTATCATCCTTTGGATATTTTTAAAAAATAAGGGGACTACACGTCCCCTATCTCTTCCACTATATCTGGCGCAAAGTTAGCAATTCTACATCAAACGGCAAAATTTTGTTATCTTTTTGGCATATTTTATGAATGAATATAGGGGATTATTAATGAAACTAAATTATCTATGAATATTTCTGCACAAAAGATAGCCGAACACCTGGGGGGAAAGATAGTTGGGGATCCGCAGGTCAGAGTCTCTGCACCTGCAAGGATTGAGCAGGGTCGCCCGGGCACCATCTGCTTCTTTGCCAATCCCAAATACGAACGTTATATCTACACCACAAAAGCTTCGATCCTGCTGGTAAATAGCTCTTTTGAGCCCCGCCAGGAGATTTCTGCAACCCTTATAAAGGTAGATAATGCCTATGAGTCCGTAGCACTTCTTCTTGACCTCTTTAATACTCTAAAGAAAAGTCGTCCCGGGAGCAATCGCTTTTTTGTTCGTCGCCCCTTTTCATCTAAAATAGGGCGCGGTACTTTTGTGGGACGTGGTACTTTTATAGGCAAAAAAGTTAAGATAGGGAAAAATTGTCACATCTACCCGCAGGTCTATATTGGTGACGGAGTAACAATAGGTGACAATACCATCATTTATCCGGGTGTGCGTATTTATCGTGATAGCGTTATCGGACAAGATGTCATCCTTCATGCAAATGTGGTTATCGGTTCTGATGGATTTGGCTTTGCTCCCCGCGAAGATGGCTCATACCGCAAGATCCCCCAGACGGGAAATGTGATCATAGAGGATGATGTGGAAATCGGTGCCGGTACAACTGTTGACAGGTCGACAATGGGCTCTACCATAATCAGACGTGGAGTTAAGCTTGACAATCTTTGCCAGATTGCACACAATGTAGAAGTTGGTGACAATACAGTTATAGCGGCCCTAAGCGGTATTGCCGGTTCGACAAAACTTGGGAAAGGATGTATTTTAGGTGGACAGAGTGGTATTGTCGGCCATGTAACCATCGCTGACAAGACAACCCTCGCTGCTCAGAGCGGCATCATTGGAAATGTGAAAAACGAGGGAGAAGCTCTCATGGGCTATCCGGCCATAAGTTACAGAGATTATATGAGGGCTTATGCCTTGTTCAAAGCAAGTGCAAAGAAATGAAGGGATATCAGAAGACATTAAATACTAGTCACATATTTGAAGGGAAGGGATTGCATACCGGTCATCATTGCAGGATGACTCTCTTTCCCGCTCCTGCTGATCATGGAATAGTATTCAAAAGAATAGATCTCGGTGAGGATGCTCTTGTTGAGGCTTCTTGGCGTAATGTCTCAGGAACCGCCAGAAGTACACTCCTGAGCAATAATGGGGTCGAAGTAATGACAATTGAACATCTGCTTTCAGCGCTTTACGGGCTTGGGGTTGATAATGTTCTGGTGGAAATAGACAATATGGAGCTACCAATTCTGGACGGCAGCGCAAGGCCCTATGTCGAGGCCTTGATAACGGATAGTTTGCATGTGCAGGATAGACCGAGAAGATATCTTAAAGTTGCCGAACCCTTTTTATTTGAAGACCCGCAAACAGGCGCCTCCCTTCAGGTGCTTCCCGCTGAAAGGTTCAGCGTCGAAGTGGAGATTGACTATGGCTCAAAAGTATTGGGTGTGCAGAAAGCTAAATTCACCGAAGGTGATGACTTCGCTTCTGAAATAGCCTCTTGCCGAACATTCTGCTTTCTTCACGAATTGGAATTTCTTCTCAATCACAACCTTATCAAGGGAGGTGATATGGACAATGCCATAGTGATCGTGGAAAACGAAGTGGATGACAAGACTCTAAGCCGTTTAAAGAGCATTTTCAATGTTGAAAACCTTGAAAGGGTTCCTGAAGGGTATCTTAACAATCTGACCCTCCATTTTGACAACGAATGCGCTCGCCACAAACTCCTTGATCTAATAGGGGATTTTGCCCTCGCAGGACTTCCTCTAAAAGCAAGAGTGATTGCTCGCAAACCGGGCCACGCCATCAATACTGCCGCTCTTAAATCCATGTTTGAAAAAAATAACATTATACCATTATGATCAACAACAATAAATACCCCGGTGCATATATCCATCCGGATGCCAAAATTGGTAAAAATGTAGAGATAGGGCCATTCAGCTATATAGCCGGAAAGGTCGAAATAGGAGATGGGTGTCATATAGGCCCCAATGCCACCATTCTTGATTATGTCAGAATGGGTGAAAACTGTAAAGTCTTTCCCGGGGCAGTAATTGGAGCTGAGCCACAGGATCTCAAGTTTCAGGGGGAGGAGAGTCACGTTATAATCGGCAACAATACCGTAATAAGAGAGTGTGCTACCATCAATCGCGGTACTGCTGCCAGCGGCAGATATGCTACCGTTGTTGGTGATAACTGCCTTATCATGTCCTATGTCCACATTGCGCACGATTGCCGTATAGGTAACAACTGCATATTCTCGAGTTATGTGGGAATGGCAGGGGAGACTGATGTGGATGACTGGGCAATCGTAGGCGGAGGTACGCTGATCCATCAATTTTCCCATATCGGAGCCCATGTGATGATAGGAGGTGGTACGGGAGTGTTGAAGGATGTTCCTCCCTATATACTTGCTGCCCGCAATCCTATCCATTTTGAGGGAATCAATATTGTAGGCCTGCGCCGTAGGGGATTTACTCATGACGAGATTGATGAAATTCGTGAGATTTACAGAGTAATATATGACTCGGACATGAATATCTCCGATGCTGTTTCCAGGGTGAGGTCGGCCTTCCCGGATACCGAAGTCAAAAGGGTAATTTTGGATTTCATATCCAACTCCAAAAGGGGCATCGTCAAGAAAGGCGCAAGCAGTTCTATTGATGATTAGGTTTGACCAATCAGTCTTAACTACCGCATACTTCCCTCCGGTGGAGTATTTTTTTGCTATTGCAGGTAGCGGAAAGGTACTTATCGAGCAGCATGAAGTCTACCAGAAGCAGTCCTATCGCAACCGTTGCAATATCTATTCGGCTGCAGGGAAAGAATCTCTTTCAATACCGATACTCAAGGAGAGTTATCAAAAGGTGCCTATTCGTGATGTCAGGATAGATTATGGCAGACCCTGGCTCCAGCAACATAAGAGGGCAATCGTCTCAGCTTATAACTCATCACCATTTTTCGAGTACTATATCGACGACCTCTTTCCCATCCTCGATAGAAAAGAGAGTTTTCTTTTTGATCTCAACCTGCTTTTGTTGGAAAAATGTCTCGAACTGACTGGTATAAGAGCAAAGATTGAGTTTACCTCCGAATATCGGAAAGAGTATCCCGAAGGGGATTTCCGCAGCATAATACAGCCAAAGTACCGTGGTGAAAATCTACTGGTCAGGTATAAAAAGGAGAAGACCTGGACTCAGGTCTTCTCCGATAGATTTGGTTTCATCGGGAACCTCTCGATCATCGACCTTCTGTCGAATGAGGGCCCCAACGCCATCTCCTATATTCTTTAGAATTTAAATCCTAAAGTAAACACAAGTTTACCTCTGCTGTAGGTATATGTACCTTCAGGGGCTTCTATTCCACTATAGTCATTATAAAGAGTAAAGTTTTCGGAATTGTTGAGGCTTCTCCGGTATGCTACATCCAGAGTGGTCTTGCCATTCTTGAATTTAATTCCGAAACCTCCGGAAATATAATGCCGTGCATCAAAAAACTCAGGGTCAGGTGAACTGTAATAATTGTATCCTACCCTTAGTCCCATGATTTTTATAGGCCACAATTCAGCCCCGACCCTAACTATATCACTCCTTTTGAAGTATCTGTTAATCTCGTTATTCTCCTCAGAGAATACCTCTTTGCTACCATTATCATCGGCCATCCGGATAGTGGAATAGTCGGCGCTCTCATAATCGGCGCTGATAAGAGCCCTGTCCAGGAAAGTGAATGCAGCTCCGACACTCCATCTCATGGGAGTTTTAATCTTGTAGCTGTATGCTCCTAAAGGGGAATCCACATCATAATAATTGCCGTTTACAAATGAGGATGTCATATTTCTCTGCCAGTTGTCGGTCATGTCATACCAGGTTGGAGTGGTAAATGTAGCACCCAGACGGAAACCGGGGAAGGGAGTGACGATAGCTCCAAACTGAAGGTTGACACCGGAGCCATTGGTCCGCTGCCAATAAGTGGAAGTCATAGACTCAAATCCATCCTGAAAATCTCTCGTATTTGCAGCACTTTCGCCGTAAGTTTCATTCAGTTCATAGTTAAGACTCTGAAGATTGAGATTGGCTCCGAAAAAGAAAAAATCCGAAATATTGCCTCCGAAGTTGAAGGAGAAGGCGCTGTTACCACCGCGTATTTTTCGGAAATAAGTCTGATCGAGATGACCTCCCACTTCAATGATGCTGCCATCGTAAATGTTTTCCGTAGAACCTATGTAGTCGTAATCGGAATCAGGTGTATTAGCCAACAGATATGTCTCCCATGCCAGAACTTCCGGCCAGGAGAGATTGTTGTTGTAGAAAGCATCATAAGAATCCGTGCTCTCAAGAGCCGATACATGCACTCCTGAAAGGCCGGCAGCGATGGAGCCCAAAAGTGACGACTTGTCAGTCCTGCCGCGGGCTGCCATTATGGAGTTGAAACTGTTGGTGCGGTTGAGGGTAATGCCGAAATTATAGTTGAGCAGTCCCGAGTAATTGCCGGTATCAAATGCCATGACAAACCCCAGATTGGACATTGCCATTCTTGTGAAGCTGTCACCTGAATAGTTCCCCAAATAGTAGGCTTGACCACTGCTTGATATAATTGAAGGTGACAGGGTGATTTGCGAGTATCTATAAATGGCACTGGAGGCCGGGTTGATGACGATTGCTCCCAAATCACCTCCAAGAGCAGTAAAGGCATTGCCCATTGCAAGCGTACGTGCCGTACCCTCATAGTGCTGTTGGGAGAATAGTAAAGCCTCTCCAGCAGTTTGGGCACTCACTCCTGCCGTGAGCAGGAGTGAAAACAATATAGTTGTAATCTTTTTCATTGTTTTTTCACATTTTGATTTTTGAATTATCTCCTTCCTCCGGTACCTCCTCCACCACTGCTGCCACTGCTGCCGCTGCTGCTGCCGCTATATCCGCCACCACTGCTATAGCTGCCTGAAGAGCTCCTGCTGCTACCTGTACTGTAACTGCCGGAAGAACTTCTGCTCGTGCCGGTGCTATAACTACCGGAAGAGCTTCTGCTATTGTCAGTATTATAATTGTCGGCCCTGCGCGAAGAGCGTGACGTGCCGGAATTGACGTTGCCCGAACTGCGGGTAGTGCTGCCGGAACTGCGTTGGTAGATGGTACCGCTGCCACCGCTCGACGTAGTGGTGCTGCGTGCACCCGTATATACTCCGCCGGAATTGTAGCTTTCGGCACTTCTGCCTTCGCTCCTTCTTGTATACATGGAGCCGCCGGAAGTAGTGCGCGGTGTGTTGCGGTAACTCTGGCCGTCTGCTGCAGAGCGTTTACCGTAAGCAACATCCTGATAGTAGTTGCCGATGTGACCCGGCCCCGGATAGTATCCGTGGTAGTACCATGGATTCCAATAATTGTAGTACCAGCCATATCCGCCATATCCATAATACCAGGGGTCGTACCAGCCTGTATACCATGGATCATACCAACCGGTATACCAGGGGCTATTCCACCCGTAGTACCACGAGTTATAGGGATAACCGAAATAGGGGTATCTGTAGGAACCCCACCATGGATTGTACCAAGGGGAGGCCCAAACACCGTAATCAACATAGAAGGTATAGGTAGGGCTATCAAATTTTCTCAATCTTTCTGCATAAGATGTTCCCTCATCTACGAGATAGTAATTTCCCTCTTCATCCTCCAGAATATATGATTGCGGTTTCTTTACAGATTCGTGCAGCTCTTTATTGGATGCAACCATTGCGGCCCTCGACTCGCGTGTGGGCCTGTAGTATATGCCGTCATCAAATGATGCGGAAGAATAATAACTTGTGGTACCACAAGAGCTTATCACCATCATAACGGCTATAAGAAACAGATAGAACACTTTGTTTTTCATTTTTACCTCCTGTGTTAGATAATTTTGTACTTTTGCAGTCGCATTTCATTACAAATATATCAATTTTTATACCAAATACACAAAATAATGGCAAAAGAAGTAACAAATAGGGAAGAGAATTACTCTCAATGGTACAATAATTTGGTGATAAAGGCGGATCTTGCTGAACCATCAGCAGTTAGAGGTTGTATGGTGATCAAACCATACGGATATGCCATCTGGGAAAAGATGCAAAACCAGCTTGACAAGATGTTCAAGGAGACAGGCCATGTGAATGCTTACTTCCCTCTCTTCATACCCAAATCCTTCCTCAGCAGAGAAGCTGAACATGTAGAAGGATTTGCAAAAGAGTGTGCAGTTGTAACTCACCACCGTTTGATGGCAAACCCCGACGGCTCCGGTCTTGTGGTTGATCCTTCTGCAAAGCTCGAAGAGGAACTCGTAGTTCGTCCCACATCGGAAACAATAATCTGGAACACATATAAAAACTGGATACAATCCTGGAGGGATCTCCCCATACTCTGCAACCAGTGGGCTAATGTAGTGCGCTGGGAGATGCGTACCCGCCTCTTTCTCCGCACTGCGGAATTCCTGTGGCAGGAAGGGCATACTGCCCATGCTACCGAACAGGAAGCGATAGATGAGACTCAGATGATAGTCGAATTATATGCGCAGTTTGCGCGCGAGTATATGGCAATGCCTGTAGTTGTTGGGAGAAAAAGTGCATCGGAGCGCTTCGCCGGTGCAGTTGATACTCTTTGTATCGAAGCTCTCATGCAGGATGGTAAAGCTCTGCAGGCAGGCACTTCTCACTTCCTCGGACAGAATTTTGCCAAAGCATTTGACGTGCAGTTTGCAAATAAGGAGGGTGGCCTCGATTATGTTTGGGCCACTTCATGGGGAGTCTCTACCCGTCTTATGGGGGCCCTGATTATGACTCACAGTGACAATCACGGTTTGATACTGCCTCCGAAGCTTGCCCCAATTCATGTTGTGATGGTGCCTATTTTCAAGACCGAAGAGGAGCATGGCCAGCTTCTGGAAAGGATGTATGAACTCAAAAAAGAACTTGAAGCTGCGGGTTTATCCGTAAAGGTGGATGACAGGGATAATCTTCGTCCCGGGTTTAAATTTGCGGAGTGGGAACTAAAAGGAGTACCTGTACGCATCGTAATCGGCCCTCGTGATTTTACTGCAGGAGTTGTAGAACTTGCCCGCCGTGATACCCTCACCAAGGAATCGGTACCACAGGAGGGGCTTGTGGATCGCATCACCTCTCTGATGGAGGAAATTCAGGAGAATATTTACGCTAAAGCACTCAATTTCCGTGAGGAGAATACCGTTAAGGTAGATAGCTGGGAGGAGTTTAAGGAGAAGATTGAGGAGGGAGGCTTCCTGCTTTGCCACTGGGACGGTACTGCTGAGACAGAGGCTAAAATCAAGGATGAGACTAAAGCCACCATCCGTTGCATCCCTTTGGACTCATTCGTTTGTAAGGAAGAGGGCAAGTGCATTTACTCCGGCAAACCCTCCTCTGAAAGGGTAATTTTTGCCAGGGCTTATTAACTTTGCTATATTACAACAATTAAACATTGTATGAAACGATCAATTGCACTTATTCTTTTTTTCTCTTTTGGTATCGCGCTCTTTGCACAAGATGTAGCTCCTGCCGATACAACTGCCGCTTCGGCAGATACGGTTGTGGTCCCCAAACCCCAATACTGGACGACAACTCTTACTACGCAGATCGGTTTTTCACAGCTTTCACTAACAAATTGGGCAACCGGAGGTTACGGCTCCATTTCACTCAATACGTTTGCCGGTGCAAATGCCAACTATAAGCGGGAAAAACTTATTTGGGACAACCAACTCCAGGTGGGCTATGGCTTCATACAATCATTTGAAGATGGCTACAAGAAGAGTGACGACCGTTTGATATTGGATAGCAAAGTGGGTTACAAGGCAGTAGAAACCCTATACATATCAGCCCTGTTCAATCTTAGAACTCAGTTTGCCCAAGGCCATGAGAAGGGCAATCTGGTATCGGATTTCTTCACTCCGGCATATGTGTCCCTTGGTTTTGGTGTGGACTATAAGCCATTCCGTAACTTTTCAATCAATATTTCGCCCCTTACGGGAAAAACCGTTATGGTAAAGAATCCCGAACTGCGGACAAAATATGGTAATAGGGAAGATCAGTTTTGCAGATTTGAACTCGGTGCCCAAATCAAGGTGGATGGCAAGATAGATGTTGAAAATTTCAAGGTGGTCAGTTCACTCACACTCTTCTCGGACTATCTGAATAAGCCTCAGAACGTTAAGGTCTTCTGGGATGTAAATGCGGATGCGAAAATAACCAGATTCTTCTCCGTAACTCTTAGGACCAACCTTATCTATGATGATGCAATAAAGTTTCTCGACAAAAAAGATAAGCAGGGCAATCTCATCCTTGATGATAATGGAAAACCGATCAAAGTACCGGGGGTACAGTTCAAGGAACTTTTTAGCATAGGATTGTCGTACACTTTTGGAAATAAAAAATAAGTGGATTTTGCAGGAGCTTTTTGACATAGAATTGCGCTCCCTTACAGCCGGCGTTGAAAACCCATCAATCCTTGTTGGAGTCAGCGGTGGAATGGATTCTATGTGTATGGCTCATCTTTTTCTCCACACGATCGTGCCCTGTACATTCAGGATCGCACACGTCAATTTCTCGCTTAGAGGGGATGAGAGCGATCACGACGAGGATGCCGT
Source organism: Bacteroidales bacterium UBA1392 (assembly GCA_002305275.1). GTDB lineage: Bacteria > Bacteroidota > Bacteroidia > Bacteroidales > UBA932 > Cacconaster. The sequence goes on along the minus strand of DBQO01000029.1, from coordinate 8,247 downwards.
ATGCGAGTGGTGTAAAACAGAGGGAATACCCTTCTACACGACAAAAGTTGATGCTCTACAATTTGCACAGGAGCAATCGATCTCCACTCAGATGGCGGCACGCGACCTAAGATACGGTTGGTTTTTCTCCTTGATGGAAGAGCACTCCATGGACTTCCTCGCCATTTCTCACAATTTGAACGACAGTGTAGAGACTTTGATGATCAATCTCCTCAGAGGAACGGGACTGCGAGGACTTTCGGGTATCAGACGCTCAAACGGTCCCATAATACGTCCACTGCTTTCCGTTACCAGGGAGGATATCAGCAACTATGTGGCTCTGCACAACATTCCATTTCGGGAGGATTCCACAAATAAAGAATCGCATTACCATCGTAATCGGATTCGCAATGAGGTCTTTCCCCATTTTGAGATAATCAATCCTTCCTTCTTGCAGACTATCGGCACATCTATGGAGAGGTTTTCCGAGATTTCGGATCTGCTGGAGGAGCTCTATAAATCCAGAGAAGGCACTCTATATCGTATGGAAGGGGGAGTGCTGCAAATTGACATCAAAGCACTTAAGTCGGAAAAAAGCATCAATTGGTGGCTCTTTACGATACTGGACGGCTATGGATTCAATGATGCCCAACTGGTGCAGATAGCAGAAGCGTTAAAGGGACAGAGCGGCAAGACTTTTTTCTCTCCGACACACATCCTGATCAGAGATAGGAGGTATCTTAAAGTTTATCCCGGAAATCAGGATTATGATGATCTCAAGGTCTCCATAAAAGTCTTTACCAAACCGGCAGGATTTAATCCAAAAAAGGCTCCTGAAGGAACTCTCTATGTGGATGGCAGACGCTTGAAATTTCCTCTGAAATGTCGAAGATGGAAGCCTGCAGATCGCTTCAGACCTTTTGGTATGAAGGGTTTCAAGAAGTTGAGTGACTTTTTTATAGACATTAAGCTGGATGTAGAGGAAAAGAAGCGTCAGATAGTTGTCACTACTCTCGATAAAAAAGGAGTGGAGCAAATTGTCTGCATTGTGGGTAAAAGAATTGATGACCGCTGGAAAGTCACAGCGGCCACCAAACAGATTGTTTCGATAACGAAAGTCTAATCTCTATTATTTCCTCTATCTGATATCGTATTCTATAGGAAGACGGGCATAGTGAATAACGCCTGTGGCCTCTTTCAGACGGGAATAGCTCCTTTCTATATATGCAAAGGGATCGGCTATTGTAGCAATATCGGCACCTGTCTTAGAGAGGGATTCCATGAATTTTTCCAGGGTAGTTTTAACCTGAGGGTACTCCACAAGACGATACTTTGAGAGACCGGCCATTTCGGCTGCGTAGGAGATGGCATCAACCAATCCTCCTTCCATATCGGCAAGCCCAATCTCAAGTGCGTCGCCACCGGCCCATACTCTACCCTGAGCAATCATATCCACCTGTTCTACACTCATATTCCTGCTTGTTGCCACCAGGGTGGTAAAGTTGGTATATGTTTTATCTACCATATGCTGCAAATACTCCTTTTCAGTAGAGGCGAGGGCACGCATACCACTCAATGCATCACCGTGTTTGTTGGTAGTTATGGCTACCGGATGGATGTGCAGGACTTTTTCCATCGTCTTGTTGAGGTTGGGTATAAGCGCGAATACTCCGATGGAGCCGGTAAGGGTGGATTTGTTGGCAAATATTTTGTCGGCTTTGGCTGAAATCCAATAACCGCCCGAGGCTGCAAAGTCTCCATAGCTTGCAATCACCGGCTTAACCTCTTTCAGCAGGGATATTTCACGGTGGATCATTTCCGAGGCCGTTACACCGCCTCCGGGAGAGTTTACTCTCAATACCACAGCTTTAATGGTGGAGTCTTTTCTAATCTTTTCAAGGGTTTGAGAGAATTTGACAGCTGAAATAGATCTGTCACTTCCTTCCAGCACAATTTCTCCATTAGCATATACTACCGCAATCTTCTCCTTGGCTCTAAGATCAGTTTTAACACGCGCTGCGGAATATTTACCGATGGGGGTAAATTTGAGATCTTTCGATTCGGTAACTCCAAAGAGAGAGCACAGATACTCTACAACCTGATCGCTGTACCACAATTCATCCACAAGACCCTTTTCAAGTGCACTAGTGGCGCCTTTGAACTCAAGATTGTCAATCCAAAAGTTGAATTGCTCCGAGGTGAAATCCCGGGACTCCGCAATTTCTTCACACCAGCCGTTCCAGATAGAGCCAAGCATTCGCTTGTTTTGTTCAAGATTTTCAGCACTGATTTCATTTTGGACAAAGGGCTCGGCCGCAGCTTTATATTTACCATGTTTTATAAGCTGCACATCTACACCGAGGCGGTCCAGAAGGTCTTTGAAAAATATCATATTCGAACTCAATCCCAGAATGAATATATCTCCATAGGGATTTAGGATCACTTTGTCTGCAACAGAAGCGAGGTAGTAGCTATCATTCCCCAAATCGGTGGAGTAGGAGACTACTGCTTTACCTGATGAACGGAATTTTTTGAGGGCATCCCTGACCTCTTCTATCTGAGAAATTCCCATATTGAGGCTCTCGGGAGTCATGTAGATAAACTTTATGCCGGGATCCTCAGCGGCGACCTCTATTGCTTTTACTACAGAATAAAGTGGTATGCTGCCGGACATATCTATATCACCTGTAATCGGGTTTATCGCAAACTTATCACCCTTCTGCTCGGTTACGGGAGCTTTGAAGTCCAACAACAAGATACTCTCTTTAGCAATAATCGGTTCTTCGGCAGAACCCAGCGATGCAAGACCGACAAGCATCCCGATACCTATGAAACCGAATATTAAAAAAGCAAGAATAGTGCCTACAAATGAGGCTAAAAGCACTTTTAAGAAATCTTTCATATTTGAAACCTTTGATTTAATACTTAAAATATATTTTGCAAAGATACATATATTTTTTACTTTTGTCGCGGTGAAAAAACTGGCAAAATATCTATTTAGTTCACTTTTAACGATCCTCTATATTACAGGGTTTGTAGGTTTTGGAGTGCATAAATGCCATACTGAAGGGACGGCTGATTTGTTCCTTATGATGGGCGATATCTCCTGCGAGTCGATTCACCATCATATTCATGATCATAACGACTGTTGTGATGCTCAGTGTGACTCCCATCCATTCCATTATACAGACTGTAGCAGCGAATGTTGCAGCACGGATGTTTTTGCAGTCACTTCCGAGCAGGATCGTTTGCAGGATGAAGATATAGGATTATCTGCACAAACAATTGCAGTTTCCCTTCTCTGTGATGATTTGACAGCTCTCTCTTACAGCACAATCGTTTCCCCTTCCGGGGATTTGAATCCGCCTAAGGTCGGACTTCCACTCTCTGCCCTTTCTATCTGGAGGTTGTGATTTGCAGCTCTCCGGTGTTGTCGTGCGGTCGCTTTTGTGATCCCACGCCATACCGTGTATCCATGCCATTAAATCCGACAACCATTTCCATTTCAAAACAGAATAAAAAAGATACATAATGAGAAAAGCAATATTTTCAGCACTTTTGATCCTTTTCTGCACAACCATTCTTGCGCAGGATTTCAAGGGTTCAATATTTTACAGGAGAAGTGACGGTAAGACTGAGCCGCTTCCCTTTGCACAGGTCTATCTCATAGAGAAGGCCAAACTTATAGAGACCGATGAGAACGGTCAATTTACCATCAACCTCGAGGTGAGGACTACAATGGTGGCTACCTACGTGGGTTACACCAAAGATACTTTGATTGTGGATCCGGGCATTCCTTCGGGAGAATTTTACCTGATGGGAGAAAACGAGGTGGACGAAGCTGTAGTAACCTCGAGGCAACTCACAAACACCCTCTCACGCATCAAACCGGTAAGAACTGAAGTAATAACAGCAGCAGGTCTCTGTAAAATGGCCTGTTGCAACCTTGCAGAGAGCTTTGAAAACTCCGCCAGCGTCACGGTAGGTTACTCGGATGCCATTACCGGAGCACGACAGATAAAACTTCTCGGCTTGGCGGGTACCTATACCCAATTGCTGGATGAGAACAGACCGGTGATGAGAGGACTCGCATCTCCTTTCGGTCTTACCTATGTCCCCGGCCAGTGGCTGGAGAGCATCCAGATTGCCAAAGGCCCCTCTTCGGTTATCAACGGACTTGAGGCCATCACAGGACAGATCAATATGGAACATCGCAAACCTACAGATGAAGTTCCCTTCTTTTTGCAGCTCTTCGGTAGCAGCCATGC
>DBQO01000029.1:2494-3886 GCA_002305275.1 Bacteroidales bacterium UBA1392 | reverse complement strand
GCGGGACAAATGGGTTTTGAAAGAGAGCACGACCCCCTGACAAGCGAATTTTGGGGCTCACACATCAAGAATAAAGGCATCAACGGCTATTTGAAATTGGGGATTCCACTTAATGAAGAGAATAGTCAGAATATTGCAATTGTTGCCGATTTCAACTACCACAATATGGACTCGAACTATGGATTGAAAACCTACGATGGTACCCAGAAGTCCCTCTTCCTAAATGTCATTTATCAAAATCAGATAAATGAATATCACCGTCTCTCGTTCGGTCTTTCGGGTCAGGATGACGATTTTCAGGAAGATATGAATGATCACAGGACATATATATTTACTCCTGTTCCTTCACCGGAACCCATTATATATAATATTGACCTTAGTCGCAGGGAGAGGTCTGTAGGCCTTTACGGTGAATACAACTATACTCTTGACGATAAGGTGACATTCGTGGGAAGTCTCAGAGGTGATTACAACGATATTCATGGATTCCTTTTTGCCCCAAGATTCACACTTAAATATTCCTTTACCGACGATATAATCTTCAGACTTCTCGGAGGCAGGGGGTTCAGAACTGCCAATATATTTGCAGACAATATTGGAATCTTCTCTACAGGCAGGATAATAATATTTGACGATACGTTGAGTGAGAAACGCAATCTGCTTGAGGATGCCTGGACATACGGTGGCAATATCACATTCTATCTCCCTTTCGGATACGAAAACAACACTTATCTAAGTTTTGACTACTTCAGAAACGATTTTCTCAAACAGGTAATAGTAGATCAGGAGTTTGATATGGTACAGGCGCTTGTTTACAATCTTGACGGGAAATCTTTTACCAATACCTATCAGGTGGACTTTTCTGTAGATCCTATCGAGAGATTCAACATTGTTACCACATTCAGATATACTGACGCAAAGGTGACTCTGAGAGGGCAAGGTCTCGTTGAAAGGCCTCTTACAAGCCGTTTTAAGGCGGTTTTCAATGCTCAGTATGCTACAGCGATGAACAAATGGACTTTTGACTTCACCGCACAGCTTAATGGAAAGACCAAATTGCCCAACTTTATGGCCGGTCAGGATAAGGTAATAGAGATAGATGGAGAGTATTTCTCACCCATATATCCCATGTTCTTCGCTCAGGTTACCCGCAAATTCAGAGGCATAGATATATATGTGGGCGGTGAAAACCTCGGCAATTATCGTCAGCGCAATGCCATTATCAATGCGGACAAACCCTTCTCGGAGGCTTTCAATGCCAGCGCTATTTGGGGCCCCCTTTCAGGTATGAAGATTTATGCAGGGCTTCGCCTCACAATCTGGAAATAGGGTTTGATTTTGAATAGTATAAAAATCATCAAACAATAAAACAACAATCACTATGAAACAATT
>DBQO01000029.1:0-2344 GCA_002305275.1 Bacteroidales bacterium UBA1392 | reverse complement strand
TCGCCATGAAGACTTCTGTCATCAAGATAGTTGTCCTTATGGCATTATCGATACTTTTGGTATCTTGCAATGATGTGAAAAAGGATGACTTCAAGGTATGGGCCTGGCTTGCAGGCAGTACCACAATGAGTGAGGAGCAGCTCGATCACTATTTCAGCGAAGCCGCCCGCGCAGGGATAGATGCGATTATCCTCGAGTGCCACGGCGCCAGGCCGGAGGTGATCGGGGATAGCGCCTCATTCCGCGATGAGGCTGCCATTCTCATTCTGGAGAACGCCATGGTATATGCTAAGAAATACAATATAGAGCTTCATGCCTGGATGTGGACCACCAATAGAGCCGAGTTGAGCTTGAGAAAGGCACATCCCGAGTGGTATCAGGTCAATGCTCAGGGAGAATCCTGTGCTGACATTAAACTCTACAACAGAGAACACTACCGCTTTCTCTGCCCCACTCGTCCCGAAGTTACCGGGTATCTAAAGGAGAGGGTGAGGGAGATAGCAGAGGTGGAAGGTCTCGCAGGTATTCACATGGATTTTATCCGCTATCCTGATGCAATTCTCCCTTATAGATTGCAAGAGTCCAGAGGAGTTGTACAGGACAAGGTCTACCCGTTGTGGGATTTCTGCTATTGTGATGAGTGCAGGGCCGCCTTCAAGGAGCAGAGTGGTATCGACCCGTTGGATATCGGGGATCCTACTTCCGATGAAGCCTGGATGCAATTCCGTTACGATCGTATGGCAGAGATGGCATCGGCTATTGCTGCTGAGATAAAGGCTTGTGGAAAGGTGGCTTCGTCGGCAGTATTTGCTTCTCCTTACGAATCCAGGAAGTTGGTGCGTCAGGATTGGGCCAATTTCCGTAACCATGATTATATATTCCCCATGATATACCACAAGTTCTATTTTGAGGAAGATGCATGGGTAGAAACCGCTACCAGAGAGGGTGTTGAGGCACTCCGTGCAGCAGGCAACGATGCAGTGCTCTGCTCGGGTCTATTTGTGGGTCATGTACCGGCCGATAGGATAGAGGAGTTTATCGGTTACACTGAAAATGGCGGCTCTGCCGGTATCTGTTTTTTCTCTATTGAGGAAATGCTCAAACGGGAGGGCTATGTGGATTCTTTGAGAAATGTGGTTGAGAAGATCAGATTGCAGGATTAAAGAAAAAAGCAGTACCTTTACAAGTTATAAACTATACACTGACAGATACTGCTTTTTATGAAAAAACTCTTCTTATCAGCGATTGTTTTGCTTCTGGCTTGTAGTGCCGTAGCTCAATCCTGGGTACGTATCAACCAGGTCGGCTATCTGCCCGATGATATAAAGGTTGCGGTGCTCATTTCCACGGATGAGGCTTCATCCGAGTTTGACGTTCGTGATGCCATCACGGATAAAATTGTTTTCAAAAGTAGCGGCATTAAGGCCAATGCCTCCAAATGGGCTTTAAAAAGTGCCTTCAGACTCGATTTTTCTCCGGTTACCTCCGAAGGCTCCTATTATATTACCACAAATGGGACCAAATCGCCAGTATTCCGCATCGGCGCCGATGTCTATGATGGTATTGCAGATTACTTACTGCTCTATATGCGTCAGCAGCGTTGCGGAGACAATCCCTACAATGATACCCTCTGCCATCAACACGATGGCTATATCATATATCATCCGACAAAGAGTGGACAGAAGATAGATGTTACAGGTGGCTGGCATGATGCTACCGACTACCTCCAATATATGACTACCTCTTCCACAACCATCTATCAGATGGCTTTTGCATATAAGTATGCAAAGGATAAGAGTGTTTTCAAAGATCAATACGATGCCAGCGGACGAAAAGGTTCCAATGGTATTCCTGATATCCTCGATGAGGTAAAATGGGGTTTGGACTGGCTGGACAAGATGAACCCTGCTCCGAGGGAGATGTATTACCAGATAGCTGATGATAGAGATCACGCCGGTTTTCGTCTTCCTCACCGTGATACTGTTGACTACGGCTACGGCCCCGGTAAGGGCAGACCTGTCTATTTTGTGACGGGAAAACCTCAGATTGCCCACAAAAAGGTCAACAGGACCACGGGAGTCTCCTCTGCTGCGGGTAAGTTTGCTTCAACTTTCAGCCTCGGAGCCGATGTGATAAAGGAGTATTATCCCGAATTTGCGGCAAAAATCGAGGGAAAGGTGCAGGATGCATACGATTTTGCTTTGGAATTTCCCGGCAATACACAGACGGCATGTGTGGTTTCTCCCTATTTCTATGAAGAGGATACCTGGGTGGATGATATTGAGTTGGCGGCAGCTACAATTTACTCTATAAACGGAGAGGAATATTGGAAAAAACAGGCCGC
>DBQO01000011.1 GCA_002305275.1 Bacteroidales bacterium UBA1392 | reverse complement strand
CACCTTAGGCACCACATACCTCGGTACTCTCGACTACGGCGCACGCCACTACGACCCCCGAATCGCAAGGTGGACAGTACCCGACCCGATGGCGGAGAAATATTATGGCATTAGCGGATATGTGTATTGTGCGGGGAATCCGGTAATGTTGGTGGATCCGGAAGGGATGTGGTTTGGGAACCCCATACAGAATAACAGTTTTTTATCATCCTTCATCAGTTTGATAGAACAATTCTTTTTTGGAAAGATGCGCAATCCTCCCAAAGAATTAAAAGAAGAAGAATTAGCACAGTATCAGTTGCGGGAACTGCAAAAAGGAGCACAAAGGGCAAAAGCTGCGGGCGATTATATACACGCATTAAATGAGGGTATCACTGATATTCACCCATTCGGCTCTACAATTAAGATCATGGCCGATATTGCCACTGTACAGGAGGTTTACAAGGAAGATGTTACTTATTCATTTATAGAATTACTGCCTTTGGGATTATTAAGCAAAGGTCCCAAATCTACAGCAAAAGCTTTAAAGTTTTCAGAGAAAACAAATAGTATATCTAGTGGAACAAGAAGGTTATGGAAACTAACAGAAGAAGGGGCAACTGCAATTAAAAACCATAAGGTTTGGGGTAAATTTTATAAGGGTGCAGATGGTTTGTGGTGGTCCGAAGATATAACTAAACATGGTGCAAGTAGATTTAAGGTTTTTAAAGAAACTAATAACGGACTGGAATGGATTTATAATGCCGATAAGTACGGAGACTTTATGAAAAATCAACATAAAAGCACAAAAGGTATTTTTATTCCTTGGGGGCAATTTAAAACAATAAAATAAAATGGCCGATATTTTGATAACGACAACAGAAAACTTCCCGTTTGATTGGGCAAACCTTGAATCTTATCGAGATAGTTTTGCTTGTAGGAAAGAAATTTATTTAAAAGAGGATGATAATGTTATTGAAAATCTCATATTTCTATTTCATTATTTATTCCAATCTCACGAAAAGGAAATGGTAATCTACAATAAATCATGGTGGGACTTTTGTTTAGATACTTGGGATGTTAATAAAGAGGAGTATAATTATGACGTTGAAGGAAAATCTCTTGAGACACAAGAGTATTTTAAAATACTGGGAGACTCAAAAATACAAATAGGTTATTCCGGATGTTGTAAATGTTCAAATTTAGATAAGTTCCTCTCAGTTATATTAAAGTGTATTATTAATCATATAGCTCCCTATAGTCCTTTATTTTGTGCAATAGAAGATGAGTTTTTCTTTTACTTCCACCATACCGGTAGTATTGGTGTTTATTACAAAAGTGAAAATCAATCAATAAAAAGTATATTGTCAAAAGCTTCTAATAAGTTTCTCGTTACAGATTGATGAAGTTGTTAAAATTTCAATCAATAATGAAGGCTTTATGTCGTTAGCCAACCATTTGATAAATTTAGCTCAAGATAAGCTAAACCCTGCACTGTACCCTCGCATCGCAAGGTGGACCGTACCCGACCCGATGGCGGAGAAATATTATGGCATTAGCGGGTATGTGTATTGTGCGAATAATCCGATGCGATACATCGACCCTGATGGGAGGGATTGGAGAGATCTAATACGAGGAATTAGTAACGCATTTATAGATGACCTAAATCCTAATCCGATTGCGCCAACGATTAGTAGTAGTTCATCTGCATCTAATGAATCTCATTATAATATTGGACAAGTTATTGGACACGTGGCAGCAGGTCTTGTAGGTGCAGCAGCAACTATTGATGGTGGAAAAAATATGGTTGCTGGAGCTGCAATAGCAGTAGCTGGTTCTGCAACGGTTGTTTTGATACCTACTGGTAGAGCAGTAGCAGCTGGCGGAGCATTAGAGGCAGGATACGGAATTATGACTATGTCCAAAGCCGCGAAAAATATTGGGACTGTAGGAAGTGTTCAAAAAAAAGGACCAAAAAATTTAGTTGAAGAAGCAAAAGAATCTCAAACGAAGAAAGAAGTAGCAAAGCAAAGACAAATAAACAGGGAAAAACAAACACAAAGAGGAAATAGTAGAGAAGGTCTTAGTAATCAAGGAACTCGAGGTAGCCATGCCTCTAGAACAGGCGGAAAAAAAGGTGGTAAACATGACAAAGCAGAAGAACGAAGATCAAGAGAGCAAAGAAAAGCGGACGAAAGAAAAAACAAATAACTGTGTATTATGAAATCAAAATTTAATAAGGAACAAATCCTGCAAGAGTATTATGATACTTATCATAAAGACACGACGAAAGCAAGAAAATTAATAAAAAAATTAGATTATAAAAATGACCCATATCTATTATCTGAAATAGCAACTTCATATTTTGATGAGAATAAATTGAGATTAGCGGAAAGATATGCTATTAAGGCATTTGAACTAGATTGTTTAAATCCTGCCACTCTTTGGATTCTTGCTTTAGTCAAATGGGACTATGGTCAAATTGATTCCGCTATTTTTGCTTTTAAAGAAATAATTAGAATCGGCACACGCAGAATACATAAAATAGGATATAGAGAAAATAAAGATGTAGCATTGGCAAGAATAAATGATAGCAAATTTCAATTGTATAGATTATTGAAAGAAAAAAAACCAGCCGTTGCAAAGAGATATTTGCGAGAATATGAAAAAGGAATAGAAAAGGGACTTTATACTATAGTTGATTGTTATTATCAACAAGTTAAAGCTAAAGGATAAGTTGTGACGGGAGGTTGGAATTCATAAGCATAACCCGTTCTAACGAATATGCATAAATAAACAGAAAAGACCTGAATCCTCTTTCTAAACTTGGAAAAAAGAATATGAAAACAAATAATTATAAACTTATGATTGAGAATATTATCAGGGAATTGAGAAAATTCTCTGATGATATTATGACATTAAACCCGCCTGTTAACACAGAATTAATTGTTAAATTTGAAAAAAAATATCAGTTGGAATTACCTAATGATTATAAATATCTATTGAGTCAATTTAACGGTATTAATTTAATGGGCGATGAAGTATTAGGTATCACTTTCTCAAATTATGGATATGACTTAGCGAGTACTTATGAATTTGAACATTTTAATGTTCAAATACCTCAGTTTGACTATTTAATACCTTTTTCGCCAGATGGAAGAGGTAATTTTTATTGTTTTGATACAAGTAAAAAAACAAATAACGGAAACTCATGTAAGATTGTTTTTTGGTGTTCTAATTATGAGTATTCGGAAACTGATGAGCCGGAAATTACACACGATAATTTATCTGATTTTATTAGCGAATGTATTATCGGTTGGACGTTGGAAGATTATACTTATGACGGGAGCAGAAAAGTTACTGGTAATGCTTCAGAACGTGAGTTATCGCAATAATCATCTGATTATCAAAAACAATTTTAAAGATTAGGCGTAAAGGCAGGGATAAATTCCCGTCCCAATAGATATGCATAACGATTAAAAAAGTAGCTGCGTTGGCCGGGGGTGACTAAAAAGTCCAACAGACTTTAAAGTCACCCCCTTTTTAACTAGTCATTATTCATTTCGCGAATGTCTACTTCATGGCGTTTTGAAGTGCCGAGGAGCCATTCGCTGAACCAATCTGCCATTTTCCAGAAGAAATATTCATTCATATCTCCGAATCCGTGGCGCTGGCCAGGTAGAATCAGCAGTTCAAAACGTTTGTTGGCACGAATAAGAGCATCCACGACACGCATGGTATTACCGGGGTGCACATTGTCGTCAATGTCGCCATGGACGAGAAGCAGATGGCCCTTGAGATTTTTGGCTATATCCTGGTTTTTGTCAATGCTGTACTTGAAAGTGGTGTCGCCTGCTGCGGTAATCTCTTCGAGAATACCGTGGTGCTGCTCGCTCCACCATCTGTTGTACATACTATTGTCATGGTTGCCCGCACAGGAGACGGCTGCCTTGAAAAAATCGGGATACTGAAGAATTGCGGCTGTTGACATAAATCCTCCACCGGAGTGTCCGTGGATGCCCACTCTGCTGACATCTATGTAGCTATGACGTGCTGCGAGTTGCTGGATGGCATATTTCTGATCTTCCAGTCCATAGTCACGGAGGTTACCGTAACCGAAATTGTGATACCATTTGGATCTGTTGGGATGCCCACCCCTGTTTCCAACCGTAATCACTATGAATCCGAGTTGCGCCAGACGGTCAACGCGTGTCAGACCTTTGCTCCATACCAGATTGTTACCCTCTGTCTGGGGGCCCGGATATACATAGTCGATTATCGGATATTTTTTGTTGGGGTCAAAGTCAAAAGGCTTGTATATCACTCCATAGAGGTCGGTAATACCGTCAGCAGCCTTTACTTTAAATGGTTCAGGGAACTTATAACCGGCTTCGAGAAGTAAAGAAATATCCGTCTCAGCCACATCCATCAATTTTGCGCCTGCTGCAGTGAAAAGGGCTACTTTTGGGGTGACGTCCACTCTGGAGTAGTTGGTCACAAAGTATTTACTGTTGTCGGAGAAGCTGACTATCGAGGAGTTGAAACCGTCCGTGTCGAGACGTTTCATACCGGTACCGTCTAGGTTGATGCGGTAAACATGTCCGTTATAAGGATTTTCATCTTTATTTACTCCCATTGCCATAAAATAGACTACCCTGGCGGTCTCGTCCACACTCAGGACATTCTCCACGTGGAAAGCGCCGGAAGTGATGGGGTTTTTGAGAGTGCCGTCTGAAGAGTAGAGGTATAGATGTGCCCAGCCGTTACGCTCTGACCACTGGATGAGTTCTTTTCCGTTGTTGATTACCTCAAGTTTGCGTGTTTCCACATAAGTATTCAGGCGCTCCTCTATAATTACCCTACAGCTATCTTCCGCCAGATTTACGGCACAGATATCCACTCTCTTCAGGTCCCGGCTGGTACGGGTAAGGTAAAATTTACCGTTGTCACCAAGCCAGGTATATACCCGATAATCATCATAAGCATTTCTGTTTTTGAATGGGGCACTCAAAATGCTGATCTGCTGGTCTTTAAATGCATCTACACGGATTTCTTTAGAACTCTTATCCTCCATATTGAAGATAAGAAGATGTTCCTTGGGACCCGGTTCTCCGGGCATCTGATACTTATAACTTTCAAGGGTAGGGCGAGGTTTGGATACGGAATTGATAACCCATAGCTCCTTTATCTTACTCATATCATATTTCCCTATGGCGAAATGTTTGGAGTCGGGTGACCACAATACTCCTGCGGAGAATCTTGCAGTGCTGTCACTTTGGTCGGTACCCCTATAACTTCCACCACCGTAATAGAAATCCTTTGTACCGTCAGTGGTAATGGGATTTTCCACGACAGTCGTATCTTTTATATCCTCCATAAGTTTTTTTACATCCTCGATGGTCATCCAGTAGAGGTTGTATCGTTTGCTGTAAACAGCGATTTTCCCGTCTGGAGAGATTCCCGCCCAGCGGGGATAATCCTTCTCTTCCTCATTTTCGGTCACATCGGTAAGTTTGCCTGAAGCGATATCATATTCAAATCGGAAGACTTTTCTCTCCTTCTTCGGAGTTGCTTTCTTTTCTTCTTTCTTTACCTCTTTTTTCTCATCCTTTTTCTCATCCTTTTTCTCATCCTGCTTCTCCTCATTCTTTACCTCATCGGTAACCTCCTCTTTTTTCTTCTTCTCTTTCTTTTCCACCATCATCGTACTCTGAATTTCAAAGGTAAATTTGGTATCATCCTTGAGTTTGAGTTTGCGGAAAGGGATATTTTGGGCATCAAAGGGGTCCTTTATGATTTCGGTCAACTCCATTGCGAGTTTCTCGAGATCGAAAATAGGTTTCTGAGCCTTCGTAACCGGATCTACCATATAGTAACAGCTACCGGCAGGAGTCTTCCACTCAAACCAGAATTTATCGGAATCCCTGAACCAGTTGGGTCTGGTAAAGGTTGAGAAGACCATATTGTTGACCTTCTTGGCCGAAAAACGATCGGCAAGTTCGTAGTTGGGCTCGGTCACGGGCACCTGCTGTGCGAAAAGCGCACTTGTGAAGAGAATGCCCAGAGCAAAAATTAAAGTTCTTTTCATTGTTGCAATTATTGTTGTTTATTATAATTTCTTTCCCATTCCCCCACCTCCATATCGTGAATTTTTCCATCGGAAATTCGGAACCTCAACGCTGTACGTACAAGATGGAAGCCCTGGATGCCGGCAGCCCCGGGGTTGAGGGTAAGCATATTGTAGTGCTTGTCGTTGATCACTCTGAGGATGTGCGAGTGACCGCAGACAAAGAGATTGGGGCGGTGAGCTTCTATCAGCCGCAATGCACGAAGGTCATATCTGCCCGGATACCCTCCGATATGCATCATCAGCACCTTGAGTCCCTCTACATCCATCAGTTGGGTGTAGGGATGGTAAGTGCGTATATCATATCCATCGCAATTGCCATG
>DBQO01000024.1 GCA_002305275.1 Bacteroidales bacterium UBA1392 | reverse complement strand
GGTAGGATTTATAGAGGAAAGGTAATATTTAAATCTTACAATCCCAACGACAATCTGCTACTTCCTCCCTGTCTTGGCGATTATCTTCCTCAAAACCACAATGCAAGGGTAGTCAGCGCCATCATCGACAGGCTTGACATATCCGAAATAGAATCCGGCTACAAGGGAGGCGGAACAAGCAGCTATTCTCCCAGAATGCTGCTCAAAGTCATAGTATATGCATATCTGAACAATGTTTACTCCGGTCGTCAGATGGAGAAACTTCTGGTTGAGAACATTGCTTTCATGTGGCTCAGCGGCATGCAGACTCCCGACTTCCGTACGATCAACATCTTTCGCAGCAAGCGCCTTGCCGGCAGGTTCGACACCATCTTCACTCAGGTTGTCACTCTTCTTCATGATGAGGGTCTTGTAAGCCTGAATGTTCAGTACATAGACGGCACCAAGATAGAATCCGCCGCCAACAAGTACACCTTCGTGTGGAAGGGCAGCACGGAAAAGAACAAGGTCAAACTTGAGTCAAAGGTAAAAGCAGTTCTGGAAGCCGCGGAAGATGTGCTTTCAATAGAGAACTCAGAGGAACAGCAGGATCTTACTGCGGAAGAAATGAGTCGCCGTGCCGACAACATCCTCAATAGGATGGACGAGGAGGGCATAAGCGACAAGAAACTGCGCAAGTCCATAGAAAAGGTAAAAACGGAGAACGCACCCAAGATGCAGGAGTACGAGGATAAGCTTGAGACTCTCGGGAAACGCAACAGCTACAGCAAGACGGATCCCGATGCCACTTTCATGCGAATGAAGGAAGACGCCATGAATAACGGCCAGACGAAGCCGGGATATAACATACAGATATCAACCGAGGATCAGTTCATCACCAACTATGGCATCTTCAGCAGCACTAATGACCAGGCAACACTCATACCGTTCATCAGCTCTTTCAAAGATAGGTTCGGAATACAAAGTGACGAGATATGCGCCGACTCGGGATACGGCAGCGAGCAGAACTACTCGCATTTGTTTGAAAAAGGAATCATGCCATACGTTAAATACAATATGTTCCATGCAGAAGATAAAAGGAAATACCGCAATAACCCCTTTCTTCCACGGAACCTGTATTACAATGCCGACGAAAATTACTTTGTATGCCCTATGGGACAACACATGGAATATATCGGTGACATCCATACGAAGTCAGACTTGGGTTATGTATCAACCGTAAGCAAATACAGAGCACGGAATTGCACCGGTTGTCCTTTGCGGGGACAATGCTACAAAGGGGAATCGTATAGACGTACCATAGAGGTCAATCATCGCAATAATGCGTATCGGAGTGAGGCCAAACGCCTACTGACAAGCGAAAGAGGACTTTATCACAGAAGCAAAAGGCCTGTCGAGCCGGAATCGGTCTTCGGAGACATCAAATTCAACCACGGCTTCAAGCGCTTCCGGCTCAGGTCAAAGGAGAAAGTCAACGTGGAGTTCGGGCTTGTGGCCCTAGCGCATAATCTCAGAAAATATATATCAGTCGGAAACAAGCTCAAATCAGGAGAAATGGCGGTGTATATGGCAAACTAGACCGTGAAACATCACGCTCAATGCCATATCTACTATGAAAATACTGCTCTGAGTCGAAAAATCAGTAAACGGGAAATTATATTGACGGTTATGCTAAAACTGTAAAGAAAAAGTGAACAAAAAAAGAGACCGACTAAAATCTCTTTTTAGTCGGCCCCTTTTATACAATAAGTTATCCCATCTCATCCCATAGGACGTAGAGTATGTTTCGCTAAGTAAGAAATAATAATTCCCGGAACCGCCAATATTACTGCATACCAAATCAGACTCATCGCACCGTAATTTACCAGCAATACACCTGCAATCCAGGTGGTAATCATAATGGAAAGATTAAACATACAGGACTGCACCGACATTGCAACGTCTTTTGCTGTGGCCACCTGGTTGCCGACTGCTGCCTGAAAGAGTGTGACAAGCGGACCGAACGACAAACCCCACAAGAAAAAGCCGATATGAGAGATGACAATAGTACCCTTGAAGAAATAGAATATCAACATTGCTATTCCTATAAAGGCAAACATCAATACGGTAAGTTCACGCAGATACTTGTCAATATGCTTTGTCGCAATGACAATAGAGATCAATGAACCGATACCAAACACAAGTAATGCCATCTCGATGCCGCCGGCGATTTCGATCTCAGCTACCAACTGGGTGATATAGGTATAAACTCCGTAGTGTGCACAAACGCCTAGGAAAGTAAGGAGAATTATCAACAAAATGGGTTTGCTCTTCAGCATGGCAAAAGGGGAGGTGCTTCTTGTGAGCTTCTCGCCCGGAGTAGAGGGCAGCATAAAGATAGAAAGTACAGCTATTAGAACCACAATAAGTCCTAATACTATAAACTCGATACGCCAACCGAATTTTTCACCGATGGAAGTCATTAAAGGCATACCCAAACTGATACCCAACGTATTACCTGCCATAATCACGGCAACGGCTTTCCCTTGTTGATGAGGGTCAACCAAGCGCATACCGTATGCTGCAATCATAGGCCACATTACACCGGCAGCGATACCTCCGAGAAAACGAAGCGCCAAAACCAGGTGATAATTGTGCACCAGAGCTGAAGCTATGTTACAGATGGCAAAACCGAGCAATAACAGCAGCAACAAGAGCTTGCGGTTGAATCGCATAGTCGCTGAAATTAGCGGAATGCCGAAAATAGCCGAGGCAATTGCATAAAAGCCTACTAAACGACCGGCTTGTATCTCGTTAATGCCCAGGTCAGCCATCATTTGAGGTAAAACGCCTGAAGGCATCAACTCTGACAAAATTCCCACAAAGGTAACGGAAGACATCAGAATCATAAGCACCCAGGGGAAAATTCCAGTAGATTTCTTTTCTTTTATCATAGTTTGTTTTTTAAAAATATTGGCAATAAAGTTAACAAATAATTACAATAATTGAGGATAATTTCTTTAAAAATTTTCTTCACTAAAATCAAACTATCTTTCAACTAAAACATTACCCTGCTTACTCAAAAGTGGGTTGCGCTTGCGTTATTATACCTGTTCTATCTGAACAAGAAACTGAATTATTTTTAGCGGTAATCTTA
Source organism: Bacteroidales bacterium UBA1392 (assembly GCA_002305275.1). Lineage (GTDB taxonomy): Bacteria > Bacteroidota > Bacteroidia > Bacteroidales > UBA932 > Cacconaster. The sequence continues at coordinate 52,323 of DBQO01000024.1, read as the reverse complement.
ACTTGAGATTAGTCATCTGTACATCCTGACTATCAGCTAAGTTAATCCCAATGACAGATTGCACCGGTGTCCTCATATTCGTTGGATCCACATTCGGGGCAAACAGGATCGGGGTTATTCACCGTTCCCGGATGTTGCATCTCTTGTTTAAGTTCTTCAAAGGAGCTCTTCATTCCAACCCCAATCAAATGCATCCAACTTGTACCGCACTGCTTACAAATAAGTACTTTTCCGATTCCCATATATAATGTTATTAATCTTTTTCTATGTTCTCAAATCTCATTCAAACACATTTATGAATACGTTCTCACGGGAGATAAAGCGATCGTAAAGGAACAGAAACAGATAGGTCAGCAGCAGGACAATGAGGCCGGCTAAGCCGGGACCACCGATAAGGAGGTCATTCATCAGCAAGAAAGCAAACAGAATGAAAACAGCAAGTTTCTTATAGTTCATATGATCGCGATTTATGATGCTAAGTTAGCGAAAATTCGGGGTATTCTTATAAACAATTTTCTATACAATACACCTAAAAACTTAACAAAAAAGTGAAATTTATTTTGTAGTGTGATTGTTTCTTTGTTTCTTTGTAACGTAAAACGTTTGATGATGGGGAGATTTGAACTCATTTTAGAGAGAGAAAGGGTAAGTATATATTCACCTAAGTATGATGGTGAAGACCTTAATGAGTTCGATAAATTCCTGATTGCTAATCGAAATCATTCGCATCCACAATTGAAGAAATACTTTGATGCTATTCTTTCAGTCATTGAAAAAATGGGCGAAACTGGGGCATATGAACGCTATTTTCGTCCTGAAGGAGGGAATATAAAAGCTATTCCCATATTTATATACATGCCGCGGATTAACAAGAAGGTAGGAAAGATGAGACTTTATTGTTTAAGACTATCGGATCGGATGCTCATTATTGGCGGGGGAGGTGTGACAAAAGCCCAGAAATATCAAGACGACCCGGTAATGCTGAAGATTATAGATGATCTTCGTGATATAGAACGAAACATTAATACTGCTGCCAAACAAGAAGACATAAACTACGAAGATTTTAACGCATTAAAGCAAATTATTGAAACCATTACAATATAGCCATACTTATGAAAAAAAATACTTTATTTGAGCAATGCCTTGCCAATGTAGAACCTGAGGTCAGAGAAGAAGTTCGTCTCAACATGGAGATCGCGAACAGAATTTACGATCTTCTCCAGGCAAAGAATATGACACAGCGCGAATTGGCTATGCTGATGGGTAAACGCGAATCCGAAATATCTAGATGGCTTACCGGTTCCCACGGATTCACAACTACTACTCTAGCCAAAATTGCAGCTGCTCTTGGAGAACCAATAATTCAAGTAAAACGAGAACCGGAAACAAAATATGTTTACATCCCACTAGGCAACTTCGTATCCCCGACGGATGCGATTAATGGATCATACACACAAACGACCCAGAAGGCTATTACTGCTTTGGTATATTTAAACTAATTCATTATGGAACAAGAGAATGTAAATATCCAGATGAGGCTTATATCTATCAGCGAATTGGATTTTAGAATGTCACTAGGCAAAATTGATGACAGTATTGCGCCATCAGATATTAAAATAGGTTTTGCTAATCAAGTTGATCCAGATATAGAAAACAATAAAATAGCCATCAATTTTGGCGTTCGTTACGAAATTGCCGGAGAACTTGTACTTGATACTATTTATCGCTTCTTATTCGAGGTAAAAGACCTTGCTAAGTATATTGTGGCCTACGATAATGAAGGGATCACCATTAACTATATTATGCCGCACATTTTAAGTTTAGCTGTCGGTACAATGCGTGGTATTCTTGTCGTAAAAACAGCGGGAACCATTTTATCGAAGCATCCGCTTCCAATTATTGATGCTAATGTCCTTACCATAAATCTGTCCAGACCTCGACATTAAACGTAAACCTTGCTGAAAATAGAGAACACTAACTATATGAATCTGCAACTGCCAGATTGTGCGAGGCGTTAAAGTAACCGCCAGACCGGTGTTCTTCTGTCATCACTTATGTGCCTTTCCTACTGCTATGTATTAAGGTAAGTTTATTTCGCAAAATATTCCGTCTTCAACCAATAAGCATAAATAGGGTCCTGGAATGATATTTCACCGGCTGTTTCATCTAATATGTCATTCTTGATAAGTGCCGCCTTAGAGCGGGAAATTGAGGTTGAAGAGGATATTTGGTAGCGGTACATCACTTCGGTAGAACTTATCGCCTTTTCACCTGCAATAAGAGCATTTAGATAGTTGAGTTGTTGTGTGGTCAATGTTTCTGTAATCGTCACAAATAAAAGACTCAACTGTTCCACCAATGCAGTATGAGCCTCGCGCACAATTTCAACAGTACATTCATTTTGTGTTCGCAACCATGCCTGCTGTGCAAGCTGTTGCGCATAGTAAGGGTGATTATCTACAAGTTCTACTATCAAATGACTCGCATCCTCATTTATACTCTTTCCTGTGTCTGAAAAACGACTTTTGAAGAACTCTACGAGATAGGGAGTAGCGATTTTATTAAGAAACATCAAATCACCAAACTTATAAAATGGCTTTGATGAATTAGTAAAAACTTCCATCATCATATGGCGTTTGCTACCATATAGGCAGTAAGCAACATTTTGATGCAGCTGCCAATGCGAGCGTAATTTTTTCTGAAAATACTCGGGATCTGTAAACTCCGAGATATTCTGGAACTCATCTACGCAGATAACTATCTTAAGACCTTTCTTTTTTGCTATCTTTTCGGCGAGGTCTAGAACTTCATCGGCATTATGCTTTACTTCCTCCCAATCAAAATCGATTGACACCTCATTTGTCGGGTCAGTTCCAATGGAAATCTTAGGAACAAGGTGCGAAAAGAAATTTTTAGCATTATAAACCGCTTCCTCCCACTTTGAGGATGTTGCAGCGATAACCTTTTGAACAAGCAATGAATAGAAATGTTGCTCGTTACGCACATTAAAAAGGTCAATATGGCAAATTCTCAACTTTGAATCCTCTTCCATAGCCAGCTTAGCAGCCCGGTTTACGAGTGAACTCTTTCCCCAACGGCGAGGGGATATAATGATTGTATTGATTAACGATTTGAAATTTTGAACTAAGTGGGCTGTTTCTACCTCTCTGTTTGTGAAATTCTTCTCTGTTGCAATTTTACCAAAGATAAAAGGAGTCTCCATAATTCTAATTTTAACTATTACACCACAAATTTAGCACAAAAAATGTAATTACAAAAAATGTAATTACATAAAATGTATATACATTTTGTGTAGCGTCTGATTAGTTCTGTGTATTACGAGCTCCTGTTGGTGCTTAACACAGCCTATGGCTGCGGAAGATCCGGTCGTCATCAGTGGTACAAAGTGGTACAATGTGTTCGGATAATATAAATGACTTACGATAACCTATATTCATTTTATGTTAACCATATTATTTACATTTTAAATCACTCAAATTATTACTTACCTTTGTTGAGCTATTGTCAACTTAATGGTGCTTATTTATATCATTATCCTAAAGTTTAGTTGCAACTTAACTTATTATGTCTAAATTTGTACTTGTAAACATTGATGCAGTTCAAGGAATCCAAATGTTTGAGAAATTGGTAGTTGATGGCGTTGCACCCTTTGACGCATTTGAGGATGAATTGGAAGACGAAGATAGAAGGAGTCTGGAGAAGATATACTTCTATATGAATGAAGTTGCAAATATTAGAACTCTACCTAACACTAAGTTTAAGGATATTACGCCGAGGAAGGAAAATGTTAAAGAGTATGAGTTTAAAGAAGGTAATTTGCGCGTTTACTCCATCAAAAAGTTCGGGGGAAAGATTATTATCTTAGGTGGGTATAAGAACAGGCAGAAAAAAGATCTCCGAAAATTTCGTTCTCTCAAGGAACAATATTTGAATCAAGAAACAGACGAAACCAATAAAGATGAAAAGAGCAGACCTCCTAAAAAGTGAAGGCTATTGGATAGCTAAAATTCAGACAGATCTCTATAGAGAACTGATTTCTTTTATGGAGAAAACCAACAGAAACAGCTCGCAACTTGCTGAATATCTCGGTTGCAGTAAAAGTTATGTTTCCCAACTTCTAAATGGCAACTTCGATCATAAAATAAGCAAACTTGTTGAACTTTCACTCGCCATCGGAAAAGTTCCGATACTTGATTATAAGGACATCTCCGGGTATATCCTTGAGAATGATAAAACATTCTCATCTGTTCTTTCCTCATCTACACCAGACGCCGGTGGAGCAATTAGGGGAGTAGTTAATTTTGAAGAAATGACTAAGGGTGAATTAATGCTCTCGGATATTAATCCTGTTGAGCCGGAACAAAAGAAATAACATATTTCTCAAAGATATGACAACACCCGCTTCGATTTGCATCGGAGCGGGTGCTTTCTATAAGGATGCCTAAGGGCTGATGAAGTCTGCTTTTGACTATGCCAGTTTGCCCCTTCCGAGGACTTCTCCTGACTTCCCGCCAGTTGCAGTATTGGCGAAATAGTATTTGAAGAATACCTTCGGAGTTCCTGCTGTAGGAGCACCATACTTCGTGTCGTAGGCTGAATTAATGTAATAAGCCTTGCCAGGATGTCCTCAGGATCGTCAAAAGTAGCTGTCTTTTTAGATGATGTGTATTGGCGGACACTTGTAGCCGACTGCTGACCGACGTATCTTTGTTGCTAGTTGTTCGACAAGAAATGATGATAATGAAAGAATTATGCTTAAATTTGGATCAATAAAATAGTTGCACTTATGATATTGACTATAATGGGTATGACATATACTGAAGCTGCTATTGTACTTCCAATTATTACCTCAATACTGATTTTTATTGGTGGAGGTCTTGCTAAAATTCTATCAGATAAGGTAAAAAAACATAATGAAATATCATCATCGAGAAATATTGTGTTCAAATGGTCTGAAATGGTTATTAAATCTGCGACGGACCAAGCAAAAGCATTATCGGAATTGTCTCAAGGTGTTCTAAATTCAAAAGAACTATATCCATTGGCTTTTCGATTTTTCAAAAATATGGCAGACAAATTATCTGATGTCTCGGCAGAAAGGATGACTCTATTGTTTGTTTCTAACACAAAGTGCAAATTGGGCCGTGAAGACATGAGACAAAAGTATGCATTCAACATTGTCAGCCAATATGATTTTCTTACATCAATTCAACCGGAGATAAAAATAATATACGAGAAGTACAACCAATCTTGTATCGATATTATTAATAGATGGGGAGCTCTGATGAGAAAAACACAGAGAGATAGAGAGAAATTAAGCTTACCCGCAATAGACGGAAGTTATAATTGTAACGAAGTGAAAGTATCGACAATAATTAACCAGATAATTTCGTCATTTATGGACAATCCCAATAGAAGCAATTTTACTTTTGTCGATTGGTATAATGGACTAATCATCCCCCTGAATCGTGCAGTTGATAAGTGTAAAGAAGATTTCCCCGATGTTGTATCAGGAGTGAGTTTATATGAGGATGCCAGAGAAATGATATTGATCTATAATCAGTGGGCGGCCAATATTGAAAGCTACACTGAAGTTTTTGCCAATATAGCTCACACGGTGAGCAATTCTATTGAATCCTTATCAACAGCCATTAGCTATTTTTCAGAGGAAACAACCACCAAAATTTTCTGCAGATAGGTTGACATAAATCCTCGAAAAAGTTATCAATAGCGCATTCGCGACTGAGGGTGGGGTGAAGTATTGTTCTGCACCTATCTTTTAGAAGAATGAATTGCCATTCTTATGAATGAAGTTGCCATCTTGGTAAGTAATTGTGCAGAGGAGATATCCGCTGACTCTTTTGATGTGTCCTCTTATTTTTGTTACAGCAAGAGTGTTGATATAAGTTGTGAGTAAATAAGATGTAGTACATTCTTATAATACAGCTTTAAGAATGCCGATAGTTCGGTAGCTTTCAGCATCCTCTGGAGTAAGTTCTATTGAATTGTAGTCCATGTTGAGAGGTAGGAGCTGTATCTTGCTATGTTGCCAGGTTCCATCTTCTGCAAATTTCTTTTCACTGTGATATTGTTTGATGGTATAGCTACAATTGTAGTCATCGTCCTTGTCAGTACACTGGGTGAGAACAATCTGGCCTTCACGGGAGCCGGCATTATCATCTCCATACAGTTCGAATACACATATGTCTCCATCGTTTATCTTTGGCTGCATTGAATCACCAATAGCGTGAACTGCAAACATAGTTTTCTTTGCCTTTATTTCTGCTGATGAGACATCTATCCAACCTTCAGCCTCATTTTCAGGTATTAATTCATTGTCTTCGAAGGAGCCGCAAGCGGCTTTGACAGAATATACCGGAATGAAGTCAACATATCTTTTCTCTGCTGGAACATCTGTACTTTTTACAATAACAAAAGCGATATGCGGAACGGTATCCGTTTCGACTTGCAAAGGATATTCAAGTATGTCAGACTTGAATGAAGATTTAAACTCTGCATTAGAAGACTCATTAAAGAATGGAAGCCCCCAAACATTGAAGTTGTCAGCTCTTGTACACCAGGTAACTTCTCCGAGGGATTTTAGTTGCTTCAAGAAGTCATTTTTCCACTTGTCCTGAGCAAGCAAATTGCTGCCCTTAGGCTCAATGAAGAATTGGAGATTGTCATATTTGTCCTCAGAACCTTTAATGCGTAGAAAGAGTATAAAGTCAGGCTCAAAGGTCTGTCCCTCATCAAAACTATAAATCTTAACGTCTTTTTCATTTCGAACAAGATAAATTTCTTCATATTTTTCTTCGAGTTTCGGCATCTTACTTTCTATATACTTTATGAGAGCCTTTTCTTCAGATGTACCATAGTTGTCATTGTAAGCATACCAATTTACTGTGGATAAATCAAGAGCGTAAGCAGAGTTTTTCGGTTTTTTCATAGATTCTCCAAATTCCTGATTACCTTCGGGAGGTACAGAAATGTTGAGGGTTATCTTGTCTCTAAATTTCTTATTGACCTGATGAGGTTTGAATTCCTTTGTACCCCTATAAGTTTTGCCTCTTGTCAGAAGCATAGGTTTTAATTCTTTGAATACTGCTTTAGCAATATACAACTTCTCATCTGCGTCGTACTCGGCAAGGGAGGATGTCTTACCAGTCACTCTAACGGCGATTTTCGCAAGATAATTGCCAGATTCTATGAATTCACGACAGGATCTAAGCTTAGGGTAAAGCGTTTTAAGAGAATCGAAATTAAATGTTGTGAATCCGTTCATGGCTGAGCGGATAATATGGTTGCCGATTTCTTCAAACATTATATTCATGGTGATACTAGTTAGAACTTGAGAACCGGCATTATCGCCAAATACAAGCCCAGAACGCATCTTCCCTGTAGGCATTTTTACTGTGTAAGTCTTACTTATTATGTTATTTCCGATTGTACCATCATCCTCAACTTCAGCGAAGGTCTTACGTTCGTTTACGAAAACATAGCCCTTCTTATATAACCTTGACTCTTTAAAATCATCTTTTAGAAAAAGCTCAAGCTGCTTTTTTATGTCGGGAATAATACCGGTCATTACTAAGGCCGTAGTGAGCTCCTGTATATAGCGAGGGTTATGGGCACTATGGTAGTGAAGCTTTTCTATCACACGAAGCGGATTGTTTGCGTCGAAATCGTATTTGCGCTTGTCTGTGTCCAATGCTGGGTTAGACGGATCGACAAATGGCATATATCGAGCGCCACGACCAATTAGTTGTGCCTCTTGCATTGTTGTTTTCCCAGGCTTGTTCTTTTTAGCATCACGGGTGTCGTAAAGACGAACGATATCATATAGGTTTAGAACATCCCAACCTTCATTAAGCATATCAACTGCGAAGACACCTCGAATTTCATTATTCTTATCTTCAAGTGAGTTAAGCAAAATCTGTTTATTTGGAGATATGTTCTTCTGATCAACAATCATTAAGCGCTCATCGGAAAAGTCAGACTGAAGTTCGAGAATGAGATTATCGTCTGTAATATGTCTTGAATTAAAGTAGTCAAAGGCTGCCTTTAAGTCATCTTTTGCGCGAGTACGAATCTTCTCGATGCCCTCAATATTAAGGTTGGTTAAAGCTTCCCTAAATTGACCAAAGTTATCCTTATTATCAACGATTGTTTTTGATTTAAAGAGTATTACTGGTTTGATGTTCTGCTTAATGTCAGCGAACACTTTGCGTTTAAACTGACTAAGAATCATAGCCTGAATAGCACGATCCAGTGGAGGAAGGTCTGTCTCAATTACTTCAATATCTTTAGAGTAAAGGTCTTCGCGGAATTTCTTGAGCGGATAGTCAAATATCACCTTGTCTTCATATTTATTGGCTATAGTAGGATTAGTAAGGTCCGCCGTAGCAGTAAATTCAAGAAGAACGTTTGGCTGAAGGCCATTATCCTTATTGAAAATTCGCATCACTGTAGACTCCCAGTCGCGTGTGTTCTCGTCATCCGTGGCCACCCCTCCTTTCTTTGTTGCTATATTCATATGGTGGGCCTCGTCTGAGATGAGGACTACAGGCTGATCTGAGAAGTCATCATATGTGATTGCATTCTCCTTTTCCGAGTTAAGGTCAATATGCAAGCCTTGAATAGATGTGAGGCAGAGATTGAGGCGATCCTTACTAGCTCCCTGAAAGTTGTCCACCTTCTTGATTTCAACTCGCTTGCCGTTAATCATTATCTGTTGGGCGAAAAGATATTTGCTGGATGTTGAATTAAGAAAATTATCCTTAGTCTTTTCAACAATATTGTTGTGACTGACGAAAAAAAGAAAGTTACGATAACCTTGTTCGTAGAGGTACAACATTGCACCAGCCATAATGAGTGTTTTACCAGAACCAGTAGCCATATGGAACAGGAGATGAGGACGTTGTTGCTTACCTTCAAATTCATTACCCATATACGTGAGGAATTTCTTAAATGCTTTCTTTTGATAAGGCCTCAAGGTGCGCGATAGACTTGTCTCGAAATAGTCAGGGAGAGTAGCAGGCTGAATAGTGCCATCAAAAAGTCCCTTATAAAACATATCTTCTATAGTCATGACTAAGCCTTTTTGTAGAATTCTTTGGTCAACTGCTTATCTTCTGCGCATAACTTATACTCATCACTATCGATCTCTGAGTAGGGTATGTAGAGAAGATTCTTATCCAAACATTCTATGAGAAAAAGTTTTTGATCAGCTATAGATAGTGATTCAAAAGAACCCGCATTAGCCTCAATTGAGGCAATATCGATCCTATAGTTTAAATACCCTGTCTCAATCATCTTTTTCCATATTGACTTCAAATCCTCCGTTGAAGTAGATTTCATTATTTGATCTATAAATCGCTCATTAGATCTTGCTAACTCACAATAAATAAAATTCCCTTTTAGACCTCTCTTTATGACTTCATGGACTCTTGCCACGGTTATATCTTTAACATAATCCATCTGTTCAGCAAGGATGAATTGTCTGTTTCCACCATCCTTATTCAACTCCAAAACGGCGTGAGCAGTTGTGCCACTGCCCGCAAAAAAGTCAAGAATAATCGCATTTTTATCTTCTCCTACCACAGCATATAAACAGTCATATACATTCCAAAGTGATTTAGGAAACTGAAAAGGACAGTTTGGCACGAGATCTTTTACCAGTTGGGTTCCATATATGTTTGCATCGTACTTCGGACTGCTCCATACTGTTTTATACTGACCAAAATCTTTACCTAACTCAATATCCCAGAGATTTTTTTTGCAAATTGGTCTCAATAGGTGCTTAATTGACTCTACAGTCTGTCTGGCATATCTCCATTTCCTTTCAATATTCTTTGAGTCTATTGGATATACTTCTATATATTCACCGTTCTTTATATTTTTTGAAGGATGATAATCATCAGGACTCACATCTCCAAATCCAACAATCTTAGATTTAAGCGGATCTACAATAATAGGGTAGAAACAATTTTTAGCATCCTTTCTTTCACTTTCAGTTCCCCAATTCCGTAAAGGGCTATATTCTATTTCTTCTACAGGAATCTTTCTATCAATAATTGACTTTTTCCCATTAGGGATAACAAAAAAAGCAAACTCATTAGTATAAGAGAAATTTGTCCCCTGAACACCTCTTGGATTATGGATTATTGTGATACTGTGAATTTCATATTCAGGGAATAGCTCTTGTAACATTAGGCCTAAACGATCATGTTCATTCTCATCAATTGCAATTATAAGACATCCATCACTTGATAATAACTGTTTTGCAACGTCGAGTCTGTTTTTCATAAATGTAAGCCAGGTTGAACGCTTAAAGTTATTATTGTATAGGAAAGTATCAGCGCTGGATCCAGGATTATAAGGAGGATCGATATAAATCAGCTTAATTTTGCCTGCGTATTTATCCCTTAATGAATAAAGCGTTAGTAGGTTATTTCCCTTAATAATAAGATTATCTCTATAATCAATCTGGGTGACGATATGCTCGCCATTATTGTCATATTTAGTGAAATTACAAAGGACTTTTGGTTCTACTAAGCGGTTAACTTCATCTGGTGCAAGTATCTCGCTCCAAAACACCTCATTTCTTTTCGCATCATCTCGAGTTTGTCCACCTTCAAGTAAACAATCCTTGTATGGCCAAGCTAATACGACTTCGCGGCTTTCACTTATAAATCTTCCATCCTCTGTTGTTAAACCAATTTTATTCTTGAATGCAGTATAGCTATCCGGAAGAAATGACTTGTTCATTACGAATTTCTGGAAGGCCACCTTGTCAAAAACGAGTACGCCTTCGATATCCTCGAAGAACATATTCTTCATACTTTCATTAGATAAAAGGTGTTTGATAAGGCTTGGATTGAGGGTTAGTGCATCGCCAACAATCTTTGTTTTGATGAGATTACCATCTGCAGTACAATAGCTGCTATCCATTCTTAAGAGAGTTTCAAGTTCGTGAAATAAGTGTCTATTATCCATATTGTGGTGAAATTTTCTTCAATAATAGCAAAATTAACGATATTTTCCGGGATAACCAGGATAATTTAAAGCAACTAAAAAATATCCAGCCCCGAGAAATGTAAGGGCTAAATTCTATTTAAGCACCTGTCCTTCAAATTGATACCGGCATTAGGTCTTAATCTTCCAAGAATGGCTGGATCTCCGGCCAGTGTGTTCTTAAGAAGAAAACGGCTCGTCATTTGTTCCATGCATTTCCCGCTGCGTTGCAGCTCTGTGCAGCCTGCGGCTGCGAAATGCCCGGCAATAATTTCCTCGCCTCAGTCAAGGTCAAGCGAGCTTGGCTTGACCTTCGGCTCGTCATTATTTGCCCACGCAAAACCGTCCAAAGATCTCTCCGAGTACCTCGTCGGTGGTAATTGTGCCGGTGATGGTGCCGAGGTGGTGGAGGGCTTCGCGGAGATCCTGAGTTAAGAGATCAGTGGGTAGAGAGGTCTCCAGGCCCTCTGCAACGCGGGTTAGGGCGGAATGGGCATTTTGGAGGGCTTCAAAATGTCGCAAGTTTGTTACAAGCACTGAGTTACTGTTAGTTACGCCGATCGAACAGATAGAGTGTAAGGTTTTCTTTATGGAGTCGAGTCCGAGGTGCCTTGCAGCGGAAATAGGGATAATGGCGATGGGGGAGAGGCCTGCCGAAGCGGAATATTCCCTCACATTATCCACATATTTGCCGAGAATTGCGTCAATATCATCCACCTCGATAGCATATTTGACCGACATTGCATCTTTACCCGACTTTTCATATTCTATTTCCTCTTCGCCCGATATCGTATCATTTATCGATATTTCATCTTCGCCCAATATCGTATCTTGTACCGATGATGTACCTTTGCCCGATTTAGGCAAATCGAGTACGAGGTCACATTTATTGATAAGAATTATCACCTGTTGTTGCGATTGATCGACCTTCAAAGTGAGCGTATTTATGGAGTCGTCAAAATTGTCGGGGCGGGTGGCATCCAGCATCAGCAATACAACGGTAGCCTCGCGGATCTTCTCAAAAGTGCGTTCTATGCCGATATTTTCGAGAGTTTCGTGGGTTTGTCGAATACCTGCCGTATCAATGAATCTGAAAAGAGTGCCGTCAATATTAACTGTATCCTCAATATAATCGCGTGTTGTACCATGGATGGGGGAGACGATGGCCCTCTCTTCACCCAGAATAGCATTCAGAAGAGTACTTTTTCCGGTATTAGTAGCGCCGGCTATTGCCACGGGCACACCGTTTTTAATGACATTTCCGAGCTTAAAACCGGAAATGAGTTCTCCTATGTGGGCGAGAGTCTCATCGAGAAGTGAGCGAAGATGTTTGCGGTCGGCAAATTCCACCTCTTCTTCACTAAAATCCAGCTCCAGCTCCATCAGCGCCACTATTTCCAGCAGACGAGCCCTCATCGAAGAGAGTTCCGAGGAGAACCCGCCCCTCATCTGAGAGAGTGCTACCCGATGTGCACTCGCAGTCTCCGATACAATCAGGTCGGCAACAGCTTCGGCCTGCGCAAGGTCCATCTTGCCGTTAAGGAAGGCTCTTTGGGTAAATTCTCCAGCTAATGCCATCCTGGCACCATTTTTTACCAACAGAGAGAGAATTTCCTTAATGATGAAAGGGGAGTTGTGGCAGGAGATTTCCACGGAGTCTTCACCCGTATATGAGGCAGGGGAGAGGAATAGTGTGACCAATACCTTATCAACCGGCTCTTTTTCATTAAATATGGTACCATATCGGACGGTATGACCTTTTGCCTCCCGTAATGAGCCTTCTCTGCTACTTTTGAAAATTTTATCCGTGATCTCCGGCGACTTATTGCCGCTTACCCTTATGACTGCTATTGCACCGCTTCCTGAGGGGGTTGCCAGAGCGCATATCGTATCTTGTTCCATCTGTTCCGTTGTTTTTACAAAAATAGTCAAAATGCATGCAATTTTAGTGGATTTAGAGATCTTTGTTTGAAGTTTTAAGATATTTTTCCTATTTTTGGATAGAGAAAATGAAGATATGAAAAGAATCGAAGCCGATATCTTTCAGGCGGTAGTAATCAATTATGATATTCTCCACCCAAGTCTGAACCAGTCTGTTCTCATGCGTGGTCTTTATCTGGTATTATGTCACTCGGGTACTATAACAGCCAATGCCAACTATGAGTCCATTTCTTGCGAGGCAGGGGACTTTTTTGTAATAATACCAAATACTATTTTCGCTCTTAAGTCTGTCAGCAAGGATTATATGGCTAAAGCCATCTATATTCCGCCAAAGCACATAACTGACATTACTGTTGCACTGCAAGATATCAATCTGGAGCAAGTGCTTAAATTCAATAAACTTACGCTCGATTCCCAACTCAATAACGACCTGGAGTCTCTGCATACCATCATGATGCATCAGCTGGAAAAACCTATGACCCTCTATAGGCGTAAATTAGTGCTGGGATTGATAAATTCATACATTTTTATAATCCTCGGAAACGTCAATGAACGTACCGGCACTTCCGATCCAACTCCCTCCAATAAGCAAATGCTAGCACGAAACTTCTTCATAACGCTTTTGAATGGGTACAGGGAGCATAAAGATGTCGATTACTATGCAGCAACGCTCTATGTCTCCAGTAAATATCTCTCCAAGGTGGTCAAGGAGATTACCACATTCTCGCCGCAGGAGTGGATAAACAAAACTCTTTTTATGGAAGCACAAAGATTGCTTGCAAATACTAATCTTGATATAACGCAAATAGCTGAGAAACTCGGGTATTCGTCGTCATCTACATTTTCACGCTTCTTCAAACAAAATACGGGACTTACTCCCATGGAGTTCAGAAAGCAGCACACAACTCAAGAATAACTTGCCATTGTAATGATGCTCGAAGAGTAGGAGGGTGCTCAATCTCAATCTTAATTTCAATCTTATTCTCTTATAATAATTAAATAGGATTCTGCTCCCTGTCCAGGCTAGCAAAATCCTATTTAACATAATATAACTTGTGTTAAAAAAGGGTTATGTATTTTCCCTACGACTCAATTGTCTAATAATCCTGCGAATAATGGCATCTATCGAGGCATCAGGCTCAATAATATTATAATTCTCCCAGAAATCGTCATCCTGAAAATCTTTTACCTTTTCGGAGAGCATATCTTTATATCGTACGCGTTTTGCCGGATCAATTTTAAAATCACCTCTCTTGTGGTCAGTAACGGCCATTTCAGAAAGCACCGAGTAATAATTGCGGAAAATCGCATGCTTACGTCTGGTTGAGAATTTTACCTCAAGGCGTGCATAATCGTAGTACCACAGACCGTCATATTCTTTGAAATTGACAATATAGGTAGCCTGTTCTACGTCAACCCGCAAATTAGCCGGCTTTTTGGGAACAAAGATACTTGCGGCATCTTTACGGCCTTCTACATTCATTGCAAACTCTATACGACCTATTGCGAGAGATTCTGATTCTATGAACATACGACCTCTATATAAAATGGATGCTTCCGGATCATCTGTTTTCTGATCAAATTCTATTACATAAAACAACTTGCCATCAATTACAGTGGTCTGACCCATTTTAAAATTGTAATAATAGTCAATAGAGTCATAATAGACTCCTGCAAATGGTCTTTTAACCAGGTCAACATAGAGTGACGACATTATACCACCCTGATAATGAATGAATAAGGTGTCACTGGAGTTATAGTTGATACTACCGCGACCTTTGTAAACGGCAGCTTTGTCCATAGAGGAAAAATCCTTATATGCAGCCTTTTCTATATCAATAATTGCCTCATTCAGAGACAAATATCTACTACTACCCTTTTTTACCATCTCTCGGTAAAATGCCGTCATTCCGACATCTTTCTGAGGATAATTTTGTTTGACTTTGCTAAATGCCTCATAAAAAAGAGAACGTGCGTCGTAAGCGCGAATTGTAGCCGGATCAAGTGACAAAGGCACAGCCTTCATACTGATTACCAGTGGTTTAGAATCACTTGAGCCTCTAAAATCCGACACTCTTAGTGTAGTTGACAAATATCCAAGGTAGCTTGTGGTAATAATACGTTCACCTGAGATATCCAAAGGAAGTTTCAAAGAGAAAAAGCCCTCGGAATTGGTAACATTGGCGATATTGGTACCGTCAAGACTGATGGAAGCGAAATAGAGCGGAGTTCTTGTATCTACATCGATTATTTTACCGTATATGACAAAAAAATCATTTTGCTCCTTCTCATTTTCCGCATAAGCGAAGAAAGTGGTCATTGAAAGCAATGACATCATAAATATGGATAAATACCTTTTCATAACTGTGTGAATTGGTTCGTTTCTAACTATAAAAATAATAAATCTGTTTTATTGTACAAAAGATTCTTAATATCTTTGCCATTCGCAAAAAGTTTACCAAATGGCAAGAAAGCAAAAACCACTGTTACAGAGTATTGTGATCGAATCAATAGCTGCCGAAGGCAAAGCTTTGGCTCATATTGATGGCAAAGTACTTTTTGTGCCTCAGGCAATACCCGGAGATGTGGTAGATGTGCAGGTCACGAGAAGCAGACGAGGCTATATGGAGGGATATATTACCCGTCAGGTAACCCCCTCACCTCTTCGCATTGAACCTTTCTGCTGTCATTTTGGCAGGTGCGGAGGTTGTAAATGGCAGGCACTCCCCTACCCTATGCAGCTGAAGTACAAGCAACAACAGGTCGAGGACCAACTCGTTAGGATCGGCCGACTTGATCTTCCGGGAATTTTGCCCATCCTTGGCTCCGATAAAACTGTGGAATACCGCAACAAGCTCGAATACACCTTCTCCAATCGCAGATGGATACTAAAAGAAGAGGAGTCCGGCTCACTCTCCGATAAAGAGCGTTACGGTGTGGGATTTCATATCAGCGGGATGTTCGACAAAGTGTTGGATATCACCAAATGCCACCTACAGCGTGAACCAACCAACGCACTGCGACTCTTTGTGCGTGATTACGCGTTGAAGCACAATCTGAGTTTCTTCGATCTGCGCGAACAGCACGGGTTTATGCGCACTTTGATTGTTCGTACTTCATCTACTGGGGAACTGATGGTAATCGTTGTATTCGGCAAAGATGCCGGAGACAGTGCAGGTCACGAAGCGAGAGATAAGCGTAATGCCCTTTTGGATGCCCTCTCGGCTGCTTTTCCTGAGATAAACTCTCTCTATTACGTGATTAATCCCAAGGGAAACGACACTATCAATGACCTCGAGTGCGTCCTTTATAAAGGAGATGATGCCATTTATGAGCAAATGGAGTCTCTTCGTTTCAAAATTGGACCTAAATCTTTCTACCAAACCAATTCGGAGCAAGCATATCGTCTCTATTCGGTAGTAAGGGAATATGCAGATGAGGCAATATCACGCATGAGCGATGGGAAGAAACCTGTAATATACGATCTCTACACCGGAACGGGCACCATTGCACTTTTTCTCTCATCTCTTGCATCAAAAGTTGTGGGTATCGACTATGTGCCGGAGGCGATAGAGGATGCCGGACTCAATGCAGGGATCAACTCGATAGAGAATGCCGCTTTTTTTGCGGGTGATATGAAAGATATATTAAATGCCGAATTTATACTGAATAACGGTGCGCCTGATATTGTGGTACTCGACCCTCCCAGGGCAGGGATCCATCCCGATGTGGCTCAAGTACTCCTTGAAGCCTCACCGGAAGAGATTATCTATGTCAGCTGTAATCCGGCAACCCAGGCACGTGACCTTGCCATCCTTTCAAAACGCTACCGTATTGTCGCAGTTCAGCCTGTAGATATGTTTCCCCACACACATCATGTGGAAAATGTGGTGAATCTTACTATAATTAAAGAGGAATGAGAATGAAAAGAGATTATATTATTAAAATTTTTGTAGCTCTGTCGATCGTTATTACTTCGGTCGAATCCCTGTCAGCCCAAGAGGAAAAAAGAGGTGGATTTTTTCGTTATAACGGTTTTCAGGGAGGCATGATGCTGCACATGGGATATCTCTCCGGTGCTCCTGCGGATAATCCGGGTGGTACATCCATACCCTTTTCTTACAATGCCTCAGGTATTACTAGAGGTCTCGGAGGTGCAGCCAGAGTGCGTTTTGGAGAGTATTTAAGAGTGGGAATTGAGGGCTATGTCTCAACATTACGCTTAAAGGGGGATCTGTCCGAAGGAAGTTATGTTGCCTCTTCCTGGGGCGGAGTCCTGGCAGACTTCTATTTGGAGAGAGGTAGGTTCTCCTTTTTTACGGGAGCGACCGCAGGAAGGGGAGCACGTAAAAATCTTCTGATATTCGAAGGATCGAAGTCGGATTGGGTAGCAGAAGAGAGTGTTTTTTTCCATGAAAATTCTTTTTTTGGAATAGATCCCTTCATAGGAGCTGAATTTGCCGTTACAAAATCGATACACTTAGTATTTCGTGTTGATTATCTCATGCAGTTCAATAATAAAATGCTCTCGGATCTTGTAGGAGCGAGAGCATTTATAGGAATCATGTTTTGCCGTTGAGGCAGAAATCATTTCTTAAGAATACTTGATAGGGTTCTCCAGGCTTGAAAGTGAACCTGAGCTACGCTGGAAGGCTCTCAGACCAAACTTTGGCATTACTGAAAGTACATGTTCGATAACCTCCGACTGAATAGTTTCATATTCTGCCCAGACGGTGGTGTTTGAAAAGAAATAGAGCTCCAGCGGGATACCCTCGGAAGTAGGCTGCAATTCCCTTACAAGCAAAGTAAGACCTTGGTGCACTTGAGCATGAGAGCGAAGATAGTTCTGCAGGTAATCTCTGAAAACTTTAAGATTGACTATATCCGCCGGCGCATCAGCTTTTATCCATCCCCTGGAAACCAAATCCCCCCTTTGTTCATTCGTAAGGTATCCGATTGTATTCATATCTATGGGAATGTGTCTCTTTACACGTCTGCCCCCCGTTTCCTTCATCCCTCTCCAGTTTTGGAAGGAGTCGCTAATAAGTGCATAAGGAGGGATTGTGGAGATAGTCTTGTCAAAATTCTCTACCTTGACAGTTGTAAGTGAAACCTCAATTACATCACCATCTACACCATATTTGGGCATTGAGATCCAGTCTCCGGGGCGAAGCATGTCGTTGGCTGAGAGTTGAATGCCGGCCACCAATCCAACGATGGTATCCTTGAAAACCAACATAAGTACTGCAGCAGAGGCGCCAAGGGCAGTCAGGATTGCCGCGGGATTCTTGTTTACTATAATACTCATAATGACAATCAGCCCTATGCAGATCACTATGATCTTGAACATCTGGATAAAACCCTTCAAAGGGTGCTGTTGAGCCACTTCTTTAGCACTGAGATAGGTATATATTGCCTCAAAAAAGGAGCAAATAAGTACTGTTATGGAAATGGTTAGCCATACGGCAGCAGCCCTCTTTAAGACCTCCATAAGCACCGGAAAGGAATCGACTGCGTAGGGTATGAAAATCAATATGATAATAGGTGTCAGAGTCCTGACTGAGTTCTTAAGAAACTTCTCATCCAATAAAATATCGTCGAATTTATTACGAGTCTTTTTGACGACACGCTTTATGATGGGTATGACAACCCTTCGTGATATGAGATTGATAAGGAGGATCAGGAGCGTTATCGCCACAGCAAAAAAGAGGAGTTCCAATTCATGGATTAACCGTTCCCCCACTCCCCATTGTTCAAGCAAATTGTGAAATAAATTAAATTCCATATTATCAATTATCTTTTGTTGACCCTGCAAAAATAGGAAAATATGCCGAAATTCTTAATTTTGTACGATTTAAGTTTTCAATATGGAGAAACGAAAAATAGAAGTTGTTGCTGCCGTCATATTTGACGAGAAAAAAATATTGGTTTCACAACGTGATGGTGGAGACATGGCCGGTCGTTGGGAATTTCCCGGTGGAAAAATTGAGGCAGGTGAGACACGTGAACAAGCCCTTAAACGGGAGATAATGGAGGAACTGGGGATAATAATCTCCGTAGACTCATTTCTGCTCACAATAGAGTATGACTACCCTGAATTTCACCTTGTAATGCATTGTTACCAATGCGCAATTTTATTTGGAGCTCCGCGCCTACTGACACACAGTGCAGTAAAGTGGATAAGCTCTCAGGAATTCGACAGTATTGACTGGCTTCCCGCCGACGTACAAGTTGTAGATTATCTGAAAAAGCATCTATTTTAAGGGCTAATAATGTATCTTTGCAACTGATTTCCTAAATCAATGCTTAATATCCGAAGAATGAAACAGGACATGATTGTAATACTAGACCTCGGCAGTCACGAAAATACGGTGGTGGCCAGGGCCATCCGTGCAATGGGTGTTTATAGTGAGATTTACCCCCATGACATCACGGCAAAGGAACTAAAGGAACTCCCAAATGTGAAAGGCATAATCATCAACGGTGGCCCCAATAACATCATAGATGGTGTTGAGATCGATGTCCTGCCGGAGATATATGGGGCCGGAATTCCCGTTATGGCAGCCGGGCATGATAAAGCCCTCTGCGATGTTAAGCTTGACGGGTTCACATCTGATGAGTCTGCCATAATAAAAGCCCTGAAGGACTTTATATTCAACACCTGCAAAGCTGAAGCCAATTGGAATATGGCAAATTTCGTGGCGGATCAAGTAGCATTGGTTCACAAGCAGGTAGGTGACCGTAAAGTACTGCTTGCACTCTCCGGAGGGGTCGACAGTTCCGTGGTTGCAGCACTTCTGTTAAAAGCCATCGGCGACCGTCTGGTGTGCGTGCATGTCAACAATGGCCTTATGAGGAAAAACGAGTCCGAAAATGTGGTAGAACTTTTCCGAAATCGTCTCGGCGCTAATCTGATATATGTTGATGCTACCGATAGATTTCTTTCAAAACTGGAAAAGGTAGCAGATCCTGAACAGAAAAGAAAGATTATAGGCACTGAATTTATAAGGATATTTGAAGAAGAGGCCCGCAAGCTCAAAGGAATAGACTTCCTTGCTCAGGGTACCATATATCCCGATATTATAGAATCGGGTACCAAGACTGCCAAATGTGTCAAATCTCATCACAACGTGGGCGGCCTCCCTGAAGATTTACAATTTGAGCTCGTAGAGCCGCTTAAACATCTGTTTAAAGATGAAGTACGCGCCTGCGGTCTTGAATTGGGTCTTCCACACGAAATGGTCTTCCGTCAGCCTTTCCCCGGCCCCGGTCTGGGAGTACGATGTCTTGGAGCCATTACAAGAGATCGTCTCGAGGCTGTTCGCGAATCCGATGCAATATTGCGTGAAGAGTTTGCCAAAGCAGGACTTGACAAGAAGGTATGGCAATATTTTACAGTTGTCCCGGACTTTAAATCGGTCGGAGTACGCAACAACGAACGTTCATTTGACTGGCCTGTGATTATCCGTGCCGTAAACACCGTAGATGCCATGACTGCCACCATAGAGCCGCTTGATTGGGATTTTCTGAAGCACGTGACTGAGCGTATTCTCAATGAAGTTCCCCATATCAACCGTGTCTGCTACGATATTTCACCTAAACCCTCGGCCACTATTGAGTGGGAATAAGCCTTCTACAATGAAAAAGGAAGATTTTATCAGATTTGCCATGGAGGCTCATAGGATGAGCTGCCTCTTTCTTCATGGTAACCAATGCAGGACAGGCGCACGCGAGGCGCGTCCTTGTGATCGCGGATGTTCCTATATGATCGACTTTGAAACACGGCTGCGGGACCTATGTCAGCCGCGTATTGATTTTGGAGACTAGACCCCGTTCGCTATCTTTTGTGATACATCTCCTCGTAATAGCGCTCATAGTCGCCTGAGGTGATCCTGTCCATCCATTCCTGATTCTCCAGATACCAGCGGACGGTATGTTCTATGCCCTCTTCAAATTGTAATGAAGGCTCCCATCCCAATTCTTTCTGAAGTTTTCTGGAATCTATGGCATAACGCAAATCGTGGCCTGCACGGTCCGTAACAAAGGTTATCAGATCCAAAGAGTATCCTTCGGGATTACCAAGCAGACGGTCAACCGTTGCTATTATGACCTTGATCAGGTCTATGTTTTTCCACTCATTGAAACCACCGATATTATAGGTCTCCCCTATCTTTCCACGATGGAAAATCAGGTCAATGGCCCTGGCATGATCCTCTACGTAGAGCCAGTCACGGACATTTTCACCTTTTCCATATACCGGCAGCGGTTTTCTCTTACGAATATTGTTGATGAATAGAGGGATCAGCTTTTCAGGGAACTGGTATGGCCCATAATTGTTGGAGCAGTTTGTAACTATGGTCGGCATACCGTAGGTATCGTGGAAAGCACGAACGAAGTGGTCTGATGCCGCCTTGGAAGCGGAATAGGGTGAATGGGGAGCATAGGGAGTGCTTTCGAGGAAGAAATCCGTCCCATAAGCAAGATTATGCCCCGAAGGAGCTGCCATATCGGCAAATGGTGACTCAATCCCTTCTGAGTGGGTGATTTCAAGATCACCATACACCTCATCAGTGGAGATATGGTAGAAGCGCTTGCCCTCATATTTCTCAGGAAGTGACTCCCAGCAGATCCTGGCAGCCTGTAGTAGAGAAAGAGTCCCCATTACATTAGTGTGGGCAAAGGTAAAAGGGTCTTTAATTGAGCGGTCTACATGCGATTCGGCAGCCAGATGGATGATGCCGTCAACCTTTTCCTCCCATATTAGAGCAAACATAGCATCAAAATCGCAGATATCGGCACGTATGAAACGATAGTTAGGTACATTTTCGATATCTTCGAGATTGGCCAAATTGCCCGCATAAGTGAGTTTATCCACGTTGATAATCTTGTAATCGGGATATTTCTTAACAAAATGGCGCACTACGTGCGATCCGATAAATCCGGCACCTCCGGTTATGATAATGCTTTGCATATCGTTTAAAAAATTATTTTTTGTTCTCTACTATCTTGAGCAAATATTGTCCATACTGGTTACGTGCCATCGGCTGAGCAACTTCGCGCATTTTTTCTTCGGAAATCCAGCCTTTGCTGAAAGCAATGCTCTCGAGGCAGGCTATTTTGAGCCCCTGACGCTTTTCTATGACCTCTACAAAAGTGGATGCTTCACTTAGGGAATCGTGCGTGCCGGTATCAAGCCAGGCAAATCCCCTCCCAAGAGTCTGTACCTTTAGTTCTCCATCCTCGAGAAATCTCTGATTGACTGAAGTAATCTCAATTTCTCCACGTGCAGAGGGTTTGACATTCTTTGCTACATTCACCACTTTGTTGGGATAAAAATAGAGTCCTACTACCGCATAATTGGATTTTGGCTTGGCTGGTTTTTCCTCAATGGAGAGGCAGTTGCCCTCTTCATCAAATTCGGCCACACCATAGCGCTCCGGATCGGCTACCCAATACCCGAAGACCGTGGCTTTAGCATCCTCTTCAGCGGCTCGCACCGCCTCTTTCAACATTCCTGTGAAGCCCGCTCCGTGGAATATATTGTCACCGAGAACAAGGCAGGCACTCTCTTTGCCAATAAACTTATCTCCTATTATGAATGCCTGTGCAATACCGTCCGGTGAGGGTTGCTCCGCATAGTCAAAACGCACTCCGAAGTCACTTCCATCGCCAAGAAGACGTTTAAATCCCGGAAGATCCTGGGGAGTCGAAATAATCAGAATTTCACGGATTCCGGCCAGCATCAGGACTGAAATCGGATAATAGATCATCGGCTTGTCATAGATGGGGAGCATCTGTTTGCTCACACCTTTTGTTATGGGATAAAGGCGAGTGCCGCTACCGCCTGCCAGTACGATTCCTTTCATATTTGCTAAAATGTCTACAAATGTAGTAACTAAAGCCGAAGAAAACAATTTGTGGGCCAAAACAATTAAGAGAAAGGGGCAATGGGCCTTTAGAACATGGAAGAGGTAAAAAATGATTAACTTTGCAATTTTAAAAGATACATCAATTAGATGAAACGTTATATAATATTTCCAATTGTACTGGCTTTATTGTCGCTTTCTGCACCACTCGGAGCCACTACTGATACCCTTACCGTGGCTTTAGTTGGTGACATAATGCTTGGCAATACCTATCCTAAGAACCGTCTTCCCGCAAATGATGGAAATAATCTCTTTGACCATACACGCCATATATTAAGTGGAGCCGATATTGCCGCCGGTAACCTTGAAGGGGCTATGTGTATAGGCGGCACCTGTACCAAAAGCCTCTCCAATAACCGCTCATACGCTTTCAAAATGCCCCCGGAATATCGCAGACACCTGGCTGATGCGGGATTTGACTTTCTCTCCCTGGCAAATAACCATATAAATGACTTTTCAGCGGCAGGAAGGGCAGAAACCATGGCCAATCTTGACAAGGTTGGTATAGGATACGCTGGGCTGCCTGAGAGCAGGAGTGCATTTAAGGAGGTTAAGGGGGTAAGATTCGGATTCTGCGCCTTCGGATACAATTCGTACGTTCTCAAACACACTAATGAGAAGCTCGTACGTGAAATCATAGAAGAGGTAAGGGCAAAGTGCGACATACTTATAGTTTCATTTCACGGAGGTGATGAGGGGAGTCACTGCAATCCTCTCCCCTATGGAACTGAATATTTCCATGGAGAAAACAGAGGCGACCTTAGAAAATTTGCTCATCTCTGCATAGATCTCGGAGCAGATATGGTATTTGGCCATGGGCCACATGTAACACGTGCTGTAGAGGGCTACAAGGGTAGAATTATAGCTTACAGTCTGGGAAACTTCTGCACCAGTACGGGGATGAATGTCACCGGCAATAGAGGGCACTCTCCTATCCTTGAAGTAAAAGTGGATCGTAACGGTGTGCTGCTCGGAGGAAAAATCCACTCCTTTAAGATGAAATTTGGAGCAGGACCGGAACCTGATCCCACCAACTCTGTGGCACAATTGATGAAAAAACTCTCAGAAAGTGACATAAAGAACAATCTTGTCCGAATCCTGGAGGATGGAACCCTTGTTGTGACACCATACGAAGAAACTTCTACTTCAGAATCTACTACGAATACTCCCTGGAAAGGCGCTGCATACCCTACAAAGGAATTTCTTATAGGCAAACACACATACGGCAAAGACACCAATTTCATCAACATTCCTTCAGAATACACGGAGCTGAGCAAAGAGAACTCTTACATACAGAAACCTGTTTTGGCTGCCTACGAACAAATGTATGCTGACGCAAAGGCTGATGGAATCATATTGAGGGTGACTTCCGCTTCGCGCAACTTTTACACACAGAAACATATCTGGGAGAGCAAAATTAAAGAGTACTCCGAACGATATCCCGATCCGGTTGAGTGTGCCAAAAAAGTACTCAAATACAACTCTCTGCCCGGAACTTCCCGCCACCATTGGGGGACTGATCTGGATTTTATCTCAAAAAGACATGCTTACTGGAACTCGGCTCAGGGTAAAAAAACATACTCCTGGCTTCAGGCCAACGCACACAAATATGGATTTTTTCAGCCCTATGGTGAAGGGAGAAGTAGCGGACATAGCGAGGAAAAGTGGCATTGGAGTTACTATCCCCTCTCGGAACTCTATCTCGCAGAGTATCTCAAAGTGATAACGGCATCCGACCTAAAAGGATTTAAGTCCGATTTTTCCGCAGAAAAATTAAGTGTGATAAGGGACTATGTTCAAGGAATAGCTGCGGCAGACAATAAGTAGTTTGTAGTTTGTAGTGGGTAGTGGGTAGTGTGTAGTGGGTAGTGTGTAGTGGGTAGTGGGTAGTGTGTAGTGGGTAGTGTGTAGTGGGTAGTGTGTAGTGGGAAGTGGGTAGTGGGTAGTGTGTAGTATTGAGTATTGAGTATCGAGTATCGAGTATTGAGTATCGAGTATTGAGGGTGTAGTGTGGAGTGTGTAATTACTCTGAACTCAGAACTCATAACTCTGAACTCATAACTAACAATAAAATATTTTACTATGAAGAAACGGATTAGGATAGTCGCGATATCGGTGTTTGTACTACTGATATCGGGTTGTGAAAGATGGGATATTGATAAAATAACTGAACCTGGAGTAAGTCGTGAACTTGCTGATTTGCGTCATAATACAATATCCAATCTAAACTATGACTTGAGATTTGTTTTTCCTACAAACTCTGAGGAAGCTATTCCGGCTGTGATTACCATCTCATTTGATTTCAATAGTGTCGGGAAGTATCCGTTTCTGTTGGACTTCAAAGAAAAGCCTGAAATGGTTCATTCTCTAGAGCTAAATGAGGATAGCTGCGATTATCTATTTGAAAATGAACATATCATCATTCCTTCTTCTCTCCTTAAAAGGGGAAGAAACAGTATCAGGATAGCCTTCTCTGCAGGAAAGCAATCATTGAACAGAAGGGACAACTTTATGTACACATTGCTGGTACCTGACAGGGCCAGGACCCTCTTCCCCTGTTTCGACCAACCTGACCTAAAAGCCTCCTATATTCTAACTCTCTCTGTACCAGATAAATGGAAGGCAGTAGCCAATAGTCCTCTAAACAAAAGTGTTACAAACGCAGATAATCAGACAGTTACATATTCATTTCATCCCACAGAGCCTCTGAGCACATATCTCTTCTCTTTTGTCGCAGGTGAGTTTGAAAAAGCTGAGAAAAGTGACAATTTAGGTCGTATAATAGGACTTTACCATAGGGAAACTGATCCTTACAAACTTGCACAGATAGACGAAATACTGGATGAGGTCTTTTATTCATTGGAATGGCTCGAAGAATATACCGATATCCCCTATCCCTTTGCAAAGTACGACTGTATAGTCCTGCCCGGGTTCCAATACGGAGGGATGGAGCATACGGGAGCTACTCTTTATAACGACCGCCGCATATTTCTGGAGAAAGGCGCAGGCATTTCCGAAAAGATGAACAGATTCAGTCTGATAGCACACGAAACTGCCCATATGTGGTTCGGGGATTATGTTACGATGAAGTGGTTTGATGATGTTTGGACAAAAGAGGTTTTTGCCAATTACTTTGCAGCATTGATCTCTGCTGACAAGTATCCGGACGTGGATAATTCCTTCACATTCCTCGATTACGCATCTGCTGCTTACTCCGTTGATCGTACAGATGGAGCAAATGCCATCAAACAACCGCTTGCCAATCTAAAAGATGCAGGCCTCATTTATGGCAATGTCATTTATAATAAAGCTCCTATCGTAATGGAGATGCTCTCAAGGAAAATGGATCCTGAAGCCTTCAAGAGAGGTATTCGCGAATATCTAAATAGATATGCTTATGGAAATGCCGATTGGGAGGGTCTGATATCCATTCTTGATAAATTTACTGATGAAAATCTTGCCGCATGGAGCAACGACTGGGTTCACAAGCCCGGAATGCCTCATTACAAAGTGGATTCTCTTTCACAAATTGATCTGAACGGACTCAATTACGGCTATTATGAGCTCTCTGAGGAGCTTTCTACTGCTTTAATGAACAATCTCTCCACTCAGCCCTTGAACCCCCCGGAAAAGGCCTCTACGCTCGTTATTCTCTACGAGAATTATCTAAATGAGAAGATTACAGGGTTTGATTATACATTATTCTTGCTCGATTGTCTCGAATCACTATCAAAAGAGGATTCGTCACAGACGACGCTGGTATTCAGGCGGGCCCTCTCCCAATTGGGAAGCATACTATGGAAAGAAAATGAACTGGAAGCAACCGAATGGGAAGAGCGTCTGAAGGAACTTATATCTGAGTCGTTATCCGAGAGTTGCCGTAGAGCCGCATTTAGCGCTCTGCTAAATGCTCCGCACTCGGGATCTGTCACAGAAATGTTTCTCCATGCCTTTCTGGAGCCGAAGAGTTTCAACTATTTCCAGCTTACGAACGCTGATCTTACTCAGCTCTGTCAGCAACTTGCAGTCAGAAAAGAGAGAATTGCCCCGTGGCTGGTTACAATTCAGCGTGCACGCCTCTCCCACCCCGATCTTATTGCACAGTTTGATTATATAGCACCGGCACTCGCCTCTACCCCGGAAGCCCGACAAGAGTGTTTCCAGTCCCTTTTGAAGGTAGAAAACCGCGAAGTGGAGCCCTGGACGCTGACAGTGCTACGCTTGCTCAATCATCCGCTCAGACAGCAGGAGGCGCTCTCATATATTCGCCCCGCGCTGGGTATTATTGAAGAGATACAGATTACCGGAGACATATTCTTTCCCACCAATTGGTGCTCCGCGCTACTTGGCGGTCATCATTCAAAGGAGGCAAAAAATGAGGTTAGGCTATATCTGGAAGAGCATTCCAAAACCCTCAATCCTCTTCTTGTACAAAAAATCCTACAGGCAGCCTACTATATTTAGACTCAATCTCTCATTTTGTTACGTTTTCGATATTGGTTATATTTGTCAATAAAAAAATATTTATGAATAAAGATTTCAAAATTCAATCCATCGGTTTGATGTCAGGCACCTCGCTTGACGGACTCGATGTCTGCTGCTGCACTTTTACTCGTAAAAATGGAAAGTGGGATTTCACGATTGACTGTGCCCGTGGTTACAGCTATCCAGACGACATGAAATATATCCTTGGAACAGGCGCCCAGCAGATGAGTGCGCTCGATTTTATTACATTTCACAGTGCTTATGGGAAGTTCCTCGGAGAAAAGGTCAATCTCTTTATGGAGGAATTCGGCGTAAAGCCTGATATAATAGCTTCACACGGCCATACGATATTCCACGAGCCACATAAGAAAGTCATGTACCAGATAGGTGACGGAGCTGCAATTGCAGCAGAAACCGGTATCCCTACTGTTTCGGATTTCCGCAGATTGGATATAATGATGGGCGGCCAGGGTGCTCCGCTGGTACCTATAGGTGATAGAATGCTCTTTTCCGATTACGATTATTGTCTCAATATCGGCGGTTTTTCCAATATTTCCTTTGAAAAAGAGGGGCAACGTGTGGCATTCGATATCAGCCCCGTCAATTATGTTTTTAACCATTACACTCGTCAGATAGGGCTTGAGTATGACAAGGATGGGGATATTGCACGCAGTGGAAAAGTTTGTCAGCCTCTTCTCGAAGAGCTGAATGGCCTGGAATTCTATCACACAGCCGGTCCCAAATCACTCGGACGCGAATGGGTTGAGGAACTCATATTCCCTATGATTGATAAATATGGCCTATCCTTAGCTGACAGACTGCGTACATTTTGCGAACATGCAGCATTTCAGGTCTCTCGTGTTACATCACCGGGCAAGCGTTTGCTCATTACCGGAGGCGGGGCATTCAATAAATTCCTCGTAGAGCGCATTTCCACCCTCACAGGCTGCGAAATCGTAATTCCCGACCCGATCATCATCGAATACAAAGAAGCCCTTATTTTCGCTCTTTTAGGAGCATTATACATGGCAGATCAGCCCAGTTGCCTCTCCTCAGTCACCGGAGCCTCCCGTGACAACATCGGCGGAATGTTGTTTAAGATATAGTATTGAAATTGAGCTCGGTATGTGACATGAACCCCGAAAGTTAGACAACAAACTTTCGGGGTTCACATCATAATTGTACCGGACTCTATACTTCTAATAAGATACCTTAGAATCCTCTGAGGATTATTTTGCCATCTCTTTTTTGAGGCGTTCGGTGAGTAGCGGAACTACTGTATTAAGGTCGCTTACTATACCCAGATCCGCAACTGCAAAAATAGGGGCGAATTTATCTTTGTTGACGGCAATTATACATTCCGACTCCTCCATACCTGCAAGGTGTTGTATTGCACCGGAGATACCGAGGGCGAAATAGACATCGGGGCGTACGGTCTTACCTGTCTGACCTACCTGACGGTCGTGGGGCATATTGCCTGCATCCACCATTGCACGTGAAGATGAAACCTCAGCACCGATAACTGCTGCCAGTTCACGGAGTTTTCCAAATCCTTCGGTACAACCCACTCCCCTACCACCTGAAATGAGGATTTTAGCCGCTGCAATATCCACGCTGGCTTTCTGCTCCTTCACATTTTTAACAAGCTTCACGGTAAATTTTGATGAGTCGAATTTGGGAACGAAATTAATGATTTCACCCTTACGGGAGGTATCCGGAGTGCATTTCTGCATCACACCGGGGCGTACCGTTGACATCTGAGGTCTATGGTTGGGACACATGATAGTGGCCATCAGGTTGCCTCCAAATGCCGGGCGCGTCATCTGAAATTCCTTCGTATCTTCTGAAATCTCTAATTTGGTACAGTCGGCTGTAAGACCGGTACCAAGGCGTGCAGCCACGCGGGGTGCCAGGTCACGACCTATAGTTGTTGCACCGAACATTACTATGGAGGGTTTGTACTCCACAAGCACCTGATACATTGCCTGCGTATATTGCTCGGTTACATAATCCTTGAGGTATTCATGGTCAACAACGATCACCGTATCGGCCCCATACTCTACAAGTTTCTGTGCGGAAGGGGTTATTCCATTGCCGAGAAGTACTGCAAAGACCTTTTCTCCAAGATCAGCAGCAAGGTCACGCGCCTTGCCGATAAGTTCAAGAGCAACAGATTGTACTACACCGTCTCTTTGCTCTGCAAAGACAAAAACATTTTTATATTGTGAATTATCCATATTCAGTCAAATTTAACGGGTTAGATGATATGTTTCTCTTTGAGTTTACTTACTATCAACTCAACTGCCTGCTCGGCATCAACCTCATGGATGACCCCGGGCTGTTTCAGCTCCTTTGCAAATGACTTTACAACCTTAGTAGGAGAGCCTTTCAGACCGAGTTTCGACTCATCTAGGTCGATCCTGTCTGCACCCCAGATTTCAACTTCTTTGTCGTAAGCATCAACAATACCTCCTACACTCATATAACGAGCCTTGAAAGCTGAAGCCAGTACAGTGAGAAGACCTTTACCCTCTAACTCCAACATCTGATAACCCTCTTCGGTCTCCTTCTTGACAGTAAAAGTTTTACCGTCATACTCCACACCGGCAACATAGGAGATCTGAGGAAGAGCCAGATGTTCTGCCATTTCGGGACCTACCTGAGCGGTATCACCGTCAATAGCCTGACGACCTGTGATTATAAGATCCCATTGAAGTTTCCTTGCCGCACCGGAAAGAGCATGAGAAGTAGCAAGTGTATCGGCACCTGCAAACTTGCGGTCAGTGAGGAGAATAGCCCTGTCAGCACCCATTGCGAAAGCTTCACGCAGTACGACATCTGCCTGAGGGGGTCCCATTGTGATAACTGTAACCTCTGCCCCAAACTTATCCTTAAATTGGAGAGCCAACTCAAGTCCCCCCTTGTCGTCTGGATTCATGATGGAAGGAACACCTTCACGGATCAATGTCTTTGTTACCGGATCAATCTTAATCTCTGTGGTATCCGGAACTTGTTTTACACATACCAAAATCTTCATATATATTCCTCCTATCATATTTTACCAAACAAATCACCTGCAATTACCATACGCTGAACCTCTGAAGTACCTTCATAAATCTCGGTAATCTTAGCATCACGCATCATCCTCTCAACGGGATATTCGCGGGTATAACCATATCCACCGTGGAATTGAACGGCTTTAGTCGTAACCTCCATAGCCACTTCGGAAGCATAGAGTTTCGCCATGGCAGAATCGGCAGAGTAGTTTATCCTATCGTTTTTGATGGATTCGTCTTTCTTAAAGGCAGCACTGCGTATAAGAAGACGGGCAGCCTCGATCTTTGTCTTCATATCAGCCATCTGGAACTGTGTATTCTGGAATTTGGCAATTGCGCGACCGAACTGCTTTCTTTCCTTAGTATATTTGACAGTCTCGTCCAAAGCTCCCTGGGCTATACCAAGTGCTTGTGCAGCTATACCTATACGTCCTCCGTCAAGGGTTTTCATAGCAATCCTGAAGCCCCTGCCAACTTGTCCCAGGAGATTTTCCTTGGGAATACGGCAATTATCAAAAATAAGTTCTGCGGTAGCGCTGCCCCTGATACCCATTTTGAGCTCTTTCTTTCCCACACAGAATCCGGGAGTGTTTGCTTCTACGAGAAATGCTGAGATACCTCTGTTACCCTGAGACTTGTCCGTCATGGCAATAATCAAATAAAGTCCGGCTTGACCGGCATTCGTGATGAAAATTTTACTGCCATTCAGTACCCATTCATCACCATCGAGGACAGCTGTAGTCTGCTGAGCTGAAGAGTCGGTACCGGCATTGGGCTCTGTAAGTCCGAATGCACCGAGCCACTCACCGGAAGCGAGTTTCGGCAAATACTTTCTCTTTTGCTCCTCTGTGCCAAATTCCAAAATGGGAACCAGACAGAGGGAAGTGTGTGCGGAAACTACCACGCCTGTAGTGGCGCAGCAGCGTGACAACTCTTCAACAGCTATGGAATACATAATATTGTCCCCACCTGCACCGCCATATTCTTTGGGTACCGGGATACCGAAGAGACCAAGTTTGGCCATCTTCTTTACAGTCTCTTCGGGAAAACGTTCCTGCTCGTCAATTTCCGCTGCGAGAGGTTTGACCTCTTTGTCAGCGAACTCACGGATCATTTGTCTGAAGAGTTCTTGAGTCTTTGTCAAATTAAAATTCATGTTTTGTGTTTGTGTTATTTTGTACAGTTACGTAAAATTATTGCTGTCCCCATACCACCACCGATACAGAGTGATGCAAGACCGAGTTTCTTGCCGCTTTTTATCATTTCGTGAATAAGTGTAACGATAATGCGGTTGCCGGATGCTCCGATAGGGTGACCGAGGGCTATGGCACCGCCATTTATGTTTGTACGCTCATCAATCCACTCTTTTGTAACACCATGCTCTTTGATCAATTCATGGATTACACCGAGAGACTGAGCTGCAAATGCCTCATTGAGCTCTATCAGCTCCATATCCTGAAGTTTTTTAACGGCTTTCCTGAGGGCACTTCTGATAGCGGGAACGGGACCCATACCCATGATGGAAGGATCAACACCGCCCTGACCTGTTGCAACTATCTCGACCATGGGTTTCAGACCGAGTTCTTTCATCTTTTCCTCAGAGACGAGCATGACAAAAGAAGCACCGTCGTTTATGCCTGAAGCATTTCCAGCCGTTACAGTACCATCCTTCTTGAATGCAGGCCTGAGTTTGGCCATCTTGTCATAGGTTGAAGTTCTGTTTGGAAACTCATCTTCGTTGAAAATGATGGTCTCCTTTCTGGTTACGATCTCTACGGGAACGATTTCCTTTGCAAATGCACCTGAGTCAATGGCCTTTATAGCTTTCTGCTGTGAAGCAAAACCAAACTCATCTTGCTCCTCACGGGTAATTCCATATTTTTCCGCAATATTTTCAGCGGTTATACCCATGTGATAATTGTTGAAAGCATCTGTAAGACCATCGTGAACCATGTGGTCTACAGCTTTAAGGTCGCCCATCTTGCTGCCCGCACGGAGATTGCCTCCAAGTATGAAGCCTGCATTGGACATAACCTCAGTACCACCGGCGATAACAATATCGGCATCACCTACAAGAATGTCATTGTATCCGGTCATAACCGCTTTCATGCCGCTACCGCATACCATATTGACACCATAAGCGGGAACTTCCGCCGGAATGCCGGCCTTGATGGAGGCCTGACGCATAACGCCCTGCGATTGACCACCGGGGAGAACATTACCGCCTATTACCTCATCTACCTGCTCGGGCTTGATGCCGGTCTCTTCAATTAGACTTTTAATGACAACTGCGCCCAACTCCCCGGGAGTAAAGTGAGAGACTGAACCTAAAAACTTACCAATTGCAGTCCTCTTGGCTGCTACAATATATACCTTTTTCATCTCAATATAATATTAAATTTAACACATTGGTTTTAAATCTTCAGCAATTATGAGCTTTGCTTCGGTAGCTTCCTGTACCTGTTCAACAGTAAATTCAGGATTGATCTCGGTAAGTACAAGTCCTTTGGGAGTAACTTTCATCACACCCATTTCTGTAATGATCATGTTGACCTGACCTGCTGCAGTCAGAGGGAGCGTGCACTCTTTCATAATCTTGTGGTTGCCCTTTGCTGTGTGCTCCATTGTAACAATCACGTGATTGGCACCAACAATTAGGTCCATAGCTCCGCCCATACCCGGAGTTCTCTTGCCGGGGATCATCCAGTTGGCAAGATTACCTTTCTCGTCAACCTGCATAGCACCGAGGAAAGTTGCATTTACATGACCTCCTCTGATAATAAGGAAGGAATCGGCTGAAGAACAAGCATAGGCTCCGGGATTATAGGTGATATAACCACCACCGGCATTAATATAATCCTTGTCCTCTTTACCCTCTTCGGGAGCAGGTCCCATACCAACAAGCCCATTCTCCGACTGAAGGGTCACATTGACACCTTCCGGAAGATAAGAGGGAATTGCGGTGGGAATACCGATACCCAGATTAACCACGTCACCATCTTGAAGTTCGAGAGCTGCCCTTCTGGCAATAACCTCTCTCATTTGATTTCTGTCCATCATATATAGTTTTTTATAATTAATAATCGGCTATTTTACTGACATCCTCTTGACAAACTCGTGTACGATATAAGATGCCACATCATCTGCATAACTATTCATGCCGAACCCTGCATCATATCCCAGCTCTTTTGCAAGTTCATGGGAAATGCGGGGGCCTCCGCAAACAAGGATCATCTTGTCACGCAGACCTTCCGCCTCCATCAACTCAACGAGCTCGGTCATATTCTTGATATGAACATCTTTCTGTGTAACTGTCTGGGAAACAAGCAGTGCATCCGCCTTGAGTTCAATCGCTTTTGCAAGAAATTCCTCATTGGGTACCTGACTGCCGAGATTATAGGCCTCAATCATATCATAACGCTCAAGGCCGAAGTGTCCGGCATAACCCTTCATATTCATAATTGCATCGATGCCCACAGTATGAGCATCAGTGCCCGTAGATGCCCCCACTACCACCAGTTTACGACCTATATTCTCACGAATGAAGTCATCTGTCTGATTCATATCCATTACAGTCGACTCCACTTTGGGTACATAAATCGAGGTAAAATCCACAGTGTGAACCGTACTGCCGTAGCAGTTGAAAAATGTATATCCCGGAGTCAGTTCGCGGTAATATACTACCAGAGGGTTATCAAAACCCATACTCTTCAGGAGCTGCTTTGCAGCCTCAATAGCCTCTTCACCGGCAGGAACGGGAAGGGTAAAACTGAGTTGTACCTTGCCATCGTTCATCGTGTCGCCGTAGGGCTTTACCTTGGTCAGATCAAGTGTTTTGTCAAATTCCTTGTCAGACATTGAATATAATCCGCAACTCATATTATTTTACTCCTTTCATTAATTTTATAAATGGATTCATATAGTTTTCGCCCTTCTGAACTACTCCGTCAAGGCCTTTACCGCCGTTTTTAGGGCGTTTCACATTCCCGAAAATACCCTTTTCAAGAGCATCGAAAAGACCTTCGGCAGCAATTTTCTCCAAAAGCTCCACAGCATCATCCAGTACTTTAGCCGCCCTGTTTCGGATTATACCACCCTCTTTGAACTCCACTTCGTCACCAATATTCTTCATGTTTCCAAATATATATTTGGCATTTTCTATTGCAAGGTAACGATCACTCATAAAGGGAGTATGAACTGCTTCCGTAGGCATGCCAAGCAGCTGAATGCCCTGTTTGGTCCAGATACCGATCATATTGAAAAGCGCATCCTGGATATGTCCTTTAAAGATATTTCCGGTCATGAACTTGGTAGGTGGCATATATTTCAGGGGAGCCTTGGGGAAAATCTCACGAGTCATTTGCGCTTGTGCAAGTTCGTAGAGAAATCCGTTCTCAAGTTCGGGATCCATCTCAAATGCATGTCCCAGACCCATCTGCTCCTCGGGAAGACCTGCCAGTAGTGCAAGCCGTTCATTTATCAAATCTGATACAAGTACGGTATGGGCGGCCTCCACCGCGTCTGAAGTGGTAAGGTAGTTGTCCTCGCCTGTATTGATTATGACGCCTGCAAACCCATTGATGATACGTGAGAAATACTGGTCCACAAAGGTCCTCTGCATATTGATATCCCTGAAAAGAATACCATATAGCGCATCATTGAGCATCACATCAAGACCTTCAAAGGCTCCCATAATGGCAATTTCAGGCATACAGAGTCCCGAGCAGTAGTTGCAGAGTCGGATATAGCGTCCCAACTCCTCTCCTACCTTATCGAGAGCTTCACGCATGATGCGGAAGTTCTCTTGTGTAGCGTATGTGCCGCCAAAACCTTCAGTAGTGGCCCCATAAGGGACATAGTCGAGAAGCGACTGACCGGTAGTACGGATCACAGCTATAATGTCTGCTCCCTGACGGGCAGCAGCCTCAGCCTGAACCACGTCTTCATAGATATTACCGGTGGCTACAATCACATAGATATAGGGTTTGGGGCCTTCTCCGATAGTATTTAGATAATGATTCCTACGCTCTCGTCTGGCACGGATGCGATCTATCGAACCATTGATTATTGGCTGAAGGATTTCATCAATCTTCTTTTTATCAACTACTTCTATTCTTACAAGGTCAATGGTTCCGGACGAAACACCTTCTGCAATCTGTTGAGGTGAAAGTCCTGTCTGAACCATTGCATTGCCAATATAGAAAAGCACGCCTTGATTCAAAACACCTTTGCCCTTTAATTCGTCCACAACGACATTTGGGAGCGGTACTTGATTTTCATCGACACCGTCAATCCCCAAAAGTCGGCATAGAGTCCTTTCCACGGCTACCGTGGTATAAGACTCTACGAAAGTCTGCACGTCATCAGCTATATTTTTCGCCAGAGAGCGTGCGTAGTCGACTTTCTTGAAATCCAATCCTAATTTGCTTTGCATCGTAAAATAGTGTGTAGTGTGTAGTTTGTAGTTTGTAGTTTGTAGTTTGTAGTTTATCGTTATTGTGTGTCTAGTATTTTTGTTGCCTCGTCAAGCCATCGGGGACTTACTCCAAGCTTGCGAGCTATGTTAAGCGCCTCGTGGGGTACTTCGTTGTCGGGAGACTCAGTTAAAGAGTAATCCATTTTGAGCCGTTCATAGCCCTTCTCATCCTCTACCAGCCCTTTAACTCTCCAGCACCTTGCACTACTATCTACATTGTAGTGAGTAGTTAGTACCAGGGAGAGATTAGGGTAATTGCTGAGTATTCGGAGTAGAGAAGAGACCAGTGCACTACCCTCGGTAGGGTTGGTGGTACGGGCCGGTTCGTCAACGAGAGCAAGCGTTTTGGCACCGCTCTCCACCATTGCAATCATCCGATCTATACGCAATATCTCTGCTGCAAAAGAAGAGAGTCCCTTCTGCTGGTCCTGATCGTCACCAAAACAGAAAACTATATTATCTACCGGCACCATCTCAGCCCTCTCCGCAGGAACGGCAAAACCGAACTGAAATAGATATTGGCAGAGGCATAGGCTCTTCAAAGCTACGGTCTTACCACCCATGTTGGCTCCTATTATGATACCGGGCTCCCCGGGATTATATCGAAAAGAGACTTTCTGGAAGATTTTTCCCTTCTGTGCAAGGATGGATTTAACCTCCGGATGAAACAGACCCTCAAAAGAGGAACCGGTCCCTACCGTTGGTATTGTAAATGACTCCTTTTTGCGCTGTATTGCTTTGGAAATCAGGATATCCAGCTCGGCAAGAGCATGTAGCAAGTTTGTTAGTTCGGCTGCATAAGGTCTGAGTAGGTTACAAAGAACCCTTTTTATCCTCTCCTCCTCGTTGGCCAGGCTATCTTTAAGCTCCTCATTATCGGGATCGCTTTCCAACTCCCTTCTGAGCTTGCGTAATTCCATCGAATAGGAGTCATATACATAAAAAGTGCCTATTTTGAGGCCGTCAGGATCCAAAATACGGATTATATTGTCGAGATCGAAAGTGGTCCACTCATTGGAGATTTCCCCCTTGGAGAAGAGTTGTTTCACCTCATCTCCCAGCAAAGCAAGATGCTTGATTTCAAAAAATTCAATATCATCCAGCGCAGATCCCTCTTCCAATGAAATGAGGGTATTGGAGATGTTGCGTAATCCCTGGAGTCTGAATTGGAGATTTTGTATCAGGGAAGGTTCTTTTTCGAGCAGAGAAGTGAATTTGTCCAGAGAGGCATATGCTTCCATTATCTCGTCGGCAGTGGTCATCATCCTGCTGTCGAGGAGATATTTGCGGGCATAGCCGGATTGCAGTTCAAGCAAATCAAAGCAATATCGAATGCCGCAAGGGGAGTCTATTATCTCTTTAAATGTCATATTATTCTCTATTCTTCACAATATCATATACGGGCAGACCGATAGCTGCTGAGAGTGTGCTACACAGAAGGTCGGAATCAAGTACGATGCCATTGGGAGCGACCGGATTGACACAAACGGCTATCAATTTGCTCTTCATCCGCACCGATATCCTGCCTCCTCTCCTGATAAAGGATCTGTAGAGGTCCGGGGAGACGAAAATGCGGGTGAAATCGTGGACTACCAGCTCTTTTTCGCCTTTAGGAAGTTCATTCTTGACCGCTTGAAGCAATCTGTTCGTCAGTGCACCCTCTACCCCTATCACAGTGTGTTTTTTGATTACATCCGTACCAAGGTCTGAAAATGAGGAAATTTCCGTTTCCGTTTCCTTGCCTGTAAAAAGAGGCAAATTAATCAGGTCAATGACAAACGCCGTCTTTGAAACCAGATCCTTGATATTGGCTGAAAAAGCGGCTCCGGTCGATAGTACCATCGCCTCGCTAATAGCCGGGGATGCAGTGCTGAGCCTTGATAGGGCTCCGTCTACCAGTATCAGGTCTATACCGAAATCATTCAATGAACTCATCCATCTTTTAAGCGCACTTCCGGAAGATGGGCCGGAAAGAAGGACTTTACCCTCCTGTAGTGCTTTTGCAGTTACCACACGCCCCAAAGCTGTGGTCATATCACTCACATCAAACAACTCTGAAATAATCTTCCTTTCACGATAATGTTTTTCGCTGGTTCCGAAAAACATCCCTTCCCTCATAGTTATCTCGGGTTTGGCGGTGGAAGTCACCTGATCGAGTGACTCCCCGTCAAGTCCGATTGATGTCACCGCCACCGAAAAATAATCGGTTGGCAGCCTATTTATAATATAATTGAGACACTCAGTCTTTCCTGTATTCTTCTCAAGACCGACAATGGATACGCTGCGGTATTTGAGTATCTCATCAACAAAGGGCATAATCCTAGTGCTTACTACGCTCCTTACGCTGTAGAAATGCCGGTTCAATGGCCATTTGCTGGCCTTCCAATAGAGCAACAACCCCATCGAATGGTTTCTCAGACTCTTTGCGGCACTCCTTACAATTACACTCAAAATGATATTCGTCAGGCTCGGTATAAGTAGTAATCACACCTTCGAAGTTGCGCAGTACCACTTTGCCGGGGGCTTGAGAAATCACATATTGAGGCATTACCGGGGTCTTACCACCGCCACCCGGAGCATCTACCACGAAGGTAGGCACGGCATAACCTGAGGTATGGCCTCTGAGACCTTCCATAATCTCGATACCCTTTGAAACAGGGGTTCGGAAATGTTCAAGACCCATTGAGAGGTCGCACTGATAGATATAATAAGGACGTACGCGAATCTTGACAAGCTCATGAACCAGCTTCTTCATCACGTGAACACAGTCATTAATACCGCGCAGCAGAACTGACTGGTTGCCAAGAGGAACACCTGCATCGGCAAGTTTTGCACAAGCCTTTGCGGACTCTTCAGTCACCTCATTTGGATGGTTGAAGTGTGTGTTAAGCCATATGGGATGATACTTTTTAAGCATATTGACCAGATCATCAGTAATACGCTGAGGGCAAACTACCGGTACTCTTGAGCCGATACGGATAATCTCTACATGCGGTATTGCACGGAGCCTCTTTATTATATTTTCAAGTTTGGCATCGCTAACCATGAGAGCATCACCTCCGGAAAGGAGTACGTCCCTCACCTGTGGAGTACGGGCGATATAATCTATAGCCTTATCAATCCTCTCAGATGGACTCTCAGCATCTTTCTGACCGGCAAAACGTCTTCTGGTACAGTGACGACAATACATTGAGCACATGTCGGTGATCAGAAGCAGTACTCTGTCCGGATATCTGTGAGTAAGACCTGGAGTTGGGGAATCCTCATCCTCATGTAGAGGGTCGAGAAGATCTGCTGCTGACTGATGTGTCTCCGCACCGGTAGGGATTGCCTGTTTGCGAACGGGATCATTGGAGTCATCAGGATTTATAAGGGAAAGGTAATAAGGGGTAATTGCCATCCTGAGGGTAGAGAGTGTCTTTTTGACACCCTCTTCCTCCTCGGGAGTAAGTTTAACGTATTGTTTGAGTTGGTCAAGAGTCTCGATCCTGTTTTTTACCTGCCATTTCCAGTCATCCCACTGGGCATCGGCAACCTCAGGAAAAAGTTCTTTTCTTCTTGATAAATTCATATCCTCAAATTTATGCGTAAAGTTCGGTAAATATATTTCTCAGTTTTTCGCTCTCTCTGAGTAATTGGAGAGTGATTTCAGCGTGACCTTTGGTGTAACCGTTACCTATGATCATGGTAACGTCGCTACCCACGCCTTCAGCACCTAGAGCCGCTTTTGTAAAGCTCGTTGCCATAGAGAAGAAATAGATGATACCATCATTCTTGGTACAAAGAATGGAGGTCATCTCAGTATCGGGAACGTTTACGTTGTTTATGGTCACATCAACCATCTTTCCGCCGGTAAGCTCGGAAATCTTCTCATACATTGCGATAGGATCGTTTGCATTACCTGCAAATACAACATCACAGAAACCGAGGTCTTCCATGCGTTTTGTTGACCTTTGGCTATGAGTCATGCCGATAACCTTACCCGTTACGCCTACACGTTTCTTTGCCTCGTAGCAGCAAAGCATACCTGATTTTCCACCTGCTCCGATAATGAGAACAGTATCACCGGGCCTGCAAAGCTTTGCAGTTTGTGCAGGAGCACCTGCAACGTCAAGAGCCGAAAGAGCCAGTTTTTCAGGCATATCCGTAGGTATCTTTGCGTAGATTCCACTCTCGAAAAGAATTGCTTTACCCTTGATGTCCACCTGATCTACATCTTCACGGATTTCAAGAATCTCGTCAATCCGAAGGGGGGTCAAAGAGAGAGATACAAGAGTAGCAATCTTATCACCTACCTTGAGGTCGGTCTTGCCAATAAGTGCATCACCGATTTTTTCAACTCTGCCGAGCAGCATGCCTCCGGAACCTGTACGACGATTGCGATGTTTGCCCTGTAGTTCGACATTGAGAAATATCTCCTTCTTCATCTCTTCCTTGTCGTGATTACAGAAATTGGCAATATCGGTAAATGAAGCCGAATCGATATTGAGAGTCTGAACGTCAATGAGGATCTCATTGTCATAGATCTCGTCCATGTTATTGTCAATCTTATTTGCCGGCTGAGGTAGAACGCCCTTAGGCTCAATTACGCGGTGCGTTCCATATTTGTTACCTTTTTTCATCGTTGTGTTATTATGATTAAATTGAATTATTGTTTATAAATGATTACTGTCTTGGAGCCAACCCAAGGATTTGGCGTGCTTCGGCGGGGGTTGCAACCTCGCGACCAAGTTCTTTGGCCAATCTTACAACCTTTGCAACAAGTTCTCCATTGGATTTTGCAAGAACTCCCCTACTGAGATAAAGACTATCTTCAAATCCAACCCTCACATTACCGCCCATGGAGATTGCGGGGGCAACAAGAGTAAAATTGTGACGACCAATACCTGTAGCACACCAGGTGCTGCCTGCAGGAATGGCATTCACCAGCCAACAGAGATTGGGGATGGTTGCAGACATACAACCGGGTACGCCGAGGACAAAGTTGAAGTGCATGGGATGACCGGGGACCTCGCCTTTGCGAGCCATGGTAAGTATCGTATCCAGGTGTCCCATTTCAAAGCACTCGTACTCAGGCTTAATGTTGTTTTCCAGCATCCTTTTGCCGAAATCACGCATCATGGGTATTGTGTTTTCAAATACTTCGTCACCAAAGTTACAGGTTCCGCAATCAAGGGTTGCCATTTCAGGGAAAAGTTCAGTCGGCTGAAGTCTCTCTTCAGCTGTCATACCTACTGCACCTCCGGTGGAAGGAATAAGAATAACGTCAGGGCAGACTTTATAGATAGCATCAATACACTCTTTAAAGCGTGCCTTGCTCTGAGTAGGCGTGCCATCATCCTCACGAACATGAAGATGCACGATAGCTGCCCCGGCATCAACCGCAGACTTAGCCTCACGTACAATTTCATCAACAGTATAGGGAACCGCAGGATTCTGCTCCTTAGTAACCTCGGCGCCGCATATAGCGGCAGTAATGATAAGTTTATCCATAATTATTTTCTCTGAC
This sequence comes from Bacteroidales bacterium UBA1392, assembly GCA_002305275.1. Taxonomy (GTDB): domain Bacteria; phylum Bacteroidota; class Bacteroidia; order Bacteroidales; family UBA932; genus Cacconaster. The sequence continues at coordinate 10,893 of DBQO01000024.1, read as the reverse complement.
AAGATTTAGGTGTTACACATGTACCGCTTGCACGGCAAACAACGATGGGCTCTTCGAGAAAGTCTGCAGCTGAATCGCTGATATCGTGACGGGGAACAATCACCTTGCGGGCCTCAAATACCATTTTCCTGGAAGAATTGCCTTCGGAAACAATCTCTCCTACTGCTTCAATAAACTCACCGGCATAGACGGGAGCAAAGAATTCTACCATATCATAGGCTTTGAAGAGACCCTCATCACCGTCGCGTTTAACCAAAAGTTCGGTAGCGACATCACCGAAAAGCTGAAGCATTTTGGCGCCATCAACCAAGTTACCGCCGTAATGAGCATCTTGTGAGCTCATACGTACTCTGATCATTGATTTGTTTGTCATAAATAGTTTCTTTAAAATCTGTTATTGTCTGATTATTGTTTTACATAGATGTAGTCTACAAAAATAAAAGGGGTGTGGATAACCTCAGGGGCCAGTTCGCCTACAGGAACTATTTTTTCCGCTTCCACAATTACAACATCGGCAGCCTGCGCCATTGTGGGGTTGAAATTGCGCGTGGTACCCCTGTAAAATACATTACCCGATTCATCTACCACCGAACCGCCGATTAACGCAAAATCAGCTCCAAGAGGCTTCTCCAACAGGTAGTCCTTTCCATCAATGGTAATTCTCTTCTTACCTTTCTCAACTACGGTATCCAGACCGGTGGGTGTCAACACTCCGCCAAGACCTGCACCCTTGGCACGAATACGCTCCGCAAGAGTACCCTGCGGTACCAGTTCGACCTCCGTTTCACCCGCGTTCATCTGATCAATGGATGCAGCATTACCTCCGATATAGGAGGATATAATCTTCTTAACCTGGCGGTTCTCAATCAATTTGCCCCAGCCCTTTCCATCAAATACCGTGTCGTTGGCAATCACTGTAAGATCCTTGACTCCGCTCTCCACAAGAGCATCAACCAACTGCGCAGGAGCTCCAGTACCGAGGAAGCCTCCAACCATAATTGTAGCGCCGTCTTTTACCATTGCAACGGCATCCTTAAGAGAAATAGTTTTTTTCATATCATAGATAATTTAATTGTTCAGCTAAAAGCAATTTTGCGGATTTGTTAAACTATGTTTAACGCAATCCGCAAAATTAATCAAATTCATCACGATTTCCAAGATTATTTTAATCTTTATTCAGCACGGAGCCTCCGCTGAGCTTTTTCGTTTGTACATAAGCTTCGCCCCTGTAAGTGAAAGTACTTCCTCCCCTCAAATCTGCATTAATTGTATTATTTACCGTCAACTCGGCTCTGCTCGCACCGGACATATAGATGATGAGATCTTCTATCGAAAAATTGAAATCCATAATTGAAGCCCCTGAATAGCAATTTATAACCGCTTTATCAGCCTTGCCCTTCAAGACTGCGCCACCTCCTGTAGCAATGATAGTCAGATTATTTAAATCCATGGAATTGCATCTTACATTGCTATTGCCGGTCAATTTGATTTCAAGGTCACCGGAAACATCCCCATAGATACCGACAGGGGTATTGTCACCGACTTCAAGGTAACTCAGAGTCTCAGTATATATCCTCACCTCCATATCTACGCTCGCCCCTGGAATGGCACCACTTTTCACACCAAAATGCAAAACTCCATTCAGTATCTTGCCATAGAGATAATTCCGTATATTTTCATCGCAAATTATCTCTATGCCTGACTCACCTGGCTGCACGTAAATCCTGGTAAAAACATCATCTCCGACTTTGACCCCGGTAAAGGGTTCCAAAGGATAGAAATATGTCCCATCGGTCCTGCCCGTATTGATTCTCGAACAGGAAGAGATGAAAAGCGATAGCGCTAATAGGAGTCCCAGATAAAAAGGTCTCATCTATTTCTTCTACTACCTTGAATTTCGGATCATTATATCATTTGCATAAACGAATACCTCCACACGGCGGTTGAGCCTGCGACCTTCAGCGGTAGAGTTGTCTGCTATGGGTTCTCTAAAAGATTTGCCCTCAAACACAATCCTACTTGCCTCTATACCTAGGCTTTTAAGATAATCCGCAACAGCTTTGGCACGTTGTAGAGATACTCTTTCGTTTGCAGCTGCCGTACCGGTGTTGTCAGTGTGACCGTAGACAACTATGTTGGTTTCAGGGAGATCTCTCATCTCTCTCTCAAACTCTGAGAGAGATTCCTTTGCCGCCTGATTCAGAGTATATTGACCGGTCGCAAAGAGAATACCGCTATCGAAAGTCAATTTAATGGCCTCATATCCCTTGGAATCTTTTACGGTTTCCACCTTTACTCCATTGATCCCGGCCATGTCTGCTGCCTTATTCTCCATTATATCGCCAATAGAAGGTCCGGCTGAACGAACCGTACCGGCGGATGCACTCCTGGTATCCTTGCTTCCGGATGTTTTCTTGGTGTCCTTGCTTCCGGTACTCTTTTTGGTATCCCTGCCTTTAGCAGATTTCTTGGTATCCTTGCCTCCTGGCGATCCTATCTCAGCTCCCACCCCACTACCGTCGCCCATTATTGCACTCTTGGACATCTTGGACGTATTGCCACATCCCGTTAAGAAAAGAGATGCGCAAAGTAAAAAAGTAAGAATCTTTTTCATGTTGTTAAAGCATTATAGTTAATAAAATATTATTTCAATATTGTTCTCTCCTAAAAACAGGATTGGCATAAATGCGCAGGAGATTATCCATCACGGCCTGACCGTCGGCAGATTCCGGTATCCCTGATATTTCCCTCTCAAGGTAGGTATTAAAAGCACTTTTCTCATCTAACGTATAATTGCCCGCAAACCTTTCCTCATCGTTGAGAATGTCTGCTGCAATATAATTAGATGGATAAAGCTTATATCCTTCAAGTATTTTTCTGTCAATAATTGATGCAAGATACTGAAATTTTTCATTTTTTGAAAATGAATTTGTTTCCCGCAGTTCTTCAATGGTAATCGGTTCACAGAACGAGATGTGAACGGCGCCTTTAGGCTGTTTTATACCCTTGAGTATGCTCTCAGTATCTTCATTCGGGGCCTTTTTATAGGTGCCGGTGCTGTTTCTGATCCAGGTCTCCATTGCCTTTTCCAAGCCGCAAGGCTCTATTTCGTACGATATGGAAACCGGCATTACATTAAGCTCGGCAAAGTTTGAGATAAAGTCCCCTGTACCACTCATATCCAACATTTTAAGCAACCCTTGCTCGGTAGTATCCACACCATCTTTCGCCCGACCGTTACGATGTGCCAGCCAGATATTGGAATTACTGCTTCTTATATATTGAGAGAAGATCTGCGAACTGTTGTAAACTTCGCGTGGGTTTTCGCTCCTGACCACTTTAATCATACGATTGGAACGAATTATATCTTCAATATAGCTATCGGCTATAAGATTGTCCCCTACCGCAATTTCCGTCAAGGGCAGATGATGATCCTCCAGAATAAATTGTATGAATGCAGAATCCAGTACTATGTCACGATGATTGGATAAAAGCAAGAAGTTACGCTTCTTATCCGTTTCGAAATACTCCAGTCCTGAGAATGTAACCCCGTCTGTAGTACCCTTCATTACAGTGCCTATGACATGGTACATTACCTTTAATTGAAAATCATAGGTACCGGTAACACTCTTTAGAAGCTCTCCAAGGTATCCTCTATCCTTATCGGGATAGAAATATTTGGAAATGCTTCCGGTCAAAGGATGGGCTGCCACCCTAGCAAGTGCTTCAACTGTTTCACGATCATTATATGGCCTTATATTGTCGAACACTATTTATCAGATGTTTTTTTCTTTGCGGGTGTAAATGTCTGCAAGAGGCAACAGCAGGGCCAGATAGATAACTATAAATAGCGGAAGTACTCCTAAAGCACCCATCGTCAGGGCTGTTATGACCACGTAGAGGAATGAGAATGCATGTAATAAAATTACTACTATTGCAGGCAGGAGCCATCCGCGCCAGGTTGTAATCCTCCAAAGGAAGAGAGAGGCAGCAGCAAGCCCCAAGGGTAATGCAAAAAAGAAATTTTCCCCTATGGTCAACAATAGAACTGCCGATAAGAGCAGCATCAGCAACATCGCCCCAAATAGAAGGTTGTAGGAATACTTGGTGGCCCCACTGGTGGAGGCACTCTTACGAATAGCGGTAGAAGAAATGCGGTCTGCTGACCTCTTCCTACCCCAAAGGAAGCAGATTGTAACTATAAGTGCAGTAGCAGCCGCAGTTCCTATCATAACCCATTCATCAAACTGTACTCCACGCACAACACCCATAATCGAAAACTTTGCTCCTACGATCATAGAGATCACCCAGGCAATCAGCTCACCGATGATCAACGCTGTAAGAGCCCACAACAGTATTTTTGCAGAAGCTACGAGAACCTTGAGCGGTCTTATTCTGCCACTTATAACCGCAAAACTGAAAATAAGGCAGAAAAGTGCCAGAATAATGGAGTTAACCAGAAGGTAACCGCCTTTGGAGAAGGAGAAAAAGCCGAGAGCAGGAATTGTTAAAGCTATAGACGATCTGTCCGATACCAGTGCGTTGGGGTCACGATATTCATGATTGGTCAGATATTCCTCTATGATTGGCTCCAATTGGGCACCATAATGTTGTATCGTATGTAACGAAATATTATCGTAATTGTCCAGATCCGTGTGGTAGTGGTTGATATCGTCAAGATTGGAGAAATTGAGGCCCGGATATGAATCCTTCAAAGGGGTGAAGTCGGTAAAATTGGGCATGAACTCATAAACCACCGTAGTAAATGTGTAGGTGTAGGGGGCCTTTGCCTTTTTATAGAGAGCAAGGGTTTTAGAATTGTTTTTACCCGTCTCAAAGAGCAGTACGGGCCCCTTGTTGCCACGACTTTCAAGGTTGATTACAAGCCCTACATTGTCAAAAATCTCAGGATTGTGTTCCAGGGCGGAATTGATACCTGCGAGTTTCCACTCCTCCGAGTCGGTGAAAAGGATCTTAATGCCCTGTCTCCATTCTCCGCGATAGCGTAAAGCCTGACTAAGAGACTCCAGAGCCACACCACATCCATATCCGTCATCAGCTGCACCGTACGAGAGCACTGTCTGATCCAGTACCTTCTGGGGGTATCTTGAATCATAATGAGCTATCAGCATCAAATAGGTGGGATTCGGGTGATCGGGATCATCAATGACAGGATCCACTTGTGCGAGGATATTGGTAATATCAATCGGTGTACCCTCATACTCCACAGCGTTTTCATAAGGATAGAGCACCACGGAAGAGTCTGTGAGATCAACTAAACGATTGTACAAATAGTCTCTTACTTCAGCTCTTTCAACCGGATGTATGACGGAATGGGGTTTTTGACTGATAACTTTAATATCGGCAGCCACTCTTTCAGCTGAAAAACGGTCGGAATCCGAAGGTTCGACCCTTGGAGCAGTAAATACACCGTACGCAGCCAATGCAGAGAGTACCGCAGCGGCTATCAGGATAAATAACCTATATTTTCTCATAAATGTTTCGTATTGTTTTAGTCAATCTTTGCAAGAGCAGCAAGATTGGCTTCGTTTACGGGATTTTTACCTTCTGCTGTAAAAGCAAAGTCAATTCTATCCGCATAAGCCTTCTCGACTGCATTTCTTACAAGCTTCATGGTACTGTTTATCATCTTGTTTGCCTCACTGAAAGGTTCATCGGCAATGATAAATGTAGTGGGAAGCCACCTTTCAGGGAACATTCCGGCAAACTGACCTCCTGAACGATATTTGTCAAACTCCGCCTTGATCGCCATAATACCCGCTTCGCCTTCCGGCAGGGCCTTCTTATCCACCTGTACGACACAGATAGTGTAGGGATTCTGGTTGTTGTGGAGCATGATATTTTGAATAATCCTGGAATTCACGATTATAGACTCCTCGATACCTTCGGGTGCATATTTTTCACCATCACTTGAGATAAGAAGGGATTTGAAGCGACCAAGCACATATAGGAATCCCGACTTGTGCATATAGCCCATATCTCCTGTAAATAGCCATCCATCTTTGACTGTATCAGCAGTAGCCGTAGGATTCTTCCAGTAACCGGCCATTACATTTTCACCCCGGATAACAATTTCACCGGTAACTCCATTCGGAACTTCATTTCCATTCTCATCACAAATCTTCAGGTCCATAGGCTGTACAAGGATGCCGGAAGAGCCGAGACGGTGTCTCTTTGGAGTATTGGTTGAAATTACGGGAGTAGCCTCGGAAAGACCGTATCCCTGGAACATGGGTATGCCAAGCGCATAATAAAATTTCTGTATATCTATATCCAGAAGTGCCCCTCCACCAATAAAGAAATTGAGTTCGCCACCCATTGCCATACGCACTTTACTGAATATCAGTTTGTCGAAGAGCTTTACAAGCGGGTAGGCGAAAATTCTTAGCCCTCTGCCCCTATTCCAGCCCTCCTGATTGTACCAGATGGCGAGGTTGAGCGCAAAATCGAATATTTTCTTCTTGCCGCTCTTCTCTACCGAACTCTCAATGTTCTTTTTGAAGTTCTTTGCAAGCGCCGGAACGGAGAGCATTATGTTGGGCTTAACCGCAGCTATGCTCATCGGAATGTTGCGAAGGGTCTCCATTGCTGTTTTACCCTGTGGTACGGTGGCTATTTTGGCTCCTCTGGCCATCATGGCGTACATTCCAACCACGTGTGCGAAACAGTGGTCCAACGGCAATATAATCAGCATCTTGACATTCTCATCGATATTTATGCAAGTAAGCGACTGTTCCACGTTTGCAGTATAGTTGCGATGCGTAAGCACCACACCTTTCGGATCTGCAGTGGTACCGGAAGTATAGGTAATGGTAGCAATATCTTCGTTTTGTATGGCTTGTCCAATCTTCAGGAATTCATCCATATTGGTCTCCAGGTATTTGGCTCCGCGCTTCATAAGCTCCTCAGCAGCAATCTCACCCGCCTGATAGTTCTCTGCCGGATCGAGGACGATTACTTTTTCCACAAGCGGGAGTTTGTCCCTGATCAGACGGATCTTATTCAGTTGTCTGGAGCTGGTGATGATATATTTAACATCGCCATGAATCAATCTGAAGAGCAAATCGTTGGACTCTTCGAGCTTAATGGAGAGAGGTACACTTATGCCTCCGGCATAAAACAAACCCAACTCACTGATAATCCACATATTGCAACCTTCTGCGAGGATAGCGACATTATCTTTGGGCTTGACACCTTCAAGTACCAGACCGGCTCCGAATTTATATGCAGCATCTCTTGTCTGCTTATAGGTAGTAGGTTCAAAAGTACCTGTTTTGCTCTCAAGCAGGTAAGCATTGTCGGGGAACTGCGCAACAGCCTGCTCAAAATGGTCAATAATGGTTTTTTTGATCATAATATTATAGGTTTTAGTCTTAATCAAGTTACAAATATAATTTTTTATTTTCTAATTTCCAACAAGGAAGAGTCGCCATAACTCAGGAAACGAAACTCATTTTCAAGTGCAAATTTATAGATGTCTCTCCAGGATGGGCCGACGAAAGCAGAGATTAACAACAGTAGTGTACTTTTGGGCTGATGAAAGTTGGTAATAAGGTGATCAATCACTCTAAACCGGTAGCCCGGAAGTATTATGATCTCTGTTCGGGAGAGTAAAAAGTGGAGTGAATTTGCTTCGAGATAGCCTATCAGAGCATCCAAAGCCTCTTCAAGTGTATAATCGTAGCCCTCATCACGATATGGTTCCCATTGTGAAACGTATGTAGGAGCTTTGTTCTCTATAACCTGAACTCCGAGAAAATAGAGCGACTCAAGGCAGCGGGTGGAAGTAGTACCTACGGCAATTATATGCTTTGAAGTGTAATTCCTCAGGGATTTGACCATTTCCAGGGTTATTGAAAAGGGCTCGCTGTGCATATTGTGTTCGGATATATACTCGCTTTTTACCGGAAGAAAGGTGCCCGCACCCACGTGAAGGGAGATATAGCCTTGATTTATCCCCTTTTCGGAGATTTTTTCAAGTACTTCCCCGGTAAAGTGGAGTCCTGCCGTAGGTGCAGCAACTGAACCCTCTATACGGGCATAGCAGGTCTGGTAGCGAAATCTGTCCAGTGGCTGAGGATCGCGTTTGAGATAGGGTGGAATAGGGATTTTACCGCATATTTCCAGTACTCCGGAAAATGAAGAGCCATTTTTCCAGGAAAATTCTACAACAATCCTGTTACTTTCTCTCTCGACCAGTTCAGCCCTCAGATCTATTGCAGCAATTAGTGGATCATTAGAGGAATTGAGCAGCGAAACAGTAACTTCCTTCCATATTTTAATATTTCCTACAATGACTTTCCAGCGACATTTCTCCGTACAAGCAAAATTTTGTTGATAATCCCCGGGATCTGCCGGTTCCAGACAAAAAATCTCAATTAAAGCGCCGGAATCACGTTTAAAAATCAATCTTGCGGGAATTACCTTAGTATTATTGAAGATTATTAGGGAGTTTTCGGGCAAAAAACGATCTATATCCGAGAATTTTGCTTCAGCAGGTAAAAAATTGTTCCTACCTGTAAAAAGTAGCAACTTGGAAGAGTCGCGCTCCTGAAGAGGAAATTTAGAAATTCTCTCGTCAGGAAGGGGATAATCATATTCTTCAATTCTGATCTTGTCCGCAATCATATTTACAATGTTGTTCACAAAGGTAAAACTTTAGATTTGAATAAAGGCCAATTTTAAGCGATTTAAGAGGTTTACATCTGTAGGTGTATAGAATATATTTGATGTCAAATTAAATAGCTCTGGTGCAATTTGTTTACATTTGTGAAAGGACAGATTGTTTACAATTATCTACCAAAAGAAACTCATTTATTTACATTTGTAAATTATGTGAGTCTGAGAGGCGTGTTTACAGATGTGAGGGGAATATTTATAAAAGTTATCAACGCATGTTAATAACTAAAAGTTATTTTAAATTATTTATGAGATTAAAATATTGAAACTCAGTTAATTATCTATAATTATCTAAAGGATATTTATGAATACAACAGTAAATTATGGCTGTAAAAGCCCTTTTCGTAGTTAAAATGGATAAAATATTAGGTTAATATATTAAAACCCAATAACTTAATAATTTTATCTAAAATAAAACTTCATATTGAACTCATATTTATACCACTATCCTGTCGTTTATTTTTGTAATTTACATTTGTAATCATTAAAATATCTTCCGTTTATTACATTTGTAATCAAAATAATCATTACATTTGTATCAAACTAAGTTTACAAGATTATGGATAAGCGTTTACAACAATTTTTGGATCTGGAGGACCTCACTCCCTCAAAACTTGCCGATATATTGAAGATACAGCGCTCCGGTATTTCCCATCTTCTCTCCGGACGCAATAAACCCAGTTTTGATTTTATTCAAGGGATACTCATCAATTTTCCTCAGATAAATCCCGATTGGCTTATTCTTGGAAAAGGTAAACCTTACAGGAGTCAAACTGCAACATCTGTAACTTCCCCCACTCCGATGAATAAAGATACGGTTGTACCATCTTCTTCCCCTTATACTCTTTTTGATACTCCGGTCATCAAAACTCAGGAATCACTCCCCGATTCGACTCAATTTATCTCTGAAACCAAAGCTGATAGCCAGATTGAAGTAGTTTCCGTGCCGAGCGCATTAAATGACGTACAGAGTGAAACAGGCCCCACTACTCCTGTAACTCAGCATATTACAAAGATTTCTGAGGCTTCTCAACCCTCTGAGGATCGATTTATGGAACCCTCTTCTACCGTCAGTCCGAATATTCAGGCTCTAAAAAGGGATAAACATATAGTTCGCATAACCGTTTTTTATAGCGATGGCACATTTGAAGAAAAATGACTACTTTTGTAATGACAATCATTACATAATATGTACAAGCTTTTCATAAGGCCGGTTCTCTTTCTCTTCAATCCTGAAAGGGCGCATAAAATAATTTTCTCGTTACTTAAATTTTCCGGACATATTCCGGGACTCCAGGCTCTCCTGCGACTTATCTATAGAGTCAAGACCCCGACACTTGAGCGTAACCTCTTCGGTCTTCATTTCAAGAATCCCGTAGGAATAGCCGGAGGCCTTGATAAAAATGCAGAATGCTACAATGAACTGGCCTGCTTCGGATTTAGTTTTATAGAGATAGGATCGCTCACACCAAAGGCTCAGGCAGGAAATCCAAAACCACGCAGCTTCCGGCTCGTAAAGGACAACGCACTTATCAATCGCATGGGAATCAATAATCTTGGAGTGAGAAACGCTATTGATAATCTGAGGAGTAACCCACCCCGCGATGTCATAATTGCAGCCAACATCAGCAAAAATTCCACCACATCCAACGAAGATGCAGCTGAAGATTACGAAAAGGCCCTGACATTGATGTATGATTTTGCGGATATGACCGTTCTCAATATCTCCTGTCCCAATGTCAAGGACCTTACGGAACTACAGGACATAGAGATGCTCTCAAATATCATTGACAAGATCATTACCATCCGCAAATTCAACGAAGAATACCACCCCATACTCTTAAAACTCTCGCCTGACATTCCATTTGAGCAGATTGATGAGATAATAGACCTTGTACAGATTAGCGGTATAGACGGCATTGTAGCAACTAATACTACACGCAGTCGCGAGGGACTTGTGACTCCCTGTGAAGATGTAAAGAAGATCGGTGAAGGAGGTCTTAGCGGAGCCCCTATTTTCGAAAAATCACTAAGGATGGTAAAATATATCCACAATAGGACCAAGGGCTCCATACCCATCATAGGCGTAGGTGGCATAATGACCCCGGAACAGGCACAGGAGATGCTGGATGCAGGTGCATCTCTGATAGAAGTTTATACGGGATTTATATACAATGGCCCCGGATATGTTAA
>DBQO01000023.1 GCA_002305275.1 Bacteroidales bacterium UBA1392 | reverse complement strand
TCATTCAGCATATCCCGATCCAGCCGGTCATCCCGGCATAGATAGTCATACTCGATATTCTCCAAAATCAGTTCCCGATAGCTCTCTCGCTCCCGCATCCAGTCCCGTCCGGTCCGTTTGGCCCCTGCGGGGGTTTGGGGGCTTGATTGGATAGGATTTGATCCTTCCGTACTTGGTGAATCAGTATTTTGTTCTTCAGGATTTCTTTTCTCTTTATTTAATTGCGGCCGGTTTTCCAGACATGGGCTATCCATATCCGGGTTTTCCGTATCTGGACAAGCCGTATCCGGCTCGTCCTCACACGGCTGGCCCGTGTCCGGGGGATGGGGCGTCTCATAGATGACATACTCCACATCCACGATCTTGCCTTTGCTGTCCCGCAGTCGATTGCGGACTATGTAGCCGGCTCGCTCCAGCTCCTTCAGGGCTGATCCGATACTGTCCGTACCTTCCTTGCAGATTTTGGCCAGCCCCCTGGTGGTGTAGTTCCAGTCCTCCGGCAGGGACAGCATCATGGAGAGCAGACCTTTGGATTTCAGCGACAGCCCTGCGTTGCGCAGGTGGTGGTTGGACATCACCGTGTAATCGCGGGTTTTCTCAATGCGAAATACCGCCATAGTATCACCTCCTTTCGGCGGTCTGGAAAAGTGTTTGTTTTTGGGAAAAAGACGGCCTCTATGCCGCCCGGATGACCCGGAGGGGAAAACCTATGGGTGGTGGCTTTTCGGCTGATTGTGGAAGAAAAAACATAGAATTTTCGGCTCCTTTCGAGGTGACTTTAAGCAATGTCTTGTTGTCGTAATTAAATGCAAATAGTATAATAATGGTAGGTTAGAGATGACGTAACTTCAATCAAATAGATTTGCCTGTACTGGACTCCAAATCAATTCAAGACAATGAGGTGAAACCATGAAAAAAGAGTTACCATCCTCTGTGATAACAATTAAGGGTGCAACTATCGAAGGCAAGTGGGGCGATACGGATCTCCCAGTATTTTGTGTGCATACACCACATGAATTTAATCAACTGGTAGGCTATGTTAAATTTATTAATGGATCAAATGGAACCGTCTTATATCGTGGGCAGAACCAAAAATACGATAACTTAAAGCCAAGCGGAGCCAGAGATAAGAAAAAAGCTGTATCATCTGCGCTAATAGAAAAGGCCCTTAAAGATGCTGATATTCTTAATTACTTTAAATTAGATGTTCCTGAAATTGATGGTTGGAAAAAATATCAAGAAATAATAATCGAAGCGGCTTTACAACACTATGGCGGGAAAACATACTGTATGGATTTTGTTGATAACCATTGGTGTGCCCTGTGGTTTGGATTGTATAAATTTAATCCTGATGGAACCTATGCTAAACGGTCAGACAAAGAAGGATTTCTATATATTTTCCTTTACCTTGCTGATACAAACGGTGCGAATATCCGGGGTCTCTATATTGGGGATGAGGTATATACTGTTGACTTGAGAAAAGCAATGCCATCATACTTTTTACGGCCTGCATCTCAACACGGGTGGGTCGTTCGAAAGAAAGAACGAAAAGATGACTGTGATTACAAGGATAATGTCCTTTGCGTAATCAAAATCAAGGTGGAAGATGCGGATAATTGGCTTGGAAGTGGAGCATTGCTGAGTCAAGAAAATTTTTTCCCTGACTATTCAATTGATGAAGGATACGGCGTACTACTTTCTAGACAGGAAAGGTCAGGCGTATATAAGCCCAGATATGACTTGATTTTTCCTCCCAAAACAATTCAAAATTACCATCACAGCAATGAATATTTTGTTTCTGATAAGGCTAAAAAACTGCAACCTGTAACTCCTGTAAATTACCTAGATGAAGATGGAAAAGAACATCCTATTGACTCAATAAATACCTTATACGCACTCCTCCTTGAAAAAGGATGGTCGCAAGAATCTAGCGAAAATGAGATGAAGTGGAGCTCTCGCAATCCTTGTACATACCAAAGCGCAGCTACTGCATTACTCGTACAAGATATATTTGGTGGCGAAATTTTGAGATATAATCGAAAAGGTAAAAGTCACTATTTCAATTATATTGACGGAGTTTATGTTGATCTTACCAGCCAAGAGTATCGTGAGCATCCTTTTACTCAATACGAGACATGTACGGATTTGGGAATCGGAAAGAAAAAAATAAAGAATACTCAGGATAAAAAATCAATCCTTATAAAAAATGTAGGCCTGCACATCGTTGAATGATGTGTAAGCCTACAATGAGACAGATATTTGATTGTGAAACTGACTTTTTGTTTTATTCGCTATCTTCCTCCGGCTCCTCCATAGACAGCCAGTCCTCAAACGACTTTCTTGAAATGCGGATTGCATAACCGATGCGAATTGTTTTGAACTCTCCAGAGTTCACCAAGCGGTATGCGGTGGATTTTGCAATACCAAGGATTGCGGCAATATCATCCACGGTATAGGTTCTGTTGCTCGGCAGCTTCTTTTCCTGCGATGTACTCATAATTTTGCCTCCCATTTTTCGTAGGCATTTTGACTATGCCTATCTGATTTTCCTTGTGGCGAAGGGGCTTTCTGCCATCATCCGTGCTAAGAATTTGCTAATTTGACATCCTGAACAAGCCGTAACGAGGCGGCATTTTACGGATTTTTGTACAGATTGACCAGTAACCACACAATGTCATAGCGAATCAAAAATAATGGGAAGTTATGATGGGTATATCGTACCAAAAGAAACGCCAAACTCCTAAGAAAGATGCCGCCTATCACATTTTCGAGGAATCGAAAGTGAGCGCATCGTCCGAAATGTGTTCGGCGCATCCCCTTGTGCCTACCACATTTCATCTAATCAAAGGTGAGCGCTGGCCTTTTGGGGCTCCAGCGACACGATCACAGGAAGGATGGTGACCGAAAAAATCGGCTGACTGACCAGAAGAAAAAACTCATAAAACCATAACGAATAAATTTCTGGAAACCATTGAAAACACTAGGTTTTCGCCACATGCACCCGTAGCTCAGTTGGATAGAGCACGAGCCTCCTAAGAAAGAGGCCGCCAATCCCATTTTCGAGAAATCGAAAGTGAGCGCATCGTCCGAAATGTGTATGGCGCATCCCCTTGTGCCTGCCACATTTCATCTAATCAAAAGTGAGCGCTGATCTTCTGTGGCTCCAGCGACACGATCACAGGAAGGATGGTGACCGAAAAAATCGGCTGACTGACCAGAAGAAAAAACTCATAAAATCATAATGAATAAATTTCCGGAAACCCTTGAAAACACTAGGTTTTTGCTACATGCACCCGTAGCTCAGTTGGATAGAGCACGAGCCTCCTAAGCCCGGGGCCGCGCGTTCAAATCGCGCCGGGTGCACCAATTTACAAGGAAAATCCCCTGATTTAGAAGCGAAACGCATCTAACAGCGTGCCGCCCAAAAGTCGGGGGATTTTTCTATTTGACGGTATATGCTCTATGCGGAAGTGTCTAACGGAAAAAAGGGCTGTTTGAAAAATTCAAACATTTAGGGCACTTTTCTAACGCGGCATTTTTCGAGCCGACAAATTTCTTCAAACATTGGTGAACGATAAGTCTAACAGTGGCTAACGAACGAGCGGATTGTAGGTTTTTTCAACGATAATTACATATGCTTCTGAAACTCAAGCAGCATCTACTTGAGGCTTTGAAGTTCGCTGCTGCCCACAATGTCAAAGATGTTTTTTTAGCTTTATGTTAGATAGATTTTGTTGAATGTTAGATTTTCCAACACTATGAGTTTTCAGTTGGATATATTGCCATCTCTTATTGCGCTTATCAAAATGGTCAATCAATGTTTATCATCTGCGATACTATCTGCATTAGCTTTGGCCTCTTCGGGATTTTGCTGGGACGTTATATCATGCCCACTTAATTCAGGCGGATTTTCATGAGCTTCACGTAGTTTGATTAAGGCCGAACGGAGAAAGGCTGGCAGCTCTATACCTAGTTCACCAACATTTTCTAAAACGGATAACGCATCATTCGCAACAAAAAATAGTGCTGTGCAGTTGCGAAAGATATGATTGTCATTGCCTGTCATTCTATCCATTTGAGCAGCAAGAATGATGATAACAAAGATACCGCCTTTTTTTACTAGACCCATGTAGCCTTTATTGGAGCTTACGCTTTTTTGCTTGAAAGCACTCACTACGCCAGTGATGTAATCAAGGGCCATAACAATTAGCAAGATTTCCAATATCATATCCCACCCACCAAGTAACGTTGAGAGAGCTCCAGTAACAATAGCAGTAATTGTTTTAAGGCAACACCGCATAATAAAG
>DBQO01000004.1 GCA_002305275.1 Bacteroidales bacterium UBA1392 | reverse complement strand
AATAAAATATTAATTACAGATTCACCTTCACACTATTCGCTCGACCATGGAACTCTGCATCTCCACTATGGCGCAGCCCAACTGATTGATGCGAATAGCAATGCCTGATTTTCCATCCAGAGTGATCAGTTCACCTTCGAGACCGGCAAGTGTTCCCTTAATTACACGCACTTTCTCTCCTGGACGTAGCATTTGAGAATCGAAGTTGACAGGTGACTCAGAGAAGTCGACCATGAAACGAAACTTCTCCATCTGCTCATCAGGAATAACAGTGGGTGTATGCTCTCCACGGAGTACCATATATCGCATCACCGACGAAAGGGTAATGACTCTACGCTGCTCTTCTATGTTTACATGCACGAATATCATCATAGGTATAAGCACCCGCTCTACTTTTTTCTTGCGGTCGCTCCACATGCGCACTTCCTCCTGAATGGGGAGAAAGCATTCTATACCCATTTCTTTCAGTCTATCGCGCACCTTTTTCTCGTGATGCATCCTCACATAGGCCGCCAACCATCGGCGTTCGTTTGTCTCTTTTCCTACACTATTCATCGGCAAATAAACTATTTCACAAAGATATTATAAAAATCCATACAGGAAGCTCTACCCGAAAGTGCTGAATGAGGATCGACCTGTTAAACGGAGGGAAGGGAAAGCGAAGGTAAGGAGAGGAAACACATTCTATTGCGTTTTTTTACATAAAACCTTTGGCGGTATCAAATTATATCACTACTTTTCCTTTGTATTAATTATTCATGTAAAATAATTGCAGATAAATTATTTTCTTACAAGTATCCACACCCAGCTGCAACAACAGATTGCATAATCATTGGATTTAATGGTAATACCCAACAAGGTTTTGCTATTTGAAAGATTAATTGAAACTTACAAAGGTCGTGCGATGACACCGGAATAGCTCAATGATTTTCATTTAAAGATATCTCTCAATTGATATTCGACCATAATCATATTTTTTGGGAAGCACTACAGCGATTACGGGAGAAAATTGATTTTGCTACTTGTTAATTTGGACAATATAAACAATATCAACATGAAATTTAACGAATTAAGTGCAAATAAAAATAGAAAATACAACGGAATTGAACGTCCTAAAACCTCACCGGAGAATATATCCGAGTTAATGGATGATGAAATCTTCGTCTTTGGCAGTAATCTTCAAGGTGCTCATGGAGGTGGTGCTGCACTCGTAGCAAAAAAGCTCTTTGGAGCCATACAAGGACAAGGAACTGGTCTTCAAGGACAAAGCTACGGCATACCCACCATGCATGGTGGTGTGGAAGTAATTAAGCCCTATGTAGATGATTTTATTGAATTTGCAAAGCAGCACACAGAGCTCTTCTTCTATGTAACGCGTATTGGTTGCGGAATTGCTGGCTTTAAAGATGAAGAAATTGCTCCGTTATTTGCGAAAGCTATAGATCTTGAGAATGTATGTCTACCGGTTACTTTTATTGAGGTTTTAAGTAATTAAGAAATCACTCCCCTCGCCACCTCAATCTTGTACTTCTTGCCTTTCATCTTCTGATCTCTAATATTGTTCAGAAGCTTCTTAACCATTGATGTTTTGACGGCAGCGAATGAGATGAAGTCTTTCACTTCAATCAGACCCAGATCGGTTTTGTCTAGTTTGCCTTTTTGAAGAAAGAAACCAACGATATCACTCTTTTTAAGTTTGTTTTTCTTACCTCCGCTAATGTATAATGTTTGGTATTGTGGACCTTGCGGCAATGGACTTTTTTCTTTCAGCTTCATGATTTCAATTCCCTTAGGAATATAATCGGGTAACACATCCTCTTTAAACAGTACAATATATGCTGTACCGGAAGCATTCATGCGGGCGGTTCGACCGTTGCGGTGGGTGAAGTCGACACCCTTTGCAGGCAGATGATAATGAATTACATGCTTCATCTCCGGAATATCGAGACCCCTTGCTCCCAGATCTGTTATGATAAGATAGTTTAGACTTCCATTTCGGAAGTGGATAAGTATTCTTTCACGGTCTTCCTGATCCATACCTCCATGGTAGTAGCCTGTATAGATGCCTTTTTCATAAAGAATACTGCTAATTCTCACTGCGACCTCTCTATGATTGCAGAAAATGAGTGCCGGCTCAGAGTTTAGCGAGCAGAGTAGCAAAAATAGCGTATCAATCTTATCTTTATCGGGAGAGATTACTAACTTGAGTGCAAGGTTATCTTTTTGCTCTTCGAGCGTGAAATCGAGCGTGGTTGTATTGCTCATTCCTACAAACGCGGGTATCTCAACATCGGAGGTTGCCGAAAGTAGTACTCGCTTTTCGAGATTGGGCAACTCGCCAATTATTGCACTCATCTCCTCGTGGAAGCCCAACTGCAGGGATTTATCGAATTCATCGAGAACCAATATTTTGACGTTTGAAGTATCGAATGAGTTCCTCTCTAGATGATCAGTCAGACGTCCCGGTGTCCCAATCAGCAGTGCTGGAGGGTTACTCAAGTTGTTTAGTTCAGTCTCAATTGAATGTCCCCCATAACACACATTCACCTTAAAGTTTGTACCCATCTTCTTCCACACCTGCTCAATCTGAAGTGCTAGCTCACGCGATGGAGCAATAACCAGGCACTGCACTGTCTTTATATCCTCATGGAGCAACTGCAATATTGGAAGCAGAAATGCTAGTGTCTTCCCTGATCCTGTAGGAGAAAGTAGTACTGTATTGTTCCTATTAGTTATCGCCCTCTGAGCCTCAAACTGCATCTTATTTAATGCGTTAATTTTCAGATTCGACAATATTATTGATTGTTGACTATCATTGTTCATAACTCAAAGGTGTGATTTATTTTATTCTAATTATTCTCCTCAATTTTCAAACGACATTGCCTCTTTCCAATTTCCCTTCAATAAACCACCATGATAACAAATAATCTGATCTATTTCGTAATTAAATAACTTCTTAATAGATGCTTTTGCCATCTCAACATCGTATGCAAATTCTGGATGTGGAATTTTTAGCTGTTGTTCGTCCAGAAATAATGCATCACCAGAGATAAGTATTTTACTCTCTTTCAGATAGAGTGATATATGTCCTTCCGTATGCCCCGGGGTAAAGATGACTTCAATGCCATCACCAATTGGCAATAGCTGATGGTCTGTTACGATCTCATCGACTTTTACCTCTTCTATACTCTCTAATATCTTGTGAAATATCAGTGCCTTTGGTTTATCTTTATCGAGTAAAGATGGATAGACTTTTTCCGCCTGCTGCAACCGAAGAGGTTTTTTTCTTTTCTCTATATATTCCTTTTCTATTTCTGATGCTACTATTTTGACAGATGGATAGTTTCTTTTAAACTCAGCCAATGAGCCAATATGATCAAAATCGTGATGTGTGAGAATTATATGGGTCAACTTTTCAAGTTGAATACCATGCTGTTTAGCAGATTCTTCAAACTGAATACGCTGTTTCGGATAACCGGCATCCACTAAAATCAAAAAATCATTATCTTGCAAGACAACTGGGTTAATAATCTGCATAGTTCCGTTGTATTCAAACTCTATATCTAAGACGGTAACATTCACTGTGTAGCTTATTTGAGAATCTATTTTTTTACCTTAGAACAAAGGTAATAAAGAAAAATCACTATAAAATTATGTCTTTCTTGTAGTTTAATAAATTAAACTATATTTTTACATTGTTGAAAGTATATTTCCACTAAATAACACAATACCCTTTTACCAGTAGATTGGGTTAGTTGTAAAACACAAGTATATCATATCGATGAAAAGCAATTATCGTATAATGGCTGCTTTCACTTTACTATTGGTGGGGCTATTGGGATGTAATCACTCAGGAACAACCATTCAGCGTAAATCTCTCCCAGCCGAAGTTACGATGAGTCGGGATGCGTTGATGGATAAAATTAAAGGTGGTTGGGCTGGAAAAACAATCGCATGTACGTACGCTGGGCCTACAGAGTTCAAGTTCAACGGAACCATGATACAGGATTATACACCCATATCTTGGCCGGATGGCATAGTGAAGCAGTGGTATACTAACAGCTCCGGATTGTATGACGACATCTACATGAATCTAACATTTGTCAATGTTTTCGATCGTCTAGGACTGGATGCTCCGGTAGATTCATTTGCGATGGCTTTTGCCACAGCAGAATATAAATTGTGGCACGCCAATCAGGCCGCACGGTATAATATCCTTCAAGGTTTGATGCCTCCTGCTTCCGGCCATTGGCTCAATAATCCACATGCCGACGACATCGATTTCCAGATAGAAGCCGACTTTGCGGGGTTGATGGCTCCTGGTATGCCCAATACTTCTTCGGAGATTTCGGATAAAATAGGACATATCATGAATTATGGAGATGGATGGTATGGTGGTGTATATGTAGCTGCTATGTACACACTTGCCTTTGTGTCTGACGATATGGAATTTATTGTATCCGAAGCACTGAAAACAATTCCGCAGGAAAGCAGGTATTACCAATGTATGAAGGATGTGATTGACTGGCACAGGCAATATCCCGACGACTGGAAGAGAACTTGGTTTGAATGCGAAAAGAAATGGAGCGAAGATATCGGTTGCCCGGATGGCGTTTTTGCAGCTTTCAACATTGATGCGGTAATCAATAGTGCCTATATTCTCATCGGACTGTTGTATGGAGAAGGCGATTTCTATAAAACAATGGATATTGCCACTCGTTGTGGTCAGGATTCTGATTGTAATGCTGCATCTGCAGCAGGTATATTAGGTACCATGATAGGCTACAACAAAATACCAGAATATTGGATGAAGAACCTACGTGAGGTGGAGGATATGGACTTTGCCTACACCTCAATCTCATTGAATAAAGCATATCAAATGAGTTTCGATCAAGCACTTCTTGTAGTAGAGCGCAATGGAGGTCGAGTGAACAATAATAACGTGACTATTTTCTGTCAACAGCCTGTTCCGGTTCGCTACGAAAAATCTTTTGAAGGCATGTATCCCATAGATAAAAAAGGGATCAATAAAATGATTGACAATGCCGATACAATTACCTTTGAAGGCACCGGTATTGTATTCAAAGGGAATGTTAGGGCTAAGAATGAAAACTATGTCGGGTTGGTAGAAATGTATATCGATGGAGAACTGGTGGAAACAGCTAACTTGCCGGCACTTTTCACTACGCGCCGGCATGAGCTATTTTGGAAATATATGTTGCCCAAGGGCAAACACAGAGTGACTTTTCAATGGTTGAATCCAGAGAAAGATACTTATATCCATTTACAAGAGGCCATCATTTACTCTGATGCACCGATAAAAAAGCATCATCATGATTAAACAATCAATATAAGATATCCTATCGATTTGTTAAATTCGGTAAGTTCTCCTTTTAGAGAGTTATAAACTGACCTTTTCAACGGATTGCTCTTAATGTCTACTTTCCGATACAGAACTTACTGAATATATTCCCCAAGATCTCGTCTGTAGATATCTGACCGGTAATCTCACCAAGATAGAACATACACTCACGTATATCCTGCGAGAGGAAGTCGTGGGTGATTCCAATCTCAAGTCCCTCCTTCACACGACGGATGGAGGTGAGTGCACTGCTTAGTGAGGTATAATGACGCAGGTTGGTTACAATCACATCCTCCTCTCTAATGGAGGGAACTGCGGCTGCTTCTACCAGTAACTCCTGTAATTGATCTGTGTTTAGGTGATTCTTTGCAGAAATAAAGAGCCTGATAGAATCGAGTTCTGGGAAGATGGTATCAAAGTCGATTCTCACTTCCTCAGAAACTAGATCAGCCTTATTGAACAGTAGAAACACCTTTTTATCTTGAAACTTGGGAAGGATGGATGCAGCCAAAGTTTCAATTTGCTCGCGTTGTGTAGTCATATCAATCATCCAAAGGACAATAGACGCCTGCTCTATCTTACGGAAAGTTCGTTCGATGCCAAGTGTTTCAATGGCATCGGTTGTTTGCCGTATACCGGCTGTATCGATAAAGCGGAATGTTACATCCCCCATAATCACTGTATCTTCAATTACGTCGCGAGTAGTACCGTGAATATCACTGACAATGGCTTTCTCTTCATTAAGAAGTAGGTTCAACAACGTCGATTTACCGGCGTTGGTTTCACCAATGATGGCCACAGGTATCCCACTTTTTATAGCATTCCCTAATCTAAATGAATCAACAAGGGTCTGAATCTCCTTTTCAATCTCTTGTGTCAGTTCGTATAGCTTATCTCGATTGGCAAACTCTACATCCTCTTCCGAGAAATCGAGTTCCAACTCTATCAGGGAGACAAACTGCAACAGCTTATCTCGCAGCAGTGCCAGTTTTCGGGCAAATCCTCCCCGCATCTGGTTCATGGCCACTCGATGTGAAGCTTGCGATGAGGAAGCAATAAGATCGGCAACTGCTTCGGCCTGACTCAGGTCAAATTTACCATTCTGAAAGGCTCGCCGAGTAAACTCCCCGGCGTTTGCCAGACGGGCTCCTTCACTCAAAAGAAGCTCCATGAGGCGCTGCTGAATATAAACCGACCCGTGACAGGAAATCTCAACACTCTCTTCCCCTGTGAACGAATGAGGGGCCCGAAAGATGGTCACCAACACTTCGTCTAACAGCTCCTCTCCAGCATGAATACCTCCAAAGTAGACTCTGTTGGCAAATGCATTCGTGAGTTTCTTTCCCGAAGGAGTAGCAAATACTTTGTCAATGAGAGATATAGATCCCTCACCAGATAAACGAATCACAGAAATTGCCCCCATGCCGGGTGGGGTGGAAATGGCACAAATAATATCAGACATAACTATAAAATAAGCGAATCTTTAATACCGGAAGCTGCTACCTCCCAAAAACTCACGCAACAACGAGGTGGGAGGAAGTTCCCGATCGGTAATATAATTGAAATAACTTAAAAACTTGAGCAATCGATACGCTTCGGAATATTCCGGAGCCGTGCGGGGTACTTGCAATAAAATAGGTTCGGCATGACGTCGAATGGCAGCCAGCTCATAGATCATTGCTGAGTTGAACATCACGTCGGCATTTTCCTGGAATGGGAAAATCCATTTATCTTCACCTCGACGCACACTTTCCCAGCGAGAAATCGTCTGCTCAGCAGAATATCCGCGGTAACGGAAATCACGTACAATACGTCGGATAAGACGGTTGTCGGAAGCAGGAATCCAGTTATGGTCGTCAAGCGAAATCGTTGTCAGTGCTGATACATAAACCTTAAAGATTTTCTCGGGCGGTATGTGTGCGGTCAGTTCGGGATTAAGGCCATGTATACCCTCCACGATGAGGATACTGTTCTCCGACATCTTCAGAAAGTGTTTCTTATATTCACGTTTCCCGGTAACAAAATTATACGAAGGGAGCTCCACTTCTTCACCCTGCATCAACTGGATCATATGTTTTTCAAAAAGCTCCAGATCAAGCGAATAGAGAGACTCATAGTCTTTCTCCCCTTTTTCATCGAGAGGAGTTTTGTCTCTATCAACAAAATAATCATCAAGAGAAATACCTACCGGTCGCAACAGATTTACCAACAGCTGTATTTCAAGTCGTTTGCGAAATGTAGTCTTTCCGGATGAAGATGGTCCTGAGATGAGTACCACACGTACACCATCTTGAAATCGACGGGTAATCTCTTCGGCAATCTCTCCAATCTGTTTCGACTGGTATGCTTCGGCCACTTGAATAACTTCCGACATACGATCAGCCTGTTTCGCTTTATTCAGATCTCCCACATTATCGAGTTGACTTATTTTCAGGAATTTCAAATGTTCTCGGTATACATTAAACAGTTTCTCCTGTTGAACACGAGGTTCCAATTCAACTGGATTCTCCCGTTTGGGGACCTGTAATAAGAAACCGCCATTGTAGGTCTGTATATCAAACAGGGATATATAACCGGTAGAAGGAGTAAGACTACCGTAATAATAATCGATATATTCGTCCAATTTCGAATAGCGTGCATATAGCATATCGGAAGTCTCCAATAGACGGGCCTTATCTTCCATACCGCGCTCGCGAAATAGCTGTACTACTTTCGTCGTCTCCTCTTCAACATGTACAAATGGTATATCTGCCTCAACAATCTCTCGCATTCTATTTCGGATAGCATCGATTTCTGTCGTTCCAACCGGCATATCCGACTCGATTTGAAAATAATATCCTTTCGATACTGCATGTTCGATATATACCTTGGCATGAGGTAAAAGGTCATCCACCGCTTTAGCCAAGATAAAACAAAGCGAACGGACATAGGTACGCATTGCAGAAGTATCACTAAGGTCAATAAATTCAATTGTTTTAGGACGATAAACTCGGTATGCAAGTGACTCGGTCTTGTTATTTACCTTTGCATTAATTATTGGATAGGGTAATTTCACTCCAAAATAGTCAATTAACGCTGTAAGAGGCGTTCCTCCTTTCACTTCCTTCTCTTCTCCTGTATTAATACATTTTACTTTTATCTTGTCGTAATCCATAATCATTTCTTTTGGAAAGACGAATATACACTATTTTTACCGAGAGTGCAATTTTGGAAGACAGAGAGTGTATTTTTATAAAGTATCGTATGTTATTTTGATAGTTAAAGAATGCATTTTTAGAAAATACTTGCTGGTATAATTACCCGTTTTTCATTTCAAAGACCTTCTATCTCGGTTATTATTTTTAAATTTGCGCACACAACAATGAAATATTCTAAAAAATGGACTACGGTTTAATCGATTTCTTAAAATTGGTAGGCTCATTGGGCCTGTTCCTCTATGGGATGAAGATCATGAGCGAAGGCTTACAAAAGTTAGCCGGTAACAAGCTCAGAAACGTATTATCGGCCATGACAAAGAACCGAATCATGGGTGTATTGACAGGTGTGATGATTACTGCTCTAATACAATCTTCATCGGCCACAACTGTGATGGTGGTAAGTTTTGTAAATGCCGGTCTGTTGAGTCTTGTTCAATCAATTGGAGTTATCATGGGTGCCAATATCGGTACTACAGTCACAGCTTGGATTATATCCTTTTTCGGCTTCGGTAAGTTCTCCGTCAGTGCCCTTTCCATACCTCTAATGGGTCTAGCATTGCCACTCATTTTCTCTTCCAAAAGCAGAAATAAATCGTTGGGCGAATTTATCTTTGGATTCTCCTTTCTTTTTATGGGGCTCGATTTTCTGCAATCCTCTATGCCTGACTTGCAAAACAATCCGGAAGTTCTTGATTTCGTACAAAACTTTACCGGAATGGGGCTGCTCTCTACTCTCTTCTTCTTGATGGTGGGTACAGTACTTACACTTATAGTGCAGTCTTCGAGTGCTACAGTAGCCCTCACATTGATTATGGCGGCAAAAGGATGGATCGACTTTCCCAGTGCAACGGCTATGATTCTGGGAGAGAATATCGGCACGACGATCACCGCCAACTTGGCCGCAATTCCGGCCAATATCTCGGCAAAAAGAGCTGCTTTCTCCCATCTCATGTTCAACATATTTGGTGTAATATGGATGCTGCTTGTATTTAAACATTTTGTCAATTTTGTCGACAACCTCGTCCCAAGTTTTGCTTCGGTACACCCCTCAGAGATAAAAGGTTTTATCTCATCATTATCACCTGAAGTATATAATCAAATAACCACTCTACCAAGGTCGGAACTCTCACCCGAGTTGGCTGCATTACAAGCTAAATATACCAGTTACCAAGCAGCTACATCCTACGGATTGTCACTCTTCCATACTTTGTTCAATATCTGTAATGTTTCACTTATGATTTGGTTTGTGAAGCTTTACGAAAAAATATGTCTCACCGTAATTAGGCCGAAGAAAGGGGAAGAGGAGGACGAAGAATTTGTACTGAAATATATATCTACCGGATTGGCTCCTACAGATGAACTCTCTATCCTTCAAGCAGAGAAAGAAGTTGATGTATATGCAGCCCGTGTGAAAAAGATGTTCGGTTTTGTGAAGAAGATGACAAACCTGAAGAATGATGATAAGAAATTCCTCAAGCTTTATAATCGAACTGAGAAATACGAAGATATCAGTGACCGTATGGAGGTGGAGATTGGTTCTTACTTAAGCAAAGTAGCCGAAGGCAAGTTGAGTAATCAAAGTAAGGAACGT
>DBQO01000047.1 GCA_002305275.1 Bacteroidales bacterium UBA1392 | reverse complement strand
AACTTTCGGGGTTCATGTCAGTTTTGCTGTTTTAACACAGGATTAGCAACGGAAAATCAAGAAGAAATATTTGGATATTTCCAGGAAAACAAAAAGCCAGGAACAAATATTCCATATTTTTTTATTGGTTGGAGAAAGTCGAGTGATAGAGATTTATCTAAGTTTTCAAAGTTAGCCGAAGTTGCAAACTACATTACTGATCCAAAGGACTTAATTTACGACATATCTATTGATTTGAGGGTTAATATTGATCACATAATTCAAGATAACAAAGAGCGTTTTCCTGCACCGTTTAAGACCATGGATAATTATTTGCTCTCCAATCTATTATCAGGAACAATTGAAGATGCTAAGAGGAGAGTAAGGAGAAATTATAAAACTGCTATTCCACAATATTATAAAGGGAAACTCCAATTGTTGCTCCCTTTGTGTTTACAAGATAAAGCGAAAGCAGATCTTGCATTAGTTATTGAAAAGAATGGTGGAATCTACAGGGCATCTACCTGCTTAACTCTTGATATGGCGATAAATAATGCCAGGCTTATTGCAAAGCCGGATGACGAATGGTTAAAAGTTTGAAATTATTTTGAAGTGTCAAATATAATGCTCATATTTGTGCCACGATACATTTATCGCAAGCATAAAATTAAATCCAAGATAGACTTTTTACATTTTTTAAATTCAGGATAGATTTTCAAGAAAAGATTAAAAAAGCAGGATAGGGGGCCGACTAAAAAGCATTTTAGTCGGTCTCTTTTTTTGTACTTTGCGAGTTTTGCGGTGCAGGGTATGGATTGCGGGGGCCAATAGTTAACAGCCAACGGCCAACAGCTAACGGCTAACAGCCATTGGCTAACAGCCGAGCCAACTATTTCACCGGTCTGGTGAAAGCAACAGTCATGTCGGGGATTTGTTTGCCGTCTGTGTCGAGAATATGAAGAGTGATGGTGGCTTCGGGAGAGGCGTTGATGGTGCCGTCTGCATTGAGTGCACCGCCCTGTTTGAGGAAAAGGGTGCGGGAAAAGCAATATGAAGGGCGTTTGCCGGTGGAGATGAGGGAGTTGAGAAGGTCGGTCTCGGTGATGGGATGGAGTTTGCCATTATGCTCGAACATAACTCCCTTGCCTGTATAATGGGCGCCGGGGAATGAGGGGAGAGCCACTTCAGACGCGGTTGAATAGGAATAAGTCGACGCTAATGAGGAAGTTGAAGATGAAGTTGATGTTGAGAAATAAGTTGACGAGGACGAAGAAGTTGATGAAGGCGAAGTCAGACTGATGGCATCAATTGCCTTTTTTTGGAGGATCTCGTATGAAATGAATTTATCTGTGTCAAACCTGTACCACTCGCCGCCGACTTTTCTCTGTCAATCAGCTGGGTCTAGATAGTAGTAAGGCTCGGTATACATATAGTCAGATTGTAAGATAGTCATCGCATCTTCTAGAGTGGTTCATGGATAGATCTCCATGATGATAGGGAGATGACTTCTGATTACTCCATTAACTGTGGCAGTCGGGAATGATGAAGTCGTTCCTCTAGCATCATATCGTTCTCATGTTAATTCATCAATTCGTGGAATTTCTTGAAATGGTACTACTATGTTTCAGATTCATATATTATATCATATTGGATATTTACTTTGATGATCATATCAAAAAGTATTAGTTTGGTTGGGATGATACCCAACAACTGTAATTTTATTATTTTTTTTACTATTAACAGATGCAGATGTATAGCGACAATTTTCTTGTTCTAGCTCATTTTCATTTAATGATTTTTGTAGTTCAACTATTATACTTCAATTTTCTCATCAGTATGAGTTTGTGTTTCAAGCTGCAATGATATAAATTATATTTTCTTTTTCTAAAAGTTGTTTAAGAACATTATAATTTGGATTACTTTTTAATTTTTCTATGGTTCATCATCACATTCGATCAGCAGAACAGCTTACTATAAAATACTGATCGGGATATTGGTCTACATATTTTTTTAAGTCTCCTCGATCTCATTTGCATGTTTTTATGTGTGCAAATGGAGACATATTTTTTATACGTAGATATCATTGATCACAATGGCTATCTCCATCTCATGGTCTTCATACATTTTCAGTTTCAAAATTTTTGGTGGTTTCTCATAACATGATATTTTCTATATCATCTCTAGGATAGAGATTTCAGGATATATATGATATGGATACATGTCAACGCAAAAATTCTTTACTTTTATCTGTCAGCACATTGAACCAAGGGTAGTGTTCAGCAATTAGGTTCACAGTCGCGAAGGTGGGAGCTGAATAATCCAACGGCTTTATCTTTACGCCTTTAATCGGGACTTCCATGCTATTACCGTCTTTGCCCTTTATGGTTAGGATGATATCATAGTTGCCGGGATATTCGGGGGTAAAATGCTCCGGATCTGTTATCGTACTGCGTTGGCCATTTTCGATGATTTCAACCTTTACGAGGGTAGCGCCTTTGGAGAGAGTGAGTCAACTGATGAGGTTGGATTCCTCGTCAACAGTAAGGGTTATCGAACTGCTGTTAATGATGTAGATGCTGTTTGTGAAGGTTATGGTCGCAGTAGTTGTGTTTGACGAGGGGTCGCTGACATTGATTGTGAGAGTCCCGGCATCGTAAATAGTGTCTCAGCTGCGAATTGGAGTCGGGGATGTTGCGCCTTCGGCCTTGAAAGTAATGGAGACTGTGCATTGACCATCTGAGTCATCGCTCCAGGAGGCTGCCTGTTTGCCGTCAATAAACAATTCATTGCCGACAATCTCTACCTTAACACCGGCTATGGCATTGATGGAATTTATTGAAACCTTAATGGCAGGAGGCATCTCATCAGCGCACGAGCTTAGCGAGAGTATTAGCACAGAAAAAGCCGCTACAACAAGTGCAGCTAGTGATTTACGAAAAGAGGTCTTAGCGAAAATGAATCCTTCTCAGCCCATAATTTTAACAACTTTTGGAACAGATTCTTTGCTTCTTGAACCGTTTCATGGCTCGTGAGTCAATCTCTGGTTCTTTGAACCTGTCCTTACTTTTTGAGCTATTCCTCGCTTCGTGTGATCCGAACCGGATGAGGAGTTACGCAACTGTTTGAAGAAGGTTTGCTGCTGTGCCCGTCCTCAGGCGGCAGCCACGCTGACTTGCCTTGATATCCCTATCAAGCGTACTACAGCGCGCTTTCCATTCCCCGCCTTTGCACTGCCTCCTTCCGTGCGTCTCCTTTTCCGGAAATCGGGCTGTGAACGCAGACAAACGCTACCCCCGCTCCGGCCGACCGAACAACACAAGCCCGGAACCGCTCTATTATTACCATTTGCGAAAGTAAGCAAAATAATTGATGGAGCAAAGAATAGTTGCGAGTTGGAAGTGTGTAGTGTGTAGTTGCGGGGTGTAAGGTACGCGGTGCAGGTTTCAAGGTGCAGGGTACGTGGTGTTGCTGGGTTAGGGTTGCAAGGTACGCGGTGCAGTTAGTTCCGATTAAGTGTCAGTTTGGGGTATAAACAGCGTTTGAGAGATTTTGTTCGGCTAAGAATAATTCAAATCCAAATATTTTAGTTAATTTTGCTCACATAGACATTGTAATTATGCGACATAAGCAAATAATAAATAAAATTCGCAAACTGCTGAAACGGATTGATCCGGAGGCAGAAGTCATTCTTTATGGTTCCCAGGCTCGTGGAGATGCTCAAAACCATAGCGATATTGATTTGCTTATATTGGTAAATGATAAAGTTCTGACTCCGGAATATGAGCACGCGATCATACGCTCTTTGTACGAATTGGAAGTGGAATCAGGGGTTATTATCAGCCCAATGATTATGACACGTAATCAATGGGATAATCGTCCATTTCATACTCCATTTTCTATCAATATAATGAATGAAGGAGTCGTATTATGAAAAGAGAACAGTTATCGGAGGAACACCGAGCGGCATTAGTAAATTATCGTTTAGAACGCGCTAAAGAAACATTGGAAGAAGCCAAGTATATGCGCCAGGGGGATTTTTTCAATGCCGCAGTCAATAGGCTTTACTACGCTTGTTATTATGCCGCCACTGCATTGCTTCTCTCGCGAAACATAGAGGCAAATACGCATTCCGGAGTTAAGACAATGTTGTCTTTCCACTTTGTGCGTACGGGTTTATTGAGTTTGGAGGATGGCGCTACTTTCAGTAATTTATTCGACAAACGACATAGTAGCGATTATGAAGATTTCTCCTATTGTGATGCGGCACTGGTAGATTATCTTATTCCGCGCTCTGAAAACTTTATAGCTGCCATTGAAAAACTTATAAAATAGTTTCGGGGTGCGGGTTTCGCGTTATGGGGGCCAACGGCCAACCGCCAACCTCTGGTAAAATCAAGAAATAATTGTATTTTTGCAGAAATGATG
>DBQO01000045.1 GCA_002305275.1 Bacteroidales bacterium UBA1392 | reverse complement strand
TCGTAACTGTCCGTAATAATTGATCCTTTTCATAGCTATTTGACATTAAGGGTGTTATATCGGTATAAAGTTAATTATTAATTTTTATTCCCGCAAAATTATTTGAAGACCCTAAGGGTTAGCTACTCCGTTTCAAAAATCAGAACAATGGCGGGATGGGAAAATTCGAGCGATACTTTGCTCTCCGATACGATGTTGAGAGAGGCTTTCCAGAGGGAATCGAAGATTACTTCATCGAGGGGGTATTCGAGCCCCGTCGATTTGATTCTCAGACTTTGGTCGAAGGTAAAAAATGAAATGGCAGTACCGGGAACCGCGTTGAAAACGGAGCTATCCTTGATCGTAAAGAATCTTCCGTGGTCTGTGACCATATCCATCGGAAAAGTGCACTCTTGTGCATATTCAGCGAGTAGCGAAATATTGCCCAGGGTATGATCCTCCCTTCGGCCGGTAGCCCCGAGAATGGTCACCTGTGAGGGATTGAAGCTCTTTGCCAGTTCTACAGCCTTGGTGAGGTCGTTGGTATCTTGGCAATCCGATTTTCTGATGATGTCGGAGTATTCTCTCTGCAATTCTATTGGCATCGAATCCATATCACCGGCGATGAAATCCGGAATTACTCCCCTCGAGATGGCCTTTTCTGCGGCACCATCGCAGCAGATGAGGACTTCCGCAGTGCGGAGTATTTTCAGAGTCTTCTCAGAAGAGGGATAGGAACCGTCTGCAAGTATTACAACTCTTTTCTCCATAGCTAACGATTATTTTGCCCTATATTTTTCCGGTTCACGGAATCCTTTAAGAAACTCTCCTACGTCGAGCCGCCTTTTGCCGGCAATCTGAAGATTTAAAATACGCACCGATCCGGTGCCGCACTTAATCTCGAGCCAGCTGCTGCCATCGGAGGTGATAGTTCCCCAATCCTCATTCTCCTGATCCTTCTCCCTCACAAAGGCCTCGAATATCTTGACTCCTAGCTGCTGCTCCTCAAAAACAAAGGTCGTATGAGCGCAGGGGTAGGGGCTGAGTCCTCGGATGAGGTTTACAATATCGCGGGCATCCCTGCTCCAGTCGATGCGCGCAAGTCCCCGGCTGAGTTTGGGTGCGGGTCTGAGTGCCATGTATTGGGTATCCTGCGCCACCGGACGTACGGTGCGGTCCCTGATGGCGCTTGCTGTCTTCACTACCAGAGCGGCTCCCATCTCCATAAGTTTGTCGTGCAGGGTACCGGCATTATCATATTCCTCGATAGAGTAGCTCTCCTGAAAGAGTATTTTGCCGGTGTCAATCTCCTCATTTATAAAGAAAGTTGTCACTCCGGTGATGCGTTCTCCGTTGATCAGCGCCCAGTTGATGGGAGCCGCACCGCGGTATTGCGGCAGGAGGGAGGCGTGCAGGTTGAAAGTGCCCAGAGAAGGCATCGACCAGACCTCTACAGGCAGCATTCGGAAGGCCACTACTACAAAGAGATTGGCCTTGAAGGAGGCGAGCTGCTCCAGGAATTCGGGGTCCTTGAGCCTCTCCGGTTGGAGTACCGGTAAATTATACTCCAATGCACACTTTTTGACGGCGCTTTCATTGATTTTGAGTCCGCGCCCGCTCTGCTTATCGGGAGCAGTAACTACTGCCACTACATCAAACCCCTCTGCGAGAAGACTCTCAAGCGGTGCTACCGCAAATTCGGGAGTACCCATATAGACGATGCGGATGCGACCCCTATCCTTGCGGAAGAAATTGCGTACCTTGTGGTAAATCTTGACTATATAATCCCATATATTCTTGAAAAATACCTTGTAAGAATCTATATTGAAGAGGCTGGAATCCCTGATTGCGTGCCTGGTAAGAAAAATGCCTATCGGCAACAATACCACAGCTGAAATGATAGTACCTGCAAATGGCGTCATCGCTCCATCTTTCGCAAGTTTTTTACCCGAAATATCAATGATATAGTATACCAGATAGAAGAATATCGAAATAATGACGGGAGTACCAAGGCCTCCCTTACGAATAATAGCTCCGAGCGGCGCTCCGATGAAGAAAAACAGCAAGCAGGCGAGAGATAGGGTAAATTTGCGGTAACTCTCTATGTCAATCCTCTTGAGCGGATCTACATAGCGGTAGTTCTCCCTGGAAAAATTGCCCACCAGATCCATAGCGAGGGTAAGTCTGTCCATCGCCTGACGACAAGCCTCCTTCTCCTTTTGGACGGGGTCATTGGCAGCAATCCACGCGTAAAGAGAATCAATATCCAGCCATCCTGCGAAATTCCTTTTTATTGTGGTATCCAGCTGATGGAGATAATTCATTCCCGACCCTGACAAAAATCTATTTTGCTGCGTTTCCTGCAATTCGGCAAAGACCACCGAAATCGAATCCCAATCATACCTGAGCTGCTTCAGATCTTTAGACATCACTTCATCGCTGAAACGGTCGTCCGTGGATCTTGTGAAGGTATAATCTTCCAAAGCGACAATCAATTGTTGCTCTTCAAATTGAAGCTTACTGAGGGTTATGGAGGTATCTCTATAGGTCATCTTATTCTCTTCCTTATATGACATACCGTTATAGAGGTCAAATATCAGATGTTGTTTGTCGGAAGTGACAACCATTTTGCCGGAATCGGCAATAGTTATGTTGTTGTTGCCGTCATGGAGTGTATGATCATATATTATGATGTCATACATCATTCCGGTCTCGTCGTTGCGCTCCTCGATGCGGAGTATATAGTTGTCTATACCGTCGTAGAAGATTCCTTTGGGTATTTTAATCTCATCTTTTGTATGGAGGATATCGTTGCGAAGAGTGTAAATCTTGTTGTACGAGACGGGGACAAGGTCGTTGGCAGCAAAAAATGCCCCGATGGATATCAATCCCGAAAGCACCATCACAGGCATCAATATTCTACCGAGAGAGATACCCGCGGCCTTCATTGCGAGCAATTCGTTATGCTCTCCCATACCTCCGAGTGACATAATGGAGGCCAGTAGGGTGGCTAAAGGTAGCGCCATCGGAATCAGCGTAGCCGATGCCCAGCCCAGAAATTCCAAAATCACACCGATTCCAAGTCCCTTGCCTACCAGTTCATCTATATAGAGCCATAGGAACTGCATCGAGAGTACGAATATCACGATGAAAAAGGTAAGGAAAAAGGGGCCTATAAACCTCTTTATTAGGAACCGGTCAATTATTTTCATTATCTGCTGAGTGCAATCTCCTCCAATTTATCTGCTGCCTCATCAAGCCCCTCAACATTCTTGCCACCGGCTGTTGCAAGGAAGTTTTGTCCGCCTCCGCCCCCCTGGATCAGTTTTGCAGCTATCTTGATGTCGTTTGAGGCATTGGCTCCCTTTTTCACAAGATCATCGGTGTACATCAATGTAAGATTGGCCTTGCCGTCACTTGAGGGTATTGCAGCGATGAATACTGCCGAGGTTAGTTCCTTATGGAGCATAAATGCCACTTCTCTGACCATATCCTGATTGAAGCTACCACCTCTGAGGGTTATCAGACGTATGCCATCGACTACCTTGCTCTCTTCGATAAGTCTCTTCTTAAGTGCTATGGCACGCTCTTTCTCCACCTCTTCCAACTCCTTTTTATAAGTCTCGTTATCTGAGATAAGTTTTGTAACTGAACCGAGCAGGTTGGGATTGTTATTGAAGAGCGCTCCCAGTGCGATAAGATTATCATCCATCTCATATACCGTCGCCTCGGCATGCTTGCCGGTCGTAGCCTCGATTCTCCTGACTCCCGCAGCAATGGCTGTTTCGCTCAGTATCCTGAAATAGCCAAGGGAGCCGGTAGAGGGAGCATGGGTGCCGCCGCAAAGTTCAGTAGAGTCCCCAAACCTTATCACGCGTACCTCATCCCCATATTTTTCTCCGAAAAGTGCTATAGCGCCCATTTCATGTGCCTTTTCAACCCTTATGTTTCTGAACTCCTCTCTCGCGATATTTTTACGGATAAGGCTATTGACGAGTTTTTCCACCTCTCTCAGATGCTCTCGGGAGACTTTCTCGTAGTGAGAAAAGTCAAAACGGAATGAAGTTGCGCTGACTGAAGAGCCCTTTTGTTCGATATGGTTGCCCAGTACGTGTCGCAGAGCGTGATGCAGCAAATGGGTAGCTGTGTGATTGTTTGCCGTTTCAATTCTGCGTTCTTCACTCACTCTTGCAATAAAACTCTCCCCGATGTTTTGGGGAATCCTATCTGCGATATGTATGGGGAGCTCATTCTCTTTGATGGTATGCAAAATGGTGATAAGTTCACCGCTCGCCGACTCAATTGTACCGCTGTCGCCCACCTGTCCTCCGCTTTCTGCATAGAAAGGGGTTTTGTCAAATACCAACTGGAACATCTCTTTGTTTTTGGCTTTGACGGTACGGTATTTCATAATGTGTACTTCTGCCTCGAGGGTGTCGTAACCTACAAACCCGGTCGAAGTGAAGGGGGCAATCTCATACCAGTCACCCTCTTCGATGGCAGTAGCATTTCTCGCACGCTCCTTCTGTTTGCCAAGTTCGATTTCGAAGCCCTTCATATCTATTGTGTAGCCCTTCTCTCTGGCAATAAGTTCACTCAGGTCAATTGGAAATCCAAATGTATCATAGAGAGTAAAAGCGTCAACTCCGGAAATCTGTTTGCTCTCCGCAGATTTTTCCAGTATGGAATCCATAAGGCGAATGCCCTTGTCAAGGGTGCGTAAAAATGCATCTTCTTCCTCTCGTATCACATTTACGATCAGATCTTGCTGCTTTACCAGTTCGGGGAAGGCTTCACCCATGTCACTTACAAGTTGGGGTACGAGTTTGCATAGAAATGGCTCGTGCATGCCGAGGAATGTGTATCCGTATCTGACGGCACGGCGAAGGATACGCCTTATAACATAGCCTGCCTTGACATTGGAGGGCAACTGTCCGTCAGCAATAGAGAAACAGATGGCCCTGATGTGGTCTGCGATAACCCTCATTGCTACTCCCACTTCACTGTCGCTCTCATATTTTACCCCGCTGACCCTCGATATGGCCTCAATCATGGAGGTGAATACATCGGTATCGTAGTTACTCTGTTTGTTCTGTAATACCATACAGAGGCGCTCAAGCCCCATTCCCGTATCTACGTGTTTGGCTGCGAGAGGTTCCAGAGAGCCGTTGGATTTGCGGTTGTACTGTATGAAGACGAGATTCCATACCTCTATTACCAGATGATGTCCCCGGTTTACCATTTCTCTGCCGGGGATTTTTGCCCTCTCCTCATCGCTGCGGAGGTCTATGTGGATCTCGCTGCAAGGGCCGCAGGGACCGGTATCACCCATTTCCCAGAAATTATCCTTTTTGTTGCCGAGAATAACTCTCTCTTCCGGCAGGAACTTGAGCCATAAATCACGCGCCTCTTTGTCCATTTCGAGGCCTTCCGGTGCATAACCCTCAAATATTGTGGCATATAGTCGGTCCTTATCGATTTTGTAAACTTCAGTCAGAAGTTCCCAAGCCCAGTTTATGGCATCTTTTTTGAAATAGTCACCGAAACTCCAGTTGCCGAGCATCTCAAACATCGTATGGTGATAGGTGTCGTGGCCGACCTCCTCGAGGTCATTGTGCTTGCCGCTTACCCTGAGACATTTTTGCGTATTCGCCACTCTGGGATGTTTTACGGGGGTGTTACCGAGAAACCAGTCTTTGAACTGATTCATGCCCGCATTGGTAAACATGAGCGTAGGGTCATTTTTGACTACCATAGGTGCTGAAGGTACCACGGTATGGCCTTTTGAAGCGAAAAAATCGAGGAAGGTACGACGTGTTTCGTTAGATGTCATGTAGTTAGATTGTTAATAACTTTGTTAATAAAATATGATTTTTCATCACAAAATTAGTTTTTTTATCCAAATTGTGTAATTTTGCAGGGTTATAAATGGTGTTATTTGATTATGTTAGGTAAAAAACAGTACATTTTTAACAAGGAAACCCTTTCATACGAAGTAGTAAAAACTACCCTAAAGAGCAGATTATTAAGGTTTAGTGTGGTTTTAGCTCTTGGTTTTATCTGCTTCGCTGCTTACTTTTGGCTTTATTCGGACGTTCTCTCACTGAAGACACCCAAAACCATGATACTCGAGAGTCGCAATCAGGAATTGCTCTCACAAATCAAAAGTCTCAATCAGAAGCTGGATGAAGGTCACCGTATCCTTAATGAAATAGAGATGAGGGACAACATAGTCTATCGTCCTATTTTCGGTATGGAAGAAATTTCATCGGAGGTACGCGATGCGGGCTTTGGTGGCGTGGATAGATATTCGCACCTGAAACATTTTGAACATTCAGACCTCCTCATCTCATCCGCGATGAGGCTTGATATACTCTCCAAGAAGGCAGCCGTACAGTCCCGTTCATTTGACGAGGTTTCCCTGTTAGCCAAAAGGGCAGGTGACATGGCTTCATGCGTGCCTTCTATTTTTCCCGTCTCTACTCATCCTCGCAACAGCCTGGGAAGCAGGTTCGGATATCGCTCAGACCCCTTTACCAAGGGTATCAGAATGCATAAAGGGGTGGATATTTCAGGCAAGACCGGCGAACCCATTTATGCTACCGGTGACGGTATCGTAGTCGAAGTGAGCTACAATTTCTTCGGTTATGGCAACCAGGTGATTGTGGATCATGGATTTGGTTACAAGACACGCTATGCGCACCTTCATCAGGCTACGGTAAAGCCGGGCCAGAGAGTTACTCGTGGGGAACAGGTGGGTAAAATGGGAACTACGGGACGTTCCAAGGGGGTCCATCTCCATTATGAGGTAATCTATCAGGGCAAGGCAGTCAATCCTTGCAACTATTTTGACCATGAAATCTCGCCTGAAGAGTATCAGAGCATGATTCTTGCGGGTAAAGACCGCAAGTAAGATATGGCCAAATTTTTATACAACAAAGAGGAACTCAGATTTGACAAAAGGAAGTTCTCTATATGGAGGGCTCTTCTTGTTGTGGGCAAGTATGTCTTTTTCAGTCTGCTTGTCGCAGTTGTCTATTACGCCATCTTTGCTCTCTTTTTCAGCACTGAACGCGAAAAGCAGCTCATTGCCGAAGGGGATTATATGGAGCGGGAATATGACAGGATGAAGGAACAGATGGAGATTGTTGAGAGCGTAGTCGAGGGGCTCGAAGCGAGGGATCGCCAGATTTATAATGATATCTTCCAATCGGCACCTCCGACTTATATGATAGGTCGTGATACTGCCCGCCTCGATCTTGGTACCATTTACGAAGAGGATGAGAATGATCTGATCTGGAATGTCAACATTCGGGCATCCCGCCTCGAATCGATCTCAGGCAAAATCAATAATTCCATTGAAAACATCAATCACCGATTATCTGCCGGTGAAATGGATTGGAGGTCCATTCCTTCCATTATTCCCGTTAAGGACTTTTCCATCGCCAGAACCGGTGCATCGGTAGGCAATAAGTTCAGCCCCTTTTACAAGACGCTCCGGGACCACACAGGTTTCGACATACTCTCTCCGGTGGGCACCGAAGTGCTTGCGGCAGCCACCGGCACCGTAACCGCGGTCACCAGAGGTGCAACTGCCTGGGGCAGGCGTATTGAGATAACCCACTCCGGAGGTATAGTTACCACCTATTCGCACCTTCAAGAAATCATGGTTAAAAAGGGACAACAAGTGCAGCAGTCCGATATTATCGGTAGAGTAGGCAATAGCGGCACGTCATTTGCTCCGCACCTCCATTATGAAGTTATAGTTGATGGCAATTATGTCGATCCGATCAATTATTTTTTTGCCGACATTACTCCATTGGCTTATCAGGAAATGATGATAATAGCGCTTAGTACCGGACAATCCATGGATTGATAAGAGATGACGGGACAACATTACCATACTATAGGCCAGGTGGCAAAGATGTTTGATGTAAACGTCTCACTTATTCGTTTCTGGTCGGACACTTTCCCGGAATATGTGCGTCCGGCCCGCAACAATAAGGGCAACCGACTCTATCGCGAAGCCGACATTGATGCGCTAAGAAATATCGCCAGGCTGGTCAGAGATCAGGGTATGACCCTTGAGGGTGCCCGCAATCGGTTGAAATTCGGATTGGATGAGGTAGACAGAAGGAGTGAAGCCATAGAAATACTCAGGAATATACGCGCCTCATTGACTGAGGTGCGGGATGCCCTTTAGTCCCCGAAATTGGATATGAAAGCAAAAGATATAGCACTAATTATCGAGGAATTCGCCCCCCTCGGTACGCAGGAGCCTTGGGACAACTCCGGTTTCTGCATAGGCTCTCCCGAGCAGGAGATAAAGGGCGTGATGATTGGATTTGATCCTACCCCGGAGCTGATAGAGGCTGCGGTGGCCAAGGGAGCGGATATGGTTATAACCCATCACCCGTTGATTTTTTCCGGCATTAAAAAAATTAATCCGGATACATTCATCGGTAAGGCCATCACTCTTGCAATTAAGCATGAAATGGTCATCTACTCGGCGCATACAAACGCCGATAAGGCTGAAGGTGGGGTAACCGCCCTGATGACTCAACGTTTGGGATTGCAGGATATTACGCCTCTCGATGAGACCTTATTGGCTCTTGTCGGCACTCTACCCTCTCCGATAGAGCCGCAGGCACTTTCCGCCTTTGTGAAGCAGTCTTTCGGAATCGGGCGTTTGCGCAGCTCAAGGCTCATTGGAGAGCCTGTTTCGAGGGTTGCCGTTTGTGCCGGGAGCGGTTCGTCCTTCATCCCTCAGGCGATAGAGGCCGGTGCGCAGCTTTTCATAACCGGAGATATCTCTTACCACCATTTTTTCTGCCCTGAGGGCTTTATGGTGATGGATATAGGACATTATGAGAGCGAGAGGGATATTGTGGATAAGTTGTATGAAATTCTTAGCAAAAAAATTCCTACCTTTGCAATCCACACTTTCTTGAATAATAATAACAATCCAATATTTTACTTCTAAGTATATGGCTACAAAAAAGGCAACTAAAGTGGTTACTCCTATAGACCAGAGGGAAACCTTTGTTTCGCTTTCGACACATTCCGGCGAAACCGATGCGAAGGAGATGGAGCAGAAGCTTCAAATTTTGTATCAAATCCAGAATATTGACACCAAAATTGACAAGATATATTTGCTGAGAGGTGAGCTTCCGCTCGAAGTGGAGGATCTTGAAGATGAAATCGAGGGCCTTAAGACCCGCATTGCAAATATATTGGCCGAAATCAAGGAGATCGAAAAATACAACACAGAGTACAAGCATCAGATAGAGGAGTCAAAAAAGGCGATATCCAAATATGAGGAGCAGCGCAATGATGTCAAAAACAACCGCGAGTTTGAATCTCTTTCAAAGGAAATCGAGTTTCAGGAGCTTGAGATAAGTGTTGCCGAGAAAAACATCAAAGAGGGCAATGCTACCATTGCTGATAAAAAACTCTTACTGGATGAATCCAAAGCTGCTCTTGCAGGCAGACAAGTGGACCTTGCCGATAAGGAAGAGGAGCTCAAATCGATCTCGGAGGAGACAGCCAAAGAGGAGGAGGAGCTGCTAGACAAGCGCGATTCTCTGGTTGCCACTCTCGATGAGAGGACCATCAACGCTTATGAGCGTGTGCGTAAAGGTGCCAAAAACAGACTTGCCGTTGTGACGGTCGAAAGAGGTGCCTGCGGAGGCTGCTTCAATAATATTCCTCCCCAGAGGGAACTCGATGTCATTGAAAGCAAGAAAATGATAATCTGCGAACATTGCGGTCGCATCCTTGTAAAATCTCCTGACAAACAGGAAGAATAAGTGAGATATGGCCAAGAAAGATTCCGGTAAAAAGGATAGGAAGGTGGATTTGGCTATCCTCGGCGAAGAGCTGGGAGGGCGGGTGCCTCCACAGGCTATCGACATTGAGGAGGCTGTCCTCGGTGCACTCCTGCTGGAGCCCGAAGTAGTGGTAGATGTTCTTGACCAGCTTTCGGCAGAATGTTTCTATAAAGATGCACACCGAAAAATATATGATGCAATAGCCACCCTCTCCAAGCGCAATGACCCCGTAGATATCTTCACAGTTTCTGACGAACTGCGCAAAAGCGGGGACCTTGAGGAAATCGGAGGAACGGCATACCTTAGCCAACTTACCCTCAAGATCGGAGCTGCAGCACATATTGATTATCACACCAAAGTCCTTCTCCAGAAATTTATCCAGAGGGAACTCATCTCTATCTCATACAAAATACAGAAAAGCGCCTTTGACGACTCCATGACAGTCGATGATCTGGTGGATACGGCGGAAAAAGAGGTATTTGAACTTGCGGAGCGCAATATGCGCCGTGAGACCTCTCCCATCAAGGATATCGTAGGTCAGGCTATCAGAGAGATTGAGATCAACCAGCAAAGAGAGGATGGACTCAGCGGTATTCCTTCGGGTTTTACCGGCATAGACAAGATCACTTTCGGATGGCAAAAGTCCGACCTGATCATCATAGCGGCGCGCCCTTCCGTGGGTAAGACCGCATTTGTGCTGACTATGGCTCGTAATATGGCTATTGACCACAATATCCCCGTGGCATTTTTCTCACTTGAGATGCCGGCGACGCAGCTTGTAAAGCGAGTAATGATTGGGGAGACCGGTTTGGAAGCCGATAAGATCCGTGGAGCGAGAAAGATGACTAGTGCAGAGTGGGGTCAACTCAACGAGGGAGTTGCAAGACTCTCCAAGTCTCCATTGTGGATTGATGATACTCCTTCACTCTCCATTTATGAGTTTCGCTCCAAGGCTCGGCGCCTTGTCAACAACAATAAAGTAAAAATCATTATCATAGACTATCTTCAACTGATGACCGGACCCCCTGACCTTCGCGGTATGCGTGAACAGGAGGTCTCTGCCATTTCCCGCTCTTTAAAAGCGATTGCAAAGGAACTCAATGTTCCCATCATAGCTCTTTCGCAGCTCAACCGTTCGGTGGAGACGCGTGGCGGCAATAAGCGCCCCCAACTGAGTGACCTTCGAGAGTCGGGAGCTATCGAGCAGGATGCGGACATCGTAATGTTTATCCATCGTCCTGAAAAAGTAGGTCTTCCTTCCGATGATTTGATTGCCGGAGGCACCGAAATCATCATTCTAAAACATAGAAACGGTGCGGTTGGAGATGTTCCGATGAAGTTTGAGTCTGATAGGGTACGATTTGTGGATATAGATGACGTGTTGCCCGGTGATCCGATGATCCGTACCGAATATCACGGTTCGAAGATGAATAGTGCGGAGCCTCTGGATTATGCAGGATTGGGCCCGAGTGATGATTTTAATTAAAACGATTATTTTGATGAAAAAGATATTTTTTGCGCTACTGTCGGCTATTCTATTTTTATTTTCGGCAGGCGCTACCGCACAGACAAAGGGTTATCCTTTCCAAAGCGGTGAAAACATGGAATTGATTATCCATTACAAATGGGGCTTTAGTGCGGATATTGCCAGTGTGAAGTTTACCTTTACTGAAAAGTCCGAGGAGGGAAAGGAACCCTATTATCACCTGTTGGCCCATGCCTCCACCTATAAATTCTGGGATTCATTTTTCAAGGTAAGGGATATTTATGAATCCAAATTCTACGTCAAGGACCTCACTCCCCTCTATTTTCACAGAGATGTGAGCGAAGGTAACTTTTATGCCAAGAATTGGTATTACTGGAAAGATGGCGGCAAGACGCTTAATGCCATAGTTGACAAGAAAGGTCGCCCCCGCAGGGATACCACATACCATGAAAATGATGTGATCCGTGATATTATCAATATCTTTTTTACGGTGAGGTGTCTGGATTTGGAAAAGCTCGAAAAAGGAAAGCCGGCACCCTTTATCATAGCTCTTGACAAAGATATCCTGGATATGCGGGTGCGTTTTGTAGGCCGTGAAAAGAAGAGAGTGCCTAAAGTAGGGACTTTCAATGCCATAAAGCTCGCCATTGCGGTAAATCCGAAGAAAGATCGTACGAAAGATGGTGATACTTCCGTATTCTCGTTTGGAGAAGGGGATGGAGAAAGTGTCTTTTATGGTGAGGAGAAGGTATTTATCTGGCTTTCCGATGATGCCAATAAACTTCCCATTTTCTTTTCGGCTCCAGTCGCAGTCGGCGCAATAAATGGTCGCATAGGTACTTATGAAGGAGTCAAATATCCTTTGACCAGTCTTATAAAAGTGGAATAATGTCCGATAAATTCAATAACATAGAGAATACCGGTGTGGTGACCTCCGTGACAAGTGAGTTCATTACTGTGGAGATAATCAACAAATCGGCTTGTGCATCCTGCCATGCCAAAGGTGTCTGCATCTCCTCGGATGAGTCGGTCAGAGAAATAGAGATTCCCCAGTCCATTTCGACTCTGGCGAGTGATTATAAGGTGGGAGAGGAGGTGAAGGTACTCCTGAGGGCATCTCTTGGCCATAGGGCTATTTGGTTGACTGCCGTCATCCCCTTGATTATACTTATGGTCATTATTCTTCTATTTACAAATATTGGCATCAGCGAGCTCGTTACCGGTATCACCATTATTGCCACCCTTGCCCTCTATTATTTTTTCGTTTATCTGTTCAAAAACAAAATATCCAAATATTTTACCTTTTCTATTGAAAAACTATCCAAATGAGTACAACGATTATCTACACGATTGTTTCTCTGGTATCGCTTGGGCTGCTCTTTTCGGTGGTTCTCTACTTTGTGGCGCAAAAGTTCAAGGTTGAAGAGGACCCGAGGGTAGACATAGTCGAGTCTTTGCTCCCCGGGGCAAATTGTGGCGGATGCGGTATGGCCGGTTGCCGCGCATTCGCTGAAGCACTTGTCCAGGCCCCGGCCATCGGATCGCTGTTTTGTCCGGTTGGCGGTGATGCCGTTATGGAAAAAGTTGCTGCGTCTCTTGGTAAGGAAGCAGTCAAAACTGAGCCGAAGGTGGCCGTCATCAAATGTCACGGCACTCTGGACAACCGGCCGAAGACTAATCATTTCGACGGATATGCCTCCTGCAAGGGGATGGCCGCCCTTTACTCCGGAGATACCGGTTGCAGGTATGGCTGTCTGGGCAAGGGGGATTGTGTCAATGTCTGCCTGTTTGATGCCATCCATATCGATGAAAGACGTGGCATCGTTGAGGTCGATGAGGAGAAGTGCGTAGCTTGCGGGGCTTGTGTTAAAGCCTGTCCAAAGTCTATTATCGAACTTCGTCCGAAAGGCCCTAAAAATCGCAGGGTATATGTCTCCTGTTCAAGTTTGGACAAGGGTGCAATTGCCCGCAAGGTCTGCTCCGTTAGCTGCATCGGCTGCGGTAAATGCGTCAAGGCATGTCCTTTTGATGCCATTACCCTTGAAAACAACCTCGCCTACATAGATCCGGCTAAATGTAAGTTGTGTCGCAAGTGTGTGGATGAATGCCCCACCAAGGCTATATGGGCAGTCAATTTTCCTATAAAGGTGCCTGTTGCACCCAAGCAAGAAGCGGGGCAGAGCAGCGTTATGAACAATGAAAGTTAGGGAGGAACAGATATGAAACTTACATTTTCCATAGGTGGCATCCACCCTCAAGAGAATAAACTCTCTCGCGACGCACACATTGAAACATTCCCGGTACTTGACGTGGCTTATATCTCGATGGCCCAGCACCTGGGTTCTCCGGCTGAGCCGGTAGTACAGAAAGGAGATAAGGTCAAGGTGGGTCAGGTTATCGGTAAGCCGACAGGCTTTATTTCAGGCTTCGTACACTCATCCGTGTCAGGCACGGTGACCGCAGTAGAGCCCAAGGGTGATCTGGCGGGCAATCCCGTGATGCACGTTGTGATAGCCGTAGAAGGTGACGAGTGGTGTGAAGAGATTGACAGAAGTAAAGATATAGTAAGAGAAATCCCATTCTCTTCGGAAGACATTCTCGAAAAGATAAAGAACGCGGGAGTTGTGGGACTCGGCGGAGCCGCATTCCCCACTCATATAAAGCTCAATCCTCCCAAGGATAAAAAGGCTGAGTGGCTCATCATCAACGGCACTGAGTGCGAACCTTACATAACCTCTGACGACAGGATAATGAGAGAGCGTCCCGATGAGATTGTAATTGGCGCTGCCATTATGATGAAGGCGCTCAAAGTGGAGAAATGCTATATCGGCATAGAGGATAATAAGCCCGAAGCCATAACCTCCATGACAAAAGCGGCATCTCACTATCCCCAAATTAAGGTAGTCTCTCTAAAGAAGAAATACCCTCAGGGAGGTGAAAAACAACTTATCGAGGCCCTGACCGGTCGCAGAGTCCCCTCCTTGGCTCTTCCTATCGAAGTGGGTGCGGTTGTTCATAATGTGGGTACTGCACTGGCAGTATATGAGGCGGTTCAGAAAAACAAACCTCTTATTGATAGTATTATAACCGTCACCGGTACTTGCGTCCCCCATCAGAGAAATTTCATCGTCAGGGTAGGTACTCCATTCTCAAAGATGCTCGATGCTATCGGCGGCCTGCCGAAGGATGCGGCCAAGTTGGTCTGCGGAGGACCCATGATGGGGAAAGCTGTGGCAAATCTGGAGGCATCCACTCTTAAGGCTGTCTCTTCACTACTGCTTTTGACCGAAGCTGAAACCAAGAGGAAGGAAGAGAGCAATTGCATCAGATGCGCAAAATGTACAGAAGCCTGTCCGATGGGACTGGAACCCTATCTTCTCAACAAACTCTCCCGTATAGGCGGGTTGTATGATGAACTTGAACAAGAGAAAGTACATGACTGCATCGAGTGTGGCTGTTGCCTCTACTCCTGTCCTGCACACATTCCTCTGCTTGACATAATCAGGGTCAGCAAGGCAGAGGTTTTGACAATAATGCGTAACCGATCCCTTAAAAAGTAAACTATGGCAAGACTTCTAGTATCCGGGGCCCCTCACCTCCATGTAAAGGAGAGTACACAGTCTCTGATGAGGGATGTGCTGATAGCCCTAACGCCATCACTGCTGGTTTCCATCTATTTCTTCGGATTCTCGGCAATC
The DNA here is from genome assembly GCA_002305275.1 of Bacteroidales bacterium UBA1392. Taxonomy (GTDB): domain Bacteria; phylum Bacteroidota; class Bacteroidia; order Bacteroidales; family UBA932; genus Cacconaster. The sequence goes on along the minus strand of DBQO01000045.1, from coordinate 7,494 downwards.
AAACTGGTGCTTGTGGGTGTAATTTCCTCTGTTTTTGTGGAATATGTAATTCAAAAATTCATACTCAAGACAAAAGTTACCATAAATGATTATTCTGCGGCAGTAACCGGTTGCCTTTTGGCTCTCAACCTTCCGCCCAGCTCTCCCTGGTGGCTTGTCTTTATAGGTGCAATAGTCGCAATAGGCATAGTCAAAATGACTTTCGGCGGTCTGGGACAGAACATATTCAATCCGGCTCTTGTGGGCCGCGTATTCCTGCTGATCTCATTCCCTACATTAATGACTGACTGGTCGATTCCGGAATCGTGGTTCAGAAGCGGTGTTGATGCCTTTACGGGTGCAACTCCACTTGCAATCACAAAAGAGGGTCTCTCTGCGGGACTTACCCTGCCCGAGATTTTTGCTGCAAATGAGTTCACATTCAAGGAGATGATTTTCGTCAAGATCGGAGGGTCCGTAGGAGAGGTTTCTGCACTTGCCCTTATCCTCGGATTTGTCTACCTCCTCATCAGAAAAGTAATCAGACCTCATATTCCGCTTGTTATCGTGGGTACCATCGCTGTGATGACCTGGATTTTCAATTTGATCAATCCTGATATCTACACGGGTCCTCTCTTTAATATCTTTACCGGAGGTGTGCTGCTTGGAGCTATCTTTATGGCGACCGACTATGTTACCTCGCCGATGTCCGTCAAAGGTATGGTAATATATGCCTTTGGTATTGGTGTCATTACGGTGCTTATCCGTTATTTTGGAGCCTATCCGGAGGGAGTTTCTTTTGCAATTCTAATTATGAATATGACCGTCCCTCTCTTAAATAAATATTGTAAACCCAAGAGATATGCAAAGGAGGTGAAAAATGGCTAAGGAATCCTCTTTCAAAAGTATGGTGATAACTCTGTCGGTTATCTGTCTCGTATGCTCTGCACTTCTCGGAGTTGTCTATTCGGTGACAAAAGCTCCCATAGAGGCTGCGGAACTGGCCAAAATCAACAACGCTATCAAAGCCGTCGTCCCTGAGTGTGACAATAATCCCTCGGAAGAGGTGTTTGAGGTGGATGGCAGTGTAGTGTATCCTGCAAAAATGAACGGCACCATAGTCGGATACGCCATAAAGGTAAAGGCATCCGGTTTTGGTGGTCCTATCCAGATGATGGTGGGTTTCAATGCAGACGGCACAATCTACAATACGTCTGTGATTTCCCACTCGGAAACTCCCGGTCTCGGTGCCCAGATTTCTGATGAAATTCCCACCAGAACTCAAATCGTGGGTAAGAATCCTGCCTCTTCCAAGCTTTCCGTCACAAAAGATGGAGGAGAGATTGACGCCATCACTGCTTCAACTATCACTTCGAGGGCTTTCCTCAAAGGTGTAGATGCGGCTTACAAGGTATTTGTTGAACTTCAAAAACAGCAGTAACCATGGGAAAATTAAAACTGATATCTGAAGGCATAATCAAGAACAACCCCACGTTTGTTCTCATTCTCGGTATGTGTCCTACATTAGGCACTACAACGTCGGCTATCAACGGTATGGGTATGGGCCTTGCCACGCTTTTTGTGCTTGTCCTCTCCAATATGTCCATCTCTGCAATTGCGAAACTTATTCCCGAAGAGGTGCGAATACCCTCTTACATCGTGGTGATTGCAGCATTCGTTACCATATTGCAGCTGCTTTTGCAGGCATTCATACCCTCACTTTACGAGACTCTCGGTATCTTTATTCCGCTGATTGTGGTCAACTGTATCGTACTCGGTCGTGCCGAAGCCTATGCCAACAAAAACTCCGTGATAGACTCCGCTTTTGACGGACTCGGGGTGGGGCTTGGTTTCACCATTGCCCTGACCATTCTCGGTCTTGTACGTGAACTCCTCGGCAGCGGTTCGCTCTTTGGCTGGAAATTTATCCAAGGAGAGGGAATGCTCGCCTTCGTACTTGCTCCGGGCGCATTTATCGTGCTCGCATACCTCATAGTATTGTTTAGAAAAGTAACCGCTAACAAGGCTTAATTATGGAATACATCATTATCATCATATCCGCCGTATTTGTCAACAACATAGTTTTGTCGCAATTCCTTGGCGTATGCCCCTTTCTCGGTGTCTCCAAGAAGGTAAGTACCGCTCTCGGCATGTCGGCTGCGGTGGCCTTTGTCATGGCTCTTTCCACCCTGGTTACCTACCTGCTTCAGTACTATGTATTATTGCCCCTTGGGATAGGATTTCTCCAGACGGTGAGTTTCATACTCGTTATTGCAGGTCTTGTACAGATGGTGGAGATCATTCTCAAAAAGATCAGTCCAGCACTCTATCAGGCTCTCGGCATATTCCTTCCATTGATTACAACCAACTGCTGTGTGCTTGGAGTGGCTCTGCTCGTTGTAAACAATGAATTTACCTTCGGAGGCGATCCTCACATGCTCAATTTGGGTCAGTCGGTAGTCTACACCGTAGCCAGCGCAATCGGTTTCGGCCTTGCGATAACCCTCTTCTCCGGCATTAGAGAGCAACTCGACCTGAACAATGTCCCCAAGGCCTTTAGAGGTGTTCCCATTGCATTGATAGTTGCCGGCATTATGGCAATGGCATTTATGGGATTTTCAGGAATTGTATGATATGGCAGGATTAAAGGAAATAGAAACATTGTTGAGGGACGGCAAGATAGAGAAGGCTTACGACTCTCTGAATGATTATTTGAAGAAAGACCCGGAGTGTGCTCACGCCTGGTATCTGCTCGGCGGCATCTATCGTCGCCAGCAACTTTGGGGAGAGGCCATAAATGCCTACAACAAGGCCAAACTCATCGAACCTGACGGCCCCGCCGACGCCGCCATCGAATCCATCTACGACATCATCAGATTTGTCAATACGGATTTGATGAATCCTTGATAGAGGATTTTTTTACGCATATTTTTCTGGCGTAAACATTTATAAAAGCCACATTTGAACTATTAGGGCGGCCTGAAAAGAGCAAATTTGATCTTTTTTAGGCCGCTCTTTTTATAGTGCAAATCAGGGGGTTGTGCTTAACTTATCTTTAAATTGCATAATATTTTAATTATATTTGCATTTAGCATTTGGGATAAAAATATGTTTGCTTAAGGCCGGAAGGCTAACATGCTGAATAACACGAGTATACCGAAAACACTTAACAATTAAATAATAGAATTATGGAAAATCCAAAAATTGACACATTTCTTTCTTATAAAGGGGATTATTTCCCTTCTGCAAGGATCGCGACTATTCGCGAGAAACTGGCTACTGCTTCGGACTCGAAGAATGATGTCATTCAGTTTTATGAGTACAAAAATCCGGTGGTCATGCTACTGATTTCCGTTGTTGTAGGTCAGCTTGGAATCGACAGGTTCATGCTTGGCGATATCGGATTGGGAGTTTTAAAGCTTATCACTCTGGGAGGCTGCGGTATTTGGTGGATAGTTGACCTATTTACCGTTCAAGACAGAACGAGAGAGCATAATTTCAAGAAATTGATCGAGATTTTGTGGTAGTTTTACAGATCCGGTCGGCTGTCAATATTTTTTTGTGAGAGGCGCCGGCCGATTTTGATTTTTCAGATTGAAAGTCCTACGGAGAAAATTTCCGTAGGATTTTTTTTGTTTTCTCCTAATTATCCCTATCTTTGCAGACCTTTTCTCGAGAAGATAAGGAAGTTAACACAATTATTAACTTTAATTTTTTATTGAAATGGCTGTAAAAATTCGCCTTGCACGCCGCGGAAAGAAGAATTATGCTTTCTTTCACATCGTGGTTGCTGACTCCCGCGCTCCGCGTGACGGTCGCCTGATCGAGCAGATCGGTCACTACAATCCCAACACAAATCCCGCTACTATCTCCATTGACAGAGAAAAGGCTCTGGATTGGCTCAATAAGGGTGCTCAGCCCACTGAGACTGCCCGCCGTATCCTCTCTTACGAAGGTATTCTTCTTAAGAAACATCTCCAGGGGGGTGTTGCCAAGGGTGCTTTCTCTCAGGAGGAGGCTGACAAGAGATGGGATGCATGGAAGGCCGCTAAGGAGCAGAAAGTCAAATCCAAAAAGCAGGATATCTTTAATGCAGATCTTGAGGCCAAAAAGGCTGCTGTAAGCGCTGAGGCAAAGGTAAATACCGAGAGAGCTGAAGCTATCGCCAAGAGGAAAGCCGAAGAGGCTGCTGCCAAGGCTGCTGAGGAAGCTGCCGCACGTGCCGAAGAAGAGGCACTCGTTGCTGAAGCTGCNNCACCTGCTGAGGAAACCGCAGAACCTGTTGCTGAAGCATAGTTTCAGATGAAGGTTGCGAAATCTTATGGTGACAAAGGGGATGTTGTTATCAACTTGTCCCCATCCGACCCAAAAGATATCAATTTTGAAGGACCGGTGTTCATCTACTTTGATGGACTGCCGGTTCCCTTTTTTATAGAGTCCTATCAGGCGAAAGGGGGACGTTGGATTGTGAAGTTTGAAAATATCGACACTTTTGAAGAGGCGGAAGAGATAGTTGGTAAAGAGATTTTCGTCACTCTTGATGAAGATCAGGATGATGAACTATCGATTATCGGTATGGAAGTGTATGATAGTGACAATGCTTTAATAGGAGTCATTACCGATTATACCAACGCTGCCAGCAACGAATATATTGCGGTTATTCATAAAGGGGAGGAAGTTCTCCTGCCTCTGCACGACGATCTTATAATTGAATGGGGAGAAGAACACATCACTCTTAATATCCCCGAGGGTCTATTATAAATAAGTTCGACCGGGCAGCTCGACCGGGCTCGAACAAGTTCTAATAAGCAAGAATTGAATACTATTTAAAAAGAGTAGCGGCGGCCGAATGGCCACCGCTGATCTCTATTAACCTAAAACTTAACCTATGAAAAAACTATTCGATTTAATAAATAGCAAACCGCGTGCCACAACAAAATAATTCGTGTTAATTCGTCAATAATTTGCGTTAATTCGAAAAATAATTAGCACAAATTTTTATTTCTTCAGGTCAAGTTCTTCGAATGGTATATCCATTATCGGATACTTATCCCTCTCTTTACTATAGTTAAAATGCCACCATTCGCCATCGTAGGGCGTAAAACCGTGTCTTACCATAATATCAAAGAGTAGGGTGCGGTTGTAGATGATAAGATCGGGAAGGTCCATATAGCCGGCGGCAGCAACTTCCGTAAATTCGTCAAATTCGGTAGGCATCTCCAGTTCTTCACCGGTTTCGAGGTTGATGATAGTCAGATCTACGGCAAATCCCCGGTTGTGATTTGAGCCTTTAGTGGGCGAGGCCACAAATACGGTATCTTGATAGACTTCGTAAAAATAGAGAGTTGCGGCGTAAGGACGATATGCGTCAAAAATTTTCAAACCGAGTCCGCGTGTGGCAAGTTCTTCCTGAATGGCAAGCAGTGCTTCAGCCACAGGACGGCGTGCGTATGCTTCCGGACTGGTATAAATCTGTTTGCCTGTAAAATTGTTTTCCGTGGCATAACGGATATCCAGTACTACTCCGGGAATGAAAGTACTAAGATCCACCAATTCCATATCGGGATCGGCAGCCACACTTTCAAGATATCCCTCGTATGTGTTGATGATTTCAAGTCCGTAGGGATTGCGCGGGTCGGGACCTTTCTGCTTGGGAGCACAGGAAAATAGAATAAAGGCAGCTAAAAGCAGCGGCAGAAGTCTAAAAGTAAATCTCATAGGGTTTAATCGCTATTTTTTGGTGTAAATATAAGTTCTTCGAGGGTCCTTTTGGGTACGTGGTGAGTACCGTCCGGCTCTCTCCAATATTTGTAATCCCCCTCTTTAATATCGTCTACGACTATTTTTTCCCTCGGTACTCCGAGAGCAAGGACATTGATGATATTAAGATGGTCGGGCAGATGCAGCAGACCCGAAAGTTCCTCGCGTTTTACAGCGCCGATGATGCAGCCACCATATCCCAGCTCCACCGCTTGCAGCAAAATGCTCTGTGCGGTTATTCCGTGGTCACAAGAATATGTGGCGGAGATGGTCGTATCGTGGAGTTGAATGATATAGGCGGAGGGGCGCTCTCCTTCGCGCGGACCATCCCAATCTGTCAGATAACCCGCCCAGGCCAGAGTGGGGAAGATAACCTCGCACTGCTCAGGCGTTGAGTAGATGGCATATTTGAGCGGCTGGACGTTTCGTGCAGAGGGTGAAAAGCGTGCTGCCTCCACCATTTTCAGCATATGTTCCCTTTTTACCGGCTTTTCCTGGTGGAAACGGCGGTAACTACGGCTCTTTTTGACAAGCTCGAGGAAATCCATCATTTATTTACGAGTGTGATGGAGATAATGGAGATATCGTTGTCCGGACGGCCGTTGCGGTCGGTCTTCACAGAGGCTATTTTATCGATGATATCCAGTCCTTCGATGGTCTCACCGAAGATGGTGTATTCTCCGTCCAGGTGTTTGCAGCCCTCTTCGCTCTGTACTATGTAAAATTGCGATCCGCTGGATTCTTTGCCGGGATTAACGGCATCACCGCGTCTTGCTGCTGCCAATGCTCCCTTTTTGTGGCTCTTGCCGGCTTTTACGCACTGGGCGATCTCATTGGGGAGGGTATAGCCGGGGCCGCCCATACCTATTCTGTCAAACTTAGTCGAATCCTTGGTGTTGGGGTCTCCTACCTGTATCATAAAATCATTTATAACCCTGTGGAAAAGGATATCGTCATAGAAGTGTTTATTGACCAGTTTGACAAAATTGTCGCGGTGGATGGGAGTCTCTTTGTAGAGCTTTACTTTGATTGTGCCTTTTGTGGTTTTTATGGCGTAGATTGGCTCCTCAGGGATATTAACTTTGATTGTTGCAGCATCGTCGCCTTCCTGCAGTTTTGATTCTTCTCTATTCATGTCGTCTTGATTCTCAATTGTTTCATCAGTATCAGCTTCGGAGAGGGAAGATATGGACTCGATCCCCTCAGAAGTCTCATTTCCGGATTTGTTGCCGCCTTTACAGCCGGCTATAATAAGCGCTGTAGCGCAGAAAAGTAATAATAATCTCTTTTGCATGACATTTATGGGTTTGTGAATCCCAAAATTAGCGATTATTTCGTAAGTTTGCTAATTAATTATTGTTCCAAGATGGCAAATCCATTGAAACAGCTTGCGGGCGAAACCGCAATCTATGGGCTTAGCACGATATTGGCCAGAATAGTCAATTTCCTGCTTGTCCCACTATACACCAGGGTTTTGGTTCAATCGGATTATGGCGTGGTGACCGAGTTCATGGCCTACATTGCCATACTTCAAGTAGTGCTTGTACTTGGTCTCGAGACGGGCTGTTTTCGTTTTGCCAGCAGGGAGGGTGTTGAAAAGCGCTCCGTCTTTTCTACCGCATTTGTAATTGTTACGCTATTTTCACTCCTCTTTTTTGTAGGTGTCTCTCTCTTTGCGGGCGATATAGCCTCGGGACTTGGCTATGAAGGGTTTTCCAATATAATAATCTATGTAGCCGCCATTCTGGCGATTGA
>DBQO01000019.1 GCA_002305275.1 Bacteroidales bacterium UBA1392 | reverse complement strand
GCATCTGGGATGCCCTCTGAAAAGGTTTCCAGTACGATACGATATTTAGGCCCCGCAACAGGCATCTTCTCCGCTTTTCTAGCCTCATGTACGGAGATGCTTTTACCGTCAAGGTAGGCCACCAGAATTGCAGAAGGGAAGCCCCTTTTCTTCACGATGTTGATCTGAGAGAGCGCTTCATTGTAAGTGTGGAAAATACCTGCGGTGTAGAGATATTTGCCGGAAGACTGTCTCTTTTCGAAGACCGGGCTCAACCCTTTGAGTTGGTGTAACATCACTTTATGGGAGGTCACATAGAGCTGAATCGAGTAAGATACTCCGGGCGTAATGACCGGTTCGACGATGACTGCGGTATCCAAGATACGGAATGAGTAGTCAAAGCTCTCTTTCGGAACCTCAATGGGAATATCAAAGGGTTGGGCAGGGTTCAGCTTTGCAAAGGTGTATTGTTTGTGCTCAGGCGAGGAAGTTTCCTGTGGTTCTTCCGAAATATCCTCGAGATTGATTATGATGCCGTCCATCAGAAAATTCATCTCCATCTGTTGAAGTGCGCCTGAGACTCTGTTTATCTCCGATTGCAGCACTATCGAGCGATGTTCGGTATCGAGCAGCAGTCTTGAGAGCGAACTTAGTTCTTGCTCATTCTCCGTAGAGGTGTAAAGTTCTCTCATCATCTTAAGGTCCTTTCCCAGGGTAGCCAGAGAATCTTGCAATGCGTGCATAGTGGCCAGCAGGGAGGTGTAGTTCAGAAAGAGAGAGTCCACGGCTGGGGCAATGGGGAGTTCTTTGCTCTCTTCCGGTGCTGAAAGAGGCTCCTCCACCGTTGGTAATAGCGCAGCTAAATTTCTGGCCTGTTCCAGGGAAGTAACAGGCTTTTTGATCGGTTTGTTTTCAAACTCCAGCACATAGATGGTCATGCTGTCCCTATGGCAGTTTCTATTGGAGGCGAATAGGGTAAAATTGCCGTCAGGAGTATCACTGAATAGAAAATCGTCGAATGGAGAAGAAAAAGGAAATCCGAGATTCTCCGGCATCCCCCAGTCATTTATTTCCTCATCCCATCTGCTGACGAAGAGATCATATCCGCCCATTCCAAAGAGACCTTTAGTGGAGAAGTAGAGTTCCTTGCCGTTACGGCTCAGAATAGGAAAGATGTCATCTTCGGGGGATGTAAGATTTTCGTTTATAAGTGTCGGATGACTCCAGAGAGTATCTCCGGAACAGGTGGAGGTGTAGAGATTCCAGGAGCCGCTTTCGTCCTGTGACGAGAATACAATGTTCCTTGTCCCTTCGGGAAAATAGATGGATGTATAATATTGGTGATGGGAGGCGCTATTGGGGACAAAAGCATTGGGAATGGGAAGCCAGGATTTATCCTCCAGATGTGAGTACCATAGAAAAAAATCGCTGCGAGGTACGGTGAGATGGGAAAGGACTCTCGGTTCGGTTGCGTAACTTAGCATATTGCGTCCATTTTCGCTGCGAACAATCCTCTCAAGCAGGTCTATCCGCTGAAGAGAATCCGTGCTCCTTTCGAGGAGCGAATGCCAAATATCCAGTGCTTTGTCAAAATCGTAGCTTTCGTGCAATGACTGGGCACGCCGCATTTCTGCTCCCCAATCCTGACCCATGAGGCTTGTAGCCGCAAAAAAGGTCAAAATTAGAAAAAAAGCCCTGTCTATGCACCTGTATCTCATAATCACTTCCGAAAAAACCAAACAAAAATAGGAAATACTTTATATATTAAAAAATAATCGTAATTTTGCCCTTCTTTTCGGAATATAAGGAGAATAAATAACTTTAAAATATAAAAGTATGCAAAGTAAAGGTGCCATCACATTTGTGGCAATTCTGATTGGACTAGCCTGTATTTTCCAGCTATCATTCACAGCGGCTACATACATCCAGGAGAATAAAGCTTCCAAATATGCAGAGGAAGTGGTTCTTGCAGAGCAGTCCAAGCCTTCGTTCAGCGAAATATCAGAGCTGGACAAAGCATTTTATCTCGACGGAATAAGAACAGAGGCTAAGAGAGTATATCTCGATTCCATAGCCAACAAGAAGATTTACCTCGGTTACACCTACAAGGAAGTCAAAGAGAAAGAGCTCAATCTGGGTCTCGACCTTAAGGGCGGTATGAACGTGATGCTCCAGCTTGATATGGCTGAGTTGGTACGCTCCTGCGCACGTGAAAAGACCACTCCGGAGTTTGAACAGGTCATGGCACTCGCAAGAGCCAGGGCGGCTGAGACTCATACCGATTTCATTACCCTCTTTGCCGAGGCATGGGATGAGGTGGCTCCCAACCAGAGGATGTCATTCGACATCGACCTTGACAGGCTCAGCGGTGATATCAGGAACAAATCCAGAGTTACCAATGAAGAGATCATTACTCTGCTTCAGCAAGAGGCAGATGCCGTTATCAACAACTCCTTCACCGTAGTAGAAAGACGTATAAACCAGTTTGGAGTAGCACAGCCCAATATTCAGAAGATTGCCCGTACAGGTAGAATCCTCGTGGAACTTCCCGGAGTAAAAGAGCCTGAGCGTGTAAGAAAACTCCTTCAGGGTACAGCTTCCCTTGAATTTTGGCAGACATATACATATCAGGAGATTCAGCCCTTCCTTATTGAACTCAACAATGAAGTCCGTGTGCGCATTGAAGCAGCCGAGGCTGATGCAGCTGTAGCTGAGCCCGAAGAGTCTGTAGATAGCGAACTTAAGAGCATTGAAGAGGAGCTTGCAGCAGCAACCGGAGAGGTAAGTACCGGCACTTCCGCAGCGGAGAAAGCCAATCCTCTCTTTGCAAAACTCCAGCCATTCGGCGGTAACACAGCTTGTATTGGTATTGCACACTATCGTGATACTGCCGATATCAACGCCTGGTTTCGCAATTCACACGTAGAGTTCCCCAATGACTTTGTACCCGCGTGGGGCTTCAAGGCATTCAGCGGTCCTGGTGTTGAGCCTGATACTTTTTTTGAACTTGTAGCTCTTAAGGATATAGCCGGCAAGGGGGCAGTTCTGGACGGTTCGGTCATCACATCAGCAAGGGTCAACTACAATCAGATGACTGCCGCTGCTGAGGTGAGCATGACTATGAACAGCTCAGGTGCCGCCAGATGGGAGGTAATTACCGAGCAGAATATAGGAAAGCAGATTGCCATCGTCATGGATGGTTCCGTATATTCATATCCCAACGTACAGAATAAAATTTCCGGAGGTAACTCTCAGATTACAGGACACTTTACCCAGTCTGAGGCTGATGACCTTGCCACCGTGCTCAAGTCCGGTAA
>DBQO01000006.1:42202-85808 GCA_002305275.1 Bacteroidales bacterium UBA1392 | reverse complement strand
TCTGAGATCATCAGAGACAGAATTGCTATGTGCACAAATAAAACTTATAAGCCCTGTATGAATATCAGACGAAAGGTTGGTAGGATTTATAGAGGAAAGATAGTGCTTTTTTTACACAATTTTTGGAGTAACAGAAGAAGTCAAAAAATCTCGAATGTAAATGTGTTCTATTCCTTCGTAAGTATTTTCGAATGAACGTTCACCGGATACTACTATTTTAGGATAATTGTCTTTTATTTTCAACAAATTGCCAAACTCTCTGGCGACAGTTTCGGGTTTAGACAATTCCACAGCAACCTGTACATACAATGTTTCGCCGGCTCGTTTACAAACAAAATCGATTTCCTCAGTCGAAAGTGTTCCCACAGTTATATCATAGCCGCAATACGACAAGTGATTGCAAACAATATTTTCCAATCGTTTTGCTCTGTCTTGCGGTTTGTAGCCCGCCACAACATTGCGGATTCCCATATTTTCGAAAAAATACTTTTCGCCACGTTCAAATAAACGTTTTCCAACAATATCATAACGTCCTAAGCGATGAACCACAAATGCCGAAGCCAAAGCGTCTGCATATTCGGACACTAATGTTGGCGACATTCGTATATTTTGACTTTTCAAAAAATCACTGATACTTTTCGAAGAAAAAAGACTGCCGATATTATCTGCCAAGAAACGAATTAATTGTTCCAAAAATGCCGTATTACGGATATTATGGCGAGCAACAACGTCACGAAGAACAATGGTTGAATAAACCGAACGAATATACTCCATTACCACCTCTTCACGCATTGGCAAGTGAATTAGGTAAGGTAAACCACCGAAACGGCCATATTTTTCCAGCGATTCATCGTCATTATTCAGTTTGTGAAAGTCCAGAAACTCCATATAGGAAAGGCTATATATCTTAAATTCAACATACCTGCCGCCTAGTTCGTTTGCCAAATCACTCGAAAACATCTCTGAGTTGCTTCCTGTAATGTAGATATCATTATTGTCGTCCAATGCCAAAGAGCGGACGGCAACTTTGAAATCTTTTATTTCTTGAATTTCGTCAATAAAAATGTAGTTTTTTCTTTTACTGATCAGTCGGGATGCAATATAATCATGCAGGTCTTTTGAGGAGACAATATCCACATAAGCAATATCTTCCTTGTTGATATATATGATATTGGCATCATGCTCATTATTCCTTATTTCGTCAATAAGTTGATAAAGAATATAACTCTTGCCCACCCTTCGATGCCCAATCATTACTTTTACGATAGGTGTATGCATAAATGGCTTTATGCGTTCAATATAAGTAGCTCTTCGGTGGAGTACTGTTGGAAATTTTGACATATTATTGCTTTATAAGTTTAATTCTATGCAAATATAGAAAATATTACAGATATACATGCAATAATTTGGGGCTTTATTGATTTTTTAATGTATGAGTATAGAAAATACCTCAATTCAATCATAATTGAAGTACAGGAAAACTTTTAATCAGTATTGTCCGGACACGTATGGAAAAGTAAATAAGAAGAATTTTTCTTGTCTGCCAAACGAGCCGTCCATGATGTCTGAGGACTCCAAAGCATATCCGTCATGGGGCTGCGGATCTTTTTATTATAACCATCACGAATAATACTGGTCAATACTAGTTTTACTTTGCTTAATCTACTGTATATTAGATGATTATGATACTAAATTGACAAAATAGCATATTTTGTCAACCCACTCTTATTTAAATTGTTTTTTGAAACTTTTTTTTTATTCCATAGCTTTGAAAATAAATAGATTATGGGATGAAATCAGTTATAAAAATCAATTAAATACATAATTAATCTCATACCTTGCAAACAGGCAAGTCAATATTATTTTATCATGAAACTTAAAAACAAAATTGCTATTGTAACCGGCGGTGCTGACGGAATTGGAAAAGCGACCGCCATTCGTTTTGCGCAAGAAGGCGCAACAGTTGTAATCTGGGACCTTAATGAAGAAAAAGGGAACGAGACTGTAAAACTTATTAAGGATGCAGGCGGTAAAGCTGCTTTTGCAAAAGTAAATACTGCCATTTACTCAGAGGTGGAAGCGGCTACAAAAAAAGTTGTTGACCAATTCGGTACATTGGACATTATTATCAACAATGCAGGAATAACCCGCGACAGCACCATTAAAAAGATGACACCTGAAACCTGGCAGCAGGTAATAGACGTAAATCTAACGGGTGTGTTCAATTGTTGTAAATGTGCTTCTGAGGTGATGGTGGAAAAAGGTTGGGGAAGAATTATCAGCGCTTCATCTGTGGTAGCTCTTTATGGCAACTTCGGACAGACTAACTATGTGGCTACCAAAGCCGGATTGATCGGAATGACAAAAACCCTGGCACGCGAACTCGGCCGTAAAGGTGTAACCGTAAACGCTGTTGCACCCGGATTCATAGCTACCGAAATGGTTAAAAAAATGCCTGCCGACGTATTGAAGTCAATGGAAGACAAAGTGCCTTTGAAACGCCTCGGTCAGCCGGAAGAGATTGCGGCAGCCTATCTTTTCCTTGCAAGTGACGATGCAGCCTACATCAACGGGACTGTTCTGAGTGTTGACGGCGGTATGACCGTTTAAAAGTAAGATCTATGGCAACATCAGCACAAGTCATCGGCGCATCCATACTCTTTGCAGTTTATGTTGTATTTGTACTCTATTTTGTAATCAAAGGTGCGCGCGGTACGAAAAACATCAGTGACTACGCAGTCGGGAGTTTTACCTTTTCGCCTGTTTATGTAGCGTTGTCGTTGGCTGCTGCCATGACAAGCGCAGCCACTTTCGTTATAAATCCCGGATTGATAGCTACTTACGGTTTAAGCGCCTATATCTCCTATGGATTGGTGTTTCCGTTTGCTTCATTGGCATCTTTGGTTATTCTGACAAAAAGTTTCAGAAAATATGGTCAATCCGTAAATGCACTAACCTTGTCGAGCTGGGTTGGAAACAGGTATAATAGTAAAGGTTACGCACTGTTTATTGCCATCCTTACAGTCCTTCTGCTCGCATTTATTGTGTTGATTTTGGTTGCTTTGGTAAAAGTGGCCGCACAAGCATTGAATGCCAATCAGATTGTTGTCCTTGCAGTTGTAGTTGCCTTTACGTTTGGATATATGATGTTTGGCGGAGCTAACTCCATGGTTTATACCAACGTGATTCAGGCTTCGCTGATGATTCTGGTAGCACTTATTTTACTTGGTTCGGGATTCCAGTTTTTCAAAGACGGATTTTTCGGTTTCTTTGAAAAGTTAAGGATAATTGACCCGCAATTAGTAAAATTCCCGAATGAGCAAAGTCCTCTATTCCGTGATTTCTTTGAAATAGTCATAGCGCAATTGGTTGTGGGAGCAGCAGTGGTAGCCCAGCCACACATAATTACCAAATCCTTACTACTGAAAAAGGAAAAAGACGTAAACAAATTCCTTGTTGTTTCGGTTATCGTTCAATTTCTATTCTTTTCGGTGGTATTTGTAGGACTGTTTGCCCGTCTGCTCTTCCCTGATTTAACATTAAATGGAGAGCATATCAATGTGGATAGCGTCATACCCAATTATGTGATTACTGTTTTTTCGGGAGGGATAGTTTCTTTGTTGGTCGGACTTTTGGTAATTCTCGGATTGATTAGTGCCGGTTTTTCAACTATTGAAGGGCTGATTCAATCATTAAGCACCACAATAACCACAGATCTTATCAAACCACTTTTTGGGAAATCCATAAAAAATGAAAAGAGCTATATTGCTATCAACCGAGTAGTGATAGCCGTAATGGCGGTAATAGCGTTTTTTATGTCGAGAGAGCAGATTCTCAATCCCAATGTTAGCGTAGCTATTTTTGCTCAAAATGGAACATATTCCTACTTCTCGATATTGATTGTTCCTTTAGTGTTTGGAATTTTCCTGAAAAAATCAAAGTTGCAGTCCGCACTTTCAGGTTCAATAACAGCCCTTGTGGTCTATTTCATTGTTTACTACTTGCTCCCTTATCTATATAAGTCAGGTATAGCCAGCTTTGGTTTTGCCAATCGTTATTTCGGTGACCAAGTGCAAAACCCCGGCATTGCAGCTGCCATCGCCATATTAGCAGCATTTGCAGTAGGGCTCAGCGTCCATTTTCTCAGCAGAGGTAAAGAGAAAGCTTAGTAAAGTATTAAATTTAAATTTAAAATTCAAATGTACTATGTCGAGATTCAAAGAAATATATAAAAGTAAATTAATCCCTTTGGAAAAGATGCCCGATCTGCTACAGAGCGATACGGATGTGATTGTAGCGCAGTGTGCCTCTGAACCACAGGGTTGTATGTCGGTATTCCATTTGGCAAAAGAGCGCGTTAGCGACGTTAAAGTATTTTCCGTACTTACCTTGAAACCTTATGAATTCTATATGAAACCGGAAATGAAAGGCCATTTTGAACTTTGCAGTTGGTTTCATGCACCCGGTTCGAGAAAAGCGATAAAGGAAAAAACGGGAACCGTTACTTATGTTCCGAATATGCTTCATAGGGCAGCATCTGATAGGATGAAAGTACGTCGTCCGCATATGTTTGTGGGTACTTGCACACCTCCAGATGAGAAAGGGTTTGTTTCACTTTCACTAGGAATAACCTATGAGAAAGACATTCTTGAAGCTGCTGAAGTCGTCGTATTGGAAGTGAACGACAAATTGCCAAGAACATTTGGTGACACACAGGTACATGTATCACAAGTAGATTATTTTGTAGAATACTCTCAGGATCCTCCTGCGATACCGGAGCCCCAACCCGATGAAGAGGCAATGAAAATAGGAAAAAACATTGCAGATTTGATAGAGGATGGCTCTACCATTCAACTTGGAATTGGTGAAATCCCTAATGCTGCCGCATTGATGTTGAGAGATAAGAAAGATTTGGGGGTTCATACAGAAATGATGGTGGACAGCATGATGGAACTCTATGATATGGGTGTTATTACCAATCAGAAAAAGAGCATACACAAGGGAAAATTCATTTGCACGTTTGCCATGGGAAGTGATAAACTTTATAAGTGGCTGGATAATAATCCTGCAGTAGAATTCCTACGCGGCTCGTATGTGAATGACCCCTCTGTAGTTCGCCACAACTCAAAAATGGTTTCCATCAATACTTGCCTGATGATTGATTTTACCGGTCAGGTCGCAAGTGAAGGCATCGGCACACAACAATATTCGGGAACCGGCGGGCAGAGTGATACTGCTGTCGGAGCTATCGAGGGGTTTGATGGAAAAGGGAAATCAATTATCGCCTGCCGTTCAACTGCTAAAGGCGGAACAATTTCTACCATTGTACCTGTACTGCCTCCCGGAACGGGAGTTACGCTTCATCGCAGCAATACGGATTACATAGTAACCGAGTATGGAAGTGTAAGACTAACCGGCAGGACAGTTCGTGAACGTACGCAACTGCTGATTTCCATTGCTCATCCCGACTTCAGAGAGGATTTGAGAAAACAAGCAGAAGAGATCGGATATTTGTAATTTGGACTATAGCTCAATAATTAAATCGTAAATTAAATATAATGTTACCAATAAAAATAGTTGCTACAGGGCTCTACGCACCGGGTGAGCCAATAGGAAATGAAGAATTGAAAAGGCTGGCAGGGATTGAGTTTGACCACGAGAAAATTGAGGGAAGAATCGGTATCAAACAGCGCCACATTGCTCATTTCAGAAACTTGAATGAAACCACGGCAGACTTTGTAACAAAATCAGCCGAAAATGCCTTGAAAAATGGCGGTTTATCGGCCGATGACGTCGGTCTGTTTATAGTTGCAACCGATACTCCCGAGTACATTACTCCTGCAACAGCCATTATTCAGCAAGGCAGATTGCAAAAGGGTGAAAAATGGAGCATGTCTTTTGACGTGTCAGCATCATGTGCCAGCTTTACAATGGCTTTTGATACGGCTTCGCGCATTCTGGCAAGCAATCCGAAGATTAAATATGCACTGATCACCGGAGTTTATAATATGCCTGCATTCATTCGTCCAGGTGATCAATTTTCTTATCCGATTTTTGCCGATGGAGCTGCTTCGTTTATTCTCACAAAAGATGAAACCGGAAAATCAGCCTATATAGGTAATCAGATGCTGACCGACGGTACTCAGTTTGACTTTATCGGCATATATGCAGGTGGTTCCAAAATGCCGGTTACCAAAGAGGTTTTAGAAGAAGGGAAAAATGGCCTTTTAAGCCTTAAACCTATGCCTGGCGACCGAAATGTACGACTTTGGCCTATGGTAGTAGATAAACTCCTTGCAGAATACATGGTTAAAGCTGACGATATTGACCATTATATTTTTACACAAATCAATCGTTCGGTGATTATAAAGGTAATGGACGCCATTAATCAGCCTGTAGAAAAAGCCATGATGATAATGGACAAATATGGTTACACCGGCTCCGGTTGTGTCCCAATGGCACTGCATGAAGGAGTTAAATCCGGCAAAATCAAACGTGGAGACAAAGTGCTTTTCATGGCATCAGGTGCAGGTTTATCAGTAGGAAGCAATTTATTGATCTATTAGGAGTTGCTTGAGTGTTGAATAATTTAAATCGTAAATAATCAGATATGATAAATGTAGGAATAGTTGGAACCGGAATTTACATGCCGGAAACAAAAATGACTGCTAAACAGATTTCTGAAGCCACAAAAGGCGTATGGAGTGAAGCAGCGGTAATAGAAAAATTGGGAATTGTAGAAAAAACAATTGCTGGTCCCGATGATGGCACACAAGAGATGGGGGTACGTGCTGCGTTGGATTGTTTGAAAAATACCGGAATCGATCCCATGGAGATAGATTTGATTCTCTGCATTGGAGAAGAGTGGAAGGAGTACCCGCTAACTACATCCGGTATTTATATTCAAGATAAAATCGGGGCTAACAATGCCTGGGCGATTGACATTCAGCAACGTTGCGGAACAACTGTGGCAGCCATGAAAATTGCCAAAGATATGATGATAGCCGACGAAGAGCTGAAAACAATTATGATTGTAGGCGGTTATAGAAATGGAGATTTCATCGATTTTGAAGATAGTGCCGTTTCGTTTATGTTTAATCTGGGTNNATTACAGATGGTACAATGGCACGCGATGCAGGTGTACTCTATGGCGGAACGGAAAACCCCATTACAGCAGAAAATGCTCATTTGGCTTATAAGTCGCTTAAAGTATTCAATGAAAAACACATGAAAGACCGACTGAATGAGGTTTCAATGGAGAACTGGTTTCATTGCATAGATAAAGCATTCGAGAAATCGGGGATTCAGAAAAGCGAACTCGGCTTCCTGTGTTGTCTCCATTTTAAGCGCAGCATGTTTGGCTATATGCTTACAGAACTTGGACTGACATGGGATCAGAGCATTTATCTTGAACATTACGGACACATCGGTCAAATAGACCAGATTTTGCTACTCCATTTAGCGCAGGAGCGAAATTTGTTGAAGCCCGGAACAGTAGTTTCCATGATAGCAGCTGGAATCGGATATGCTTGGGGCGCTAATGTGATTCGTTGGGGATAAAGAGTGGTCATAGGTATAATTTTTGCATATAATCCCTTATATATCATTACTATATGTTAAAATAACATTAAAACTACATAAAAGTCAACCCTGTCATTTTTAATATCCTTTTTTTTTACATTACGAATTATATAAATTTGTCGTTATAACAAGAATATTAATTATTAAATTTTTAGAATTATGAAAAAATTATTTTTTATTTTAATCGCAGTATCGACTCTACTTTATGCTTGTGAAAAAAGTGAAGTAGAAGATGTTTACAATCCTTCAGAAGACGGAATTGTAGGAGACTGGGTATCAAAAGGTGCTGACGTAGCTCCATTATTGGCTACGTATTTCAAGGTGGACAGTATCACGGCAAACTTCAAAAGCAACAACACTTATGCTGTGGTCTCTTATGCCGGAGGTGTACCAACTAATTATGTGGGAACTTTTGTTCAGACTAAGTCCGGTACAGGCATTATCTGGACAATCAAATTGAATCAATCTACTCCAACAGCTGTAACCAGCGAAGGGATTTTTGAAATCAACAAAGTAGGACAAGGTTTCACTATGAGGTATGAAGTTGTACAAACAGAACCTAATATTGGAGCAACTCCTCCTACGGCAACTGCCGGTTTCGGAAGCAGTAACGGTGGTGCTTTGGGACAGATGAACATTCAGAAATTTGTAAAAAGATAATACCGTGTTCTTTATTTAAAAAGGTCAGGCGAACGGTTTTAACCTGACCTTTTTAATTATTAAATAAGAAATAATTTTTCGTTATTCTCTATTTTAAAAATGATAAATTTTAATAAAATGAAGAAAATATCATTGCTTCTATTTTCAATTCTTATTTCTTTTTCTGCTTGGGCTCAATTACCCACCAATCAATATTTTTCAAAAGAGATACCTGAAAAAGCAAATAAAGAACTTCAGTTTTTGGCATATTTCATCAATCAGGTTGTTACATCCAATATCTATCCTGAAAATGACTTTCTGAAAGGCCAGACGGTGGGGCGTTTATTTGGAGGAAATACTACAACAACTTCCAACGAGCAAGTGAGCGCTTACGTGGAGCAACGCATTATCCCGTTTTTTATCTACAAGCCCAATCTTTTCAATGGCAAGGCTATCTTGAGAGCGGCATTTGAAATCGATTGGACGTGGGGTGACGTAGCCTATGGTGTAGGCGGTAACTTCGGTGGAGGTTTTTCAGCCGACCAGGTCAACCTGCAAACACAAATCCTGGAAGTGGAGCTTAATCCCGCCAAGGGTTGGTATATTAATCTGGGTTTACAACGAATTTTTGATACTCCTTACAATCCTTTTACTACGCTTTTTGATAAAATGACCGTTACAGGCTACCGGTTAGCCTATTTTGGAACAGACGGTGTCGGTATTTCAGTTCGCAAAGATTGGGATTTCGCACGACTAAAGACAGGATATTATAAACTCTATGAAAACTACATTCACTTGAACGACGATGTGACGTTGATGGAACTTAACGGTGAAAAAGATGTAAGTCGTGCTTGGAAAGTAGGAGGATCAGTTTATTATCTACGTGACCGTGGAAACGGAGCAGGTGGTGTCTCTATCCTCGGACAAGGCTTCAATAGCCTTTTAGCCAGCCATAACGGAACTTTCCGTTTCAATTACGGTGCAACGCCGTATCATGCAGATGTTTTTTGGCTTGGAACATTTTTCAGCAGGAATGCTGATACCTGGCTAGACCCCTGGACTGTCAGTGGCTTTGTAAATGTAAACCTGGGTAAAGCAGATACATTGCAAGTATCAATCGACAAATACACAAAAGCGACAAGTATCTTCGGTTTTGCAGCGAACGGGCGTCTCTCCTATCGCTATGGACAAACACCTAATGACAATTTCACACTGGATGTACTTTATACATCCGGCGATGCTGACGCATTGAAGGATGGAAAATACAGTGGCGTAATCACAGGAAATCAATGGGGAGCTCCCGGTGCAATTTATGTAAGTTCCGGTTCTTATTTACTGATGCCGCACGGCAACGTGGTAAACCGCTTTACACCCGCTGTAATGGATATTTCCAATATGGGATATGGATTGACTTATGCTAATTTAAGCGCATCAAAAGGCATTATTCCTAACAAATTAAATGCAAAGGTTGGTGTTTCCGCCGGATTGAGCAATGTTCAACCGGCCGGTGGCGGAGCATTCATGGGTGTAGAAGCGAATGGAAACATTCAGTATAATTTTGGACCCTACATGAGCCTGGAACTACATGGGGCCTACCTTTCGTTAGGGAATTTCTATGACAGCAAGCAAGCTGCTTACGGAAGTCCCGTCAATGGTGGGGTTGATGAGCGTCCGGTTAACCCGTGGACGGCATTTCTGGTTTTCAAATGGTTGATGTTCTAAAATTAGGAAAAGGAGAAACAATATGAGAAATATAATATTAAGCTTACTAATTATGGCTATTGGTTTGGGTGCGTGCAGCACTCCTTATGCTGCCCTCAAAGAGATCAGCTCTTTTGAGGAACTGGACTACAAATATCCGGTTAAAAAAGTTTATCTGCCTGAAAATGATTTCACTATCGCATATACTGATGAAGGGAAAGGCGATAATGCCATTATTCTCATCCATGGTTTGGGTAGTTATCTTCGTGCCTGGGAGAAAAATATAGGCGAATTAAGTAAAACTAACCGTGTAATAGCCATAGACCTTCCCGGGTATGGAAAATCAAGCAAGGAACCTCACAGCGGTATGATGACTTTCTACGCAGGAATTGTAAATGAACTTGTTAAAGAACTGAAGCTGGGTAAAGTAGTTATCGGTGGTCACTCCATGGGGGGACAAATAGGAATGACAACTTACCTTCAGTATCCACAAATTGTAAAAGGGCTTGTGTTGGTAGCTCCTGCCGGTTTTGAACGTTTCACGAAAGGGCAAAAACAATGGTTCCGCGATGTGATGACCTTAGATGGCGTACGACTTACCACCCCGGAAGCAATTCAAAATAATTTGGCAAGTAACTTTTACCGCTTACCGAAAGATGCTGACTTTATGGTTTCAGAACGAATGCAAATGCGTTCGGCGGAGGATTTTATTCCTTATTGTTATGCAGTAGTGCAATCTGTACAAGGAATGGTGGATGAACCTGTAATTGACTATTTACAGGACATAAGAGTCCCGACACTTATATTCTTCGGAGAAAAAGACAACCTTATTCCGAATCGTTATTTGAATCCGGGAGGCACATCAGATATTGCCAACTATGGAGCATCCAAAATTCCAAACAGCAAATTGATAATGATTCCCAAAACGGGACATTTCTTGATGTTTGAAAAACCTGAGATCTTTAATTTGGAAACTATTGATTTCTTGAAAGGATTGAAATAGTTGGGTGTTTAATAATTAATATTTAAGAAGCGTGTCATGGTTTGGACACGCTTTTTTTATATCTTTAAAGTCTCGAAAATACCTAAGATGCGTCCGAAACTTTCAATATTTACTGATTTTGCCAATACCCTTTTTCCGCATGAACTGGAGTATCTGATGGCTGTACAGGAGTTTTCTAAGCCACTGAATTTAAGGATATTGAAACAAATATTCTACAATAACACATCCAGTGGGAAACAACGGAAACCCTTTGACGAGAACATTGATAAACGTACGTATTCCTACCTGAAAAAATGGATCACAGAGACTTTGCTCAAAATTGACGTAGACTATTTCTTCGATTGGCTGATTGAAACTGAGAAAAAAATCTTGACTGACGTGATTGTTCCTTCGGATGAAGCGGTGATTTTGAGCAACATGAATAAAATGCAACCCACGAACTATAACTACATCCGATTCTACGAACTTTTACAGTATTACCGCGATTATCTTATGGTACGGAACCGTACAAAATACAATAAGGTGGTAACCGATTTTCTTGAAGTTCATCATTATCAATATCTCAAACTAAAAAATCTGAATATTGAGCTGGACAATGTTACGGCAAGAATTGTTAAGAGAATAGAGTTCCTACCGGAAGAAAAAGAGAGTATTGAAAATTTCCTTTGGGAAATATTTTTTGATGAAACATTGGATGGATATACGAGATACCGGGCAGTAGTAAGACTAACAATACATTACTATAACAATAGGGAGTTTGACAAACAATTTGTGGTGTATCAACATCTGGATGATTTCTTTAAAACGCCTGTATTTTACTCGAAACGTATTCTGTCAAATTATTACGCTAATCGTACTATGATGCACTCCAAACTTAATGAACTGGAAGAGGCGGAAAAATACGGTTATCTCTCCATACAAAACAAGAACAGCGATTACCTTTTTTACCTCATAAATTTGTGCGGGGTACTTTTGAAACAGGAAAAAAATCGTGAAGCTTTAGAGTTGATGCGTAATTCCATCCCTGAGTTGAAAAACACCAACAACAATTATTATAAAATCGGTTTTGCATCATTTTACATACTTACCTTCATAGCCAACAAACAAATTGAAGAAGCGGTATATTATGCTTCTCAATATTTTACAGCCTACCGAAAAGAGATTTTTGAGCATCGCTGGCACCTATACTGCACCACTTATCTTTTCGCACTGATTAATGCCGAAAAATATGGTAGAGTAATCTCAATCTGCAAACGATATAATCTCCTGCTTAAAGAAAAACAGAGAGTTGACAGACCTGATTATTTGCCTATTATAGAAAACTATTACTACCTCTCAGAGTATATGGAGGGGAAAATAGATCGGGATAAATTGGTATCGTCAATCGTTAAATCCGTAAAGCCGATGATGAACAATAACTATCGTTCAAGGCGAATGCTTAACATGATAGATAAGTTAGGAAAATTTCTATACGATGAAATGAAGGAGGTAAAGAGGAACTTATTAAAATAAAGTTACCTGTCAAAAGAGCCTCCCATAATATCCAGCAACTCTGCAGTAATTGCCTGTTGACGAAGTTTGTTGTACTCCAGGGTGAGTTCATCAACCAATTCATCTGCATTATCGGTGGCTATCTGCATGGCAGTCATTCTTGCAATATGTTCCGAAACCAAGGAATCAGTGTGTGCGGCAAACAATTTCAAATGAATCAATAATGGAGTCAACTCCGTTAAAATAGGCTCGCTATCGGGCTCAATAATATACTTTTCCAGCAATTTCTCCTCAAATTCTCCCTCTTCCGTTACCGTTTTTTGGACCTGCAACGGCAATAGAGTGTCTCGTGTCATCACTTGCGTACCCTTAGTTAGAAAATGATGATATATGAGCTCCACTTTATCGACCTCTTTTTCTATGAACTTATTTATCAAATCCTCACAAATAGGCTTTATATTCTCCAGGGAGGGCTTATCTGCAATAGATTGATATCTACCTTGATAGTGGACTACGCCTCTCTTCAAGGCTTCTCTTACTCCCCTATCTCCAAATGAATAGAGTAAAATATTGGATTCTCCCAGAGATTTGTAACTTTCCACCGCTTGCAGCAACTCTGTTGAAACAACATGATTGAAACGCCCTGCCAATCCCGAATTTGATGAGAAAACAACAAGAGCTACACGCTTGACCGGTCGATCCTCAATCAAAGGTGAGTGGAAATTTTCTGTTTGCACTAAAATAAGATTATAAATCCTGCGTAACCCCTCTACATAAGGTTCCAGATTATCCAGCAAACGCTGAGTTTTCCTCAACTTTGCCGAAGCCACCAACATCATTGCCGATGTAATCTTTTGAGTAGATTTGACGGTTTGAAGCCTGGTTTTTATATCTTTTAATTGCGCCATTAAAAATCACAATTTTACCATGGTTATCGTTTCGGCAGCGACCTTCTCAAGAATAGTCGTGATTTGATCGTTGATCTCCCCCCTCTTTAAGGGTTCCAAGACCTCTTCTCTATATCTGGACTCCAAACTATTCAAAAACTCTTTTTCAAAGAGCTGTACTTGATCGGTGGAAATATCTTTCAATAGAGCATTTACTCCACAATACAATATTGCAATTTGATGTTCAACCGGCATTGGACTGTTAACTCTTTGAACCAGCAATTGCTCATTTTTCTGACCTTTGTCTATGGTCATCATGGTTACTGCATCCAGATCTCCACCAAATTTTGTAAAAGCCGCTAACTCGTGATATTGTGCCTGGTCAATTTTCAATGATCCGGCTACTTTCTTCATAGCTTTAATTTGAGCATTTCCTCCTACACGAGAAACTGAAATACCAACGTTAATGGCGGGACGAATACCTCTATTAAATAAATCGGTCTCTAAGAATATCTGTCCGTCTGTAATCGAAATTACGTTAGTTGGGATATAGGCCGAAACGTCTCCTGCCTGCGTTTCCACAATAGGTAGAGCTGTAAGAGAGCCACCGCCTGTCACTTTACCTTTCAACCCTGCCGGCAAATCATTCATATTTACCGCAACCTCATGTTGCGAAATTATATTTGCAGCTCTTTCCAACAGACGGGAGTGTAAGTAGAAAATATCGCCCGGATAAGCTTCACGTCCAGAAGGACGACGCAGAATAAGCGAAACTTCACGATAAGCTACTGCCTGTTTAGACAAGTCATCATACACCACAAGAGCATGACGCCCCGTATCACGGAAATACTCCCCTATGGCTGCTCCGGCAAAGGGGGCAATATAGCGCAAAGCAGCTGAATCGGAGCCCGATGCCAGAACTATAACAGTGTAATCCATGGCACCATGTTCGGTGAGTGTTTTCAAAATAGAAGCCACTGAAGACCCTTTTTGTCCTACCGCAACATAAACACAATAAACAGGGTTACCCTCTTCATAATGTTTACGTTGATTGAGAATGGTGTCAATGGCAATACTCGTTTTACCCGTTTGTCTGTCACCTATAATCAACTCCCTTTGTCCGTGTCCGATGGGAATCATAGCATCAATTGCTTTCAAACCCGTTTGCAATGGTTTGCTGACAGGCTGACGAAAAACCACACCTGGTGCTTTGCGCTCAAGAGGCATCTCAACTAAGTCACCTTTAATCACACCTTTTCCGTCTAGCGGGGTACCAATAGGCGAAATAACACGTCCGAGCATGGACTCCCCTACGAAAAGCGATGCCACTCGTTTTGTGCGCCTGACAACACTACCCTCTTTGATCTCACTTGAAGAGCCTAACAGGATGGCACCGACATTATCTTCCTCCAAGTTCATAACGATGGCCTGCATGCCGTTTTCAAACTCCAACAGTTCGCTTGACTCAGCATTGCGTAATCCGAAAATACGGGCAACACCATCGCTTACACTCATCACAACGCCTGTTTCATCGTATTGTACGTCCGTGTCAATTCCTTTTAGTTGCATGCGCAACACTTCGGAAATTTCACCTATTTTAATTCTATTCTCGCTCATAATTATATTATTTCCTATTTGTAACGATTATCATCAATTACAAGTGTTTAAATTCACTTCTTATGCGATTCAATTGACCGGAAATGCTCGCATCCAACCGTTGATCGTCCAAATAGAGAAGAAACCCACCGATAATATCGGGATCAACTTCGGTTTCAATCTCTAACTCTTTATTGATGATACTCTCTATTCGTTTTATAAAACGCTCTTTAGTTTTATCATCCAAGGGAATGGCAGTCACCAATTTCCCGTGTTGTATATTAAATTGCTCTCGATACAGGTCAATATAGCGCAACGCAATGCTGTTAATAAGCCCATGCCTCTCATTTTTCATAACAAGTTCAATCATTTCGCTTAAAGAAGAGGGCACATTTCCGCCGCATGCAGCAATGAATATCTTCTTTTTATCACTTTTGGTCATGGAATTCGTATGTAGTGCTTTCCTCAATTCCAGCACATTCCCGTATACTTTCAAAAAGAACCTCAGTGCGGAATAGACCTCTTTCTGTTGATTTAACTCAACGGAATATTTCAACAAAGCGGTAGCGTAGCGCGTAGAAATTAACCCTGTATTCATAAACTATTGAGGAGAAGTGATTTCAATTTCGTCTAACAATCTGTCGATCATTTTCATTTGTTCTTTATCCGTACTTAACTCCTCTTTGAGAATCTTTTCAGTTAAGTCGATAGAGAGCTTGGCAACCTCTTCACGAATACTTTGAAGGGCTATTTCTTTTTCCGATTGAATTTGTTTACGTGCAACGCCGATGATTTTTTCAGATTCCAAACCGGCTTTTTCACGGGCATCCTGAAGCATCTGCTCCTGTATTTTTGATGCCTCTTTGATCATCTCGGCTTGTTGTTTTCGAGTTTCAACCAATAAGGATTCGCCTATTTCTTTCACGTGTTCCAATTCTTCCTTCACTTTTTTAGCCTCGAGGATAGATTCGTCCACATAAGTTTTTCGCTTTTCCACCGCTTTCAAAATTGGCGGAAGAGCAAATTTAATCAGTATAAACAGAGTTATACCGAATGCAATAGACATCCAAAAAAGCAAACCCGGTTCGGGCGTCAGTAACGACATATTCTAGTAATCTTAAAGAATGAAACCGCAAACAACTATTGCAAATAGCGCAACACCCTCTATGAGAGCTGCCACAATAATCATAGATGTTCTAACATCCGAAGCTGATTGCGGTTGTCTTGCGATAGCTTCCATCGCTGATTTTCCAATTGTTCCTATACCGAAGGCAGCGCCTAAAACAGTGAGCGCGACTGCTGCTGCGGGTGCCCAGGCTCCCACAACACCTGCTTGTAAAACAGAAAAAAGTAAGTTCATAATCAATTGTTTTAATGTAATTATTTAATTAATATTTAATTATTCATGGTGTGTTTCATGTTGTGCCATCCCTATAAATACCGATGAGAGCAACGTAAAGACATAGGCTTGTATAAAGGCCACCAACAGCTCCAAAAAAAATATAAAAACGGTAAAAAGAAGTGAGACTATCGTCATTGATGAGTTGATAGCCGTACCCATATTTACTGTTATGAAAACCAGCGAAAGCAATCCCAAAACAATTGCGTGTCCACCCATTATATTGGCAAAAAGACGGATCATCAAAGCAAAAGGCTTGGTAAACAATCCGACAATTTCGATAATCGGCATAATCGGCAGGGGCGCCTTGAGCCAAACAGGCACATCCGGCCAGAAAACCTCCTTATAATATCCCCTGGAGCCTGTCAGGTTGATAACTAAAAAGGTACTCATTGCCAAAACGAGCGTTACCGCGATATTTCCGGTTACATTAGCCCCGCCTGGGAAAATGGGCAGCAACCCCATCAGGTTATTGAAAAAGATGAAGAAGAAAACCGTCAACAAAAATGGAGCATACTTTTTATAGTTCTTACCTACCGAAGGTTTTATTATACTATCATGCACCGTCATGATAAACATCTCCATCAACCCGACAAAACCTTTTTTACCTTCCATGGGAGCGCGACTAATGGAGCGCGATACACCCATGAAAATCAGGCTGAGGAAGAGCGATGAGAGGAGCAGCGATGCAGCATTTTTAGTTAGCGACATATCCAGCGGACGAATTTCGCTACCGTCGCTGCCTAACTCGACTATTTTACCCTGGTATTTTCCTTCATGGGATATCTTAAAACCTTTATAGTGATCTCCCTTAGTGATTTTTGATGAGAGAAACAGGTGCCACCCGGACGTTTTGCTGCGCAAAATTACAGGTAGCGGAATGGAAACATGCCAATCTTCCGAACTCACAAGCTGCCATTCGTATGAATCGGCCAGGTGATGCAGAATAAACTCCTTTACATCAAACTTCTTTTGGGGCTCGCTCTCGGTCTGAGATGGCATTTCTTTAGTCAGGTCGTTGGTTTCCTCAACTTGAGCAGTATCTCCTTCGGTCTGAGTATTATTAGCACCATCAACCTGAGCATTCGCTCCTATCGAAAATAGAAGAACGATTAAAAGAATTATCGGCTTATATGTTAAATGAAGTTTCTTCATCTACCTACAAATCATTTATTCTGCTGCTGAACTTTAGGCGTATTATTTTTGATCAGCTTTTCCAGTTTCAGGAAAAGAGCGGTTTCCCAAACAAGGTAGATCAGATAAAAGGCTGCAAAGGTCATAGCAAATGGCCTGAAACCGGACTTATTTAACACCCAGTAAAGAACAATGATAACTATTGAGACAAGTACCTTCAAAACACGTATACGCATATACAAAGTTGTTGTTTTGAATGGATTTTCGACCGAAACTTTACCAAATCTCCAAAAGAGCACAACACCGATAAGGTAGAAAAAGAGCGGAATAATGAAGTATAATTTTACCTCCATCCCGGGAAAAAGAAATCTCAAAATTATCCATCCGGCAACTCCCAAAAAAAAGAGTAGAACCGTATGGAGCATCAATAATCTATTTACCGCCTTTTTCATAAACAAAAATATTTATAGTCTGTAGTATGTAGTCAGTAGTGTGTAGTAAATTTATAGTCTGCAGTCAGTAGTGTGTAGTTAAATGTTTATAAATACACTTATTATGTTATCTTTTACCTCTACAAAACCGCCCTCTATCGCTATTTCCTTGACATTCTCATTGACAACAAACAAAATCGTACCTTTGGTAAGCGACGAAACGAGCGGCGCGTGATTTTTCAGCACCTGAAAGGAACCAACTGTTCCCGGCAAAGTTACTGAGGTAACTTCACCGGAAAAAACATTGGATTCCGGGGTACGAATTAGTAGCTTCATCACCTATTTTACTTGCTTCATCAACTTTTCACCTTTCGCAATTGCCTCTTCAATGGTTCCCACATTCATGAACGAAGCTTCCGGATAACCATCCAGTTCGCCATCGAGTATCATCTTAAATCCTTTTATAGTATCCTTCACGGAGACCATAACTCCCGGCTGCCCGGTATATTGTTCCGCCATGTGGAAGGGTTGAGAGAGGAAACGTTGCACTTTACGCGCTCTGTTTACAGTGAGCCTATCCTCATCGGAAAGCTCATCCATTCCCAATATGGAAATAATATCTTGTAGCTCTTTGTAGCGCTGAAGAATCTGCTTTACCCGCATAGCGGTATCATAATGATCCTCACCCACAACATTGGGATTCAGGATACGGGAAGAGGACTCCAGAGGGTCCACCGCGGGATAAATACCCAATGATGCGATCTTTCTGCTCAAAACGGTAGTCGCATCCAGATAGCTGAAAGTCGTAGCAGGTGCAGGGTCGGTCAAGTCGTCTGCCGGCACATACACCGCCTGTACGGAAGTGATTGAACCATATTTGGTAGAGGTAATTCGCTCTTGCAGATTACCCATCTCGGAGGCCAATGTGGGCTGATAACCCACCGCCGAAGGCATACGCCCCAACAGAGCTGAAACCTCGGAACCCGCCTGCACAAACCTGAATATATTATCGATGAAGAGCAAAATATCGCTTCCTTCACCGCCACTGTCCCTAAAAGCCTCTGCAACCGCGAGGCCGGTGTGTGCTACCGAAGCACGTGCACCGGGAGGTTCGTTCATTTGTCCGAACACAAGGGTAGTTTGAGATTTTTCCAACTCGTCATAGTCCACCACACTCAAATCCCAATGCCCCTCCGCCATGCTCTTGTTGAACTCCTCGCCATATCTTATCACCCCCGACTCTATCATCTCACGCAGCAAATCGTTTCCTTCACGCGTACGCTCCCCCACTCCTGCAAACACGGAATAACCTTTGTGTCCTTTGGCTATGTTGTTGATAAGTTCCATGATAATAACCGTTTTGCCTACGCCTGCACCTCCGAAAAGTCCGATTTTTCCACCTTTCAGGTAGGGTTGCAGCAGGTCGATTACCTTGATTCCGGTAGTGAGCATCTCCTCCGATGTAACCAGATCGTCAAATTTGGGTGCCTCCCGATGAATAGGATACTCTGTTTCACGAGTTAAGGGTTTCAGTCCGTCTATGGGACGGCCTACCACGTTGAGCAGACGACCTTTCAGTTGGTCACCCACCGGCACACTCAATGAGGAGCCGAGTGCTTTAACGGGGAGTCCCCTGCGCAAACCATCGGTGCTATCCATTGCAACCGTGCGAACGGTATTCTCACCAATGTGCTGATGTACTTCCAGGTAAATATCGTGACCGTTGCGATGGACCGAAATTGCATCATTTATAGCAGGAAGCCTCACTTCGCCCGATTTGGGAATTTCAAACTGGACATCCACGACAGGGCCGATAATTTGTGATATTTTGCCGCTTAATACCGACATAACTTATAGAAAAATTAAAATTTCGATCAAAGAATTGGGGTTGTTGACAACAAACTGCGAAGTTACTTTAAATTAACGTTTAAATGAAATATTTTGAGGGGAAAATGTGTGCAAATAGACTTATTGTTTAAGTCTTTTAGAATTAGTGGGGAGTTTGTGATTTTTATTCGGAAAAATAAGCTAGTGATCTGGAATTTAGAGAAATGTTTTACTGATTTTTTTATAACTGGAGTGGGGGAATTTTGTATATTTGTTACGAGTATCTAAACGACAAATAAATGAGCACTTTTTCAGAAATCTGCATTTATGAGGTAAAACCTAACAAGGTTGATGAATTCGAACAATTGATCGAAGAGGTTGCAAAACACCATAAATCCTTTGCAGGTGTGATTGATGTCAAATATATCAAAAGGACACACAGACAGAAGGACTTCAATTCGGTAAAAAATGGAGAACCCGCAATCCGGTTGACAAGAAAACCGCAAAGCGTGACTTATATTTTATACTGGGAGCTTGAAAACGAATTAATTCACGCCGAAGCCACAAAATCCGGATTGGAAAAATTTTACAAACAATTCAACCGTTGTTTAACCACAATGCCAAAAATAATACTTGGCGAAAGGGTAAAATAAAGCGTGAGAGCATAATCTTGTTTATTGAGAATGATATGGATTTGATTAATTGAACATTTTACGCGTCGGAGCGTGGATGGGTGGATGAACGGGGAAATAACCGTAATTCTCAAAATTATCATTTATACACGCAAACGTTAGCTATTTTAGCCTTAAAGACACAGATAAAATACCTATCTTTGCTAAAATGAAAATAATATGATACTTTGGAACAACGATACTGAAATTCAATTCTTTACAGAAGCACTAAAGAACTTTGCTTCCCCAGAACAGCTATTTTATAATCTTAAGGATGGATATTTTGCCTATGTCCCAAAAGGCATGGATGCAGAAGGTCAAACTTTGCAAAGCAGGAATTCCCTAATAGGGCAATTTACCGAAAAATGGTGTAAAACACTTTTTGAACCAATTGCACAAAAATTAGGATTATATGCAGTAAACAGCGTTGTTTGTGAAGGGATAGGACTTACAAGACAATCCCCTGCCGACCTCGCTTTCTGTACCACAAATAAAACAAACCAAACACCAGATAGTATTAAACTGCTTTTTGAAATTAAAATGAGCATTGTGTCGAATTACAAATTCACACAACCGAATATGGTAATATTCATGGGAGATTATAAGCAACATAAAGGAAATCCTTCATTGTTACGTTCTGATTCAATGTTAAAAGCAATTGGAAAATCAATAAATATTCGTGTTTCCGGGAGTGCTTCGACCAAAATACCCATTGTTGTTTTGGGTAATAGCCCAATAACTAATAGCTACATTCATAAAGTAGACTATCTAAAAAGTTCGGGTGTTATTCAAGGATTTTGGTCCTTAAATCCAAAGCCGACAAATGAGGACTATGTAAAAAAAACTCCAAAATTAGGTTTTCAAACTATTTTAAACAAAGAACAACTATTACGTAATTGCAGAACTATTTTATCAAACGATATGCATTATTTTTCTTCAATGATTTCTAAATTAAAACTTGGACAGATAATACAAATTGCGAGCAAGGAGTCGACTGATAAAGCAAAAGCTGAGAAATTTTTAACACTTATTCGATACTAGAATGAAAAGAGAGAAGGGAACAGAAACAAGCGCGTTTGGTACAAGCGGAAGGATAAATCACGATAGTTCGAAGTTTTACAACTCCAAGTTATACACTGAACTTGGGGACAAGAAAGTTATTGATAAAAACGAAAATGTTTTTCCGGAAAATTTAGAGAATAAATTTATTCTTGGGTCCGCAGAGAATATGCAAGAATTGCCAGACAATTGTATTCATTTGATGATAACTTCACCACCCTATAATGTTTCAAAAGAATATGACGAAGATTTATCTTTAAAAGAGTATTTAGAACTTCTTGAAAACTCATTTAAAGAAACATTCAGGGTTCTTGTTAATGGTGGTCGCGCTTGCATAAATGTCGCTAACCTTGGCAGAAAACCATATATACCTCTATCAGATTACATTTCAAAAATAATGATAGATATTGGTTTTAGTATGCGTGGTGAAATAATTTGGAATAAAGCAGCAAGTGCTAGCCCTTCTACAGCTTGGGGCAGTTGGCAAAGTGCTACTAATCCGACTTTAAGAGATGTTCACGAATATATTTTAGTTTTCTCCAAAGGTGATTATAGAAGAGATAAAGGCAAAAAGGATAACACCATTTCAAAAGAGCAATTTATGGAGTGGACAAAATCAATTTGGACAATGAACGCAGAAAGTGCAAGAAGGATTGGGCACCCTGCACCTTTTCCGGAAGAATTACCTTATAGATTAATACAACTTTATTCCTTTAAAGGTGACATTATCTTAGACCCATTTATGGGTAGTGGAACAACTGCCGTTGCAGCTTTAAAAACTGACAGAAAATTTATTGGCTTCGACATAAGCCAAGAATATATTGACCTTGCCAAGAGAAGAGTCGAACAGTTATTGAAACAAACTAAAATACCTTTTCATTTTCAAGTATTGGCAGAAGAGCAGGAAGGCATAGAAAGCAAACACAAGTAAAAATGAAAAGTCCGTTTACAAATAAGGAAATGATTGTTAGAAAGGAGCGTAGAATATTGAGATTCCGAAATGAGGAATTTGAAATTTTGTCCCATACCTATCAATGTGTTGACACCGGCTATCAGTTTGAGGATGATGTATTCGCACAATTAAATTACGATCAGGTAATCAATCAATATAAAGAAAAGTACCCTAACGCTGAACCATGAACCCCCTCCGTCTCCTCCCCTTTCTCCTTCTATTTTTTGCCTCGTGTGAGATTCAGGATGATCCGAATTATTCGGGGAATCTCGATACTATTATTGAGAATAATAAGAGTAAAATCACCATCAATGCCGGGATTGCGGGAACTCTGCTGAAGGTGGAGGGCAATTGTATGCCGATAATCGGGCCTGGATCGACTTGTCGTACCTATACGATATCGCGGACTCTGAATATTTACGAGTATACGACTATAAAGGATGTTGAGGGTTGGGGACCATTATATGATGGAGTCAATACGAAGCTGATTGCAACTTGCAAGGCGGATAAGAGTGGATTTTTCCAAACGGAACTAAAGCTTGGAAAGTACTCTATATTTATACGTGAGGGCAAAAAGTTTTATGCAAACGGCGGAGATGGATATGGTGGCATTAATCCTATAACCGTCCAAGCTGATAGCGTATGCTATATAGTACTAAGACTTGACTACGCCTATTATTAATAATGGATCACTCCCCCTCTTCCAGCTGAAATATCTCCTCAACGGCTTTCTCGAAGTATCTGGCTATTTTTAGGGAGAGAATAGTAGAGGGCACATACTTCCCCAATTCAATCGCATTTATGGTTTGACGGCTTACCCCAATCTCGTCAGCCAACTGCTGCTGCGAGATCTTCACTATCGCCCGTTCTACCCTTATATTATTCTTCATTTTTCAACCCCCTTTTGGAAATAAACAGCCTCGTTCTGAATATCACAACATAAAGCATAAACATTGTGACAGGATTGACCAATCTCAAATCTAGATAGAAAGTGGTAAAACGAAATGCGTGATTAATTGCATAAAATATCCATACTATCATAAATATTGAAAACGAAATATAGGCAGTAATTACGATAGAGGTAAATCTAATGTTTTGTATTAACTCGTCCTCTATTTTTTCTTTTGCAAAAGCTACGAAAAGTGCTGAAAAAATTAGAAGAAGATAAAGGATCATAGTTCCGTAACGGCTATAATTCTGATCAAATAGTTCTAATTTATTAAAAGCATAGAGGCTTGCGCCAAAAAAAATAAATGAGAAAATGAAAAGGCCCCAGCCTATTTTCTGAAAATAGTGCGGTAGTAATAAGTTATTTGTCTTCATATTTATAGAATGTTTTCCTTGCAAATGTAAAACAAAATTTTCATACTGACAAATAAACTTTACATTTATTCAAACAAAGTTTACAGTTTTTGCCACAAGACCCATTATTCAACAATTTCCTTCTGAAAGGTTGCGTTTTTCTGTACAGGTTATTGAAAAAACAATTAACTTCGTAATGATTTGAGAGAATGGCTAATGGGTTTTACGATTTTTTCAAGTCAAAAAAAGGGAAACATAACATTAAGTACTCACCTAAAGAGAAACTGACACCATGAATAGAACTATATACTTAAGCCTATTAATAATGGCT
Organism: Bacteroidales bacterium UBA1392; assembly: GCA_002305275.1. Lineage (GTDB taxonomy): Bacteria > Bacteroidota > Bacteroidia > Bacteroidales > UBA932 > Cacconaster. The sequence goes on along the minus strand of DBQO01000006.1, from coordinate 61,804 downwards.
TATCATATAATCTTTTTGTCTCAAGTCTGTGTCGGACAAACAGATACGATGCTCCACTCTGGACAATCAGATACGATATTACGTACCGGGCAAATGGATCCGACATTCAACATTGCGCAAACAGACACTACTCTCAGAATTGGACAACCGGACACCATCTACAAAGCTGTGCAAACAGAGACAACATTGTTTGTAGGAGAGACAGATACGACACTACACGTTGTACAAACAGACACAACATCAATCCAACCGGATCCCTTCCACAGAGAATACACTCTTATTTATGCTATAAAACAGGATGTTTTAAACAGTTCGGAAAACTTCAGAACGGGATTAAAACTATTCAGCGATGCCTATCACAGAGGGTTGGCTCCGCAAATAAAAAATAAAACCCTCAGAATCATTACAGGTATTACATGGTCTTGGGTTGGGAAATGGTCTTCCATGCTATGGCCTCATGAATTTGGGCACATGCTCAGAACGAATCAGGTAGGTGGCAAATTCTCCTTTGTCAAACTTCAATTTCCCGGAGTCCTTGGTAAATTGGAATTGCCTGCTGATGCAACTCCCGATCACCATATCTTGGCGCTAATTGGCGGATTTGAGGCCAACTATTTAATTGCCAGGGATATTCAATATGATTTTTTTAGGTATGACGGCCTTTATAATGATGAATATGGAGTTGCTTTCGGAAATCGAATCATGTACCCTCTTTATACTTATGTCTTTGCTCATCAAAGTCCAAAGGACCCTGAAACTTGGAAATTGGAGGGTGGAGATCCCGTGAATTTTACTAAAATGATTTGGATGAAAGGAGGATGGGAAGTTTTTAATGCCGACGGCAGTGTAAATCTGGATCTGGTTAAATTTTATAATAAGGCCGGAATATTGTCCGTTGTTTGGAATTTGCTGGATATCAATCTTTACAGGCAGGCAGGTGCCTTTTTTGGCAGTGAGTTGAAGGGTAAAAGACCCTACTATTTTGGTAATGAAAACTTCAGTTGGTCATACGGGACTTTTTTCAATACTTCTATATTGGGTCCTGAACTCTACTTTACTAATTATTTGAGAATAGCAGGCCGATTTTATAATCTCTATTTTAAATATGGTTTCCCCTTTAAAAATAACGGGCTTGGTCTTTCTGCGCCTGATATAGTCAAAACCAAAAGGTTTAATCTGCTCGGTCAGGTGGATTTTTGGTCACAGGATTTCTACGGGTTCTTCGGAAAGGGAATTGCCGTGAGTTCTACTATGGAATTTAATGTGGCGAGCGGATTCAATATTTTAACTCAAATCGGATATAAGACAAAGGGATATCTTGCAGGGAAAACGACTCGTGACGGCCTTTTCGGTTATATTGGGATTAATTATGATTTTAATAAATAAAAGGCGCATAGTTATTACCTTCGCAGTTTCTAATAATTAAAACCAATTAAAAATGAAGACTAAACTCATTATTTCTCTTTTAGTTATTTTCTTCAGCGCCCAGTTATTCGGACAAGAAAATGTAAGAAAAGTAGATGTAAGACTTGGCGCAGGTCTCTCATTGCTTGGAACAGGTGATATGAGAACATTTAATTATGAAAACGAGTTGAACATAAAGCTTAACAAATATTTCTCTAGTTCGATATCAATAAATTTGGGACGCAGCAATCGTGGAGTTTTCGAAACCAGCTCTTTCACACAAGGAAATTTAAATATTTTCATCTCACCATTTAAGAATACCGGAAGATTGGACTTCAGGATCGGTACGGGTTTGACTTATTATAATATATCAGATGCTTATATTTCTTCGCAATATTGGGTAAATAGGGTTCTAATTAATAACAGTTGTAAGTTTGATAACCGTAATTCATTCGGCTACAATGTAGTTATTGAAAGCTCATTCCTGATAACCGATAGGTTTTTAGTGGGAGTCAAAGCATTCACTCAGCCCTATATAAATGGTGATATCAACTCAGGTGCAATGTTGAAACTTGGAATAGCATTGTAGTTGCGCGTTGCAGAGTACGGGTTGCGTGTTATAGTTTGATGTGTCGCAATGTGCGATTAAGTTCTGTGGATTGCGAGTATGAGTGGTGTTTTGATGGTTTGGTAAGTTTCGGGTAATTATCTACCTAGATATATTTCAAATAACGTGAGTCGTAGAAAAATTTTGCTTTTTCGGAGCTCATATTATTTGAATATTGAGGATTGATTTTTGCAAAATTAAAGCTAACAGCCAAAATATTATGAATAGAATTATAAAATCGATCACTTTTATACTTCTCATCGTGTCGCTTATGAGCTGCGACAGTGAGGGCAGGATATCCAATTTGGACTCCGTAAAATCCGATAAATATTATTCTAAGGAAATTATTCCGACTGATTTCCTGATGGTTTATGGAAAATGGGAGTTATTTGATATCTCAGGTGGCTTCAGCGGTGCCGGTTATGATATAGATTATGATTATTTGGAAATTAAAAGAGTAGGAATCTATGGCCTTATAAGAAATAATCAGTTGTTTGAATATGGAAAAATAGAACTACATAAGTTTGACGACATAACAACTGATTTCTTACAAATCAGACTAGTGCCAGATCCGGCCATGGGAAAAAATCCTAATATGTTTCCACCTGAGAAATATCTTGAACTGCGTGGAAATGACACTTTAAATCTATATTCCCCCTGCTGTGACCTCTACAATTACCATTACAAAAGGGTAAAATAACAACTCGCTAAACACCTCCACAAGTAACCCAGACCAATAATCCGGACATTTACTTAAAACAAGCTTGATTATCTCCTCTTCATTTATTAAATTTGAATTTATTTCACTTAACAAAAGTAGAGACCGGATACTGAATATGGACCAAGTCCCAAGTAAGTGACAGCCTGAAATAAGAAAATCAGCACACGACTGTATGAAGTAGCGGTTTAATATTATTATTTAAAATCAATTTGTAAGAAACACTGGAATGTATTCTGCTAAGCAGCTAAAAAAAATTGTCAGCGAGAAAAAAGAAAACTTTTACTATTACCGAAGAAAGGTTAGGATGCGATTCTCTATTGATTCTAAAAAGATCGATCACCTTAAGCCTACAATCAAATGCAAAAAGAAATGGTATGGAAATAGTTACGGCGGCTTCTATGTTAATCCTCACTTAATAGACAAACATTCTATTGTTTATTCATTTGGAATAGGAAAAGACATTAGCTTTGACAGAAAAATAATATCCAGGCATAAATGCAAGGTATTTGGTTTTGACCCCACTCCAACATCCATTGATTATATCAACTCGCTTCCAATAGAACCGCTATTTGCTTTTTATGGTTATGGGATTTCCACGAAAACGGGGATTGAAAAATTCTATTTACCTGAAGAGGGCAAAGGTATAAGCGGCTCATTGCTCTTAAACCAATTTGTAAGCGACAAAGGGTATATAGAGGTTAAAATGAAAAGCTTTGATGATATTTCGAATGAACTCGGTCATCAACACGTTGATATTGTAAAAATGGATATTGAAGGGGCTGAATACGAAGTATTGGAAACCCTCATGAATTCCAAAGTGACCATAAAGCAACTTCTCGTAGAATTTCATGATCGTTTTTATCCTGAAGAGATTAAATCGAAGCAGATTACGGAATTATTGAATAAAAATGGATTTGAAGTTTTTGCTTCCTCTTTGAATTACGAAGAAATCTCATTCATAAATACGAAAATCTGATCCAAACTCCTCAACGAAACTCGAAAACCGAAACTCGAAACTCACACCCCTTACATATCCACTTTAATAACACAATTAGGGGTGTCATCAAGCATTGCCGGCGGTATTGTCACAAACAGGCCTTCCTGGCAGCGACGGAAGGGAATTGCAGTACCATCCACAAGCGAAACTACGCTGCGTACCTTCGGAATCCCATCAAAAGGTATGAAAATGCGGATGCCCCCTTCAACTGCTACACCGCTCCTACTCGAAGCGAGATCTTTCGGAAACACATGAAGATAAAGGGTGGAAGGGTTGCCATCTTTGGTGACCGATTTACCGTGTGTCACTACTCCCCATGGTTGTGGCGGAATCAGAGTGGCACGTGTGTCGTAGATTGACTCTCCATTTTTAGAGAGCCACTCCCCCATGATTGCCAACCTCTCCAGAGCTGCAGCAGGGATGCGTCCATCGGGCTGAGGGCCGACATTGAGCAAAAGATTTGCATTGCGACCCGCAGTATAGGCCAAATAACGGATAAGTTCGGGAGCACTCGTGTAGTTTTGATCTTTGATACGGTATCCCCAGGAGTTATTCATAGTCTGGCAAGTTTCCAGAGGGAGATTTTCACTTACTCCTCCCTGCATTAATCCGATTTTATTTTCACCCGGTACATCCCTTTCGAATATCTGAATATCCTCACCCTCGAAGGGGTCAAGATGGTGATTATTTCCAATGAGACAATCGTTCTGAAGCGATTTGATCAGCGGATATAGGGTGTCATAACGCCAATCAAACTCCACCGGATCCTCCTCATGATCCCAATGACCGTCCAGCCAGATACATCCGATCTTACCATATTGGGTCAGCAACTCCGTCAACTGTGCGTACATAAAGTTGAAATAGTTATCTATGGGCTGCTGCGGGCCTCTCCCACATCCGCGTCCTGTACGTCCGCGAGGATAGTCCTCTCTACGCCAATCCAGGGTGGAGTAGTAAAAGTGGAGCTGAATACCCTGTTGTTCGCACTCCTGAGCCAACTCCTTGAGCACGTCACGGCCAAAAGGAGTAGCATCCACAATATTGTACTCCGACTGAGCGGTATTCCACATCGAGAAACCGTCGTGGTGGCGCGAAGTGATGCAGATATAGCGTGCACCCGCATCTTTGATTGCAGAGACCCATTGTTTGGCATCAAAATGTATGGGATAGAATGCACCGGCCATTTTTTCATATTCCTGCCAGTGGATATCCTGGTTCTGCATCACCCATTCGCCCTGCCCTAGCATACTGTAGATGCCCCAGTGGATGAATACACCGAATCTCATGTCCGAGAAATGCTCCTGAGCAGGAGTCAGGGTACTCTTAGTTTGTGTCAAAGGTTGTGCAAAAAGGCTCCCGGCAAAAAGCAGCAGAGCCGATAGGATCGATAATAGTCTCATAGTTCACAAATTTAGAGGTGAATATAACACTTTTTAGGGATTTTGGAAAAATCAAATGAAGCCTAGATCAGCCAAAAGAGCATTGCAACCCTCGTTAACATCATCCCATGTAGCCTGGAAGTCTCCGGTGTACCAGGGATCTGCTATATTTCGTGAATGTCCCGTATAATCGAGCAACAGCCGGATTTTCCCTTCGGGATCACCGCCAAAGGCATAATACATGTCACTAATATTTGATGAATCCATCCCGATAATCAGATCATAATAGTGGTAATCTTCGGGAACTATCTGACGGGAATATTTTCCGTCACAACTGATGCCATGGCGATATAGCATCTTCCTGGCAGGCGGGTAAACAGGGTTACCGCGTTCTTCATCACTCGTACCGGCAGATGCTATCTCAAACCTCTCTTCCACACCTGATTCAGCAACCTTGTGTTTCATGATAAATTCAGCCATCGGACTACGGCAAATATTACCGAGACAAACAAACAATATCTTATAATCCTTCTTATCCATGTTTTATTATTTAACGCGCCAGGGGGAATCCCCATAAAGCAGATATTTCTTCACTTTACGAAGCCATTTCTGCTCCTCAGTCTTGATATGTTCACTGGTCAATTCCCAATCAATTTCGCCGGAAACGTAACTTAATAGCATATTGTCCTGAAGAAGCGGCTCGAGTGAGTCATATTCAAAGTTGTCAGGGAATTGCTCACGTATAAATCTTATCGAACGAAGTGCGTGGTTGAGGGCATGATAGGTATGTCCGGGGATAAACATCAGATGAAAACCGAAACAAACCTCATCTTTCCATATACCGTAAGCCGGCTCAAATCTGCACCACCTTATGTAGAGACTATTATCGTAGAGCGGATTGGAAGGATCATTCCAATTCTTAAATCCGTTTTTGCGGTTAAAGTCATAAAGCGGCTCCATAAAAGGTGCACCGAATTGTTCAAAGGGACGCGTGGTGCCGTGGCCATAGCTGACATTGGTTCCCATCCAGAGACACTGACCGCTATAGAAATGGGATGTAAATAGCCCTGCAAAATCGGAAAAGGGAGGAATGCTCCAGGGCATCAGCTCTTTATTGACCTGCTCCGCCTCCGCTGAAATGATATGCAGGTGAAATTTTGCGCCCAGCTCATAATAAAAGAAGTTGGCTATCTCACCAAAGGTGAGTCCATGCCTGTGCGGGAGACCCATCACTCCCATAGTTCCCTCAACCTGACGACCTGAGGAGTTGATCCTATCCATAACATAAATGGAGATATCGCTTCCGGAGCGGTGAAGGTCATAGAAAAGCTTGAGTAAGGTGCGAGTAGCCGTACAGTATCTGGCCCCCACATCCTGAAGTTCTATAATCAGCGCATCTATATCCTGAAGTTTTTCCGGAGGAACCGAATCACCTATTTCCACCATCTCGACACCGGGACAACATTCACCGTACAATGAGTGTTCCGGCATGAAAATGCGCACAAGATTCCTTTCTCGGGCGAGAGTCTCAAAGTGATACTCCCCTTTGTCAGGGTGCCAGGCCACCTGATTGCAAAGCATGGCTAACCTACCCTGCCTAAGTACCAGGTCTGGTTGCTCGAAAAGGGGTGTAGTGCGGAAAGAAAACATTTTTTAGTGGGTAGTGAGTAGTTTGTAGTATGTAGTTAATCGGTACTAGGTGTGGGTTATGGGGTACGGGTTACATTGTGCGGGTTACAGGGCACTGGGTACGGAGTACGGGTTAGGAGAGTATGGAGATTACTTCTTGTGCAAGAGCCTCCGCAGCGGCTTCGGTGGGGGCTTCAGCGTAGATTCGAATTATCGGCTCGGTATTGGATTTTCTCAGCACAAACCATTTCCTCTCCTCGTCAAAATCCACTCTAAGGCCATCTATTGTGGTTATTCGCTCGGCTGAATAGTGTTTCTCTACCTTTTCCAAAAGTGAGTCAATCACTCCGGAGTCGGAAATCTCTATTTTATTTTTGGACAAATAATAGTCGGGATAGGTTGCACGCAGAGCAGATGCAGAAAGATTTTTATGAGCCAGATGGCTCAAAAACAGTGCTGCCCCAATAAGTGCATCACGACCATAGTGGAAGTCCGGAACTATTACACCGCCGTTACCCTCTCCACCGATGACTGCATTGACCTGCTGCATCATGGTAGAGGCATTGACTTCTCCTACGGCAGAGGAGTAATATTTGCATCCGTGGGCCTCGGTCACATCCTTAAGGGCTCTGGATGAGGAGATGTTGGAGACGGTTGCACCCTTTCTATGCGATAGGATATAGTCGGCAACAGCTACAAGTGTATACTCCTCGCCAAAAGCCTCACCATTCTCAGAAATGAAAGCGAGACGATCCACATCAGGATCTACCGCAACCCCTAGATCCGCTCCGGCTGCAATGACCGCGGCGGAGAGATCGGTGAGATTGGAGGGAACCGGCTCGGGATTGTGGGCGAACTGGCCATTTGGCTCACCATTGATTGTGACACACTCCACTCCAAGTGCCTCGAAAAGCTTCGGCATCACTATGCCTCCGACAGAGTTGATGGCATCAAGGACCACCTTGAAACCTGCAACTTTAATAGCTTTTAAATCCACGAGAGGATATGACAACACAGCATCTATATGTGCCCGGGTGAAATCCTTATACTCCATCCGACCGAGTGAATGGACATCCTTATAATCAAAATCATTAGACTCGGCAACCTCCAAAAGGGCAGCACCCTCTTCAGCCGTCAGGAACTCACCCTTCTCGTTTAGAAGCTTGAGAGCGTTCCACTGCTTAGGATTGTGCGAAGCGGTGAGAATGATACCACCGTCGGCTTTCTCGAATATCACTGCCATTTCGGTTGTGGGAGTTGATGCCAGACCGGCATTCACTACATCAATACCGCAAGCCATCAATGTGCCGCAGACAATGGAGTCCACCATCTTTCCGGAGATACGGGCATCCCTGCCCACAACCACCTTATAGTGCTTTTTGGATGGAAACTTTCTTTGTAGCTGACGAGCGTAAGCCGAGGTAAATTTTACGATGTCAACCGGAGTCAGTGCATCGCCGGGAGCGCCACCGATAGTTCCTCTGATACCCGAGATTGATTTAATTAGTGTCATATGATCAAAAAATTTGTATGATTGGCTTGAAAATATGGGGCAAAGTTACAAAAAGCGGCAAAATATTTGGCCATTCACCAAATTATTTCTACTTTTGCAGCCCGAAAAAGATTTTAACACTTAACAAACCGATAAGATGAAAAAAGGTATACATCCCGAATCCTACCGTCTTGTAGCTTTCAAGGATATGTCAAATGACCATGTGTTCATCACACGCTCTTGCGTCAACACAAAAGAAACCCTTGAGGTTGACGGCATTGAGTACCCCTTAGTAAAGGTCGAGATTTCAAACACTTCACACCCTTTCTATACCGGCAAGATGAAGCTTGTAGACACCGCAGGTCGCGTTGACAAGTTCTACAGCAGATACAAGAATAAGAAGAAATAAGCCTCAAGGCGTTTTGTTTATATTTGAGGGGTGGCTTTTATAGGTCACCTTTCTTTTTTAAACCGGGAACAGCCATTGTGAAAGAGCTCCTTACCCAATATGCCGATATGTACAACCGCCCCGAATATTTCGAGTCGGACCCTGTGATTTTTCCAAAAAAAATCGCACAATTGAGCCTTTCGGGCAAGGACTCCTTGAAAGATGTTGAAATTGCTGCCGTGATTGCAGCACATCTTGCCTGGGGGCGAAGGGATATGATTGTAAGGAATGGTAACAGAGCTTTCGATGAGATGAAGTGGCAACCATACAGGTATGTTATGGAGGGAAAATGGCGTAACGAAAGGATATCTCTCCATAGGACAGTCAAATGGAGTGACTTTGCAGGCATTTGTTTTAGGCTTCGTCAATTCTACACGAACTACGACTCCCTCGAATCCCTTACTCCCGACCTTTTCAGGACTGAGATATACGGGCAGAAAAGCGACCTGAAGGCTGCCAACAAAAAGATACACCTGCTCAGACGCTGGATGGTACGTGATGACGGCATAGTTGACCTTGGATTGTGGAAAAAAACCTCACCTGCCGACCTTATCATACCGCTCGATGTCCATGTCCACCGTACTGCATCAATGCTCGGCATTACCTCACGTAAAAGCATGGATTTATCAACAGCGTTGGAAATAACATCCTTCCTCAAGGAAATATTTCCCACAGACCCTTGTAGAGGAGATTTTGCGCTTTTCGGATATGGGATAACACATAAAAAGGGGGAGATTTGCGATAGTTGTTGTTGAAAAAAAACAATATAAAATTTGCCAATTACATATATATTTTTATTATTTTTGTTTTCGATTGAGGTGAGGATATGCCTAGACTTTATATTATAGCAGGCTGCAACGGCGCAGGGAAAACCACCGCATCCTACACGATACTGCCCGACATGCTCAATTGTGATGAGTTTGTCAATTCGGACGAGATTGCAAAGCGTTTGTCCCCCAACAACCCGGAAGAGTCTGCCATAAGGGCTAGCAGGTTGATGATGGAGAGGATTGATGAGTTGATTGACAAAGGGGAGACATTTGGAGTAGAGACCACCCTGGCCACAAGAACGCTTACAAGGGTCATAGTAAGAGCTCAACAAAAGGGCTACGTTGTGACTCTTGTATATTTCTGGCTCAAAATGCCGGAACTGGCAGTCGAAAGGGTAAAACTCAGGGTTGAGGCGGGCGGACACTATGTTCCAGAAGCCACCATTCGCAGACGTTATGATGTGGGCATCAGCAACCTCTTCACTCTCTATATTCCGGTATGTGATTACTGGATATTGATTGATAACTCCAATAACCCGAGTAATATCATCGCCGAAGGTGGTAAAAGCATTGTGACTAAAATACATAATAAAACCTTATATAACCTACTGATCAATTATGAGCGAACTAGAGACGAGAGAACTTAGAGAAACTATTCTGCTAGGTTTGAACATCACTTTTGAGAGGCTCGTACAGGAAAAAAAACAAGACAATTCTGAATTGGCATTTGCCCGTCAAGGAGAGATTGTAAGGGTAAAAGCCCATGAGATTTGAATTATTAATCTTGTATCACTCTGCCAGCAAATGAGAGATTATTAACCCCTAACACTACTGCAGCAATGCAGTAGTTTTTTTATTGATGGAAGATTTTTTCGAATTATTTGATATAACCAAAGAGCAGCTTATCCTTCTAATGGATGAAGCTCTCTCTTCAGGAGGCGACTATGCCGACATTTTTTGTGAATACAGCACACTGGAAGTGTTGTCATTACGCGACGGTGAGGTCAATGCTATCCGCAACGACATAGATTTTGGAGCCGGTATAAGAGTCATTCGAAACGGCAGAACAGGTTATGCCTATTCGGAAAGCACGGATATGAAACATCTGCTGGCAGCGGCACAAGCAGCCGCCCGTATTGCAGAGAGTCCTGTCAATAGAATAAAAACCGCTCCATTTACTCCTCTGAAATTAGTAAACTATTATCCCGGTGTTCATACATTAGCAGATGTGGACATCTTCTCAAAAAAAGGGTATCTAAAAGAGATATACACAAGACTTTCCGATGGTGACGACAGGATAGTGCAGATTATCGGACAAAGTTCCTCTTCTCTAAGTAAGATAATGTTCTTCAACTCACTAGGAGAATTTTACTGTGATGAAAGGCCAATGACTTCAGTCTCTTTCAGTGCGGTATTTAGTCAGAATGGCATGACTGACAATTACACCGGCTCTAAAAGTTTCAGGATGGGAAATGAAATGTTTACCGCAGCACTTGCAGATGAGATAGTTGATGAAATACTCGAAGCTATTCCTACGGTACTGGAGGCCGTACGTCCCCAAGGAGGTGAAATGATGGTAGTAATGGGTGCAGGAGGATCGGGGATTCTGCTCCACGAGGCGATCGGACATGCATTCGAGGCGGATTTCAACCGCAAAGGAATATCCATCTTTTCCGACAAGATGGGAAAAAAGATATGCAGCGAATCGATAAATATAGTAGATGATGCCACAATCCCTTCCAACAGAGGTTCTCTCAATGTTGATGACGAGGGAGTACCCGGTCAGAAAACTATGCTGATTACGGAAGGAGTTCTCACCTCCTATCTTCATGATCGAATAAGTGCCCAGCACTACAATTTGGCACCCACAGGGAATGGACGCAGGGAGTCTTTCAGATTTGAGCCTATTCCAAGAATGCGCGCCACCTATATGGAAAACGGCTCCGTAAGTGCTGAGGATATTATTTCCGGTGTACAAAAAGGTATCTACGTGGATAAATTCAGGAACGGTCAGGTACAAATCGGTGCAGGAGACTTTACATTTTTTGTCAAAAGCGGACGAATGATTGAGAATGGACGCCTCACCTACCCCATCAAGGATATCAATGTGATTGGTAATGGACCCAAAGCCCTTGAAGATATCCTGGAGGTGGCTTCAGATGGGAAAATGGAGGACAGCACATGGACATGCGGTAAGGGACAACAATGCCCTGTCTCGTGCGGTATGCCAACAATACTTGTAAAATCACTTACGGTAGGAGGAAGTAACTGATGAGAGATATTACTATAAAAGCCCTCCAAATGGTGCTGGATGCAGGTGCAACGAATGCGCGCGTTACTCTCGAAAGAGGCAAAGGGGATATGGTTGCATTGCTAAATGGTGAGATTGACCGTCTTTATCAGGCTGCAAGCTCCGCTCTATATTTATATATTTTCGCCGAAGGCAGGTACGGCTCTTTTTCTACAAACCTGATGGATGACAAAACGCTGAGGCAGTTTACTGCTGATGCTGTTAGAGCTACTCTTTTGATGACTCCCGATGAATTCCGGACTTTACCTGACAGGGAGATCTGCTATAAGGGCACAGGACCTGATCTTCAACAATTTGACCCTTCCATTGATACCCGCCCTCCCTCCAGAGGAGTTGTCATTGCGCAAGAAGTCTCTGCCGAGATGCTATCGGATAAAAGGGTAATTTCAGCGGAGAGTGAATACGGCGATTATACTGAGGAGCGCTTCATTGCAGATAGTATGGGATTTGAGGGATATCAGCGCAAATCCGGTTTTTCCGTCAGCGCCAACTGTTCGGTTTCCGGTAAAGGCGACGAGAAACCCGAAAGAAATTGGTATGAAGATGAAGTTTTCTTTAAGAATCTCCGCTATAAAGGATGTGGAACGAAAGCTTTGGAGAGGGCGATCGAAAGTATCGGACCGGTCAAATTGACCTCCGGCTCATATAATATGATTGTGGATAGTACCATTGTCTCAACTCTGGTCATCCCCATCATCGATGCTCTTAAGGGGGGCTCTCTCCATACACGTAACTCATTCTTGGCGGACAAACTCGGAGTAAAGGTTTTTGGGGAAAATGTTTCACTAAAAGATATGCCACACACTAGAGGCAACTCCTTCTCTCGTCTATTCGATATTGAAGGCATAGCTACTAAAGAGCGGAATATAATTTCCGGCGGTACTATATGCAATTTTTTCATAGATAACTATTATAGTCGTAAACTATCGCTGGATGTAACTATCGGAACACCTTCGGTGGTGATGATGCCTAAAAACGCACTTTTATCAAATAATAAATTATCTTTGCCGGATATATTTAAGAGAGCGGACAGAGGTATTTATGTCACGCAGTTTAACGGAGGCAACTGTAATGCCGCCACAGGAGATTTCTCCTACGGTATTGAGGGCTTTCTGTTCCACGATGGGAAAATAGTACACCCTGTAAATGAAATGCTAGTTTCCGGTAACCTGATAACCTTGTGGAACAATCTAATGGCTGCCGCTGATGACCAAATGGAAAGTCGCAAATGGCAGTTACCTTCACTCTGCTTCTCAAATGTCAATTTTAACGGACTCTGATGGAGAATAATAAAAAAGAGAAAAAACCGGGTCTTATCCTGTCACTCGTTCCGGTAGTGATACTTATAGCGATATTAGCTATAGGAGTAGTCATATTTGGTGAAGATGTCACCAGCGGACCTTCTCAAATAGCTCTCGTAACTGCTGCGATTGTGGCTTGTCTTATAGGAATGCTCCATTTAAAAGTACCCTGGGAGCGTTTTGCAGATGCTATGGGCGACAATATGAGCAAAACGAGTGAAGCCATATTTATCCTGCTGATGATTGGGGCACTAACATCAACCTGGATGCTTTCAGGAGTGGTACCTACGATGATATATTATGGTCTGAGACTTATCCATCCCTCTATCTTTTTGCTGGTGACATTTGTGCTCTGCTCCATCATTTCCATCCTTGCGGGCAGCTCATGGACTACCGTAGGTACTATAGGAGTGGCAATGCTCAATGCAGGTCAAATAGTTGGCATCCCCACCGGTTGGCTTGCGGGCGCCATCATCTCCGGAGCCTATTTGGGGGATAAGATTTCTCCTCTCTCCGATACCACCAATCTTTCCGCTTCAGTTGCCGGAGTTGACCTTTACAAACATGTCAGATACAATCTCATCACCACCATACCGGCCACAATCATCTGTATTATAATTTATGGCCTGGCAGGCTTCTTCATACCCACTTCCTCGAATGTGGATGTGGGTGTGCAACTTGTTGCCCTTCAGGGAACCTTCAATATATCCGGATGGCTACTATTGATCCCTGTTGTGACCATTTACCTGATTTTCAAGAAAGTACCCCCTATTCTTACTCTTTTTATATCGGCCTTTGTCGGTGCGCTGGTTGCTTTTTGGGCACAGCCGCAAATAATTGAACAGATTGTTACCGGAATGGGCAGTTTCAAAGAGTTCTTCTACACCACACTCAAGATGCTGTCCAGTGAGATTTCAATTGAGACCAACGACCCTATGATCACCACTCTGGCCTCTACAAGAGGTATGAGTGGCATGGTCAATACCGTTTGGATCATTATTTGTGTGATAATGCTTGGAGGTGCTCTCTCCGCCAGCGGGATGATTCAAACCATAACCGAAAGCATGCTTCGTTTTATGCATAACCTGGTTAGTATGGTAACCTCCACCATTTTTACCTGTATTTTCTGCAACATAATACTTGCAGACCAATATATGGCCATATTGCTACCCGGAAGGATGTTTAGTGATGTTTACAGAAGAAAGGGCTACGCCCCTGAAATGTTGAGCCGAACATTGCAGGACTCAGCCACAGTGAGCTCGGTAATGGTACCTTGGAATACCTGCGCGGTAGCACAAGCCGGTGTTCTTGGGGTTGCCTGTATGACCTGGTTTCCCTACGCGTTCTTCTGCTTTATCACTCCTGTAATTTCGATTATCGTAGTGGCTATGGGATACAAGATACGCCGTATCCCCGTAGAAAACGGTGAAGTTGCTACCGCCATAGCCGAAGCTTAATAATTTAGTAATAACCGAAAAATTCTATAAAATGAAAATTGAAGACAACAAAGTAGTATCTCTAATCTACAATCTGGAAGTCAATGGCGAGACCAAAGACTCCTGCAATAAAGAAAATCCACTTGATTTTATAATGGGTATGGGCTATCTGCTTCCCAAATTTGAAGAAAATCTCCTCGGCAAGCGTGTAGGCGACAAATTTGACTTTGTTCTTTCGGCAGCAGAGGGTTATGGTACCTTCAATCCCGAAGCAGTAGTAGACCTTCCCAAAAACATATTTGAAGTTGACGGTGTGATCCAGGAAGACCTTCTCGTACCAGGCAATTACATCCCCATGATGAATCAGATGGGTGGGGTAATCCCGGGTAAGGTTGTGGAAGTGAGCGAGGAAAGTGTAAAAATGGACTTCAACCATGAACTGGCCGGACAATCACTCCATTTTAAAGGAGAAGTCATTGGAGTACGGGAGGCTACTGAAGATGAACTTACCAACGGACTTCACGGAGAGAGAGCCATGCATGGTTGCGAAGGCAACTGCTCTTCTTGTGGGGGCTGCTAAGGTTGGCTGTAATCCGCCGCACGTGATATGGGGGCTACATCTATAGGTGAAAAAAGCCCCTTCCTGTAGCGGTAAAGAGCGGCTATACCTATCATTGCCGCATTGTCGGTAGTAAATTTGAATTCGGGGAGGAAAACATTCCATCCCCTTTTTTCTCCTTCGAGAGAAATACGCTCCCTTAGTTCCGAGTTGGCGGAAACTCCACCACCGAGGGCGATTTCCCTGATACCTGTCTGTTTTGAGGCAAGGATTAGTTTCTTGAGTAGAATCTCTATCAGATCCCTCTGGAAGGAGGCACAGATGTTTCTCTTATTCTCTTCGATAAATGAAGGGTTCTCCGCTTTTTTATCCCTGAGAAAATAGAGAAGCGAGGTCTTTATACCGCTAAAACTATAGTCCAGGCCGGATATGTTGGGCTTTGCAAAACGGAATGCAGAGGGATCTCCCTCCTTTGCAAGACGGTCTACTATGGGACCTCCCGGATAACCCAGGCCGAGCAATTTAGCGCACTTGTCAAATGCCTCTCCTACGGCATCGTCTATCGTGTGACCTAGTATTTCAAAGTCAAGATAATCATTGACCCTAACAATTTGTGTGTGTCCTCCGGAGACGAGTAGCGAAAGGAAAGGAAATTTCGGTTCCCGGTGTTCCCTACCCTCAATCCTGATGAAGTGAGAGAGTATATGGCCTTGAAGGTGATTGACTTCAATCAGAGGCTTACCGATAGCAATAGCCACTCCTTTGGCAAATGAAGTACCAACCAAAAGCGATCCGAGTAGTCCGGGACCTCTGGTAAATGCGACGGCATCCAACTCTCCTATGGTCACACCGCCCTCTTCCAGAGCCTGAGCAACCACCGGAAGAATATTCTGCTGATGCGCCCGAGAAGCAAGTTCAGGCACTACACCTCCATACTTTTTATGAACCTCCTGAGAAGCCATGACATTGGATAGCAGATATTCCTCCCTAAGCACCGCCGCAGAAGTATCGTCACATGAGGATTCTATCGCAAGGATTGTCGCCATATCTTCAATTTGGATTGAAATTTGTACGCAAAATTAGCAAAAATTCGTATTTTTGTTTGATATACTGAAAACTAAAGCATATCAAGACCTGGAAAAAAATAGTTCTCGCGGTGGTAATCCTCTTGGCACTTATCCCTACCACCCTCTATATTGCAATACAAATGCCTGCATTCCAGACATTTGTAGGCAATAAGGTCTCTTCCGTGCTCTCTGACAAGATCAATGGTAACATATCTGTCGGCAAAATTTCGTATGCTCTTTTCAACCGATTGATTGTCAAGGATGTTCTGGTTACCGGCTCGGTAAACGACACTATTATCCATGCGAAAAAAATTTCCATAAATCTTCATGCACGAAGTCTGATTTCCGGAGATATGAAGGCAGGGAAGATAGCTGTCGATGGTGCTCAATTTAACATCTGCAAGGTAACCCCCGTAGAGAGCAATCTTGCAATGCTTTTGAAAAGGGATACGACGCAGCAAGGGGAAGAACTAGCCGAGACAACAAAAGAGGAGACTGAGAAAGTACCTGGAGAGTGGCCTAAATCGTTGAGCATTAATAAAATAGAGATAAGGGACTTCACTTTCAGGGCTCTGGATACATTCAACATCACAACTTATAGAGACCCTAGAACCATTGACTGGAGCAATATAGTTGTAAATGATATAAATCTCTCCGCACGTAACCTCCATATTGGCGAAGATGTGACGGTACAACTGGACGATCTCTCGTTTAAAGAGGGTAACGGACTAAACATAAAAAGCTTTAGCGGAATGATACGTCTTGGGGACGTGCAGGAATACAATGGCCAGGATACCATTACCCGTAAGGAGATATTTATTGATGATATGTTCTATGACGACGGCTATTCAAGACTTGTTACTGACTATTACTCCATGAGATTTGATGATTTCAGTGACTTTTCTGACTATGTTAGGAAGGTCTATATGGGCCTGGATCTCAAGGAGGGATCATTCCTCGATTTTAGATCCCTGAGAAGTTACACCGATGAACTTTCATATTTTACATTGAATTTTTATCTGGTCGGCGAAACAAAAGGGACCGTTAGCAATCTTATGACACGGTCGCTAAAGGTTCAAACAAAAACTCGACAAACATTGTTGGACTTCTCTGCACATCTTTCAGGTCTGCCGAAATCGAGTGAGACAATGGCCAGTTTTGATATCAAGAAATGCTACACCACTACGGCAGAGATAGCAGATATAGTGCAATCCGTTATCGATACCCCTCTCGATAAAACCGGAATCGGCTCTTTTGCCCGTGGTGAAAGATTCTATTTTGATGGCAGCCTCAACGGTTTCTTCGAGGACTTTGTAGCATTCGGGGAGCTCGGATCCGAAGATATGGGAAAATTCAAGGTGGATATAATATGCCGTAACGAAAGAGGAGTCGGATATGAGCTTATCGGATTTATCAAGAGCCAATCATTTGACCTAGGTCGTCTTTTGGGCAACTCCCTTTTAGGTGATTTTACTGCTGATGCCACTGTTTCAGCCGTGTTAGGCAAGGAGTCAAGTATAGATATTGAAAAGATCAGCATCAGCGAACTCGGATTTAATAAATACAACTACAGCAATATCCTGGCTACGGGAAGACTCGCCAACAGAGAGTTTGACGGACGTGTGATCTGCAGTGACCCTAATCTCAACTTTATGTTTCACGGACTCTTTGCCCTCTCGGGCAAGAGCAGCAATTCTCTCTATAAATTCAACCTTGCACTAGGTCATGCCGATCTTCACGCACTAAACTTCGATAAGAGAGAAATCTCGAAAATCAAACTCCTGGCTGATGCCGACTTTACCAAAACACAATCCGGAGACCTGTTTGGAGATATTTTGGTCAAGAACTTCATCTGCTCCTTAGGGAATGACAACTACGATGTGGGTAACATCCATCTGCGTTCAAATTCATATAAGAACAATTACACACTTCAACTCAAATCCTCCTTTGCAAGGGCAGATTACGCCGGCACGGCACCCATCTCCTCATTTGTGTCAGACCTACTCAAACTTACGGCTGAGCACCACCTAAGCCATCTGTTTGATACAAAGGATAAGGAAGAAGGATTACCCGATATTGATGAGAATTACAGCTTCAGGCTACAGACTTTCGATATGAGACCGGTTTGCAGCTTCTTAATGCCCGGGCTTTATGTGGAAGACCGTACAAGCATTAACGTCAGAATGACGAGTAAGGATGATATCAAGGTCAACATAAATTCTCCTCTTCTGGCATACAAGCATAATTATATAAGAGATCTCGACTTGACTCTGGACAATCGTGACAACATCATTACTACAAGATTGAGGTCCGGAATGTTGCAATCAGGAAACATAAAAGGTTACGATGCACTAATCACAGCTGTGGTAAAAGATAATTCCATAGGACTCAATCTTGGATTTGACAATGGCGAAGAGGCAGCCACACATGCAAGTCTTAATGCAAAGGTCTCATTTCCTGAACCTAAAGAGAAGGGGTTTAGTATTCTCGCCAACTTTTATCCCTCGGACATAGTCATCAATGGAGAAAACTGGTCGCTAAATCCCTCCTCGATAAAATATAGAGAAAAAGATATATCGGTATCCGGATTCGGTCTCTCCAACCAGGATCAGACGATCCGTATAAATGGCAGGCTCTCGGCCAGCCCTGAGGATACACTCACTGTAAGACTAAACCGATTTGATCTCTCCGTTGCCAACCCTCTCCTCGATGTCCCGCTTGACATCAAGGGCTTTCTTACCGGTAAAGCCGAACTCTTTGGCCTATTTGCCGACAACAAGGGTGTATTGCTCAATATAAATGGAGAAAAAATCTCAGTTGCCGGAGACCGGCTTGGAGAGCTTAGTATAGATACTAAATGGGACAAAGCAGATAAATGTTTCGATTTTCTGGTAAACAACCGAAAAGATGAACTTACCCCCCTCCATCTTGCAGGATCATATTATCCAAACAAAAAGAGCATAGAGGGGAAGTTGTCACTTGACAAATTCTCACTTGTCCCCCTCAATTCCGTAGTGGAAGGACTACTATCCGAGGTTAGCGGAAGCCTCTCCGCTGATATCGGCATTTCCGGAACTCCGGATAAATTAGCCCTTAGCAGTTCCAACGGAGTTTTTGAAGATTTTCAATTTATCCTGGACTACACCAGGGTACCATATATAGTGAATGGACCTTTCAGCATTAGTGAAAAGGGAGTTTTATTTGAGAATACAACCGTTGCAGATAGATATGGACACGAAGGCACCCTAACAGGTGGATTGTTATATGACCATTTCAAGGATATGCGACTTAACGCAAGACTGAACGCCGAGCATCTCCATGGACTCAATACCACATATTCGGACAACGATTCATACTACGGAAGAGCATTCGCTACAGGAACCGTACGTATTAGCGGACCGTTCAGAAAACTTCTGCTGGATATGAACATTACTACCGGACGTAATTCCGCAATACATATTCCACTGGGTTCTTCGTCAAG
>DBQO01000006.1:7588-42184 GCA_002305275.1 Bacteroidales bacterium UBA1392 | reverse complement strand
ATGAATAGCGTATCTGAAAAGAAGAGTCCATTTGAGTTTGCCGTAAGAATGCGTGTCAATGCCACCCCTGATGCCGAGGTACATCTCGAAATCAACAAAGCGCTGGGTGATGTCCTTAAGACTCGCGGTTCAGGACAGTTGATTATAAACGCTGCATCAGATCTATTTGACATCAAAGGCAACTACAATATTGACGAAGGCAGTTACAAGTTTGTAATGATGGGCCTCGCATCTCGTGACTTCCTAATCAACCCGGGTGGAACCATCAATTTTACCGGGGACGTAATGAAGTCAGATCTAAACCTTGAGGCTATCTACCGCACAAAAGCCTCCATAGGTACTTTGATAGCAGACACTACATCCATAAGCACCAGACGCACAGTCGACTGCGGCATAGGTATCACAGGTAAATTGGCTAATCCCGAACTCAAATTCTCCATCGACATACCTGATTTGGATCCAACCATTAAAGGTCGTGTGGAGAGTGCGCTGAGTACTGAAGACAAACGTCTAAAACAGCTGCTCACTTTACTCCTCTCCGGAAGTTTCGTTCCTGACGAACAGTCCGGTATCGTAAACAACACCACGGTACTTTACTCAAATGCTTCCGAAATAATGGCCAACCAACTCAATAATGTCTTCCGACAACTCAACATCCCTTTGGACCTTGGATTTAACTACCAGCCCGGAGAGAATGGACGAGATATATTTGACGTTGCAGTTTCGACTCAATTGTTCAACAACCGTGTAAACATAAACGGAAACATAGGCAACAGGCAATATATGACCTCAAATCAGAGCGACTTGGTAGGTGATGTGGATATGGAGATCAAAATTGATCGTACCGGCAGGGTACGCCTTACACTCTTTTCACATTCGGCAGATCAGTACAGCAATTACCTTGACCAGTTACAACGCAATGGGGTCGGCATCTCCTATCAGGAAGAGTTTGATGACTTCAGAGAGCTTTTCAGAAAACTATTCTGGAGTAAAAGACGCCGTGATGAGTATGCCATTCAGCAGGCCAGAGTACATGAAATACGCCAAAGGGATCCCCAGCAACGAATGGAGGAGCAAAAATCAGAGCAAACGCAGGGAACCGCCATCAGGTGAGACCTCAAGCTGTGCCTCCCTTCCCAACACAAGCGAATAATTGGGCTGTTCGTGACCGGACGGAAAACCGAAGAGTACCGGACAGTCAAGACGGTCGGTATGTTCCTTTATGAGGGTATATGCATCTTTTTCCCACTTATCACTATCAGCAGTATCGGTAAACTGACCGATAATGACACCTTTAAGACGATCCAGCATACCCGCACAACGCATGGTGAGCAACATTCTGTCTATCGTATGCATCTTCTCGTCAATATCCTCAATAAAGAGAATGGAATCTTCTTCGAATAGGTTCTGAATAGGGGTACCGATAGTGCTTACAAAAAGACATAGATTGCCACCAACCAGCCTCCCCCTGCTCTTTCCAAATTTGCTAAATGGGTGCGGAGCCGTGGAATAGCGCATTTCGGCACCGAAAAGCGCACCGTGAAGGGAATCGAAAGTCTGCTGAGAGGCATCCCCAAAGGTACTGGGCATCGCTCCAAGTATAGACTCGATCCCAAGTGAGCGAAGCGCATTATGGAATATGGTAATGTCGCTAAATCCCACCAGCCACTTCGGGTGCTCCTTAAAGAGGTTGATATCCAAGTGACTGAGAGTACGCATTGAACCATAGCCTCCACGGTAGGAGATTATAGCCTTTACTTCGTCGTCAAGGAGCATTTCTCTAATATCTTCGGCACGGAGAATATCGTCTCCTGCAAAATCGCCGGGTAGTGAGTTATAGAGGTATTTGCCCTTTTTAATCTTTAATCCCCAGGAGTTGAAAATGGAGTTCCATTTCTCTTCGTATTCGGGTGTGAGTTGGGAGTTGGAGATGGCTGATGCCATTGCTACAACTCCTATCGTATCTCCCGGTTTGAGATATGAGGGTCTTATGAAGTGTTGCATATTATTTAAATATCATTGTTTACTATCGCGCTTCCTCTTGGGATATGCGATACGAGCATGGTAAGTCTGTTTAATCTGCCTTTTAAAGGACTCTTTGACAATATTTATTTCCTTAAGAGAGATGTCGGAACGAATGAGTTGCTGATCCGAGAGACGTGAACCGAGAATCTCTTCAACCAGTTCGGAGATACTCTCGTCAGTATATTTTTTAAGTGAACGCGAGGCTGCTTCAACAGCATCCGCCATCATCACTATCACCTGTTCCTTGGTTGTAGGAAGCATTCCTCTATAAGTAAAGGGTGCCGTGTTCTTGGGATCACCTCCATTATTGCAATAGACATTGTAGAAATAGAGTGTAAGCGATTGTCCGTGGTGCGAGCGTATGAAGTCCTTAACCACATCCGGAAGATGGAATTTACGTGCAAGTGCAAGCCCGTCATCCACGTGTCGGATTATATCAGCGGCACTCTCTTCAGGCTTGAGGCCCTTATGGTAATCCTCCTGTCCACTCCCCGGATTTACATTTTCTATGAAACAAGCAGGATTTTCGATTTTTCCTACATCATGATACATTGCACCTGCCCTCACCAGCATCGCATTGGCTCCGATTTCCCGTGCGGCGTGTTCCGCCAGATTTGCCACCATCAGCGAGTGTTGGAAAGTACCCGGCGCACGGTGCGAAAGTTCCTGTAGCAGTTCATTGCTGCTGTCTGTAAGGTCAAAGAGACGGGAGTAGGAAGTAAATGAAAAAATTCTTTCAAATAGAAATACAAAGGGGTTGAGTACAACACACAACACTGCATTAATGGCGATGAAAGTCACGGTATAACTCTTCCATATCATTGAAGCGTCATCCGTCAGAAGACGGAATGAAAGTAGCAATGCCATCATCCCTGCAAATATGAAGATCACATTGAGAAACAACTTCCAACCTCTGTTGAAATGCGAATAAGTCAAAAGCCCTACGCTGCCTGCTACCAGATTGATGCCGAAAAGTTCTATACCATTCTCTGCAATGAGTAAAAGCGGTAAAAGCGATATGACATAGACGGGAAAAATGAGCTCATTCTTGAAAAAAGAAGCTGCGATAAGGGCTAACGCCGCAAAAGGAACAAGGTAGATAAGATTAGCTCCCAAACGGTGAACCAGCGCAGTGGCAGCAAATGAGAAGAACACCATCATCAGTAGAAACAACAGATGACTTGTACGTCCCAAAACCTCCTTGGATGTGAAGAAAATTGCAAGAAAGAGCAACGTAACCAATAGTAGCACCGTCACTACATGACTTACAATGAGCCATCCGCGTGAAGAACTATAACCAAAACTTCTGTTGTACTCTGCCTTGTAGGAGTCAAGAATCTGTTCAATCTCCGCCGATACAATCTCTCCTTTGGAGACAATCAGCTGCCCGGAATAGATAATACCCTTAGTGGGCGAAATATAATTAACTGCATCGCGGTGTAAAAGCGAGGTAACATCGGCATCGTACTCCAGATTGGGCACAATCCATGAGGCAATGTTGATCAATGAGATTAGCGAATCAGTGGCCAACTTTGGAAAAGTATAGCGTAAATCAGCATGTAGCAGACTTGCAGCTCTCTTTTGATCATAAACCTCCAGAGCCGGAGTCTCCGTCACCCTTCCATTCCTGTTTACGAATATCACCCTATCCGAGACATCATCTTCAAACGTAGATACTATTCCACCGGAATAGGCATCGGAGAGAAATTCTGCCATATAACGCGAAATCTCCTTAGGGATGGATTTTTCAATGGCAAATCTGGCAAAACCATCGACCATCTTTTCGCCAGTTTCATCGTTAAAATTGAAATATTCGATGATACGAGAAGTCTTTTGATCTATCTCAACAAGCATTTCGGCTTCGGTCTTCAAAATGGGAAAATCTATCGGAGCAATAAGCGTCTCATAGATCCAAGCTTGTCCTCGTGTATATTCATACTTGAATTTTCCCTCATTCGGGTAGAGCAAAACCATCAATACCGCCAAAACTGCAAACCAGATTAGTGATTTGTAGTTTTTTAGATTTCTTGTCGTTTCCATAAATTATTTTATAATTTTGTAAAGGTAACAAAAAAGTGCTACAATGAAAAAACTAATACTGGCTGCGGCCCTATTTCTGGCCACACTAACAATGAAAGCTCAGGAACTTATCGTTATAAGCTCCGACCTCCTCAAATGTGACGATTCAATACTCGTATTCACTCCCAAAGAGTATGATAAATGTGATAACGGTACCGGTGAGGCCATACCCACACTATTTCTTCTCCATGGCTGGTCGGGATGCTACCGCAACTGGGCTGACAAGTCCGACCTCCAAGGGGTGAGCGACCGCTTTGGCTTCAGGATTATCTGTCCCGACGGGTTTTACAATAGTTGGTATGCAGATAACGTAGATAAAGATAAAATGCAGTGGAGAAGTTTCTTCGACCAAGAGTTCTATCCGCAAATGGTGGAGAAATACAACCTTAACCCTGATAAGACATTCATCACGGGCCTTTCCATGGGCGGTCTTGGTGCCATAAACATTTTCCTTGACGACGTATCCAGATTCAGAGCAGCCGGTTCAATGAGCGGTGTGCTCGACATCTATCATGCTTCACCCAATCTGCTCGACAAGGAACTTAGCCGGATTCTAGGCCCTTATACACCTGAGAATCCGCTCTACGATGCCAATAATCCAATAGCCAATCTAGACAGGGTGGCCGGATCTGGCAAACTGATGGTACTATCCTGCGGATATGAAGATTATTATGTAAAGTCCACTATGGACTTCTCGGATAAATGCAGAGAAATGAAGATTCCGCACATTATGCTGCTCTCTCCGGGACGCCACACCTGGATCTACTGGGACTACGCCCTGGTAGAGCATCTGGAGTTTTTCAAGAAAATCCTTGACGGAGCGAATATAGGATATTGAGTTGCCGGATACGTGTTGCGAGGTTGGTAAACTAAGCATTTCCCCTTACCCCGCAACCCGTAACTCGCAACTCTACTTAATAGCCATATTCAGCATTTCTTCCGCATCATAAACACCCTTATCGAGCTTTACCTTGATTTCAGCAAATGCATTCAGGGTATATTCCACATCCTCAAGCGAATGTACTGCGGTAGGAATAATGCGGTACATAATTATACCTTGCGGGACTACCGGATAGGTTACCGTAGAGCAGAAAATTTTATAATTCTTCCTAAGATCGATAACGATATTAGTGGCTTGCGCTAAATTGCCATCCATGAAGATGGGAGTAACACACGCCTCGGCTTTTCCGATATTAAAGCCCCTCTTACGGAGACCTTCCTGAAGTGCCCTGGTCACAACCCAGAGTTTATCACGGAGACGCGCGCCCTCTTTACCACGGATAATTTCGAGACGTTTTAGGGCACCCTCGACAATAGGCATGGGAAGTGCCTTTGCATAGATCTGTGAGCGGAGATTGTATCTAAGGTAATTGATGATGGCTTTGGGACCTGCTACAAATCCACCGATGGTGGCCATTGACTTTGCGTAAGTACCAATATAGATGTCGATGTCATCCATAACTCCAAAATGTTCGGAAGTTCCTCTGCCTTCGGCACCCATAACGCCAAAACCGTGCGCATCGTCAATAAGAATGCGGAACTTGTATTTCTTTTTGAGATCCACGATCTCCTTAAGAATACCGAGTTCACCTGTCATACCGTAAACTCCTTCTGTAAGAAGGAGAACTCCACCTCCCCTGTTCTCCGCCTCAGCACAGGCTTTAGCCATTATTCTCTCACAATCTGCAATATCATTGTGACGATATTTGTATTTCATACCGAGGTGAAGACGAACCCCGTCCAGAAGGCAGGCATGACATTCACTATCATACACTACCACGTCGTGACGTGAGAGGAGTGCATCTATGGTGGATACTATACCCTGGTACCCGAAGTTAAACAGGAAACAATCCTCCTTTTTCTCGAAATCGGCAAGCTCTTTCTCGAGTCTCTCGTGAGCAGAAGTATGTCCGGTAAGCATTCTGGAGCCCATAGGATAAGCCATACCCCACTTGGCAGCCGATTCAGCATCTGTTTTGCGTACATCGGGATGGTTGGCAAGCCCAAGATAGTTGTTGATACTCCAGCAAAGAACCTCTTCTCCCTGAAATCTCATTTTGGGACCGATTTCACCCTCCAGTTTAGGAAACATGTAGTAACCATAAGCTTTATCACGGTACTGGCCAAGAGGACCACCTGAGTCTTTGCTCAATCTTTCAAAAATGTCCATAGTAAAATTTATTTAGATTTTAGTAATTATTAGGCGTCAATATTTGCGTAACGAGCATTCTGCTCAATAAATTCTCTGCGTGGCGGTACGTCATCACCCATAAGCATGGTAAAGATGCGATCCGCCTCGATGGCATTTTCAATATGGATCTGGCGAAGGACGCGCTTTGATGGATCCATCGTAGTATCCCAGAGCTGTTCGGCATCCATCTCTCCAAGACCTTTATAGCGCTGAACTCTGACACTGCCGGGATTGCCCTTACCCATACGTTCTACGGCCTCGGATCTTTCTTCATCTGTCCAGCAGTACTGCTCTTCCTTGCCTCTCTTTACAAGATACAGAGGAGGAGTGGCAATATATACGTGTCCATTTGTTATAAGGTCGGGCATATAGCGGAAGAAAAATGTCAGAATAAGGGTGGTAATGTGGCTTCCATCCACATCGGCATCAGTCATGATCACCACTTTATGATATCTAAGTTTGGAAAGATTGAGGGCCTTTGGATCCTCTTCAGTGCCTATGGTAACTCCGAGTGCCGTATAGATGTTGCGTATCTCCTCGCTCTCGAATACACGATGTTCCATGGCCTTCTCCACATTTAATATTTTTCCTCTCAAGGGAAGAATGGCTTGAAACATCCTATCCCTACCCTGCTTTGCGGTACCACCTGCGGAATCTCCCTCCACGAGAAAGAGTTCGCACTTTTCAGGATCCCTGTCAGAGCAATCGGCCAATTTACCCGGCATACCGGAACCGGCCATAACGGTCTTGCGCTGCACAAGTTCTCGCGCCTTGCGAGCTGCATGACGCGCTGTGGCTGCAAGGATAACCTTTTCAATGATGATTTTTGCATCACGTGGATTCTCCTCGAGATAATTTTCAAGAGCCTGGCTGGTCGCCTGTGATACAGCTCCCATAACCTCGCTGTTACCGAGTTTGGTTTTTGTCTGACCTTCAAACTGAGGTTCGGCAACCTTAACAGAAATCACAGCGGTAAGTCCCTCTCTGAAATCCGAAGGATCAAGGTCAAATTTTAGTTTAGCCAGAAAACCGTTCTTTTCCGCATAACTCTTGAGGGTAGTGGTCAGACCGCGACGGAAGCCGGTCAGGTGAGTACCACCCTCTATGGTGTTGATATTGTTTACGTATGCATAGATATTCTCCTTGAAATCGGTGTTGTACTGCATGGCGATTTCAATGGGGATAATCTTGTCCGTCTCCAGATAGATGGGAGTCTCGGTAAGTTTGTCACGCATTCCATCCAAATAGGCAACGAACTCCAAGAGTCCCTCCTGTGAATAGAAGACATCCTCTCTGGCCGGTGCTTCAACTTCATTGCCATGATCATCTGTAATCATCTCAGCAGCCCTATCATCCCTAAGAGAGAGTTTAACTCCCTTATTTAGAAATGCAAGCTCCCTCAGACGGCGTGCCAGAGTATCATAATCGTATACGGTAGAGAGTGTAAATATCGTGTCATCCGGCTTGAAGGTAATAATGGTACCTGTTTTTTCCGTCTCGCCTACCACTTTGACGTCATATAGGGGTTTACCTTGCGAGTATTCCTGTTTAAAGATCTTGCCTTCTCTATGAATCTCAGCAGTCAAATGTGAGGAGAGCGCATTCACGCAAGATACGCCTACACCATGGAGTCCGCCGGATACTTTGTAACTATCTTTACTGAATTTTCCTCCAGCATGAAGTACTGTTAATACTACCTCAAGAGCCGACCGACCCTCTTTTTCGTGGGTATCCGTAGGGATACCTCTACCATTATCCGATACCGTTATTGAATTGTCATGGTTTATTACTACTTCAATCTCGCTGCAATATCCTGCGAGAGCCTCATCGATAGAGTTATCAACCACTTCATAAACCAGATGGTGCAAACCACGGGCAGCTATATCACCGATATACATAGAGGGGCGCTTACGCACCGCTTCCAGTCCTTCCAGCACCTGAATACTATCTGCGGAATAGTGGGCTTCCGCTTCAATAATCTCGTTTTCAATCATTATTTGCGTGTTTCTAATAAAGAAACAAAGATAAGAAATAAAAAGGAAAAATCCTTAAAATTTCACGTAGATTCCACCACCGAAATTGCGTGGTACGGAATTGTGCATAGGCATATAGCGATTGTCTCTGTTGAGAATATTTCCTCCTTTTAAGAAAACACCAAAATAGCGGTTAACGGAGAAATCCAGAGTTATTCCCAAATCAACTATGGCAGGTATTGCATAGGGGCCATAAGAGTTACCTGTCACCCCACTGGAGTATCTGCAATCCAATTTTGCATTAATGCGATTTCGCCAGTTCCATACGAAAAAGGCATTTGTGGTTATGCCGGGTAACTGAGTAATTGCCGGACCCTCTCCACTGAAATAAAGGTTGTATCTGAATTCTGCACCGGTGATAATCGCTCCGGATTTCCAAAGCGCATCTATACCGAATGAAAGACGGCTGAAATCCCAATAGGAGGCAATGACATTAAAGGGTTCGGGATCTGACATTACAGGCTCAAAAATGAGCTTATCACGGAATATTGTGTAGGATGAAATCAGATTGAAAGCCATCCTGCCCTTGATTACGGATTCAAGTGAGAGTGTCGCATCCAAAGGCCTGGAGCCAAATTTCAAGTCGGTGCGGGGGGAAATCAACGGCATATCACGTGTCATACCAAGAAATGAATTGAGCTCATGACCTCCTCCTAGAACTGTGTGAATCCATAAAGACTGTTCTGCAAGTTCAAATCTAGCGTCAACATCGGGAAATATGCTGCTTACGATTGATGAGTGGTTATTACCGTTCTCATTTTGGCTTTCGTTTGATTTATGGATGCTGAAACGGTTACCGAACTTCGCCCCGAATTTGGCCAGGAAACGCCCCTTGTTGTATTCGTAGATTGGAGAAATCTCCAAAATTCCTGCTGTATGGTCACGAAAACCACCATACATCGAAAAAGAGATGTCAAAGTCAAAATAGATACGATGCACATCGAAGGTCGTACCCACCATTGCTCCTAATGAGAGATTGTTTTCACTCAGGGTGTCCACCATACGTTTTGAACCATTGATGAAAGCAGCATCAATGTCGTAATATACACTATTGTCAGAACCGTCAGCCGACTTGACATTCGTTGCAAAATTCATTGTACGAATATTATGTAGAGCTGTGAACGAATCATGAGTACCATTATAGCTGGAAAGTAAAGCTCCGGCATCAAATGAAAACTCCCCCTCTTTCCAGGCATATTTGAGATTTCCTCCGAATTCATTTCCCATCTTCTGCACAGCCAGATCATAGTCCCCTACTGCCGAAGGTATGGCTCCCCAATAAGAATCGTGCTCGGCAAATATACCGGCATAAAAACCCTTTTTTGTAACAGCCTGCAGATAGAGTTCAGCAGAAGGTTTGAGTGGAAACTGGGTCCCAATCTTTAAATAGGAAATAGGATGACGGG
The DNA here is from genome assembly GCA_002305275.1 of Bacteroidales bacterium UBA1392. GTDB lineage: Bacteria > Bacteroidota > Bacteroidia > Bacteroidales > UBA932 > Cacconaster. The sequence goes on along the minus strand of DBQO01000006.1, from coordinate 32,450 downwards.
CGCCCTTTGCCGGCTTAATGGCAGCTGACTCGTAGGGTGAAAACTCGTAGAGGTCGCGGTAGGGTCGATTGAATATTGAGTAGTCAAAACTGATGTTGAAACTGCGCAGAGAGTCTGCGACATTCTTTGGTATTTCCGGCTTGTGTATTTCGCCAAGTTTGACGTCAAATTCCCTGCTGACCTCGACTGTTGGGTCTATGGTCTGCCCGAAAAGTCCCATGGGGAGCAAGGTTAAAAAAGCCATTATGAATATCGTTTTCCTCATCTTCATCTCTATTTCAGTTTGTCAAGACGCATTTTTACCTGTTCCTTCACATCATCGGCATCTCCGGTGGGTTGGTAGCCTTCGAGTACACTTTCATAAGTGGCCCTGGCCTGTTCTATATCACCTTTATCCACAAATGAATCACCAAGAACTATGAAGGCCTTTGCAAGCCAGTATATCTGGGGGGTTTCGGAATCGGCAAAGTCATACACACGATTTTCGACCGCAATGAAATCACCTGCTCCGTATGCATCCGTAATTAGCAGATACGTAGCCTCAGCTCCATAATTGTCGTGAGGATTGCGGGAAAGAGAGGTAAGTATCGGTTTAGCCTCTTCCCTGTTGTCAATAAAGAGAAGACTCTTGGCAGTAATATATTCCGCCTCACGGCGCATCTCATCAGGGAGCTCAGTCACTACACTAACCCTCTTGGCATCTGCGATCGCCTCTTCATACTGCCTATTGTTGTAATATGAGCGCATACGACCAAAATAGCCGGTGTTCTTCATGTTATCCGTGCTTGCAATGTAAATTAGGGATTCGTATGCTGTAACGGCTCTTGCGTAGTTCTCCAGTTCGTATGCAATATCAGCATAGTTGTGCGTAGCCGCCTCCGCAAATGGGCCCTCACCCATTTTAATTACCTGAAAATAGGCATCGGAGGCTGCTTCTTTGCGACCTTTGGCTTTTAAAGACTCTGCAAGGTAAAAGTATGCCTGTGCCGTTTTCGGGCCGGAGGGATAATTTTTCACAAATGACTGCAACGATGTTATGGTTGAGTTATGATTTCCTGCAAGATAGCGTTGTTCGGCAGCATTAAAGAGCATCATTTCTTTCTCACCGGCACTCTTGATATCCGACATTCCGATTCTATCGAGATAGGCAAAGTACTCTTCAGGTTTATTGATGGTCTGATAGACACTCTCCATACCCGAAATAGCATTGGGAACTTCAGGAGAGAGCGGCATTCCCTCTATGATATTCTTATAGTATTCAAGTGCTTTGGTAAATTTTCCATTATTTGCATTTATCATCGCCAATTCGAGCATGGACTTGGAGAAAAAAATGCTGTCAGCATCGTGTCCTATAAGGGTGTGGAAGCAATCCGCCGCATCATCATCATCCCCTCTCTGCACTAAAGTGCGTCCAAGTTCGAATAGGGTCTGCGAGTAAAGTTCCGCATTGCGGTTGACTTTGAGAGCCTGCCTCAGCAGAGATATTTTTCTGGTATCATTTCCCAAGAGGCCATAGGAAACGGCACCCTGATATGCCGGATAGAGGTCACTCGAAGTGGGATATCTGTTGAAGACCCTCTCATAAGTGGCAGCAGCGTCGGTATAGTTGTTCTGCATAAAATAGGAGTCGGCCAGGCGAATCCGCGCATCCCTTTCAAATTGCTTGCGACCACTTGTTGCCAGATACTTGGAAAACCAATTCTGAGCACTCGCAAATTTCCCCCACATGAAATAACTGTAGGCAAGGTTGTAAATTGCCGTTTGGTATTGATCCGAGTCAAGGAAGTGATGGTTTTCCATGAGGCTGAGATTGATCTCCGTAGCCTGACGATATTTTCCATTGCGGAAATGGCTCTCTGCCAACCAGTATTTGGCAAGCGCTTCAAGGCGGGGATCGTGCCGTCCATTCTCTATTGAGAGTTCCAGCATCGGAACAGCCGGCCTATATCCCTTATTTTCGATGAGTTGCATCGCTCTGAAAAATGCCGCTTTTTGGAGATTCGACGAAGATTCGTCCGAAAGTTCACGGATCTTTGTAAGAGCAATCACCGCAGAATTGTAATCGTTGCTCAGGAGGTATGCTGCCGCAATATAACTATTGATGATATCATCTTTACCACTCTCCGGATAATGCTCCATATATTTTTCAAATCCTGATATGTCGCCATTGACATCGAAAGAGAGTTTAGCGTGATTGAAAAGAGCATCTTCTTTGATAACGCTATCAAAATCGGATTCAGAGGCAGCTTTGAATGCCTCCATTGCAGCAATTTTATTGTGAAGGCGGAGATGGCTGTTGGCACTGTAATAATAAGCGCTTTGGCCGAGTGCATCCTCATTGCCTACAACATTGCTGAAAGAGTCTAAGGCTTTACTAAATGACTGGAGGGTATATGAAAGTAGTCCGGAGTAGTAATAGTCTTTACGGGTAAGATTACCTCCGGAAGTGCTGAACATATCGAAATACTGAGCTGCCAATGTGGGTTGCCCCATAGAGAAATATGCTTCAGAGACGATTCTAGCCAGATTTATCTGCAAATCGCGTTCAAGGGTACTGAAAATGGCGGGGCCACGGTCAATTACATACCGGTAATTGGCAAGCATAAATTCCGATTCTACCGTATAATATGAGGCTAATACCGAGAAACGAGGATCTTTTTCCGCTTTACGGAAATGCGGCAGAGCAGCAGCAAAATCCTTTTCCAGATAACGCACATAACCCAGATAATATTGACTGGGCACAGAGAAAGGACTGTAATCACCCTCGATGATAGAGGTCAGTCTCTCGGCTGCCACATCAGTATTGCCTTCCCTGATATAACAATAGGCACTTTTGAAGTCGTATTCAATCTGCTCCTCAGCATAGAGAAATGGCTTTTTTATGGAATCATAGATGGCAAGGGCAGCCGCATACTCTTCCCTGTCAAAAAGACGCGAAGCAAGGGCAAATTTAACCATCTGAAGCTCGGGAGCATTAGGATATCTATCCTCAAAATTCTTAACCAGACCTGCAATGTTGGACCTGTCAAGACGGATGGCACACATTGTTTTATATGCCTCTACCTGAATTGCGAAAATGGAGATATCGCTATCGGGATCGGGTGTAACAAGGTTTAACAGCTGCTCGGCTGAATAGAAGGCCCCCTTTCTGTACAGATCAAGCGCCGACTCGATACGGCTAACGCGATGCTCCTGTGCCATGACTCCTGCTGACAACATCAAGAGTAGAAACACAAGAAAATATGTGAAGCTTTTAATTTTCATCCAATATCTGTCCACAAAAATAGGTCCAAAATCTCATATAAAGTTAAATGAGAGGTGAAGCTTTTATTTATATGGTACTAAAAGAGCCCAACACCTTACAAAACATAAACTACAAAAGTACAAAAAAAATCCGAGTTAAGAATGATTCATACTCAGAACAATGAACCGGCTCCATACTAGAAACTCGAAACTCGAAACCCGGAACTAATTAAACATCCCCATCATCTCCAAATGGCAGTGCAGCAATTCCCCGGTTTGCTCGTCTCGTAGGTGCAGGCCGTTTCCTTCGCAATATTTGTAAGATTTACAAGTGGCGCATTTCCCTGTTTTTGTCCAGGAACGGTCGCGCATTATCTGATATTTGGTATTCCAGACTGTCCAGAAATCATCTTTGTAAATATTTCCCTGAATGTAGTCTCCACGTAAGCTGGGGCAAGCGCTGATATCGCCATTTGCCAGAACCGAGCCGATGTGAATGCCCGCCTGACAGAAGAAAGGAGCATCGCGCACCTGCATTTCATAATCCGCCAAATAGCCTTCGCAGCCGTATGAGGCACGTATTATTCCCTCTTTTCTAGTCTCCTTGATAAAGTCCATCATCTGAACGAACTCCTCTGTGGAGAGTTTGAGCAGCGGATTATCTTTTGCTCTTCCTTTCGGAAAAACCGTAAAAAGCCGCCATTGAGTAACGCCAAGCGAAATAAGCAGCTCCTTGAGCTTATGCAGGTCCGGCAATGATTTTTTATTGACACATGTAACCACGTCATAAACCAAATCAGGGGTTGAAGCCACCCGTCTTATAGCATCTACTGCACGACTCCAAGAACCTTTTTTGCCGCGGAACCACTCGTGCGACTCTTCAGTATATCCATCGAGGCTCACAGTAACAGAGCGCAATCCGGCGCGCAGAAGTTTATCCAATCTTTCTTGCGAAAGCCCCCATCCGTTGGTTACAAATCCCCACGGATAACCCATATAATACATCGCTCTACCGCACTCTTCCAAATCATTTCGCATCAAAGGTTCGCCGCCGGTAAGCACGATCATCGTCTTATTGGGATTTACATGCGGATGGATATCTTTAAGCACTTTCAGAAAGTCCTCTTTGGGCATATCAGGGGTAACTGATTCGCATGTACAATCACTTCCGCAGTGAATACAGTTGAAATTGCAACGCAGAGTGCATTCCCAAAAGAAATAGGTCAGTTCGTGCAGTTTTGCCTGCGTTTTTCTGTGTTCACGGTATAGATTCAGTAGGATTTTGCTCCTTAACTTCATTTTACATCTGCTTTTTGCTACTCTTCTTCTTTCATTTCCTTATACTCTGCCGACATAACGCCGTACATAGGACCAAATTGATTATACTGAGTCAGTATAAAATTAACATCTTTCTTTTCAAAAATTCCGTCATACCAGTTTCCTTCACCTTTTTTAACCTTTTTCATTTGTGACCAATCCACTTTGATAGAATCAGTTGCGTACAATCCGCCATTACCTGTCCCATCCAAATCTTCAGCAAAAATCCAATGGTCCGTTCCGGGAAATTCGGTGAATTTCATTTCAAAATCACCACGAAAGTCAGTCCTTACCGTGTCGTTTCCGAAGTAGGTCGCAGTATGTGATTTTCTGATGATTGCGATATTTTTAATCGGCTTTTGCGACTCCCTATCCGTTACTTTCCCTTTTATTATATAATCGGCAGAGGGGACACCATATTCACAACGAATAATTTCGCATCCTGTAGAGATTCCTAAAAGTGAAAATAACAGGGTTAATATTTTCCCATAATTTTTTATTGCTACTTTTTTCATAACTTTCTGTGCACTGGGATTTTTACATAAAATACTTTTGTCTAATTATATATTATATATACGCAGTGACTCACGAAATACTTCCATCATTGATTAAAGACAATACGACAAAACATCTTATATTATATAGATGCATGAAAATGCAAAATCGTTGCAATTAGAGTGGCATTTTCCGCTATTAGCAACAAAATTAAGTTAAAACTGCTGATTTAGACTAAAATTGTCGACTGAGATTTATTAAATGGGAATAAAAATGTAATTTTGCATCCAAACAGTGTCATAAACATGGACGAGAACGATATTATAATAGTATTTGAGGATGTAGAAATCACAAACGGTGAAATTCCCGTCATAACATCCCTAAACCTGACTATCCGTGAAGGAGAGTTTATATATCTTACCGGCAAGGTAGGTAGTGGCAAAACCTCCATCATACGCACAATAACCGCAGAAAATCCCATTAACACAGGCAATGCCCGTGTAGGAAATTTCAACCTCTCCAACCTTAAAAGAAGGAAAATACCCTATCTCAGACGCAAAATAGGTGTGGTTTTCCAGGACTTCCAACTACTGATGGACAGGAGTGTGGAGGATAACCTCCTCTTTGTCCTCAAATCCACAGGATGGAAAGATCGTAAGCTGATGGAGGAGCGAATCAGCAGTGTGCTGGATGCGGTGGGAGTAGGCAGTAAAGCTCATAAAATGCCTCATCAACTCTCCGGAGGAGAGCAGCAGAGGGTAGCCATAGCCCGTGCTCTGCTCAACGAACCGCAATTAATACTTGCAGATGAGCCCACGGGAAATCTTGATGGTGAAACTGCTGCAGGCATTATGCGTCTGCTTTTCGAAATCAACCGCACACGCAAGACTGCTATCCTGATGGTTACACACAATATGAATATAGTACGGGAATATCCCGGAAGAGTACTTGTATGCGCAGATAATGAATGCAAAGAAATATCAACAGGTAATAACTTGGTTTGAGGCTAATATGCCGGTAGCCGAAAGTGAACTGGATTATAAGAATCCATATCAGCTGCTTTGTGCCGTGATACTTTCAGCCCAGGCTACAGACAAACGTGTCAATATGATAACCCCGGCCCTCTTTGAGCGTTATCCTACACCCGAAGATATGGCTGCTTCTAATGAGAATGAGATCTATCAAATTATACGCTCCGTCACATACCCCAACAGCAAGGCACGCCACCTGCTCGGGATGTCACGTATGCTGGTGAGTAATTTCGGCTCCGTGGTACCGGATGATGTGGATGAGTTACAGAAACTACCCGGCGTCGGACGTAAGACGGCCAATGTCATTGCATCAATTATCTACAATAAGCCGGTAATAGCCGTGGATACGCATGTATTTCGTACTGCGCGTCGTCTGGGACTATCATCAGGTAGCAATGTACTTGAAGTTGAAAAAGACCTCACCGCCGGTTTCCCGGAATACCTTCGTGCAAAAGCGCATCACTGGCTGATACTCCACGGTCGCTATGTATGCACCGCCAAAAAACAAAAGTGCGAATCCTGCGGACTCGCACCTTACTGTGACTTTTTCAATCAAAACAAATAATGCTGATTAAAATCTCTTGGTAACACCTATATAAGATCTATAAGGAATATCGGGACCAAGAAGTTTAAGGTTGTATTTACCATCTAAAAAGATGCTCCAGCCATTAGCAAAGTTGTACTCGATGCCTGCACCGAAGTCCATGCCTACGTGAAAGTCGACATTCTTGCCAAATCCCATGTTCACACCTATGATGGGATAAACATTGAGACCGTCAATAAGGTTAAGCAGATAGTGGAAACCCACATCAGCACCGAGGTTAAGATGTTCACTGAAAAATAGGTCGAAACCTGCTCTTCCCCTAAAATTATTTGCATTAAAATCACCGTGGAGACCTACCGTCGTTCCCCAAAATGCATAACCTATGTGAGCACCCACTGCACCAAAAGTAGTGGAGACTTTATGAGTTTTCTGAGCCGATTCGGTTGCCTGGTCAGAAGTACTCTGAGCTGATAAGGGTAAAACGCCGATAAGTGCAACTGCCAGCAAGATTATTATTTTCTTCATTTGATAAAATTTTGTTAGTTAAAACTTAAAATTTGCTGTATCTTTATCTTTGATACAGCAAACAAATGTAACACTTTTTTTAAATTCTCATTATTTTTTGAAGCACAATTCTGATATATTCGATGCGACACTTTACGATTTCAGGTCTTGCCTAAAACTGGAAAGGTCATTGTCTGACAACACCATAGCGGGATACAACTCCGATTGTGCAAAGTTCTTTGCATTTATAAAAGGAAAGGGTATCATTTCCCCTGAAGCGGTATCCTATGAAGATATCTCGGAATATCTTTCGCATGCTACAAACGCCGGTCTCTCCAAAAGGAGCCAGTCCCGTTTGGTCAGTTCTTTAAAGTCACTTTACCGCTTTTTAGAGAGTGAAGGTCGACTCAAGGATAATCCCTGCGACAAAATTGATACTCCGAAAGCAGGCAGGTACCTTCCGGAAGTACTTTCCGTAGATGAGGTTGAGCGCATCATCAACTCAGTCGACCTTTCCAAGAGCGAGGGGCATCGCAACAAGTGCATCATTGAGGTACTCTATTCCTGCGGATTGAGAGTTAGTGAGCTGGTAGGTCTGCGCATCAGCGATCTCTTTTTGGCCGAGCAATTTATCCGGGTAACCGGTAAAGGATCCAAGCAGCGCCTGGTACCCATTGGGGAGCCTGCGGTACAGAGCATCTCCCTTTATATGGAGATACGCAACTTAGGACCTATATCAAAAGGAGCGAAAGACATCCTCTTTCTTAACCGTCGCGGTGGGCAACTCACTCGTGAGATGATTTTTCTTATCGTGCGCCGACAGGCAGAAATTGCGGGGATTCGTAAAAACATCTCCCCGCACACTTTCAGACACTCTTTTGCTTCTCATCTGGTGGAAAATGGAGCTGATTTGCGTGTTGTTCAAGAAATGCTCGGCCACGAAAGCATACTGACTACTGAGATTTACACACATATCGACACAAAGAAATGGCAGCAAACTATTCTCCAATTTCACCCTAAAAGACAATAATTTTTCCTAACTTTACAAATTGGATTTTAAAATTAACTATCAATAATATAAAACTTAACTTAATAATTGTATGGCTTACACAACTACAACCAAACAGAGCTATGGAAACAGAGTTTCCAAATCTTTTAAGGGTATCGGCAGCGGTATCCTGCTTTTTATCATCGGTACGGTACTGTTATTCTGGAATGAAGGCAGGACAGTTAAAGTCAAACGTGCCCTAAACCAGGCAGAAGATGTAACTGTGGAGATGCCCGATATCTCCCGCACAGACCCCCAGTTTGAAGGTAAAATGATACATGCTACGGGCGATGCATCTACTGCTGAAATCCTTACCGACAACCTCTTCGGTATCTCATTAAATGCGATAAATCTCTCTCGTAACGTGGAGTATTACCAGTGGACAGAGCATAGCAAAGAGGAGAAAAAAGAGAAAATAGGGGGCGGTCAGGAGATTACCACCACTTACACATATAGCAAAGAATGGGTCTCTTCCCCTGTAAATTCCTCCGAGTTTGCCGATCCTTCTTACCAAAACTCCAACTTTGTACTAACAACCATTGATTCGAAGCAAGTTGTTGCCGACGTAGTAGATTTCGGGGGCATACAAACTCCCTCCCTTTCTCAAGAACGGAATCAGGAGTGCGGAGGTAGCTACACCTCAACTTACCGAAGAGATGATAAAGGAGTGGAATGAGGTACTCTGGAAGAGAGACAGTTCTGCTACCGTTTCAGTAAGCACTGGACAGGCTTATTTCGGACGCGATATCAACAACCCAGACGTGGGTGACATCAGGGTGACCTTCAATTATACTCCCACTCCACAGACGGTGTCGATACTCGCAGTTGTCGTTGGCAACACATTCGCTGAGTTTGTAGCTAAAAACGGCAAAAATGTCTCCCGTATTGAACTTGGAGCGGTTCCTGCTGCGAATATGTATGAAGCAGCACAGAAAGAGAACAAAATCATAGCCTGGATCGTTAGAATCCTTGCAGTTCTACTCATTATCGGCGGCCTTAAGGGTATCTTCAACTTCCTGAGCACCATATTCGCAGTTGTTCCCTTTATTCGCAGGGTTATCGCTGCAGGCATCAATTTTGTCTGCACGATAATCGGGTTAATCTGGAGTTTGCTGATATTCGTCATAGCCTGGATATCCTATCGACCGGCACTCGGAATTACCTTCCTTGTTTTGATAGCTGCACTCATAGTGCTGCTCGTAATGCGTTCCAGGAAAAAGAAAAGTGCTGCTGCCGATACTACCGCCTAATATTTTTCAGATGAGGGGAAGAGTATTTTTGATATCTGTCCTGGCGGTAGCTATTGTGACGGGATGTTCAACAGGAGATAAGCGACCTCTGACGGAGACCGGCATAACCGAAAATCCCTATAAAGGCTATAGGACGCGTGCTGACTTTGGGCTCAATGGTCCCGTTAAATCATTTACCGAGACCAGATACAATGATTTACAACCTTTCTCACGCACATGGAATTTTGATCCTAACGGCAGAGTAATTTCTATTGTGGAGGAAGATGTCCACCCCCAGACACGTCTGGAAATAAATATAGATAAAAAAGGGAACCCTGTCGATACGATATTCTCCTTTACAGAGTACCTTAAGCAGGCATTTGATTTGAAGGCCAGCACTTATCTTCCTGACGGTAAGCCTCTCAAGGAGGTATATAGGATGGATGGAATGCTGGCTGAAGAACATAGATTCACTTATGACAAAAATGGACTCTGCATAAGAATCGACATTGTTGAGAGTAACGGTGAGCTTAGAGGCTCATTCCTCAACACCTATGATGAAAATGGCAACCTGACAAACGAACGGTATAGAAGCATTAAGTACGCTATCGATGGCAACGAAATCATTTCAGAAATTATAAATGTTTACGACGATAAAGGCAATCTAATTGAATCATCTAATTACAACCTCGGTGAACTTGATGTAAGGGATGTCAAGTATTATAATGAGAAAGGAGATCTTTTACGCCACTATTCAGAGTATAAGGATGGCTTTGCTACCGAAATCTTCTATACTTACGACAAAGATGGCAGAAGTCACGGCAATAGTTTCTACTCCCTGGAAGATGACCGACGTGTGATAATGGCTAGGGATAGCACCTTCATTGACGAGGCCGGATACAGACACGAAGAACATCACACCTGGACGGGTGGTCTACATACCAGTGAGGCAATCTTCGACAAAAAGGGAAAAATGGTGGAATACAACTACTATAGCGAGTTTACTNNAAAGCCGAGCTTAAGAGCGGAGAGACTATTATTCCCTACTCTTTCGGAGAAAAAGATCGTTTCGGCAACTGGATGAGACGTTCCATTCCTCCGGATGAGGTATTTGACACCTTCGGTATCGGCATAGAAGAGTTCAGCCATTTCCTAATACACTATGAAAGAAAATATACCTATTACGAGGAGGATTAGTATAACAAATTATAAATGCAAGACGGCTCCACTCCGGAATATGAGAAGATCACCGGACAGGCTGGCTGATTGCAAATACTTTTAATACATTAGAAATACAACATTTAACAACACATTAAACTTCATTATATGGTAACAACATTGATTGTAATTGGCATTATTGCCATTTTGGTAATTTGGGTGATTTCCGTACAGAGGAATCTTATCAGCAAAGAAGAATTGTGCAAAAATTCAATGAGCCAGATAGGCGTCCAAATGTCTAGCCGTTGGGATGCCCTTACGGCACTGGCGGACCTCATCAAATCCTATGACGAACATGAGTACAAGTCTCTCAAAGATGTCATTGCACAGCGCACAAGCATCACCGGCAGCAGTTCTGCAGCTGATGCCAACATACAGGAAACCATCCTTACAGATGCCATGAGACGTATAGCCGTGGTAGTTGAGCAATATCCAAACCTCAAAGCCAACGAGATGTACGTCAAGACGATGGATAGCGTCAATTTATATGAGAATCAGGTACGCATGAGTCGTATGGTTTACAATGACAGCGTAACCAACTATAACCGTCTCATCCGTCAGATCCCTTCCAATATTGTAGCCTCTTTATTCGGTTTCAGATCCAAGGATTATCTTGAGGAGAATCAGGCCAAGGCTGAAATGCCCTCAATGAGAAAGTAATGAAACGTCTGCTGCTTACATTTTTGACCGCGATTGTAGTTTTTACTGCGACTGCGGTAAATCCCGCCATTCGGGATATTGAAATAACTTACATACTTACACCTGATGGTCATGCAAAAGTGACGGAAGTATGGGATGTCTCCGTTGCAAGCGGCACCGAATGGTACCTGGTCAAATATAATATGGGTTCTCAGGTAACCATTACGGAGTTTTCGGTAACCGATGAGACTGGTTCTGACTTCATAAATGAAGGGGATTGGGACTTAGACCGTAGTCTCAAGCAGAAGGCCGGAAAGTGTGGCATTTACCGTAAGGGAGGTGATAGCTACGAATTGTGCTGGGGTGTTGGCTCCTATGGGGACCACACCTATACGGTGAAATACACCATCAATAATTTCATCTTGTCGATGAATGATTATGATGCCATACATTTTCAGTTCATCTCCCCTGACCTCTCTTCCGCCCCCGAACATGCGAAAGTAACTATCAGGTATCAGGATGACCTATACCAACTGGACACGGCAAACTCTCTTGTATGGGGTTTCGGGTACGAAGGAAAATGTGAATTCATTGATGGTGCCATTGTGGCCGAATCAGATGCCCCTTTCAAAACAAAAAGTTCAGTCATAGTGTTGGCCCGTTTTGACAAAGGGATGTTCCACGATCTTATCAACATTGATGACCGTCTATTTGAAGAGCGCCATGCGCTGGCGATGGAGGGCAGCCACTTTGATGGAGAACCTTCGGAATCTTCATACGAAGATTTTGAGGCTAAAGATGCCCTTATTCCGATCCTATGGACTCTGGGCATTATCCTGGCAGGTGTAGGTGTAGGTAAACAGAGAATAAAATATAATAATTTCTCCACTTTTGGAGTGAAAAAACTCAAAGATATCGGGTGGTCACGGGAAATCCCATACAATGGAAATTTGCTTGCAACCAATTATGTGATTACAAAAGCTCCTTCCCTGTTTAAGACACGCAATAGTTATGCTATAGCGTCAGCCTATATCCTTAGGATGATACAGAAAAATATACTGATTACAGGCAAAGACGAGAAAGGAATAATAACTATCTCTTTCAATGACACAGCAGATCTCGATAAGCTTGAATCTCCCGAAAAGTCACTTTTCAACATGATGAAGCTGGCCAGCGGAGCAAACCTGATCCTAGAAGACAAAGAGTTTTCCAGATGGGCCAAAAAAAATAAGACTACGCTGTATGACTGGACAAATTCCATCAGCAATAAGGGAGTTAAAACACTGGAGAGCAATGGATTTTACTCAGGATACAAATTTACCCCATTAGGTGTCGAGGCCAACAATAAAGTACTGGGTTTTTTCAAGTACCTGCAGGATTTTACGCTGATTAATGAAAGAAAATCAGCCGAGGTACACTTATGGCAAGATTATCTTGTGTTTGCAGCCCTTTTCGGCATTGCCGACAAGGTGGCGAAAGAGCTTAAGGATATTGATCCCATAGCGTTTGAGAGTGTGGTCAACTACGACTTTGATACATTCTCCACTATTCTCCATCAGACGAGAATGCTTTCCANNTCCTGGAGTGGTGGTGGAGGTGGCTCTTCATTCGGTGGTGGAGGTGGTTTTTCCGGAGGAGGTTCCGGAGGAGGGAGCAGATAAATTCCATTTGCCGGACTATCAAAAAAAAATTACCTTTGCGACTAAAAGAGAAAAATGAAGCGCAGAGGTATTTTTTTATTAACCTTTATTTTAATTTCCATACAGGTATACGGTCAAAATAGAAACCGCTTACAGGACACTCTACCACAGAGAGACACTATCTCTTATTTTGAGGAACTGCTGGTGGTAGACACACTGGATACCGATGACAAATTTACCAAAATAATCCTGTACGATGACTATACCTGGGCATATTTTGACATGGGCAGGCCGGTAATAGATACGGCGGAGTTCTTCGACTCCTGGGAAGGGACAGGCGTACATGCCTTCAGGGATGTAAAGCTCTCGGACCTTCCCGAAGAAGTGGACCTATTGCTGGTGGACTCCCTCACCGGATTCCATGTGCCCTACCAGCAGAAAGTTGGATCAGGATTCAAGTTCAGAAGGACAAGAGAGCATAAAGGCGTTGACCTATCGCTCAAAACAGGGGACACCATTAGAGCCGCATTTGACGGCATAGTACGCCTCTCTGAAGGAACCAGGAGAACCGGCGGTTACGGCAATCTCGTAGTTGTCCGTCATCCAAACGGACTTGAAACCTACTATGCTCACCTTTCTAAACGAATCGTTGATAGCGGAGAGGTAGTCAAAGCCGGTGAAGCGATCGGGCTTGGAGGAAATACCGGGCGCAGTAACGGCCCACATCTGCACTTTGAAACCAGATATAAAGGACACCCTTTTGATCCACAGCGTATTATCGATTTTGAAAAGGGAGTGCTCAGAGACTCGCTGTTCACTCTAAAAAAACATTACTTCAGTATCTATTCTCATTATGGGCAGACCGATGAGGAGTCGTTGGCCGCATCACAGCGAATTATACATACCATCAGATCAGGTGACACATTAGGTGCACTCGCCAGAAGATACGGAACTACCGTCAAGAGAATCTGTCAACTTAATGGTATAAGTGCCAATAAAATCTTACGAATCGGCCAACGTCTTATAGTTAGGTAGTATTCGTTCCAGAAGCGTTGCACGCATACCATCCCCCTCCTTCAAAAATAGAGAATGAAGTTCTTTGAGGTAGGCATATGGCACGAGTCCATACTCTCTACGCACAAATTCCTGCTCGGGAAGAAAAAACAATTCCCCCTTATTGAATACATTGATGCAGAATAGCACCTTGTCGTCCTCAATCCATGCAGGAATCATGGTATTGCGATACTCCACAGGAAATATCGGAAGGGAACAATCCTGCACAAACATAAAATAGAGAAGCATCAGAACATGCTTGCCCCCCTCAGCACGGTTGAGGATTGTTGCCGGCATCTGATATTCGGGTGAAAGGTCATCAGATGGTAGCGCCTTGAAACCGAACCTATGGAAAAAAATGTGATTGAAGACTCCGCAACTTTCCATAGCAGTCATTCCACTACTCAATTCCTTAACCATATCCGCTGATTTACCGACAAAAGAATTAACCAACTCACGCCAATCCTCCCCACGATATAGAAGTTTTGTGAGCAGCACGGCAAAATCAAGAAGCTGAAACTGCTCCCCCTCTTCAGGAGAAGCGGCCTCATTCATGGCATGGATGACCATTTCATAATAGATCTCTTCCAAACGATGTGCTACCTCCTCTTTTACCGTAGGGTCTGCCTCATGCAAGACCATCTCCTCAAGGTCTGAAAGCATTTCCGGCCCCTGCCTGAGTATCTCTGCCGTAATGCTCCTTACTACGACCTGATCTGGGTCGTCAAGCAATGCATAGAGTGAATACCGAAGGTCAGTCTGCATCGGATCTACCTGTAAGTGTATCGAGTGCCAGTCGGACAAGGTCCTTCATCAAAAGGTGGTAGTCAGGACGGCTCTCTTTTGCATAACGGTTTGCTATTACAAGGCAAATTGTGCCTGCGTCGTGTCCCAGAAGTGTAGAGAGACCGGATAGTGCGGAACTCTCCATCTCAATATTGGTAATCCTTCGATCACCATATCTGAAAGACTCAAGATCCCCTATTAGATTGTCAAATGTGAGGGGAAGTCTGACCGACCGGCCCTGGGGACCATAAAACCCGGGAGCAGATATGGTCATTCCCATGATCGAATTCTTTTTAAACATAGGGATCAAACGCCCGGAAGATTTTATGAAATAGGGAGCAGGAAGTCGCTTCGGCCAATTCATATGCCCCACAAAAGCCGACTCCATGGCTGAATCCACAACCTTAGCAGATCCGGCATACCAGTTTATGAGTCCGTCAAATCCTATGGAATACTCCGAAAATATATAACTGCCGAGAGGAATATCGGGTTGGACGGCGCCACAGGTACCGATACGAAGCAGTGTCAATCGCTTGTGATTTTTTTTGACACATCTTGTATTGAAATCAATATTTGCAAGAGCATCCAGTTCTGTAACAACTATATCTATATTGTCTGTCCCTATACCGGTGGAGAGAACGGATACTTCCTTTCCATTATAGCGGCCGGTGACTGTACGGAACTCTCGTGATGATTTGTCAACCCTGATTGAGCCTTCTTCAAAAAAAGAGGCTACAAGTTCTACCCTACCGGGGTCTCCAACAAGTATGACGGTATCAGCCAGCTCTTCCGGAAGAAGATGAAGGTGAAACACCGATCCGTCAGGATTTATAATAAGTTCAGAAGGTGCTATTGGTAAAGTAGACATAATGTCATTTTTTATGTTTAAAACTCAAATATAGGACTTTTTTCCTAAATTTGTCAAATCAATCCACACATCCAAGAGTATGTTTAAAAGATTCCAGACATATCTTATTATTGCAGCAGGATTGCTGATCGGCTCAATGTTTTTCTCCAATATGTGTTATGGCGTTATTCCTACCGATGCCCCTTCGGAGCAATGGGAACGAATTACCATCAGTTTTTTTGAAAGGAGTCAGTTCTTGATAATGGCATTCGTGGGCTTTTCCCTATGTGTGATTGCACTCTTTTATCACAAAAAACGTCTGCTACAGATACGTATATGCTTGCTGGACTCCATTATTCTTTTTGCTTTCCAGATATGGATATTGGTGGAATTCATGAAACTCAGACCCTTTTATTCCCTTTCTGTCCCGTCACTATTTCCCATAATTGCAATTATCCTGTTGGTGCTGGCAATCCGCCATATAGCAAAAGATGAAGCTACGGCGATGTTTTCAACTGCTGTCCGTACGAATAATACCGGTAATAAGAAAGGTAGAAAGAAGTAGTCCTACTCTTCGCTCCTGCAATATTTCTGAATAACGCTATAGGCATCCTGAATGCCCAACTCCCCCGCAGTACTCAGATCCATACAACCTTTTTCCTTATCTTTAAGATAAATCAGCACTAAACCGCGATTGTAGTAGGCTTCACCGATGTTGGGATAGAGCTCTATTGCTTTTGAATACTGTACTATCGACTCCGGAAGGTCGTCGGAGAGGCAATAGAGGTTGCCCAGATTGTAGTAAATATAGGGGAAGGAAGGATCTATCGATGCCGCCTTATTCATATCGTGGATGGCCGGAGTATAGTCATAGGTATGACGTACCTGCTCCTGAACTCTCGTTTTTAGAGTATTGTCATTGTCGAGCGTCAGCACGGGGACATTGTTTTCTATTGATGATATGAAATCTATCATCTCTGCCTGAAGGGCACCTCGATTGATGTAGTAAAAGATATTGTCAGGACTCTTTTGAATGGCTTCATCGTAGCAGACCATAGCAGTATTGAACTGTTTGTTATCCGTCTCAAGCAATGCCTTGGCAAAGAGATTTATATCAGTACGGTCGCTACGGAGCAGACGATTAACCTCATCCCGGATAGTCTGGGCATCGGGCAGGTATCCTCCTTTAGAAGATTCAAATTTAACTGCAATGGGAGATGCGCTTATAAATCTATCGAGCGATTCGTCATCAAACTTGCGGTTAATCAGTATGTTCCCCTCCTGGCGAGTTTCTCCCGGAGCCACCGCGGCAAACCTATAGAGAGGTTTTAGCCGAATGTCCACATCTCTGTATTGTAGCAGTTCATTGTCAAAATCTTTCTTGGCAAAATCTGCATCAAGAGACAACAGATGATCATATTTACGGGTAGTATCGGCAAATGCGGCATACCCGGTAGAATCTGATGTCCGGGCTCTGTATTCCTCTATTTTTCTTTGAGCTATTTCGTAATCCTGACGCGAAGAGTTGTATTGTCCAAGTTGACTCTTGGCATAGGCCCTATTCATATAGGCCTTTGCAAAGTCCGGATAGAGATTGATCGCCTTGGAGTAGTCATCCATAGCATCACGGTAACGGCCCATTTCCATAAAGACTGCGGCACGGTTGAAATAGGCCAACACATTGTTCGGATTAATTGCCAGTACCCTATCGTAGTCATCGAGAGCACTGCGATAATCTCCCACCTGGGCCCGAATAATTGCCCTGTTATAGAGGGTAAGGGCATTGCCCGGTTCCTGATCCAGTACTTTATCCAGGTCTGCCAAAGCCCCTTCAATATCCTTCATTTCATGTCGGATTATTGCTCTGTTGAAGTATGCAAAGGTATTTGCAGTATCAAGTCTCAATGCGGTATTCAGATCCTCCAGTGCCGGTTCGAGATCATGCCGGAGCGCATAGATTCTCGACCTGCGTACGTATGCCTCCGGGTCGTATCTATCTATGGAGATCGCTTTGTGGTAATCCTCCAGAGCTTTGGTTGTATCACCCAGATAGAGGTAAGATGCCCCTCTGTTGAGGTATGCATTACTCTCACGAGGCTCTTTTTTGATAAACATATTGAAGTCTTTTACCGCCTTCTCGAACTGTTGCGAAAGGAAGTAGGTGACTCCCCTGCTGAAATAGAGGCCGGTATAGCCCGGACGCAGGTCTACGGCCTCTTCAAGGTCTTTGAGCGCCAAGTCGTACTTACCGATCCTGCTGAGGGTAATTGCACGGTAGTGATATGCCGGGGTGTAAATGGGATTGAAATGGAGGGTTTTGTCAAAGTCCATCTGGGCTCCTACAAGGTCACCGAGATTGTATTTTGCAATTCCCCTGAAGAAATAAGCCTCAAATATAGTGCTGTCCAGGCGGGAAAGAATGTTGAAACTCTCAATCGCGTTGGAGTATTTACCATCTATCAGAGCCTGTCTTCCCCTGTAGTAAAAATGGTCAAGGTCGTACTGGCACCAGACCGGTAGGGCGGTGATAAAAAGAAGGAGGAAGATGAAAATGGCTTTTTTGAACATATTGACAAAAATAGTACTTTTGCACTTTGCTTGGACAAAAAATGAAAAAAATCGCACTATATACATTACTTCTGTTGACGACACTCCCGCTTTTGGCGCAGGTAACGGAGCAATATGAGCAAAAGTTGTACCGCGGAAAACAGCAGGAAATACTCTCTCACATTGCCGATGACATGGCGAAAGGGCGGGCATCAGGCACAATTGCCAAGCAAGCCATCGAACAATATATAGTACATAGGTTTAAAGAGTATGGTCTTAAGCCCTACAAATGGCACTACACACAAAGTAGCAGATGTAGTGACACCCTTATTGCGAGAAACGTAGTCGGAGTAATTCCGGCTATAGCCCCAACCGACAAATATGTAGTCGTAGGTGCTCATTATGACCACATTGGAGAAATCAACGGTAAAATCTATAACGGGGCTGATGACAACGCCTCCGGCGTCACTGCACTTATAAACCTGGCTGAGATGTTTTCGGAAATGAAAAAGGATGGAAGAGGACCGGCCAAAAACATTATTTTCGTAGCCTTTGATGGCAAAGAATTCAATATGTGCGGTTCGGAGCATTTCGTCCAAAACCTGCCCTTTCCCGCACGCAATATCACCTGTATGGTAAATTTGGATATGATAGGTACGGACCTCGAACCGGTAGGATTCAGACGTGATTATTTAATCGTACTCGGCGAGGAGCGCCTGGACCCCAAATACAGGGGTATTTTGGGCTATCTTAGTAGAAGAAAGAATTATGATATGGACCTTGATCTGACTTTCTACGGCAGCAAAGATTTTACTCAGATCTTCTATAGGATGAGCGATCAATACTCCTTTGCCAAAGCGGGAATTCCGGCCCTTCTCTTCACCAGTGGCATCCATAAACACACCTACAAGCCCTCTGATAAGTCTGATATTATAAACTACGACTTACTGAGAAAACGCACTCTATTGATATTCAATTTCCTCTTCAGGATCTGTGAATACTGATTCCTATATTTGGGGATTATTCACTATATTTGTTATTTATAAGACACGATAATGCTATCGTGCATAAAATATTTACATGCATTTAATCTTTATACAATGAAGCAGATCAATATTACTCTCGTGGCTATTGCCGCATTGTTCATCTCTAATGCCCTATCGGCTCAAGTGCCGCTAAAAATCGTTATAGGAGGGCAAGACACAGTTTATAATCAAAAACATACAATTGTCTGCATAACTGACCCCGGAAATGTAGCAGCCATCAATGAAAACCAATTGAAAGTTTACCGTACAGGCGCTTTCGGTACGGAACTGGACCTTAAGCGTGGTAATAACAAAATTGAAATAACACTATTCAAAGGTAAAAACAGACGTATTGAAACCCTCAATGTTTATTACGATCCCGATGCCAAAAAGCCGGTTCGTCCCGAACCAAAAATGACACTGGAAGAGGCTAAGGCAATTTTAGAAAAATCAAAATACAAGGAAGAGCTTTTTTACGCTACTTCTCTTGAGGGGACATATTTGCAATTTGGTGACGGAGATGATCGTCTTGGCGGTTCTAAAATGGGATATGTAGATCAGGGAATACTATTCAAAGTAGTTGCCTCAGTCGGAGACCTTTATAAGGTGCAGCTTTCACAAAACAAATTTGCATACATTCCCAGGGAATACCTTGAAAGGAGTGAAGAAAGAACCTCCCAGGTCAATACCGGCAGCTGGAGTGTATCCAATCTCGGCAAAGCTGACAGGGTTAGTATCTCTTTGCCCAAACGTCTCCCGTATGTCTCCTGGACCCAACTCGATCCTACCACCATCTGCATCGATCTCTATGGTGCCACTAACAACAGCAACTGGATAACACAGTATAGAGGCCTGCAAATGATCTCCTATGTCGACTATAGACAGGTGGACAGCGATGTGTTCAGGGTAATTCTCCGACTCAAACACAAATATTCCTGGGGCTATAAAATAGGATATGAAGGTAACAATCTGATAATAGATGTGCGTCATACACCTGAACTCTCACTTAAAGGACTCAGAGTTGGTCTTGATGCCGGCCATGGCGGCACCGCTCTTGGTGCTGTAAGCATCACCGGTATACGGGAGAAGGATGTCAACCTTGATATAGTAAATATGCTAAAAGGTGCTCTCGAAGCCAAAGGAGCCACAGTCGTACTCAGCAGAAGCGGTGATTATGATATCTCCATGAGTGAGAGAAAACGCATCTTCAATGAAAATAATGTCCACATAGCGCTATCCATCCACAACAATGCCGGAGGATCTCCTGTCAACCCGATGGGATCAAGCACATACTACAAGCACATCACTAACCGGGACTTTGCTGAAACAATGCTCGAGAGACTCCTGGAGCTTGGAGTCCCTAACTTCGGACTTGTGGGCAACTTCAACTTTTCATTAGCGGCACCTACTGAATACCCGGTGGTATTGCTGGAACTCCTCTTTATGAGCAGTATCTGGGATGAAGAGAGGCTTGTCGACCCCGATTTCCGGAAAAAAATGGTCAATAATATCGTACTTGGACTTGAGGATTATCTCGAAAAAGTGGATTCCTCCATCGAAGAGCCCGTCACTAAGAAGAAGAAAAGGAAATAGAGGCCAATAATGGAATTCAGGCTAAGTTCGTCATATAAACCGACAGGTGATCAGCCGGAAGCCATAGAGCAGATCTGTAATTCGATCAGAGGAGGTGCTACGGCCACAACGCTTATGGGCGTGACAGGATCAGGCAAGACCTTCACTATGGCCAACGTCATAGAACGCCTTCAGAGACCTACGCTTATCCTGAGCCACAACAAGACCCTCGCTGCACAGCTGTACGCTGAGTTCAAATCCTTCTTTCCCGACAATGCGGTAGAGTATTTCGTTTCATACTACGATTATTACCAACCGGAGGCCTACTTGCCCACAACTGATACCTATATCGAGAAGGATCTAAGCATCAATGATGAAATAGAAAAACTCCGCCTTAGCACCTCCTCATCTCTCCTTTCCGGACGAAGGGACATTGTTGTGGTCTCCTCGGTATCCTGTCTTTATGGCATTGGCAATCCGGAGGACTTTCACAGTACAACCATCCGTATCAAAAGGGGGGATTTATTTAGCCGTCAACAGCTACTTTATAAGTTGGTTGATGCTCTATATTCGCGCAATGAGATTGAATTCAACAGGGGCAACTTTAGGGTAAAGGGAGAGTCTGTCGATATTTATCCGGCTTATGGCGATATATCTTTCAGGATACTATTTTTTGGAGATGAGATTGAGAGCATAGAGATGACAGATCCCATTAGCGGAGCCACGCTGGAGTATTTAGATGAGATATCCATATTCCCTGCAAACAACTTCGTCACGACTAAAGAACGCATTCGCAGTGCAATTCACAATATTCAGGATGATATGATGGCCCAATACAACTATTTTAGGGAGATTGGCAAACATCTTGAGGCTAAAAGGCTGAAAAGTCGTGTGGAATATGACCTGGAAATGATCAAGGAGATAGGCTATTGTCCCGGAATCGAGAATTATTCGAGATATTTTGACGGCCGTAAGGCAGGTGACCGGCCCTTCTGCCTGTTAGACTATTTTCAGGATGATTTCCTTACCTTTGTAGATGAAAGTCACGTGACACTACCTCAGGTAAGGGCAATGTATGGTGGAGACCGTTCCCGTAAGGAGACTCTTATTGAGTACGGATTCCGTCTTCCTGCCGCTGCCGACAACCGCCCGCTGAAATTTGATGAATTTGAGTCAATTATAGGGCAACGGCTCTTTGTGAGTGCAACCCCGGGAGAATATGAATTGGAAGCCTCTGGGGGAGTAATTGTGGAGCAGATAGTTCGTCCTACCGGACTTTTGGACCCGCCGATTGAAATCCGGCCCATAGCCAACCAGGTAGACGACTTGCTGGAGGAGATAGAGATACGTGCGGAACAGGATGAAAGAGTGCTTGTCACTACTTTGACCAAGAAGATGGCAGAGGAACTTGAGAAATACCTTACAAAGGCCTCCGTAAGGGCACGCTACATCCACTCTGATGTGGATACACTCGAGAGAGTGGAAATTATTGAGGATTTCAAGGAGGGCAGGTTTGATGTCCTGGTAGGAGTCAATCTGTTGCGTGAAGGCCTCGACATACCTTCGGTCTCATTGGTGGCGATACTGGATGCCGATAAGGAGGGATTTCTCCGCTCCGGGAGAGCTCTTACACAAACGGCCGGCAGAGCAGCGCGCAATCTCAACGGAAAGGTGATAATGTATGCAGATACCATCACTCGCTCCATGAAAGAAACAATGGATGAGACTGAGAGGCGCAGGGCAAAACAGGAGGCTTACAACAAGGCTAACAATATCACTCCAACTCAAGTGGCGGTCTCTGCCAGGAGTGTCCTCTCGAGGAGCACATATCAGGCTGAAGAAGAGACAAAAGTGAGGATGCTTTCAGAAGATCCCATAATCAGCCGTATGTCTCCTGCAGAACTGGTTCGTGCCATAGATGCAGCCAAAAAGAAAATGGAGGATGCTGCGGCCGGATTGGATTTCATTATGGCTGCAAAATATAGGGATGAGATGAATTCCCTAAAAAAATTATTAAAATAGCAGAAGACAATGATTCCGGAATTGCTTAAAAATATAATTCGTACCTATAGTGAAGAGGATGCTTCTATGGTAACACGTGCCTATCGCATAGCTGAATCCGAACTGAAGGAGAGAGAACGCGGGAATAACAAACCCTTTATCGAACACCCACTGGGAGTAGTATCAATCATTTCGGAAATGGGTCTTTTGGCAGATTCCGTAACAGCCGTTCTTTTACATGAAGCCAACCGCTTTAATGCGGAAAACCCATCCGAGCTCAACAAAACCCCACTCTTCAATAGTTTCAAATCCGGTTTCCCGAAAGAGGTAGTGGATATTGTCTCCGGACTGAATAACATAGCTTCAATTAAGCTACAGGAGACAAATCTGGATGCCGAGCGCTATCGTAAACTCATTGTCTCTTACTCAAGCGATCCCCGGGTAATCCTTATCAAACTTGCGGATCGTGTAGAGGTAATGCGTAATCTCGACATTTTACCGGCCTCAAAGCACAAGTCCAAGATGATGGAGACAATGCTGCTCTATATACCTCTGGCACATCAACTAGGACTCTACCATATTAAAAGCGAACTGGAAGACCTGTTTCTAAAATATGCGGAACCTGAGCAGTATCGTGCAATAACCAACAACCTCAAGGCCACCAAAAGGGATCGTGATCTGCTGGTTAGTCGCTTTGTCAACCCTCTGAGAGATAAACTCAGTCGCAGCGGCATCGAATACACGCTCAAGGCACGTACTAAGAGTGCATATTCCATTTGGAAAAAGATGCAGGCGCAGAAAGTACCCTTTGAGAAAATACATGATGTATTTGCCATAAGATTTATAATAGAATCTCCCCCTGATAGGGAAAAGGAGCAGGCATTATGTTGGCAAGTCTATTCCCTTGTAACCGAAAAATACCAGACTGACACCTCACGTCTTCGCGACTGGATTACCGTACCCAAGGAAAATGGTTACGAATCCCTTCATACCACCGTCCAATATAAGGAGGGGGTCACAATTGAAGTTCAGATACGTACTGCCAGGATGGATCACGAGGCGGAGCACGGTCATGCATCACACTGGTCATACAAGGGCATCAAAAGCGAGAGCGGTATAACCGGTTGGCTTGACAGAGTGCGAATGATTATGCAGGATGACAATGACATGAGACAATACACACAAGTCTCCCCTATCCTGCTCAACGAAATATTTGTCTTTACCCCAACCGGCGACCTGAGACAACTTTCAGAAGGTGCAACGGTATTGGATTTTGCATTTGATATTCACACTAACCTCGGGTTAAAGTGTTCCGGAGGCCGTGTCAACGGTAAAATGGTCCCTATCAGGGAGAAACTAAAAACCGGTGATGTAGTGGAAATCATAAGCAACAAAAACCAAAAACCTACAGCAGACTGGCTCAATATCGCCGTTACATCAAAAGCCCGGAGTAGAATCAAACAGAAGCTAAAGGAGGAGGAAAACAAGCTTGCATCCGCCGGAAAAGAAATTTTCGAAAGAAGGCTTAAAAACTGGAAAATCGAAATAAATGACGAAATCCTCCATGCCCTGATAAAGAAATATAAATATAAAACCATTAAAGAGTTTTATAGTGCCGTAGGAAACGAAACCATCAATATGATGGAGGTCAAGGAGTACCTTTCGGAAGATAAAAAACAGGAAAAGTTACCCGATACTCTCGAAAAGGTGAGTAGAGGCACCACTAAGGAGGATTCCTCAGACTACCTGATAATTGACGGCAAATTAGGCAATGTAGATTACAGGATGGCCAAGTGCTGCAATCCCATTTTTGGAGATGAGGTATTCGGATTCGTAACCATCAGGGAAGGGATCAAAATCCACCGCATTTCCTGTCCGAATGCCGCACGCCTGATAGAGGCTTACCCCTACAGGATACAGAAGGTGAAATGGAGAGAAAACATCAGTAAGGGGAGTTTCCAGGTAACATTACGTGTAATGGCTTATGGTGATTTTGCCACTACAAACAATGTAATAACGACTGTCAATTTGTTCAAAGCTTCCATACGCTCTTTCAATGTAAATGAAAAGAGAGGAGAGTTTGAAATAATGATGCAACTCTATGTCCCTAATAATCTCGAACT
>DBQO01000006.1:0-7531 GCA_002305275.1 Bacteroidales bacterium UBA1392 | reverse complement strand
GATAAACTTATAGTTATTACCGGTGTATCGGGTTCAGGTAAATCTTCGCTGGCATTCGACACCCTTTTTGCTGAAGGACAGCGCCGTTTTGCTGAAAGTCTCTCTTCATTTGCAAGACAATTTCTTGGCAGGATGAATAAGCCGGCAGTGGACTACATCACCGGCATACCGCCTGCCATTGCGATCGGTCAGCGTGTACAGAGTCGCAATTCAAGATCTACTGTTGCCTCAAGCAGCGAAATTTACGACTATCTGAAGTTGCTTTACGCAAAGATTGGCAGGACATACTCCCCTATTTCGGGAAAAGAAGTTACCTGTGATACCCCTAAAAGCGTTTCCAACTATGTTTTTTCTCTCGCTCAAGACAGTACGGCTCTAATCATGGCAGATATGGTATGGAAAGAGGATGGTAAGGTAGAAAAACTCCTTGACCTCAAACAGGAGGGGTTTGTAAGAGTCGTCTCATCGGAAGGCACCATTTTCAGGATAGAGGAGGTTTTACAAAATATGGAGGAGTTTAAGCAATCGGATATCTATCTGCTTGTGGACCGTATCATCGTTATTGACAATGAAGATACCCGCAGTCGTCTCCTCGATTCAATACAGACCGCATTTGCGCAGGGTAAAGGGCGCATTGCAATATTCAGCAACGGTCTCTTAAAGGAATTTTCCAATATTTTCGAGCGAGACGGGATAGTGTTCGAGCGCCCGGCAGAGCATATGTTCAGTTACAACAATCCCATCGGTGCCTGTCCCGAATGTGGCGGTTTCGGCAAGGTAATGGGGATAGACGAAGCCCTTGTAATACCCGATCCCACTTTGAGTGTATATGAAGGGGCTGTAGCATGCTGGAAGGGAGAGACTATGAGCCGGTTCTTCAATGATTTCATAATGGAATCCGCACAAACCGGATTTCCCATACACAAACCCTACAACAAGCTTTCCCCTCAGGAAAAATTGCTCCTCTGGGAGGGTGATAAGGGCAGCACGGCCATTACTCCTTTCTTCAAGTGGATTGAAAGCAAGAAATACAAAATCCAATTCAACTATATGCTCTCCCGCTACTCGGGAAAGACCACCTGTCGTCTATGCGCCGGCACCAGACTCAAGGAACAGGCTCGCTGGGTGAAAATAGGTGGAAAGGATATTACGGAATTGATGCAAATGCAGATAGGGGATTTAGCCAAATACTTCGATGCACTACAGCCGGGATCCCAATCAGAGATTGAACTGGATGAATACGATTACAGCATAGCATCGAGGGCACTCAAGGAGATAGCTCAACGGCTGGATTATCTAAAGTCCGTAGGACTCTCCTACCTTACTCTTGACAGACCTTCTTCCACCCTTAGCGGAGGAGAGAGCCAGCGTATCGCACTTGTAAGCTCACTCGGTAATAATTTGGTAGGATCCATGTATATACTGGACGAGCCGAGTATTGGCCTCCATCCCAGAGATACCCGTCGTCTCATATCCGTGCTGAAAAAACTTCGTGACCTCGGCAATACCGTGATTGTAGTGGAACATGATGAAGATATCATACGTGCTGCTGACCAACTGATTGACATCGGACCGCTGGCAGGGAAACTTGGTGGTGAGGTTGTTTATCAAGGCCCTATAAACGACAGTGATACTTCGTCAATAACCCTCAGACACCTATCGGAAAGGGTTCTGATGAAGATACCTTCCACCGGTAGAAGATGGAATCATTACATAGAGGTGGTGGGTGCAATGCAAAACAATCTCAAAAATATCGATGTCCGCTTCCCTCTCAAATGTCTAACCGCAGTAACGGGTGTAAGTGGCAGTGGCAAGTCTTCTCTTGTGGGAGATATTCTTTATCCGGCACTATACCGCCATATTCACCAGTTGGGTAGCAAACCGGGACTTTTCCGTGGACTAAGGGGAGATCTGGGTAGAATAAATGCCGTAGAGTATGTAGACCAGAATCCCATAGGCAAGAGCACCAGGTCCAATCCTGTAACCTACCTCAAGGTCTATGACGACATTCGCAAGCTTTTCTCCGAGCAGCCCTATGCTAAAATGAACAACTACGGACACTCCCATTTTTCATTCAATATTGATGGAGGACGCTGTCCGGAATGTCAGGGTGAGGGAGTTATAAAAATAGAAATGCAGTTTATGGCTGATGTAGCCATCACTTGCGAGGCTTGCGGTGGTAAAAGGTTCCAACCGGATATTCTGGAAGTGAGGTTTCAGGGCAAAAATATCAGCGACATTCTCAGTATGAGCGTTGATGAGGCGATAGAGTTTTTCTCCGCTCAAGAGGACCCTACGGCAAAAAGGATTGCAGAGAAGCTACAGCCTCTCAGTGATGTCGGACTCTCCTATGTAAGTCTGGGACAAAGCAGCAGTACACTCAGCGGAGGAGAGAGTCAGAGAATTAAACTTGCCTCTTTCCTCGGAAAGGAGTCCTCTTCCGGGAGCATTATGTTCATATTTGACGAACCAACCACCGGACTTCATTTTCAGGATATTGAAAAACTGCTGCAATCATTTGATGCTCTTATAGAAAAAGGACACTCAGTGGTGGTGGTAGAGCACAATCTCGATATAATAAGAAGAGCGGACTGGATTATTGATCTTGGTCCCGATGCCGGAGACAAAGGTGGAGAACTTGTATTTGAAGGAACTCCTGAAATGTTGGCGCTCCACCCAGAACTCCCGACAGGTGCAGCTTTGGCAGGAGAGTTCCGGAATTAGTTTCCACAATCGAGACTCTTTGATTATATTTGTACTTTCAAAAAGATGAAGACCCTTACCCTATTATTTGTACTCACCCTGCTTTCTGCCTGCGGCGGAGAGAGGGGTAAAGCAGCAGGTAATACTTCATTAAATGATACTGTTCATGGGGCAATTTTACCCCTTCCGGATACCTCTTTCTCCTCAGTCGAAGCATTGATATACGAAATACAAATTTTAGATACCATTAATAGCGGAGTCATTACAGACTTAAGAGACCTATACGACTCAGTACCCGGGATTTTAACCTTCCGGGGTGGTCCCTTTAGAGATTTCCCTAAACATGGAAAAGTGACGGGCAGACCGGATTCGATTAGTGTCGACTGGACATTCAAGACCGCATTTGATACTACAAAAACACCTTACGGCATCTGGGGAGGCGGCACGGGATGGACAGGACAGCCCCTGCTGATGGAGTCTCAGAATGACATTACGGGCAATTCTGCCCCAAACAGAGAAGTTATCATCGGCTCTCTTGCAGGAGAAATCTATTTTATTGATTACTATACCGGAGAGCCCTCAAGAAACACGATAGACGTATTCAACGTAATTAAAGGCACACCTTCCCTTGATCCGACACTCAACGGTAATCTTTATGTAGGACAGGGAGTAGAGATCAACCCCCCATTCGGAGCGATGGTGATAGACCTGAATAAACACGCCATTACCCATTTCGTACCTAAAGACCCCGGGGCATGGCGCGGATGGGGAGCGTATGACTCCTCTCCAATCAGGGTCGGACAATTTCTTTTCAGATTGGGAGAAAACGGAACTATATACAAATACCTTGTGCAACAGGGAACATTAAGTCTCCACTCCACTATGCGATATAGAATCAAGGGTAAAAAAGCCCCCGGCATAGAATCCTCACCGGCAATCTACCGAAACTACGGTTATTTTACGGATAACGGCGGCAATGTGATCTGCTTCAATCTGGACAATCTCAAACCGATATGGAGATATGACAACCACGATGACAGTGATGCCACTCCGGTACTTTGCGAAGAGATGGGTATCCCCTACCTTTATACCTCCTGTGAGGTAGATAAACAGGGTTCCGGCGGCTATTCCTATTTCATAAAACTAAATGCTCTGACCGGTGAAAAGGTTTGGGAAAACAAAATTGCCTGTCAAAAGATAGATTCCGGAGGAAAGTTATCAGATGGCGGGATGTTTTCCACTCCGCTTCCTGGCATCGGAGATTGCAGTGATTATATTTTTACATGCATAGTCACACACAATCCTCCATTCAAGGGCATTTTTATGGCAATTGATAAAAATAGAGGCAAAATTATTTACAGCATAGACCTCAAGCGCTACGCGTGGTCCTCTCCCGTACCGATGCTGGATAGTGAAGGTAAGATGTATATCTTTGCAGCAGATTGTTGGGGATATGTCTATATCATCGAAGGGGCTACAGGAGAGGTGCTTCTTACTGAGAAGGTAGGATTAAATTTCGAGGGATCTCCGATAATAGTGGACAACACTATTGTCATAGGTTCCCGTGGAGATAATATTTATAAAATTTCAATTCATTGATAAACAAAGGAAATTATGAATAGAATATCTAAAGAAATGACAGACATAGCTCTTCCGGCACCAAACCGGAGAGGGGGTATGCCGCTGATGGAGGCTCTTAACCTTAGGCAGTCATCCCGGGATCTGAGCAATACTCCCCTTGACATGCAGACACTTTCGGACCTGCTCTGGGCTGCATGGGGCTACAACCGGGAACACAAGCGTACCGCCCCCTCTTCTCATAACCGGCAGGAAATAGACCTTTACATCTTCCTCGAAAGCGGAACATACATTTATGATGCTGCAGGGAACAGACTATTGCTGCACGACGACGAGGACTTGCGCAGCCTCACAGGAACCCAGGAGTTCGTGGGGAGTGCCGCTGTAGAAATTGCAATGGTTGCCGACACATCAAAAATCAAGGGGAAAACTCCTCAGGGTACTATAGAGGCCATTTACGCCAATACCGGCTTCATCTCCCAAAATATCTATCTATTCTGTGCCCAGGCAGGCCTTGGTGGCGTTACTCGTGCCATGGTTCCCAAAGCAGAACTGGCACAAAGGTTGCGGCTAAACGATAGTCAAATCATAACACTCGTCCATACTGTAGGATACAAAAAATGAGACCCCGAAATGGAACAACTCAAGATACTTTTTGAACAATTTACCGGCGAACAGCCACTATCTATTGAAGAACTTCCCTCATCCGGCAGCAACCGGCGTTACTTCCGTATAAAGGGAGAAAAACGCAGTCTGATTGGAGCCAAGGGCACCTGTGTAGATGAAAATATAGCTTTCATCAAAATTGCCGACCACTTTAGAAAACAGGGACTAAACGTACCTCAAGTCTATAACCGGAGTGAAGATAATATTTATTACCTTCAAGAAGACCTCGGAGATGACACGCTTTACAGGCGAATAACTCAGGGACGTGAGAGTGGCAAATACTCTCACCAAGAGAAGGAGCTGCTCTTAAAGACAATTCGCAAACTGCCTGCGATCCAGTTTGATGGAGCTAAAGGACTCGATTTCTCAGTATGTTACCCTCAGCCTGAGTTTGACGAAAGGATGATCTTCTTTGACCTCAACTACTTTAAGTATTGTTTTCTCAAAGCAACAGGCATTCAATTCAGCGAAATTGAGTTGCAGAATGATTTTGATAAAGTGTCTCAGGTGCTGATGCACAGTATGTCCGACACTTTTCTTTATCGGGATTTTCAAGCCCGTAATGTGATGATTGTGGACGATGAACCTTACTTTATAGATTTTCAAGGAGGTAGAAAGGGACCTATCTTTTACGATGTGGCATCCTTTATATGGCAAGCCAAGGCATGTTATTCGGAAAACCTGAAAAATGAACTCATAGATGCCTATCTGGATGCTCTTCAGCAATATATCCCTGTGGATAAAAGGGAATTTCGCTCCACACTACGCCATTTCGTGCTTTTCAGAACTCTCCAGGTACTGGGAGCTTACGGTTTCAGAGGGTATTTCGAGAAAAAACCACATTTCCTGCAGAGCGTACCCTTTGCTATAGATAACCTGCGAAAACTTTTGGTCGAACCATTTCCTGAGTATCCCTATCTTGCAAACATTCTGGGAGAACTGACCCGCATGAGAGAATTTACCGAAATGGGTGTTGACAGACGTCTCGAGGTTAAAATCTACAGTTTTGCCTACAAGAAAGGCATTCCCAATGATGTCAGCGGCAATGGAGGTGGATATGTATTCGATTGTCGCGCTCTGGAGAATCCCGGGAAGTATGATCATTTCAAGCATTTTACGGGACTGGATAAGGAGGTGGCTGATTTTATGGAGGCCGAAGGTGGGGTGCAAAAATTTCTTACTAAGGTCTACTCTCTCGCCGATGCCCATGTGCAGAGATATATAGAGAGAAAATTTACCCATCTTATGTTTTGCTTCGGCTGCACCGGTGGCCAGCACCGCTCAGTCTATTGCGCCCAGCATTTGGCACAACATCTGGCCGACAAATTCAATATCAAGATTCGCCTCTACCATCGGGAACAAGGTCTGGAGCAGGAATTCTAAGATGAAGCCTTACGCTCTCATATTCGCCGCAGGTCTGGGCACACGACTCAAGCCACTGACTGACACGATGCCGAAAGCACTGGTGCCGGTTGATGGTGTCCCTTTGCTGGAGAGAGTGATTACGCGTCTTAAGGGAGCCGGATACTCCAATATTGTGATCAATGCCCACCATTTTGCAGAACAGATCATAGATTTTATAGAGCAGAAGGAATCATTCGGGATTTCGGTAGCTATTTCGGATGAAAGGGATCTGCTGCGTGAAACAGGAGGTGGAATTAGGCATGCTGCCCCCCTGCTAAAGTCCGATCATTTCCTGGTTCACAATGTCGATATTATCTCAGATTTGGACTTGCCTCTCTTCGAGGAAAAATATCTGGAAGCAGAAAGGGAGTACAAAAATTGTGAGAGACCTCTTTTAGCTACTATTTTGGTGAGTGAGCGGAAGACTCAGCGTTTTTTTCTCTTTGATGAGAGCAACAATGTGGTCGGCTGGACCAATATCGCTACCGGAGAAGTTCGCTCTCCATTCCCCGGACTCAATCCGGATAAATTCCGCAAACTTGCTTTTGCGGGAATTCACAACATATCGAAGAGAGTTTTTCCAGTTATGGAAAAATGGCCTGAACGCTTTCCCATCGTTGATTTTTATATAGCCAACTGTGACAAGTATCTTATTAAAGGCATTGAAGTGCCGGGACTTTCAATCCGGGATGTTGGTAAGATATCGGATCTGAACTCGCTAAAATATTAACTTTATCTTTTTAATACTATAACGCAATAAACAGCTATCTATGAAACGTGTATTGATTATGCTTGCAGGAGCAATTACAATTCTTGGCAATGTCGGTTGTGACAGCGGAACCAAGTTTAAGAGCATCGATGGTATCGAAAAATACCGCACCTATTACAACGAATCACTAAAAGAACTCTCAAGTGAAGCCTATCACGGACGGAGCAACTATGGAGATGGCAACATCAAGGCAGCCTTATACATAATAGGCGAGTTGCAGAAGATGGGTATCGGCCCTATGGTTGATGAGATTGGTGCAGAACCCATACAGGCTACACCTCCCTTCAAGGGTACCGCTTCACCTTGTGGTCCAATGCGCTTTGAAGGCACCCCTGATGACCAAATGGCATATTTACAACATTACTGCTTACCTCTGAATGTTATGCGTGGTGCAATGCAAGTCATCATTGA
>DBQO01000035.1:5022-18792 GCA_002305275.1 Bacteroidales bacterium UBA1392 | reverse complement strand
CAATGCTCCTGTCGGCTCATCTGCGAGAATAATTTTTGGATTTGAAATCATTGCGCGGGCAATGGCTACACGTTGCTTTTGTCCACCCGAAAGTTCGTTGGGTAAATGATGTGCCCAATCTTTCAGTCCCATTTTATCCAGATGCTCCATCGCGATTATGTTGCGTTGTTTGCGGCCTATATTTTTATAATAGAGCGGAAGCGCAACATTTTCAAGGGCATTCTTGAAATTGATAAGATTGAAGGATTGAAATACAAACCCGATCATTTCGTTGCGATACTTTGCCGCCTGTTTTTCACTCAGGTCTCTGATAAGGGTACCATTTAACCTATATTCACCTTCGTCGTAGGTATCGAGAATCCCTATTATATTCAGCAGCGTGGATTTTCCCGAACCGGATGCTCCCATAATGGAGACATATTCGCCCGCCTCAATTTTGAGGTCAAGACCTTTAAGCACGTGAAGTGATATGGCTTCGGTATAGTAGGACTTGTGAAGTTGTTTAATATCAATCATAATTTAAAACTCAGAATGTTTGTCATCTGTGCCATGCATTTTTAGTACCAATTCATCGGTATCTATATCCAAAAGCTTCATTTTTTTCATAATGGCCGGCAATTCCATTTCAAAAAATTCCTTTTTATACATCTTTTTCACGCTCCTTTTGGCATCTGGCGATGCGAAAAAACCCATGCCGCGCTTATCGTAAATAATATCGAGCGATTTCAAATGGTCGTAGCTCCGCATAACGGTATTGGGATTCACACCCAATTGCGCCCCCATCTCCCTTATGGAAGGTATTCGTTCATCTTCTGCGTACTCATCGTTGAGAATTTTTTCGCAAATCGAGTCCGATATTTGAAGATAAATGGGCTTATGTTCATCAAAATTTATCATAATCAATACCTGTTAGTTTTCATTAAGCGATATGAGCCAAGCATTAAGAGTATCGGCAAAACCATTTCCATGAACAGTCTGAGTATCATCATAAATATCATCAAAGGATGGTCGCCTCTGTAAAAATCAAACAAGCCTCGGTCGCCATAGGAAATATTTATATCTCCTTTATACCCTACGCTTCCTTCATATCCCTCTAAAAAGCCCAAAACATCAAGTCCTTTTATCAGTGCTATGATTAGAATGGAAAGCACCATGTTGATAACAATAAAACTTGCGATACTTTTGAGTATTTTTCTTCTTACAAAAAAGAGATTTGCGAAGAATACTGCTTGCAAGGAAAGAAATGCTAACAGCACACCTTCGGTAGTCAACCTATTATTGAAAAAATGAACGATAGCATAACCATCCTGGTACTTGGGAAAGAGAAGTGTCATAAGTGCATCACTTCCGCCCAGAAAAACCAAAACCATAAGTGGTGCGGAAATCATGCAAACCATTTGCATCACCGCAAATTTCTCCAACATAGATGCGGGAAGCATCACTTCTGACAACCCTTTTTTAGGATGATTGTAGAAATAAAAATAGAAGAAAGGAGAAAAGATAAATATAACTCCCACGGTAAAAGCCAAAAAGTTGCTCCTGAAAAGAAGCGCAGGTCCTTCATTGGATGTCAATCTGGCTATAAGTAAAAACAAGATGGGAAGTCCGGCTAAAACCAAAGTATTATTTAGCAACGTTTTGGAGTTTTGTCGAAATGTTCTCCCGATAAGTTTCCCTACTCTCTCAAATTGAAATATATTGTTGTTCATTGTTGTTCTGTTTTAAGGTGATTATTCCGGATCAATTTTTTGTCGTACTTATGCCAAAAGTTCTTTAATTCGGCTTTTGTGATGCATGGTGGCATTGAATAGCGCTTCTATGTTTACCTTGCTTTCGCCCAGATCCTCATTCTCCATTACACAAAGGTAACCACCCGGTGTGGGTTCGGAATAGAGAGCGTTAGCGGGAACTGAAGAGTAGAGTCCGAAATAGAGTTTTTCGGAAATTTTCTCAAATGATGCGTTCACCAGTACCGCCTTGTTGTCAAGAATGATAATCGGATCAATGAGGTTTTCCAGATCGCGTACCTGATGAGTAGAAATCAAAGTGCAGGTATTGTCCGACACATACTGCACAATAATTCTGCGGAAAAGAGTTTTAGAGGGAATATCCAAGCCGTTGCTCGGTTCGTCCAATAGCAACAGTTCGGCATTTGTGGCGATAGCGAATGACAGGGCTGCCTTTTTTGTTTGTCCGTAGGATAGTCTGTTTAGTTTTTTATCTCCATCTACCTCAAATTCCTTTAAAATGGAGTCGAATTTTTCATTATCGAATTTGGGATAAAAGGGAGCGTTAATTTTTGCAAAATCGCCAATGGAATAGTCATTTTGAATAAACTCCAACTCTTCGGGCAAATAAAAGAGACGGCTTAAAAAGGATGGAGTTCTGTCGAAAGGATTTTCACCAAAAACCGAACATGTTCCCTTCCATGGTTTTTGCAGTCCGGAAATAATTTTCAGTAGGGTAGTCTTTCCCACTCCGTTTTCTCCTAACAGTCCGTAAATTTTTCCGGCCTCAAGCTTCATTGAAATATCGTTCAATACTTCTTTTTTACCGTACTTGAACGAGAGATCGTTAATTGTAATCATATCTGTTTGTTTTTGTAATTCATTCGATTTTTAAATAATATTCTCACTTAATTGTTTAGTGCATTAGTGAAGTAGGACACTGCAAAGGTAATGCTTATTTTCATATCTCCAAATATTTTTTGAAAAATTAATGCTATTGTAACATGAAAAAGATGCCATAGAAAATCTGTCTGTTTTCTTTATTAGACTTGCCCATCAATACACACAATCACATTGTTGGTAAATTAAAACTAATATTAGTATCTTTGTTTTAGTTTAAAACTATATGTATGACAATAAAAAGAGTTACGGCCATTTGCGAACAAATAGACAAATTAAGGATTAGAGGGTTAACGATAACATCTGAGGATAAGGCAAAAGAAATATTGTATGATATTGGTTATTATCGTTTGGGATTCTACTTGTTCCCTTTTGAAGAAAGTTATCCTAAGCATATAAATCGAACTCATAAATACAAAGAGGGTGCAACTCTTGAAAATGCAATCGCACTTTACTATTTTGATTTTGACTTGCGACATATTCTAATTAGATACTTAACGCGCATTGAGATCGCTTTTAGAACTGAGTTGATTTATTCTATTTCCTATAAATACAAAGAATCACCTACTTGGTTTGTAGATAAGAGTATAGTCAAATCGGAATATGCTGATAGTTTTGAAGAAAAATACTATACTTCTCTGAAGAAAAAAATTATTATAGCAAGGCATCATAAGAAGTACATTAATGATAAGTTTGCTCCTGCTTGGAAAACTATTGAGTTTATGACTTTAGGGGAGATCAATATTTTATATAAAAACTTAAAGCATAATATTGATAGGTCTGATATATCAAAAAGGTTTGGGGTAAATAAAGTGTCCATTTTTGAGAACTATCTTGAAACCATTAGAGTTGTTCGCAATTTGTGTGCTCATGGTAACGTCTTGTTTGATATGAGGCTGCAGAAAAGTGTAAAGAATGGACCAGCCATAAAA
Organism: Bacteroidales bacterium UBA1392; assembly: GCA_002305275.1. Classification (GTDB taxonomy): domain Bacteria; phylum Bacteroidota; class Bacteroidia; order Bacteroidales; family UBA932; genus Cacconaster. The sequence continues at coordinate 15,233 of DBQO01000035.1, read as the reverse complement.
ATAGATGGAACAAACGGATATAGTTTAAATACGGCAATTGCCGTAATCTCTTATTTGCTTCGCAGGGTGTCTGCAAATAGGAATACAGAAATGCTAAAAAGCATTGAAAAAGCCATAGAAAAAGCAGAAATAAATTATTCCGATATCAGACAATTGATAAAAGTGAATTTACAAGTTAAATAGGCCACTGAAAAAGAGACTAAATTTTTGGATATTAATGTAAATGGTTTTACATTTGCAGCCAGTATAAGTGCCGATGTTATCCATTTAGTCGATACATATTGCACTATAATAACGGTTAGAGCTTCATCCCCTGTCGGATGAAGTTCTTTTTTTTAGAACTCTGTTTTGTATTAAAAAAATAACTAACTCCACCTGTCAACCAGAATCCGGGTTGTGGAATATTGCCGAAATCCACGTGTGTAGTATTGAGAAGATTGTTGAAATTCACGAAAATATTCAGGTTGCGCAACGCATAATTTGCTTTCAAATCCAACAACACAAAGGGCTCGTAAGATGTTATCACTTCTTTTGCTCTTTCTGTTGCTGTCGCCGGAATATATTTCAAATAATTTCCTGCGCGCTCCTGATAACGCAAATTCCACGAAAAAGTTAGGTTTTTAATGATACGGTGTTCTACGCTGAGGGTAAATTTATGCCTAAGATAGTTGGAAACATAAGCTGATATCGGATTATCCTGGCTCTCGTTGTCGCTTTTTTGCGAAATATATTGATAACCAAACCTCAACTGTTCAAATGGCTGCCTCTCTCCCAACCAACGGGAAAGATTGATGCTCGCATCTACACTGGCGCCAAAGGTACTCAAGGCTGAACGGTTCTCAGCGTGATAAAGTGAATCTTTAGTACTAAAAATCCAATCGATCATATTGTCACCTTTAGTATAAAAGGCGTTCAGGTTGGCAGCGACCACAGGTCTGCTAAAACGCACTCCCAACTCTACAGATCGAGTATATTCGGGGGCGAGTCCTCCGAAACCACGATGTTTTCCGGCTTTATAATATAAATCGGTAAAGGTAGGCATTCTCGTTGCCTTACTCCACGAAGTGTAAAGGGTAATGAAATTGGTCGGCCGATAGGAAAAATTGACTGCGGGATAGAAACCTCCTGCTTTCAAGGTATCGGCAAGAGCAGTATTGTAGTTGTAAAGTACGCCGAGAGAAAGAGTCAGCTTATCTATTACAAAATTATGTTCTGCAAAAAAACTTAGATCGGAGCGATTATCCCACAAAGTGTAATTATCTCTCGGTTGGCGCATCGGTTTTCCCAAATTGCTGCTCAGCACACCTTCATTCCTGAACTCTCCCCCGAAACGGGTTATCCCAAGCCTCGAGATATATTGGATATTGAGGTTAACTCCATAAACATCGGTTTGGTGATAGTTTGGAGCCTTGTACCAAGTCGGAATCTCAGGTGTCCCCGGTCTGAAGAGATGAAACTCATCATAGTGTCTGCTCCAGTAGATCTGCGGGATAAATTTGATTTTTCCGTTTGTTTCTCCTTTTATAGAAAAAAACAATCCCTGAGTATCGTCATACTGATTTGGAAAAGCAGCAGCATAAAAAGTATTTGCACCGAATTTTTTATCATTCACTCCGGCCTGAATGTCGATATGAGATCCTTCAATATTAAAACTGCTTTGCCAAAGGAAATTCATGATATTATAATCGCTGTTGGCAATATAACCGTCAGAGCGCTTATAACCGGCCGAGAGAGAGTGCACCGAGGATTTTGCCCTTAATGCACCGCGTACTTCTGCATTGAAAAGGGCATGCATACCACCCTCCAGTTTTACAAATGCATTGCTCTTAATATCCTTTTTTGTGATGATATTTATACCTCCGGAAAATGCGCTCGCGCCAAAAATAAGAGATGAGGGTCCCTGGACGATTTCGATACGCTCAATGTCGGAGAGATTGAGAGGGATATCAAAGCTATAGTGTCCCGTTTGAGGATTGGTTAGGTTGACTCCATTCAGAAGAATTGCGGTCTGGTCGAATGAGCCGCCACGGAGCGTTATATCTGCCTGCACCCCGTGAGGTCCGCGCTGAAGCACATCTACTCCCGAGTGATAGTTAAGTAAATCTTCGATACTTCTGACAGGGGAGCGCTCAATTTGCTTGGGTAAAATGATATTCACCATTTTCGCTGAAAGTTTCAACGGCAATGAATCCTTAAAAGCAATAATTATAATTTCATCCAGCTTTTCGGGAATTGTGTCAGTTTGTGGGTTGATTTCTACTTTCTCCGTTTGTTGTTTGATGTCAACTATTTCTGCCTGTGTATAAATAGCAACTTTTTCTGCCGGGAGTGTCGGCGCAGTATGAGCATTTAAAAGGGTGCATAGCGATAACGCACCTACGGCGATAGCCGTGTAAATGCGTTTTAAAACGCTTGATTTATTATGATAAAATCGTTCGAATCTCAACAATCTCAGGTTTATCATCTCTTTTTTCGCTTTCACTTGACTATTCGGTTTTGAAAATGAAAACGCAAAAATAGCACTTTGAATCCGAAAAAGTGAAAAGAAAGTGGTTTGACCAACCGAAAATGAGGAGTTTTAACGGGAATTTGTAAACTATGTCTTTTTGTAGCCTTCCCTAAAAACAGGGCTGTTCTGAATTAAACAAAAATATTAACTTTGTCAAAAGCAATGTAGAGGATAGCGGAGATGAACATGGATATTTTTACAAGGTGCATTATAAGAAGGACGATTAAGAAAACGAAATATGGAAAAGAAAAACGAAATGCTGATTTACAGGTCGGAAGATGGTGCTATTAAAGTAGATGTGCTATTTACTGATGAAACCGTTTGGCTTACGCAAAAGCGAATGGCCGAATTGTTTCAAACAACACCACAAAACATTACTCTGCACCTGAAAAATATTTTTGATGAAGGTGAGTTACAAGAAGATGCAACTTGTAAGGATTTCTTACAAGTTCAACAAGAAGGTAACCGAATGGTTGAACGAAAACAAAAATTTTATAACCTTGATGCTATTATTTCAGTTGGATATAGAATTAAATCACATGTTGCAACAAATTTTAGAATTTGGGCAACGCAACGGCTTCGCGACTATATAATCAAGGGCTTTGCTCTGAATGACGAGCGTTTCAAGTCAGGCTCCTCTATGAACTACTTCAAAGAGCTTCTTGATAGAATCCGCGAGATACGAATATCAGAACGTGTTTTTTATCAGCAAATTAAAGATATTTACGCTACAAGTATCGATTACAATCCGTCAGATGAGATAACAGTTGCCTTTTACAAGGAGGTCCAAAACAAACTTCTTTGGGCTGTAAGTGGAAAAACAGCAGCCGAGTTGATTTACTACCGAGCCAATGCAGAGCTGCCGCAAATGGGATTGACTTCAACCTCTGTGCCTAATAAGGTTCGTAAAAGAGACATTGAAATAGGGAAAAATTACTTAAAAGAAGATGAAATTCGCCTATTGAAGCTAATTGTGGAACAGTTTTTAGCATTTGCCGAAAGTCAGGCAATGCAGCAAATTCCTATGTATATGAAAGATTGGGTAGAACGTCTTAAACAAGTTCTTTCCATGAACCGCCAAAATATATTGGAACATGCAGGAACTATTTCCCACGACTTGGCACTGCAAAAGGCAAGCGAAGAATATGATAAGTATAAAAAAGCCCAAAAAGAAATAGAACATATTGAAAGTATAAAGGAACTAGAGCAGGAAATAAAAAAATTAAAAAAGAAATAGTAAAACTGTCAAGGACAAAAGACTTTAATTTGTAATTTCCGTTACAGATTCAACACAAAGAGTGTTTTGCCCGATACAGAGTGTGCGTCAATAGTGCCGCCGTGGTTTTTCATAATTTGGCGGGAGAAACTGAGTCCGATACCGGAACCGTTTTCCTTAGTCGTAAAGAAAGGAATGAATATTTGTTCAATAATATCGTCAGGAATGCCGGCGGGAAGCAGCAACTCAATTTGAGGATAGCTCCAACAGACGGCGATTTTTTCGATGTAATGAAGACAAAGTTCATTTTGGGCGAAGCCTATTCACCAACAGACAGTTCAAAAATCATCATAAATGAGCAGTGTTGGAAAAAGATGAATGTCGAAAATCCCATTGGAATGAAGGTGACAAGCTACTTTACCGGACTTGATTGCGAAATATGCGGTGTGATTGAGGATATTCAAAACATCTCATTACAAAACGAAAGTTTTCCGGCGTTTTATTTCCTCTATCCCGAATTGTGGTACTTTATAGTGCGTCTGCATCCCGGCGATTTGCAGAAAAACATTGCTGAAATGGAGGCTGTTTGGAAACGAATCGAACCCGACCTGCCATTCAGTTACAGTTTCGTAGATAAAGATCTTCAAGCAAATTATACTCGCGAAATCCGTACACGAAAGCTTCTGACCATTATGTCGCTCCTCGCCATCTTCATCTCAATGCTCGGACTATACGGCCTTTCAATGCAAATCATACAGCATAGAACAAAAGAAATAGGTATCCGCAAAATCAATGGAGCCACCATTTCGGAAATCCTCGCTTTACTCAACCGCCGATTTGTAATTTGGGTAGTTGTAGCTTTCATTATCGCAGTGCCGCTCACCTACTACGCCATCTCAAAATGGCTCGAAAACTTTGCCTACAAAACCGCCCTCAGCTGGTGGATCTTCGCCCTGGCCGGCCTAATCGCCCTTCTAGTTGCACTCCTGACCGTCAGTTGGCAAAGCTGGAGAGCAGCAAGTCGCAATCCGGTAGAGGCCTTGCGCTATGAATAGCTTGAATAGTTATTGCCATTAGCAGACGGAATGATACAGTAAAATGTCAGATAATTAAAGCACATTGTCAAGTAAATTGAGCAAAATACTTGACATTTTGAGGGCAGCTACTAGCAAAACGGTCGCAACATGCAACCAAACTGTCAGTTTTTATTGCTGATTTTTTGCCAACAAAACTAAAAACGCTATATTTGTACTGACAAAATGGTCGCACTATGCAACCAAACTTTTAGTACGACTATAAAAGTGCAACTATAAAACGGCTTTATTATGACAGAAAATCGAGTGATAATAGATCGAAACGAGTACGTAGAACAATTACTTGCCAAACGTTGGAATGGCAAGGTAAAGATTGTGACAGGTATAAGACGTTCCGGAAAGTCCTTCTTGCTTTCAACTCTATATAAAAACCGATTGCTTGCGGAAGGAGTGCAAAAGGATGATTTCGTTGAAGTGGCCCTTGATAGACAGTCAGATATCATTTATCGTAACCCAATCCTACTATATGAGCATATTTTGCAACTTACAAGTGATGTTAGCAGGAAGTTTTATCTGTTTATTGACGAGATACAGTTGTCATATAAGGTAAAAAATTCAGATATCGACGAAACACTGGTTCCCGAAGAGGATAGAGATATGCTTTATACCACCTTCTACGATGTTTTGAATGATCTTATTGCACGCCCAAACCTTGATGTATATGTGGCAGGATCTAACTCCAAGATGCTCTCAAAGGATATCGTAACTAACTTCCGTGATCGTGGCTCTGAAGTCAAAGTTCATCCTTTATCATTTGCAGAATTCTACTCGGTGGCACAAATGGAGAAAGCTGATGCATTTGAGGAGTATTTGATGTATGGCGGTATGCCCCTGGCGGTTCTTGAGCCTGACGAAAAGGAGAAGCGCAAGTACTTACAAGGACTCTTTTCCAATGTTTACATAAAGGATATCGTTGAACGTTACAACCTCAAGGATGACACCATATTAAGCGCTTTGGTCGATGCACTTTCATCATCAGTCGGCTCGTTGACAAATCCTAACAAACTGGCCAATACTGCTTCCTCTATAATGGGTAAATCCACCTCACACATCACTATCAAAAACTACCTCGACTACTTGGAGGATGCATTCCTATTCCAAAGTGCAAAGCGATGGAATGTGAAAGGACGCAAATATTTTGATAGAATTCAAAAGTATTATGCCGTAGATCTGGGATTGAGAAATGCAAAATTGAATTTCCGTCAACATGAGCGCTCGCACCTAATGGAAAATATGATTTACAATGATTTAATTCGCAGAGGGTATTCAGTAGATGTGGGTATTGTGGAGCTTTCGCGCATTATAGAGGGCAAGCGCAAATTGTCGCAATATGAAATCGATTTTGTTGTCAATGCCGGTAACAACAAAGTCTATATTCAATCAGCACTAAATGTTGACACTCCCGATAAGAAAGCTCAAGAGACCTTTTCTCTGAGAAACACGGGCGACTTCTTCCGTAAAATTGTGATATTGGACGGAAGTAGCAAGCTATGGTCGGATGAAGATGGAGTAATGTACGTAGGAGTCATCCCTTTCCTATTGGATGATGTAGTAGCAGATATTATCAGGTAAACAACTTCTACTGGCAAAACGGTCGCAACATGCAACCAAACTTTCAGTAGAAATACGTTGTTTTTCACTTTTCGGCAATTTGGCTCAAATTTGTTCGGCAATTTGGCATTTAACACCCTGCACCTTGAACCCCGCAACACGCACCAAAAAAGCCGACCAAAAAATTAGTCGGCCTTTTTAGTAGCGAGACCGAGAATTGAACTCGGGACCTCATGATTATGAATCATGCGCTCTAACCATCTGAGCTATCTCGCCATTGGGAGTGCAAAAGTACGCAAAAAAACGAAATAGCCAAAAAAAAGTATGTTCCCCGCTACTTAAGCTCCAACTTAAACACCGGATGTGTGTTCTCGTAATGATACATATTGAGCACGGTTACATCAACTGAAGTTATGTCTGAGGTGCGTATCAGTGTGCAGGACGTAAATGGCAGCAGAATAAAATATGTACCGCCTATGCTGAATCGAAATGTCAAAGAGGAGTTGTTGCGCAGCTGCCAATTAGTATTTTTTCCGACAACGGAAAGCTTTTCAGTGGAAATACATGCATCAAAAAGCCCTTCGAGCAGATCAAACATACCAATAAGATAGCCATGGTAAGAACCGATTGTGCGTCTTGCATCAAGTGCTTCCCGTACTGCCTCAAGACTCTTATCCTTCGCGAGCACCAGCGTCATGGGCCTGTAGCGTACATCCTCCGCTCCCCTGCGATCGTACTTGAAATAAACGGGAACGGGATCGTGGGCATCGGAATTGGCAAAAAGAGTAATGTTCAGATCTTTGCACCAGGAAATTGCGCGCGGATAGAACTCAAATCCGTTGACCGCCTCGACACCATCTATCAAACCCTCTTCCAATAATTCTTTCTGGAATGGTGAAAAAACGCATGTATCCATTTTCCAGCCGGGGTGGTTGAAGAAAATGAATGCTCCCTGTCTGCGTGCTTCACGCAATGCCTCCTTGGGATCCTCAAGATTCATCAGCTCGGCATCTTGAATGAAAATCGCGTTGAAATGGCCTATAACACCCTGTTCCCGTGTCACCTCAGTTGCCGGAACGAGTAGGATACCCAGTTTCTCTGCCTCGGGAGCGGCAATTTTCATGGAAGTGTTGCGATCGGCATTCATATATTGGCTATGGGGCCTGTATTCTATGTGATCGGAAATTGCGAGAATGTCAAGACCGTCACGCCAGGCCTCTTGAATCCTGTAAGTAGGCCATACTACACCGTCAGAAAAGACGGTATGTATGTGAAAGTCACCTTTAAGTACCTTGTAGCCCCCAAAATCGGGGATTACAACCTCGTTGCGCACATGATTTGACTTGTCGGGAATAAACTGTTTGTTGGGATTGGTGTTCTCCATGCGTTGAGCGTCTGCGACAATAGAGAAGAGGGCTGCATAGGCAAAGCATAGCAGCATTACTGCAAATAAACGTTTCATATTATAATTGTAAGAAAAAAGGGTGAAAGAAGTTGACCTACTAGGATTCGAACCTAGACTAGCAGGACCAGAATCTGCTGTGCTACCATTACACAATAGGTCAGTGTTTGGGAGTGCAAATATAGAGATATTTCTCAATTGAGCAATAAAATTGTAGCAAAAGTGGCAATTCCCTCCTCTCTGCCCACAAATCCGAGTTTCTCAGCAGTAGTCGCCTTAACCGAAATGCGTTCCATATCCAAATCCATCTCAGAGGCCAACATTTCCCTCATTTCGAGGATATAAGGAGCCAATTTGGGTTTCTGCAGCATGATAGTTATATCAATATTGCCTATACTCCAACCACGCTCCTTGACCATTTCAAAAATGCGCTTAAGCAGTATGCGGCTATCGATACCTTTGTATTCATCCGAAGTATCGGGGAAATACTTTCCAATATCGCCGAGAGCAAGAGCACCTAACAGTGCATCACAAAGAGCATGGATTGCCACATCTCCGTCAGAGTGGGCAACACATCCCTGCTCCGAAGGAATAGTCACCCCACAGAGTCTCAGGGGCAGCCCGGGAGCAAGCTCATGTATATCAAAACCGTTACCGACACGAATCTCCATAGAAACCTCCTATTTTTCTACAAAAATAAAAAATATGTTAACTTTGTCCTAAATATTCAATTGACAATTTTGTTACAATTATGGGATTTTTCAACCTTAGCTTTTTCAGGACACCTTCTCATCGGGTTTTCCACTATACTCCACGCTATTATGATGAGCGCAAGGAGCGTATAGCGGAGATTTATAAAAAGTATGGCAAGAACCCCGACGGCACTCCCTTCGATCCATCGCAAGAGACAACGGATAATAAAGGTGCCAAATCAACCAGAGAGTATGTGCCCGGAGCGAGCATCCGGGGCTCATTCAGCAAAGGCATTGAGCAACACCGCCGCCAGGCTGAAAATAAAAAAGTAAAAAAGTTAATTACTCTGGTAACCTTCGTAGCTCTGCTGGTGGCTTTGTACTATATAGCCATCGGTGTTGGCCAACTTTTTAAATAATATGCTAAAGCTATTACCCGCCAACATATCCAATCTGATAGCAGCAGGGGAAGTTGTTGGTCGCCCCGCTTCTGTGGTCAAGGAGCTAATGGAAAACTCCATTGATGCGGGAGCAGATACAATCCAACTGATAGTGACCGATGCGGGCAGGACCCTCATACAGGTTATCGACAATGGCTCCGGTATGACCCCCGCAGATGCTGAACTCTGCTTTGAGCGCCACGCTACCTCCAAGATAGACCGTGCCGAAGATCTTGAGTCCATCTCCACATACGGTTTCCGGGGCGAAGCTCTCGCCTCCATTGCGGCAGTAGCACATGTAACCCTCAAAACACGTGAGATAGGCAGTGAGGTAGGATGGCAAGTAGAGGTGAGCGAATCCCATATCACCGCAAGCCACGAAACCTCCTCTCCCATAGGCTCCAGCTTCGAGGTACGCAACCTATTTTACAATGTACCCGCCAGACGAAAATTTCTTAAGTCAGACAATTCCGAACTACGGCACATTATTCAGGAGTTCATAAGAGTGGCCGTCATCAGGCCGGAACTCAAATTCAAGATGTTCTCAAATGGCAAGGTACTTTATGATCTGCGTGCTACCGACAACACAAAACAACGTATACACGACATCTTCGGTCGTGATATGATCAACTCTTTGGTAGAGATTGACACCGAAACATCGGTAGTCAAAATAAGCGGTCACGTCGGCAAACCCGAATCGGCCCGCAAAACCCCCGGCAACCAATATTTTTTCATTAACGGACGCTATTTCCGCTCACCCTACCTGCATAAGGCGGTGATGAAGGCTTATGAGCAACTCCTTCCGGAAGGTATGTTGCCCACCTATTTTGTCTTCCTTGAGACCCCTCCGGATAGAGTGGATGTCAATATTCATCCCACTAAGAGCGAAGTAAAGTTCGAGGATGAACAGATGATATTTGAGATAGTGATGGCTTCTGTCAGAGAGGCACTCGGCAAGAACTCTTTTGTACCGAGCATAGATTTTGACACGGAAGGGGTTCCGGAAATCCCCAGTATGCCTACTCAGGACTCGATGGAGCACGGCAGGGAACACATTAGAATGCCAAGGATAGACTATGACCCCTTATTCAATCCCTTCGACATAGGAAAGGGCAGGGATTTTTCAACCGTACCTTCTAGAATTCGTCCCATTGGAGAAGGACAGGAGGAGCGGATGCTCTTTGAGGAGAGGGAGATCTCGCATGGAGCGATAATAAGAGCCGGAAGCAATTACATTCTTTCGCAATACGGCGAGGCAATCTTGCTGGTACATATCGCCAGGGCAAGGGAGCGCATCTGGTATGAGC
>DBQO01000035.1:0-5011 GCA_002305275.1 Bacteroidales bacterium UBA1392 | reverse complement strand
AGCATCGATCTGCAGAGCGAGGATTATCTCACCCTCACCGAGCATCTTGACGAACTCTCTAAGTTGGGATTTGATATCCGCGATTTTGGAAGCAATTCTGTTGCGGTATATGGAGTACCTCAGGGATATTCAGTAGCAGAGGGAGATACTGTTGCTCTGGTCGATTCGCTGGTCGCTTCGCTAAAAGAGCAAACATTTTCTGCCGATTTTGCAGAATATGGTGAGGCTTTAGCCCGGAAATTGGCCATTTCGGCAGCAAGAAGCCATACCGGTCCCATATCCAACGCTCAGGCACAGATATTGGTGGATGAGTTATTCGACTGCAAAGAGCCCGGACTGACACCGGACGGGCGTAAGTGCATGTCTGTTATTACAGTTAAAGATCTGGAGAAATATTTATGAATCAAGGATACAGCCGTCCCGGCTTTTGGGGGATGCTCTCCCCGGTTATCAAAAATCTGATCATCATCAACACCGTAATGCTTGTTGCGACTTTCATTATCGGTGAGACAATGTATGAAAAGCTTGCGCTTTTCCCCTTTAAGTCCCCATTTTTCAAGCCCTACCAGTTAATCACACATATGTTTATGCATGGAGATTTCTGGCATCTCTTCTTCAATATGTATACCCTGATGATTTTCGGAACAGTGCTGGAGAGAATCTGGGGCAGCAAAAAATTTCTGCTTTTCTATTTTGTGACCGGAATCGGCGCTGCATTGTGCCACAGTCTCGTACTTCATTTGCAATATGACTCCCTGATGACGGCCGGAAAGATTGCAGCAGCCACTGCGGTACTCGGTACCCCAACCGTGGGTGCTTCAGGAGCCATTTACGGAGTTTTGCTGGGTTATGGAATGCTATTCCCCGACAACCGCTTGCAGTTGATATTTCCGCCTATAGCGATGAAGGCAAAATGGTTTGTGATTATTTTCGGAGCAATAGAACTAATCACCGGCCTTACAGGGATGGGTGGTAATATCGCCCACTTCGCCCATCTGGGCGGAATGCTTTTCGGTCTGATAATGATTCTCATTTGGAAGAAACAGAACAGACTCTACCATTAGACCTCTCCTACTAAGCAAACATGAAAAGGAAGAAACAACGCAGATTCGGCCTGGGAAGTTTTATCTCAGTTACCGTGCTGCTTATCTCAGCAGCCGCGTTGTTGATATCCTATATTTCCATCTTTATCAGTCCATCGAAATTTTGGCCTCCCCTCTTTTTCGGTCTTTACTATATACCAATCGCATTGTGGAACCTTCTTCTGATGATAATAGCCATTATCTTCAGGAAAAAACGCCTGCTGATACCTTTGGTTGCCCTACTGCCCTCTCTCTTCTTTTTCGATATGTTTGTCAAGGTGGGCAATGAAGTCCCCGATGAAGAGAAGGAGGGTATCTGTATAATGACCTACAATGTTGGCCGATATGCTTTGAGTAAAGAGGGCAAGTCAAAAAATGAAACCATAACGGATATACGCGAATACCTCAAACTTTGCGATGCCGATATTGTTTGCCTTCAAGAGGTGAGCGTAAGATACAAAGACTCTTTAATAGAACTTCCGGACTATCCCTATATCTACTCCCATTTCTTCAACGATATCAGCTCAAGTTTCGGCAATGTCATCCTCAGTAAATTTCCTGTAAGAGGAGGTGGCAAACTTACCTTCAAAAGGAGTACAAACCTGGCCATCTGGGCGGATCTGCGGATAGATGGTAGCATAGTACGCATCTACAACTGCCATTTGGAGTCCTATAGTATCTCATTTACCTCCATAGTCAAGCGTCTCTTCAACAGAGATACATTCAGTGACGAGTTCATTTCTCTCCACGGACATCTCAAAGAGTCCAATATAAAACGTGCCGAACAAGTAGATCGTGTTGTTGGCAGCATTAGTGAATGTAGAATGAAAACCATAGTCTGCGGTGACTTTAACGATACCCCGATGTCATATACCTACAACCGGTTGCAAAAAAATCATAAGGATGGCTTTGTAGAGGCGGGAAAGGGATTTGGAGCTACCTATTCCCGACTTTGGCCTGCCCTGCGCCTGGACTATATACTCATACCTGAGGAGTATAGTACCACTTGCCACAAAATAGAGAGACTACCCTTTTCGGACCATTATCCGGTAATTACACAAATAAAACTAGAGTAAAAAGGTGAATAAACATATTGATAAGAATAAATATAGCGAAGCTATAAATGCGGCCATAGAAGTACTAAAGGCAGGTGGAGTGATACTCTATCCCACTGATACCATCTGGGGCATCGGATGTGATGCTACCAACAGCCAGGCAGTAGCCAGAGTCTTATCCATCAAGCATCGCGCTGATAGTAAAAGTCTGATTACACTGGTCTCAGATACCGATATGCTGGCGAAATATGTGCAAGTAATTCCCGATATTGCGCTCGATCTGATAGAGGTAAATGATCGTCCGATGACCATTATTTATCCGGGGGCCATAGTTGCTACGGACTCCTCCCCTGCAGGGAGTGCACTTGCACCAAATATTGTTTCCGCAGATGGCAGCGTTGGAATACGCATCCCCGACAATCCTTTTTGTAAAACCCTCATATCCCGTTTCGGAAGAGCGATCGTCTCCACTTCTGCAAATCTATCCGGCAACAAAGCTCCCGCGAACTATAGCGCAATCTCCGAAGAGATCATCAATAGTGTAGACTGGATAGCGGATCCCTCCCTCGAGTCAGCATCCACAGGTGAGGCATCGCAAATAATAAAAGTGGGATTGAGAGGCGAAATAGCTATAATCCGCGGCTGAAAAGCCAAATCCGGAGATAAAAACTGATACGTTAATCAAGAGTTGGCCAAATAAACAGCTGCAACAGCAGTCAGTGCCGCCGTCTCTATACGCAACCGTGAATCCCCCAGCGAGACGGGCTGCCATCCCAACCGAATCGCCAAGGCCATTTCCTCACGTGAAAAATCTCCCTCAGGTCCAATCATTACAACCACATCCGAACCTCCTTTTTTCAACGCTTCGGTGATTGAGATCTTTACTGCACCCAAAGAGTCTACCTCATCACAGTAACATATCAGCCGCAGTGGAGCCTTTTCGGAGAGGTGCTTTCCCGATTTTACGGATGAATTGGCCTCCAGAAATTCCCGCACTGTCAAAGGTTCATTAAGCAAAGGCATGGCACCTTTATGAGATTGTTTCGCGGCTGAAATAATAATACGCTCAGTACGTTCCCTTTTGAAAATGCGCCTCTCCGAATAATCACCAAAAATAGGGGAAATCTCATCTACACCTATCTCTGTGGCCTTCTCTACAAACCAGTCGAAGCGTTCCGTATTTTTGGGAGGGGCTATTGCAACATGAAGCCGGTAGGGATGGCTACCATAGCCCTCCTGACGTTCTAAAACAGTAAAAATCACAGAACGGGGATTGTTATCGGTAATTTCACACTTGAAAAGTGTCCCCGCACCATCCACCACATTGATGACGTCACCTTTACGATGCCTGAGTACCCTGATACAGTGACCCGACTCGATTGGATCAAGTCGGTTTCCACCCCTCGCTACATCCGGTGAATAAAAAATTTCCATTTCAATCCCTTTTGACTAAGCAAAGATAGGGATTTTATCTATATTTGTAAGTTGAACACCGGTACTAATCCAAATCCCTCTCTTATGACTAAAGCTCCAACCCAGCGCTACGTAGCTCTTGATGTACTCAGGGGAATGACGGTAGCAGGAATGATACTTGTCAACAACCCCGGCTCCTGGGGTCATATTTTCCCCCCTTTGAGACATGCCGCATGGTCGGGATGTACCCCGACCGACCTGGTTTTTCCCTTCTTCCTCTTCTGCGTCGGAGTGGCGATGGCCTTTTCCTTTGCAAAGTATGGCGATTCGATAAACAAAGAGAGTTCGCGCAAACTTGTTGTAAGAGGATTGCTGATATTTGCGGTGGGTTTGGCTCTCAATATGTTTCCCTTCTACCCCACCTCCCGCAACCCTGAACTCTCTTTCGGAGCAAATTATCTGATTTGGCTCCAGAATATACGCATATTCGGGGTATTGCAGCGCATCGGATTATGCTATATCCTGGGAGGATTTCTTGCCTTGTGGCTCAAGCGACCCAAGCGCATTCTATTGGGTATCGCTGCGGTTACCTTACTCCACTGGCTGATTCTTTGGATTTTCGGCGGTGAGCCGGGCTGGAGCACCCTTGAAGGTAATATTGCGGGTAAAATCGATGTTGCACTGGTAGGAGAAAGTCACGTATATCGCGGTTTCGGCATCCCCTTTGATCCGGAAGGGCTGCTCGGAGTGCTATCAGGTGCCGGTACGGTACTGCTCGGATACTTCATCGGCCAATTGATACGCTCAAGTGAAAGCAAAATAGATGCGGTAGCAAAGCTCTACACCATAGCACTTATCTGTCTCGGTCTCGGACGCATCTGGAACGTTTGGCTCCCCATAAACAAGCCTTTATGGACCGGTTCGTATGTTATATACACCGGAGGATGGGCCATAATGCTCTTTGCCTTTTTCATCTATTTTATAGACATAAAGGGGAAGGAGAGATATTTCACTCCATTCAAGGCGATGGGTATGAATCCGCTCTTTGCCTTCGTTATGGCAGGAGTGCTGGTCAAGCTACTTGGCAGGGTGATTACCTGGACCAATGCGGAGGGTGTCAAGATGAGTACTCTCTCGTGGTTTTATAAAAACTGCTGCGTCTCAATCTTCGGAAACAACGAATATGCCTCGCTGATGCACGCACTGGTGATGGTTGCCATCTTCCTTGTGATGTGTATGGCATTGTACAGAAAGAAAATTTTTATCAAACTTTGACGGCCGATGGCATATATCGGACTGATATCTGACACACACGGTTGTTTTGATGACCGGCTGAGGAGCTTCCTCGAGCCTGTGGATACTATATGGCATGCAGGCGACTTCGCCACTCTTGAATCGGCTCTGGAGATAGCAGCTTTCAAACCTTTGGTAGGGGTGCATGGCAATTGCGATGGATATGAT
>DBQO01000027.1 GCA_002305275.1 Bacteroidales bacterium UBA1392 | reverse complement strand
CATACGATCTTGGTTGTGCCTCCCGTGGTGCCAAGAAAACATTATAACTATGAAGTGCTGGAGAACGGTGAAAGCTGCACTCTCGATGGTGTTACTATTAACGCTGTCCCCGCTTATAATATCAACAACCTCAATGACCAGGATCGTCCTTTCCATCCCGAAGGAGTAGGTAACGGTTATCTTCTTGATTTCGGAGGATTCAAAGTCTATTTTGCGGGCGATACCGAGTTCACCCCATTTATGAAAACCCTCAAGGATATCGACATTGCATTTCTTCCCAAAAATCTTCCCTACACAATGCCCGATGAGGAGTTCATAAGGGCAGCCAACACCATCAAACCGGCAGTTCTCTATCCCTACCACTATTTCGAACTCAATCCCAAAGCTTTAAGGGCGGAAATTGACCCTCAGATAAAGATGGTAATGAATGACCACGAGTACTAACGAATAGATAATAACCTTAAAAACTTATAATGACACGTAAAATCATTGAATGCGTCCCCAATTTCAGCGAGGGACGCGATATGCAGATAATTGGCCATATTACGGCCGAAATAGAGAAAATAGAAGGAGTCAATCTCCTCAACGTGGATCCGGGTGCAGCCACCAATCGTACGGTTGTAACCTTTGTAGGTACTCCTGAGGCAGTGGTTGAGGCAGCTTTCCGGGCCATTAAAAAGGCCGGTGAAGTCATCGATATGCGTCATCACCACGGAGAGCATCCCCGAATGGGCGCCACGGACGTATGCCCCCTCATTCCGATTGCAAATGTTACTATGGAAGAGTGTGCCGAACTGGCACGCGGACTGGCTAAAAGAGTAGGAGATGAACTGGGAATTCCGGTATATTGTTACGAAAGTGCAGCATTCCGTCCCGAAAGACGCAATCTCGCTAACTGCCGTTCCGGCGAATACGAGGGTATCGCCGATAAATTTAAGGATCCCGACTGGAAACCCGATTTTGGCCCTGCCGTATTCAATGATAGAGTGGCACACACCGGCTGCACTATGATTGGAGCTCGTGATTTTCTTATAGCAATCAATTACAATCTAAACACAACCTCCACCCGTCGCGCCAACGCCATCGCTTTTGACGTTCGGGAAAAAGGGAGAAAAAAACGTGAGGGCGACCCTATTACAGGTAAAGTGGTAAGAGATGAAAATGGTAAAGAGATTTGGATCCCCGGCACTCTCAAGGGTTGTAAGGCCATTGGATGGTTTATCGAAGAGTACGGTATCGCACAAGTCTCGATGAATGTTACCGATATTTCTCAGACACCGGTTCACATAGCCTTTGATGAAGTAAGCAGGGCTGCACAAAACAGAGGTATCCGCGTGACTGGCTCTGAAATAGTGGGTCTCATTCCCAAAAAGGTACTCATAGACGCTGGCAAGCATTATCTTAAAAAACAGCAACGCAGTCTTGGAGTTTCCGAGGATGAGATAATCAAGATTGCAGTCAAATCAATGGGACTGGATGACCTAAAACCTTTCAATCCTCGTGAAAAGGTAATTGAATATCTGATGGAAGATGCGGAGGCGGCAGGTGCTCCCCGAAAATTGGTGGATATGACATGTGCCGGTTTTGCATTTGAGACAGCCAGCGAGTCTCCTGCCCCCGGTGGCGGCTCAATCTCAGCCTATATGGGAGCTCTTGGTGCAGCGTTGGGTACAATGGTGGCTAATCTCTCTTCACACAAGCCGGGTTGGGATGCCGATTGGGAGAAGTTTTCGGAATGGGCTGAGAAGGGACAGCAGATCATGGCGCAAATGCTCCATTTAGTGGATGAAGATACGAATGCATTCAATCGCATAATGGAGGCATTTTCACTGCCAAAGGGCTCCGATGAGGAGAAAGCAGCTCGTGCCGCAGCTATTCAGGATGCCACCCTTTATGCCACGCGTGTGCCTCTTGAAACGATGAAAACTGCATTTACAGCCTTTGACCTCTTGGATGCGATGGCTGCCGAAGGCAACCCCAACTCAGTATCAGATGCAGGTGTGGGAGCATTAGCCGTATGGTCTGCAGTGCATGGCGCCTGGCTCAATGTTAAGATCAATGCAGCGGGATTAAAAGAGCGTGCTACAGCTGATGCTCTTTTGGCAGAAGCAGCTGCGATTGCAGCAGAGGCTGACGTACGTCGTGAACATGTGATCGCCATCTGTAATGAAAAAATCTGATACCGCATTATTTTAACTTAACCTTAATGCCATAAAAATGAATAGAGCTAATGCCTCATTTGACGAAAATGAACTCAGGTATCTGAAACTATTGTCGAAGAGCTTCCCAACTATAGCTGAAGCCAGTACGGAGATCATTAATCTTCAGGCAATACTCAACCTTCCAAAGGGGACAGAACACTTTCTTACTGACATACATGGTGAGTATGAGGCCTTCCGTCACGTGCTGAAGAATGCCTCAGGAACCATCGAACGCAAGGTTAATGAGGAGTTTGGGGATACATTGAGAGAGCTGGAGAAACGCGATTTGTGTACATTGATATACTATCCGCGTGAAAGACTTGCCATAGTTAAATCTAAGGAGAGCCATATTGACGAATGGTACATGATTACGCTGATACAGCTGGTGAAAATCTGCCAACGGGTCTCTTCCAAGTACACACGTTCGAAAGTGAGAAAGGCAATGCCCAAAAAGTATTCCTACATAATAGAGGAACTGATGCACGAGTCTCTTTCAGATCCTAACAAGCAGGCTTACTTAAAAAACATTCTTTCCAACATTATCGAACTCGATAGGGCAGATGATTTCGTAATCGCGCTTTGTGATCTGATTCAACGTCTGGCTATAGATTCTCTGCACATAGTGGGAGACATATATGACAGGGGTCCGGGTGCTCATATTGTAATGGAAACTCTGATTAACTATCACGATGTGGATGTACAGTGGGGCAATCACGATATCCTTTGGATGGGAGCTGCATCTGGCAATGATAGCTGTATCGCAAATGTGATACGCATCTGTATGCGTTACGGCAATCTCAGGACACTTGAAGAGGGATATGGAATAAATCTGCTGCCCCTGGCTACCTTTGCTATGCACACCTATGCAGGAGATCCTTGCAATGCCTTCCAGCCACGCCTCCATTTTGCCGATGACAAATACAGCAACCGTAGTGCGCATCTGATTGCCCAGATGATGAAAGCTATTTCAATTTTGCAGTTCAAACTCGAGGCAGCGATTATCGAAAGCAGACCTGAGTTTGAAATGGCTGACCGCAACCTTTTCCACAATGTAAATTTTGATAAGGGGACAATAACTATCGACGGTGTGGAATATACGATGCTTGATAACAATTTCCCGACTGTAGATCCTGCTGATCCCTACCGCCTTACTCCGGAAGAGGAGGAGCTGGTGGCCAAATTACACCGTTCTTTTGTCAGTTGCGATCGTCTTTGCAGACATATAGATTTTTTGATGAGTAAAGGGAGTCTCTACCTCGTTAGAAACGGCAACTTGATATTTCATG
Source organism: Bacteroidales bacterium UBA1392 (assembly GCA_002305275.1). GTDB lineage: Bacteria > Bacteroidota > Bacteroidia > Bacteroidales > UBA932 > Cacconaster. Next base: position 27,122 of record DBQO01000027.1, on the reverse strand, counting down.
CCTCCATTCCACTCAATGAGGATGGTACTTTCAAGAGTGTCAGGTTGGATGGAGTAGACTATTCAGGAAAAGCATTGTTGGATAAAGTGGACACTCTGATCAGAAAGTCTTATTACGGCGAAGTTGGTACTCCGGAACACAGTTTCGCCGTTGATTATATGTGGTATCTCTGGTGCGGTCCCGATTCGGTAGCATTCGATAAAAAGAAGATGACCACTTTCGAACGCTCTTTCATTGCCGATAAGGCGCTACATAAAGAACCAAAGGGACATTATTATACTCTTCGTGAGAAAGAATCGGTATGTGATATGATTTTGGATGAATTCGGCGTCAAAGGTAGAAATCGTCATATCATAAATGGCCATGTACCTGTCAAGACTATCAAGGGAGAGTCTCCAATCCGTGCAGGTGGCAAGATGCTGATTATTGATGGCGGTTTTTCACGAGCATACCAGTCGGAAACCGGTATCGCGGGTTATACGCTAATATTCAATTCTCACGGGATGCAGTTGGTACAGCATGAACCCTTCACATCTACCCGTCAGGCCATAGAGCATGGTGTTGAAGTTAAAGCGACACGTTTTGTTGTCGATTATACGACACAAAGGATGCTCGTTAAGGATACCGACAATGGTAAAGAGATAGGCGGCCAGATTGCCGCACTGCTTCGTTTGCTTGAAGCATACCGCACCGGACTCATAAAAGAGACAATAAAAGGTTGAATTTCTCTTTATAATATTGCAACAATCCTGTTATTCCAGCGTCTTATAAAATAGTAGCAACCGTTTTAATCTATGAACCAACTTTTCAAAAAGATACTTATTGCGGCAGCTATGCTGTTGCTCTTTTTTGCCGGCATTACAGCAGAGGCACAGACTCAGACTATTAAAGGTAAAGTAATTGACGAAAATAATCTCCCTGTTGCTTACGCTAACGTGGTACTTCTAAAAGCTGATTCCACTTTTGTCAACGGCACGGTTACAGACACCTCCGGATACTTCTCCGTGGAGGCAACAAGTAAATCGGACCTGCTTAGGATCTCATTTATGGGATATGACACACAGTGTACTGTGGTAGATTGTGACGATGTAGGTATTATACAGTTGCAACCCTGTTCTGAGATATTATGTGGAGCATTACTTAAGAGTCAGCTTCCCAGGACAGTGCTTCGCGATGATGCTTTCGTTACCCCTATAAAGGGTTGTGTGCTTTCCAAGGCCGGTTCGGCAAAAGACGTGCTGCAAAGACTGCCGGGAGTAATAGGTAAAAACGGTACTTTTGAGGTCTTAGGGAAGGGTACTCCATTAATATACATTGATGGGCGAATGGTGCGTGACAATTCCGAATTGGAGCTGCTCAGTTCCGAAGATATCCACGAGGCGGAGGTGATCACCAATCCGGGTGCCCGTTACGATGCCGCTGTAAAAGCGGTAATCCGACTTAAAACAATTAAGAGAGAGGGTGACGGACTCAGCTTTGATCTCCGTTCAAGTACCTTTATTCATCACGGAAAACTAGATTTGATTGAACAGCTCAACCTCAACTATAGATATAACAATCTGGACATCTTTGCCTCTCTTGGATATGACAAATCAGCGCCTGACTCTTTTTCCGAGATAACTCAGAGCCTCCGGTCACAAAATCTGCTCGAATTGCAAAAGAATTTGACATATTCCAACGAGGTACGAACCATGACTCCGGTTTTGGGATTCAACTATCAGTTCAATCCTAAACATTCAGTTGGATTTCGCTACTATCCCTATGTGTTTTTTGGGGGTAGATCGACGCAGGATCTTCATATAAGAACCTACTTGGATGGAACCCTCGATGATAATGTCCAAATACCTGCGTATGGTAAGAGTTTCGCGGGTGTCACTCAGCGGGCAAACGTTTACTACAATGGTACCATTGGTGATCTTGAGATTGACTTCAATGCAGACATTCAGCATGGAGGCGCGCTTGATAGCATAGTTTTTAATGAGCGAAGTGAAATGAAGGCGAGTCGTGACGTGCATACTATCAACGGTATGGCAAACCGTCTTATGGCCTCTAAACTTGTTCTTTCCTATCCGTTGCTTGGAGGAAAACTCTCTGCAGGAAGTGAATATACCTGGACCGAATATGAGGAAGATTACCGAACCCCTGAAAAATTTGTACCCAGCATAGACAATAAATTAATAGAGCATAATGCCGCTGCTTTTGCAGAGTACAGTCATCCACTCCCCTTCGGTTCTTTTTCAGCCGGAGTGCGGTATGAGCATGTTGATTCCGGTTTTGAAGAAAATGGAAAGTACGATGAAGAGAGGAGTCACAAGTACAACCATTTCTTCCCTCACGCATCTCTGAGTGCAGTCGCAGGACCGGTTCAGTTGCAACTGAGTTACACTGCCAAGGCTCGTCGCCCCCTCTATCACCAACTGACAAATATCTCATCCTATTTGGGCAGGTACGGCATTTCCAGAGGAAATCCCACACTCAAACCACAAATAAGCCAGGACCTCTCGTTGTCTGCGGTTTGGAAATTCATGCAGTTGTCCGTCACCTACCAGGTCTTTAAGGATGCCATTATAAATGCAGCTACGGCTCAACCGGATCTGCCTAATATTATCGTGCTTCGTCCCATTAACTACGGCAAAAATTTTCCCATGATTAATGCCAGAGTCTCAGCCTCTCCAACCATTGGTTTTTGGACGCCTCGCATTTCTCTCGGCATTAGTAAGCAGTGGCTTACGCTCAGCTATTTGGGAGAAGATGTTGAACTGACAAAACCGGTCTTACTTTTCGCCATGGGAAACACTTTCTCTTTTCCTAAAGGTTTTATGCTTAATGTGGAATACAATTTACAGGGTAAGGGGCATATTTTAGCCTATGAGATGGTCGAGCCACTGCACGAACTTGAGATAGCTTTGAGCAAATCTTTCTTCAATGATGCTCTTATAGTGGAAGTAAGGGGTCTGGATCTCTTTGCACTCAGACATGAAAAAAGGCATCTCTTAAGCGGAGTGTATCAGATACTTGAGAGCACACGCCTCGATGCTAATGAGTTTGTCATCACTATTCGTTACAAATTCAACAACGTAAAGAGCAAATACAAGGGTACCGGTGCCGGCGAAAGTGAAAGGAAGAGGTTATAAGGCTTGATTTCCGTACTTTTTTCTATCTTTGCCGCCGTTATTAAAACCTTATTAAGATGAAAGCATACGTTTTTCCCGGTCAGGGATCACAATACCCGGGAATGGGGAAGGAACTTTATAGCACTTCTCCAAGAGCAAAAGCTCTTTTTGAGCAGGCAAATCAAATACTGGGATTCAGAATTACCGATATTATGTTTGAGGGAGATGCAGAGGCCCTAAGGGCTACGAAAGTTACCCAGCCTGCGGTTTTTCTTCACTCGGTAGTAGGAGCGCTTTGCAGTGATCTGCCGACTCCGGATATGGTGGCGGGTCACTCTCTCGGCGAATTTTCGGCACTTGTGGTCTCAGGAGCTCTAAGTTTTGAAGATGGTTTACGCCTTGTTGCTCTCAGGGCGCAAGCTATGCAGAAAGCATGTGACCTCAATTCCGGCTCGATGGCTGCCATCATTGGCGCCGACCCGGAACTGATGGAGTGTATCTGTAGAGAAAATCCTGGGATTGTGCTTCCTGCAAACTACAATAGCGATCAACAGACGGTGATTTCCGGCGAGACTCCCGCTGTGGAGAGTGTAGTCAATGCACTTAAGGAGGCCGGTGTACGAAAGTGTGTGATGCTTCAGGTGGGTGGTGCTTTTCACTCTCCCCTTATGGAGCCGGCACGTGTGGAGCTTGCCGGAGCAATAGATAAAACTCCCTTTTCGATACCACTCTGCCCGATTTATCAGAATGTGGATGCTCTGCCTAATACTGATCCGGATCGGATCAAATCCAACCTGCTGATGCAACTCACCTCTCCTGTCAGATGGCTGGATATAATGCTCAACATGTTGGCAGACGGGGCGACTCAATTTACCGAAATTGGCCCTGGCAATGTGCTTCAGGGCCTGATCAAAAAAACAGCCCCGGATGTGGAGCTGTTTTCAATTGGCTAAATAGTAGCGTTGTATTGATTTCTATTTGAGATATTCAAATAGGGCTCTCACATCCTCTAAACTCTCAAAGTCCACTTTATTTTCTTTGAGATAGGCCTCTATTTTATCCTTTTTGGATGGGAAACACTTCAGGATATACTTCTTTGTAGCATAACTGAATTTACCGTTGATCCCAAGATAGGGGGTCACTCTGTAAGTGAAGGGAGTATTTACATGTTGGGCAAGTTCATATCTTTGTCCCTCTGTGGAGATGGAGCTGATGGAGGTGACTGACGTGGTCTCGGATGTGGTACCGAATGCACCCTTTTTCTCCGACTCAAGGAATTTGACTCTCCTTACACTTCCTAATATTACATTGTCTGCTATGTCGAGCAACTCTACAAATCCCTGTTTTGTCTGGACAAAAGAGCGCCCTTTGACCGATACGCGGTCAATGTTGCTTTGATTCAATACTTCCTGTATCTCACCTTGTGGGGAGATAAAGAGGAGTTTCTGGGAGATGGTGCTAATGTTGAGCGGGCCATTGGCCGTACGTCCATCTCTGAATATAACTATTCCCGCTGTGAAATCGGGTAGGACATACTTGACGCTGTCAAGCATATACTGCGTCATGTCTTCACCTTTTTGGTGCTGTATTACATTCTGAGCTAGGGAACTAAATGCAAAACAGGCGGTGAGAATAATCATCAATATGCGTTTCATAATTTTGAAAATTGATATAACTATCTGTTTGAAAAGTAAAAATAGACATTAAATTTTCTTATCCCAAAAATAATCCATATTTTTGAATTTTGTTACTAATAAAATTAGGTATAATTAAGATAAGGTCCTTTTCAAAGTTAAGATTAATAACAAAAAACGGGACAAATCAATAAAAAACATTAATCAAATGGCAAAAGAGAAAAAATTCATCACCTGTGACGGCAATTATGCTGCCGCCCATGTTGCTTACCTTTTCAGTGAGCACGCCGCTATTTACCCTATCACTCCCTCTTCGACAATGGCAGAGTACGTTGACGAGTGGGCAGCCTACGGCAAAAAGAATATGTGGGGTGAAATAGTTAAAGTTACTGAGATGCAGAGTGAAGGTGGCGCAGCAGGAGCTGTTCACGGATCCCTTCAGGCAGGTAGCCTGACTACAACATTTACAGCCTCTCAAGGCCTTCTCCTGATGATCCCCAATATGTTCAAGATATCAGGCGAACTTCTTCCGGCAGTATTTCATGTATCTGCCCGCACACTTGCTGCACAGGCTCTATCCATTTTTGGAGATCATTCTGACGTGATGAGCGCCAGACAGACGGGATTTGCATTCATTGCATCTGCCAGTGTACAAGAGGCAATGGATATAGCTGCTGTAGCCCATCTTTCAGCCATCAAGTCAAGCGTCCCGTTCGTACACTTCTTTGACGGTTTCAGGACCTCACATGAGATCCAGAAAGTAGAGTTGCTCGAGGCAGAAGATCTCAGGCCGCTGGTAAGCGATAAATCTCTTGCTAAATTCAGAGAAAGGGCTTTGAATCCCAATAAACCCGTTACCAGAGGTACGGCACAAAACCCTGACGTTTATTTCCAGGCACGTGAAGCCTCGAATCCATACTATGATGCAGTTCCCGACATCGTAGCAAGATATATGGGTGAAATAACCGAACTTACAGGTCGCCATTACCTCCCCTTTGACTACTATGGTGCACCGGATGCAGAGAATGTGATTATAGCAATGGGTTCCGTATGCGAAACCATAAAGGAAACTATCGATTACCTGGCAAAGACCAAGGGAGAGAAACTCGGTATGATTGCAGTGCGTCTTTACAGACCTTTCTCAGCAAAATACTTCTTAAGAGTACTCCCTAAGAGTGTAAAGAGGATTGCAGTACTTGATCGTACCAAAGAGCCAGGATCACTTGGTGAGCCCCTCTATATGGATGTAAAAGCCATTGTTGCCGATCTCGGTGAAAATGCGCCATTGGTTGTAGGCGGTCGCTACGGTCTCTCTTCAAAGGATACCAGTCCTGCACAGATTGTCGCAGTATTCGACAACCTCAAACTCAGAGAGCCCAAAAACGGCTTTACCATCGGTATAGTAGACGATGTTACCTTCAAGTCACTCCCCCTCAAAGAGGAGATATCTCTAGCCAAAAAAGGCACTTACGAGTGTAAATTCTACGGTCTGGGTTCAGACGGTACTGTTGGTGCCAACAAGAATACCATTAAAATTATTGGTGACAACACCTCCAAATATTGCCAGGGTTATTTCGACTATGACTCCAAGAAGTCAGGCGGTTATACCTGCTCTCACCTGAGATTTGGCGACAGCCCCATCCAGGCCCCTTACCTTGTATCAACTCCCGATTTTGTGGCCTGCCACGTACCTTCATATCTCTACAAATATGATGTTCTAAAAGGCATCAAAGAGGGTGGAATCCTTCTTCTAAATAGCCTGTGGGATATTGAGGAGACTTTCAATAGGATCCCTGACTTTGTAAAGAAAGAGATTGTAGCCAAGAAACTCCGTTTATTCCTTATCAATGCCACAAAGATTGCTGCCGAAATCGGTCTCGGTGGAAGGACAAATACCATCCTCCAGTCTGCATTCTTTAAGATTACCGGAATTATACCTTATGAAGAGGCAGTTGACCACATGAAGAGAGCCATCGATGAGTCTTACGGTACCAAGGGCGAGAACATCGTTAAGATGAACTACGCTGCCGTAGACCGGGGAGGAGAATATGTCGAAGTTGAGATTCCCAAGGAGTGGAACAATGCCACCGGTCGTTTCGTACACGCCAACTACAACCGCCTTGCCCCTGAATGGATCCGCAATGTGGCCGATATAGTTAATTCCCAGGACGGAAATTCTCTTCCCGTCAGCGCATTCGCCGGAGAGATGGCGGACGGCACGATTCCCAGTGGAACCGCTGCCTTTGAAAAGCGCGGTATTGCCGTTACCGTTCCCGAATGGCAACCTAACAACTGTATCCAGTGCAACCAATGTGCTTACGTTTGTCCTCATGCTGTCATTCGTCCCTTCCTGATGACTGAAGAGGAGGCCAAAGCTGCTCCTGCCGGCATAAAGAAAGTACAGGGCAATGGACCTTTAAAGGAGTACAAATTTACAATACAGATTTCTCCTTATGACTGTACAGGTTGTGGCAACTGCGCAGATGTCTGTCCGGCCAAGGAAAAGGCTCTTGTTATGAAATCTTTCGATACTCAGGAGGCAGAGCAGGCTAACTTCGATTATCTGCACCACAATATCGGTTATAAGGATAATGTTGTTCCCAAGGAGCAAAATGTTAAGAATTCTCAGTTTTCTCAGTCTTTGTTCGAGTTCTCCGGAGCTTGTGCAGGTTGCGGTGAGACCCCTTACATCAAAGTCATTACACAGCTCTTTGGTGACCACATGATGATTGCAAATGCTACAGGTTGTTCATCAATCTACGGAGCATCGTTCCCTTCATCACCATACACTACCAACGCTCAGGGACATGGTCCTTCATGGGCTAATTCCCTCTTCGAGGACAATGCCGAGTTCGGTCTCGGTATGAGGTTGGGTAGCGAGAGAGTTCGTGATACTGTCGCAAATCTTATGAAGGAAGGTTTGGAGTGTAACAGCTGTACTTCGGAGATGAAAGCCCAGTTCGACAAGTGGCTGACCAACCGTAGCAATGCAGCAGTTACCCGCGAAGTCTCCAATGCGCTGGTGCCTATGATGAAAGAGTGCGGATGCAATATCTGCAAACAACTCCTCGAACTGCAAAACTTCATTCCTGCCCGTTCACAGTGGATCTTTGGAGGAGACGGTTGGGCATACGACATCGGCTACGGCGGACTTGACCACGTTCTGGCCTCTGGTGAGAATGTAAATGTTCTCGTACTCGATACTGAACTCTATTCAAATACAGGCGGACAGTCATCCAAGGCAACTCCAGCAGGTGCCGTTGCTAAATTTGCCACTTCCGGAAAGAGGGTTCGCAAGAAAGATCTCGGAATGATGGCAATCAGCTATGGTTATGTCTATGTGGCACAAGTAGCAATGGGAGCAAGCCAGACTCAGTTCTTCAATGCTATCAAGGAGGCAGAGGCCTATGACGGCCCTTCACTTATCATTGCTTATTCACCCTGTATCAACCACGGTCTCAAGGCCGGTATGGGCTTGAGCCAGCGGGAGGAGAAGAGAGCAGTTGAGTGCGGTTACTGGCATCTGTATCGTTACAATCCTACTCTTGAGGCAGAAGGCAAGAATCCCTTCTCGCTCGATAGCAAGGAGCCGGATTGGAGCAAATTCCAGGATTTCCTCAAGGGTGAGGTACGCTTCTCCTCACTAATGGCTACATTCCCTGAGAGTGCAGCAGAGCTCTTCGCCAAGACAGAGGAGTTTGCTAAGTGGCGTTATAATACCTATAAGAGACTTGCAAAGCAAGAGTAATTCTTATTTGTGGATTAGGATGCTCCCGTAGTTTAATGGATAGAATGGAAGATTCCGGTTCTTCCGGTTGGGGTTCGATTCCCCACGGGAGTACGTTAATCCCCTCTCAGTCATCTGATTTTGAGGGGATTAATATTTTATAAGGTGTACTAAAAGTGTACTATGTGCCAAAATTGTTGTTTTTTGTTGGATTTTGTTGCCTATTCGTCAGAACCATTTCTAAATGCAAAAACAAGATATTTCTTGTCTTTCTGTTTTGTGGTTGCACCACTATTTGTTTTATAGACGTGAGCAAAATTCTCATCCCTTAAACCAGTTGCTGTCCAAAAATAGTTCTCAGAAAAACGGTTGTCGCCCCTTGTATCTGGGACTTCATAGGTTGAAGGAAGGTGCCATTCCATATTGTTTTCTGGGTCGTGGTTCATTTCTATACAATAGGCAAAGGCAGGATAGTTTTTATAGGAATCAGTTCCATTTGTGGTTTTTGCAAGGTTGTAAATAAGTTTTGTTAGTTCTTTTCCAGATAATTTTGGAGTCTCTTTGCGGTAATAAGATGCATTAGTAGTGCACCATTCCATAGTATTGAGTGACTTTCTGCTTCTTGCCTGTGAAACACAAATTGACCCCACACGCACATTAGTAACTTTTACTAATATAGTGTCAAACCTATGTCCCGTTGTTATATTGGGGTTTTCTTCAATATCAAATGTAACGGTATTCCCTTTTAGTTTAAGGTGTTTAATCCACGTTGCATTGTCTGCCAATTCAACTTTACCACCGTCATTTTCAATATCTCTCGATAGTGTAATACTGTGAGAAGAAGCATTGGAATCAAGACTAAGATTATCAATTTTTGCTATTGGATTAGTATTAGGCTTCTTTTCTGGGGTTTCAGTTACAGAACCTTCCTTTGAACAACCACACATTGCAAAAGAAATAAGTAATAGGGCAATAAATATTTTTTTCATAGTAATTTTTGTGTTTAATAAACAATCAAACTTATTTTATTATGCTTCCAGATACAAATATAGTAATACCAAAAGAATTCAATAATAAACATATATGAAAAACAAACGGGCAAACCGACAAAGGCCGCCCGTTCACTTTATATGTGTTTGGTTGTTTTCACAATTCTGGGTCAATTCCTAATTGGCGACAATCATTTTCATAGGCCACTTTGTCAAATTTGTTATAGTCTTCCCAATTATCTGAAAATTTAGTGTGCTTACGTCTTAGTGCTTCTCTTACATCTGTGATTCCTGTTTTCTGGCTTTCAATACGTTCCAAAAGCCACGTTGCCGCCTTTAGTCTGGTTGGCTCATTCTCTGATTGCAAACAACCTTTGAGCGTTGCCAACGCCTCACTTGTAAGGCCAAATATACCGTTTTTTAATTGTTCTTGATAATCGGCTCTTTGTTGGTTTAAAAAGCATTGAAAGGTAACAATATCTTGCCATTCATATAGTGTGCTTCTGTTTACCCCAATTGTGGCGGCCACGGCTGTTATTGTTTCACCTGAAGCCAACAATATTGCCGCTTGTTCTTGCATTGGAGTTAGCCCCGTTTGGACTGTATTGAGGACTTCCTGTGACCTTAATTCCTGTTGTGATTTTGTCTTTGCCATATCTTTGTGTGTTTTATAAAATTCTTTTTGTGGTTACTGATTTGGTAATGGAATACATCTTAATATAGAAAATGTGCCTCAACGGTAAAAGCGTGCTGCTTCAGCAATCTTTTTTGTTAGTTCTTCAATTGCTTCATTTTGGGCTGTAAATCCCTCTTTGAGTTGGCAGGCCTGATTGACGGCTGTTCTTAAGTCATAGGCCTGCTTTTTAGAGATTTCTCCACGTTTCTGGGCATCATTTATTTGAGCCATTAATTCAAGTTGACCGCCCACTTGTTCTGTTAAGGCCAAAACGCCCATTTTGTACATTTGCTGCTTGGTTTTCATTACTTGGAAATTAAGTGTAATATCATTAATTTTTTGTATGGCTTGATAGCCTTCTTTCCATTGGTTTACTGCCATTATATAGAAGCCTTCATTATATAGAGTTGCACCTGTTACGGCCTCAACATTAAATTGGCTTGCAAGTCTTTGAGCGTGCCGTCTCTCATACCTCAACACGTTTCTGCCTTGGTACAGTTCTGGTATTTCCTTACGGTGTGTTTTCTGTTCCTTATTTTTATCATAGAAACACAAACGCCCCCCGTTAAGTATATAATACAATCCGTTTGGTTGTTGTAATCTGTTTGCATACTTCAATGCCCCCAATTTCCTAAAATATAATTCAGGGGGGTGTTTCAAGATAAAGTTTTGTGCTACATCCATACGGGTAACGGTTGCTTTTTTCATTGGCAGGTGTAATAGGTCTGATAGTTTTTCAATAGCAAGTTGTGTGTCCCGCCTTCCCAAAGTCTGGAAATTATTTCCCAAAAAGAATTTACAAAGGCTGCCGTCTTTTACTTTTATTTGGCTTCTACTTGCTGATACCCTGAGGCCGCCAACGTTACCCGTGATAATTGGAATACCTTGGTAATTGTGTTCGGCCACATTTTCCAGAAAACAGGGTGTTTCTGAAAGAAAATCAACCCCGTTGGCTTCATATTCTGGTAGGGTGAAAAATACAGTATCGTACATTTTGCTTGGTTACTGATTTGGTAACTGAAAAAAATTGAGTGAAGGAAATAAACATAATGGGGTGTTTTATTCCTTTTGAGCCTGTTTCCTCAACGTCTGTATTTCTTCATCTAATTCACCGTCTGAAAGAAGGTTGTATAATGGTATTCTGTCTTTGCTCTTACCTCTGGCTACAAAAACCTCAATAATGCCCCCTTCTTGTATTCTGCCGTCAATTGTATTCAGGTTCTGAAATATAAACAACAGTGCATCCCCTGTTCCTTTGAAATCCCCATAGGCAAGGCCGCTTTCTGGGTCTGGTACAAATACACTTGAAAGGTTTTTGTCCTTTGTTATGGCCTTATCTGCCTTTCTGTGAACATTGCCCCCAAATGTATCGGGTACATCTCCATAGTATATAACGAGGCTGCCTGTCTTGGTTTCATCCCGCTTGGCTGTAGCCATTGTTGTCTTGGTAGCCCTTAGCCCTTCAAATTCTTGATAACTCTTTGTTGAGGCTGTGCAATCCATTCTTAATTTGGCTTTGAGGGCGGTTTTCTCAAACTTGTAATAGTCCGTGAGTATCATAATACACCCCCTTTTCTACAATGTAATTCTGCTTTGTGTTGTGCTTCCTCAACGGTATTAATACGGTGCTGTTGTAGCCATTGTTCAAGTTCATCCCGCCTGAAATACACCATTTTGCCCGTTGGTTTATAGTGAGGTATTTCTTGCCTCATAGTCAACTTGTAAAGGTGACTTTTTGAAATACCCATATAGCGTGCTGCTTCCTCACTTGTCAATATTTCTTTGGTGCAACACATTACGTTTGCCGTTATAAGGTCGGCAATATCCCTTATTTCCTCATTGCTCATAATCTTGCTTGTTGAGGTCTGGCTGTCTGGGGGTGCTGGCAAGTTCGCCCCCTTCTTTGCCTTTGAGTTCTTGTCACGGGGCTTGCCATTCTGTTCCCGTTAAAAGAATACAAGGGCAAAAATATTATGTATAATCCAGCGAACACAACAAAAAGAATAGACTTTAATAGACCCGTTTCAATACGTCTATTAAAGTCTATTAAAGTCCAGCAAGAAAGAAGAAAATTACCCCTTTAAGGCTTCCTTTGTCACGATAATTTCATCTTTTGTATATACTCTCTTATCAAGGTATTTGCAGATTAAGGATTTGTGTCCTATGTCTCCAAATTCTTGTAATATCTGGGTTGAGGTTGGTCTTGAAATAATGCCTTCAGCAATGGCAATGGCAAGGTAAATAATAGCGTTCTTCCCTTTTTTCCCGTCTATTAGACTATGCAACAATGTTAGTGTTTCTTCTGTTGGTTGTCTTATTATCTCATCCTTAAACGGCCTACTTTGCCTCCCACTTTGCTTTGGCTTTTCTTTGGCTTTTTGTTGAGGTTTACCGCCTTCATACTTTGGCAATGCATCTATGTACTTTTGGGCAAGTTCAAGGCTGCCTATGTAATAACTCACATCTGTCACGTGGCGGTATTCCTTCAAGTATATGCCACTATCACGTTGAAGCCTTAGAAGGTCAATGCCGTATGTCAATAATAATGCATCCAGACGGTCGGCAAATTTATAGGCAATGCTTCCAAGGTAACTTAAACAGGCTTCAACGGTGCCCTTTTGTGTCCATTTTGCCCCTTCATCAAAACGCCCTGTCAATATTCTATATTGGTTGCTTATGTGCTTATGTCGTTCTATTGCTTGGGTTCGCCTTTTTATAGTATCATAACACGCTTCTACTTGTTCTTTTGGTGTACCACAAGATTGACCCGTATCATTGTAAATTATTTCATCTTGTGGTTGTGCCTGCCAAAATGCCAAATTCTTTTGGGTCTCCTTTATGCTTTGTTCTAATTGTGCAATTGTTGCAATTGGAGTATATTTATCTGCAAATGCTTTAAAGGGCTTTAATAGGGAAAATAGATACCGTTCCTGTGACTGTTGGCTTGTACATTCTTGTAAGTTGGCTTCAATTTCCTCCATTAACGGGCTATCTTGAAATAGTATAACCGTATCATTAAAGGCTTCAAATTGTTCCCGTATTTTCTGAGGCAAAACCTCATTGAAATACTTTGCCCGTTGAGGGCTGTTGTCCCTTTCCTTTGGGCAAATGCCCAAGTTATAGATTTCATCCATATATGAAAGACAATTATCTACAAGGCCACCTATGGCTTCAAAGGCTTCAAAAAAGGGTTTTTCAATAGTCTTTTTCATTGCTGTCCTTATTTATGAATATTCTACAGTTCTATAGTGGGTAAACTGTTCAATGCTCGCTTTTTGCTTTCATCAATCGCTCTTAAATACCTTTCAACATAGGTTAAGCCACTATGCCCTAACAGGTCGGCCACAACCTTAACATTTGCACCACCTTCTAAAAGATTAGTTGCAAAGGAATGGCGGCCACAATGCCACGTTATGTGCTTGTCAATCCCCGCTTTTGCTGTCCAACGCCTCAACGCCTTTAGGCACATAGTATGGCTTGGCAGTTCAAAAATTAAATCATCCTTGGTTTTACCCTGTTCCTCTGGTGTTCCAATTATACCCGTCAATAAATCGTCTCTTAACGGCATTTCAACAACACTTTTAGCACTGTGCCCTTTTGTCTTGGATTGTTCAAATCTCAAGGTCTTATTTTGGTAATCTATATTGTTGTACCTCAACTCTATAATATCGCACCACCTTACTCCAGTGAATAGTGTGAAAATAAAAGCCCGCCTTATATTGGGGTTCTCATTTCTAACGTGTGTTTGTATCAAAGCCTTTATTTCCTCTGGCTTTAGTATGTCCTTTGTAAGGTGTTCACTACTTTTACAGACAACGTTTTCACAGGGATTGTTTGCTATAATGCCTTCTTTGGCAATATGTTTTACAATTTTCTTGAAACGTTTATAAGCCGTTGCCGCCCCGTTGCCTTTACTGTTTTCTTGTAAGAATGAAACAAAGCCTTGCACCATTGTTTCATTAAATTGCTTGGGGTCAAGACTGAAGCGGTAATATTCATTGGGGTTTATGCTGTTCTTAGTATGTACGCCATTATGGTTTTCAGTTCCCGCCTCATTGATAGCCTGTATCTCTGCTTCTGTCTTTTTTATAGCACACAATGGGTGATTAAGCCTTAAAAACTGTTTGAAACGGTTGAGGGCAAACCTTATGCTTCTTACATCCTTTTTGGTGTAAGTATTAACATAGGTTTCAAAATAGGGTATTAGATTGGTTACTCTCTTAGCAAAAGTATAGCCCATTGTTCCAGATAACATTTCTTGTTCACGGGCATTTCTTATTTGCTTGGCCTGTGTAATAGTATTTGCATTGTGAGCCTTTTCCTCTGCTGTTCTTGGCTTGGCATAAAGATATAGTTTTAGTTCCTCTTTTTTTCTGGAGTGACGTACTATATACATAGGTTTACCCGCCATTTTCCCCTCTGTGTAATACATTTGTTTGCCCGCTTCATCTGTCCTTGGGGTTGAGGTACGGCCTAAGTAATATTCAAGATAAAGGGCTACTTTGCCGCCTGATATTGCCCGTTGTTGCAACTTTGGGTTGTCCTTGGCCTTTGTGTGTGTTGCTTTCATTTCTTTTGACTTCTTTTGCTTTGCAAATGTAATAAATATTCAATATAAAAGTGTACTAAAAGTGTACTACTTTTGAAAATATTTGAAATCAAAAGAAAATATGTATCTTTGTAAAGTGCTTCTTATGGGCTTATGGATTGGGTTTTAATGTCTTTTGGCTTCTCTTAAAATCTTGGTTCGATTCCCCACGGGGGTACCATCCTGCAAAATAAAAATGTGCCAACTAAAAAATAGTTGGCGCATTTTTTGCATAAAGTGAGCCGGAAAAAAATAATCACAATCAATATGACGAGCTCTAAAAGAACAGTTTTACTCTCTGTTTTCGCTCTTCTGAGTCTCTTTTTCAGTTTAGAGGTGTACGGACAGCAGTACACCATTAGCGGCTATGTTTTTAATTCCCGCAGCCACGAGACTTTGCTTGGAGCTACAATTTATGATCTGAATAGCAAAAAGTGGACAACCACGAATGAGTATGGTTTTTACACTATCACACTCCCGGCCAAAGAGGTGAATATTGAAGCTTCCTATGTAAGCTTTAAGAATAATCAGATTAATCTTGAGCTCAAACGGGATACAACGATAAATTTTTATTTGGAAGAAGCTCCGGATTCTATAGACGAAGCAGTTGTTTATGGTGAGTCCCGTTTCCATGGGGCCCGAAGTTCACAACTTAGCGCTGTAGATATTCCTATACTGCAAATTAAAAGCACCCCTACACTTTTTGGAGAGCAGGATGTGCTGAAAACACTTCAGTTGCTGCCCGGTGTTCAGGCCGGTAATGATGGCACTTCAGGACTATATGTGCGTGGTGGAGGTCTGGATGAAAATTTGATTTTACTCGATGGTGTTCCGGTATATAATGTAAATCACGCTTTAGGATTCTTCTCTGTATTTAATCCGGATGCTGTTAAAAGCGTTACACTTTTCAAAGGAAACTTTCCGGCCCGTTTTGGCTCACGTCTTTCATCTGTTATTGACGTGCGTACCAACGATGGTGATATGTACGATTATCACGGCAACTTCAGCATTGGACTCATCTCTTCGAAAATCAATGTCGAAGGCCCTATCATTAAAGGGAAAACCTCTTTTAATCTCTCGGCACGCCGTACCTATTTAGATGCAATCTTAGTTCCGGCAATGTATTTTGCGACAAAAATTTCAAGCAAAGGTACAGATAAGGGGCATGCAGGTTATAACTTCTACGATATTAATGCTAAGATAAACCACAAGTTCTCGGACCGGGACAGACTCTTTTTAAGTTACTATACCGGTGATGATGCACTTCATGCAAAGATGCGTACCAACTACGTCTACGACGATGGTGCAACCTGGAAGGAATATATGGGCATAAACTGGAAATGGGGAAATATGGTTGCAACGGCAAGATGGAACCATGTCTGCTCTCCAAGATTGTTTATGGATGCATCAGTCAACTACACACGTTATCGTAACAAGATGGGAGTGTCATACGAGGATATTCTTGAATATCAAAATTCGGGCGAAAACTATTCATACGAATCTTTGGTTACGGCTAATTCCGGTATAAACGATCTTACTTCTAAAGTGGATTTCAGCTGGAACCCTTCTACTGAACATAATGTGCGTTTTGGTGCTGCATATATTTATCACATATTCTCTCCGGATGTCTCTTCTACCCGCGTCACAATCAAGACTCCGATTGAGAGTGTGAATAGACAGGTAAAAGACACCACTGAGATTGTTGAGCAGATGTATGGAGATAAGAAGATCAACGCAAGCGAAATCAATGCTTATGTAGAGTATAAAATTTCTCTTGGTAAACTATTCGAAGCAAATGTCGGATTGCATTACTCGGCTTTTGCTGTCGGCAAGGAGTTTTACAATTCAGTGCAGCCACGACTGAGCGCACGTATTCTTCTGGCAGAGAAGATGTCGCTAAAGGTGGGCTATGCACAGATGTCGCAATATGTTCATCTTTTGACAAGCAACTCAATCAGTCTTCCGACCGACCTGTGGGTGCCTGTAACCGAGCGCATTAAACCGATGAGCTCACATCAATATTCTGCCGGAGTATTTTATGATATGGCAGGATACAACTTCTCTATCGAGGGTTACTATAAGACTATGGATAATCTGTTAGAATATCTTGACGGCGCTTCGCTGATGGCTACCACTACAGGATGGGAAGATAAAGTGGCAATGGGGCGTGGCTGGTCATATGGTGCGGAATTCCTTGTGCAACGTTCAATAGGCAGAACTACCGGTTGGATAGGCTATACCTGGTCGAAATCAATGCGTCAATTTGATAGAGAAGGCCAGGTTATTGATAATGGCCGGCCTTTCCCCTCGAAATACGACCGCCGTCACGACATCAGCATCACTGTCTCACACAAACTCTCTGACCGCATAGACTTCGCAGCCTCCTGGGTTTTTAATAGTGGCAATTGTGCAACACTTGCTCTGCAACACTATCCTCAGATGCCTGAAGATTTTATTTATGACGCATCAATGGGATATACGATCAGAAATATTGAGTACATTCCATCCCGAAACAATTACCGGTTACCGGCATATCATCGCCTTGATCTTGGAATAAATTTCCACAAACAGAAAAAGCACGGTATAAGAACCTGGAATATAAGTGTTTATAATGCGTACAACAATATGAACGCCTTTATGGTATACCCCGGATATGATGATAAGAATTCGGAAATGAAGAAACTTAAGAAACTGACCATATTTCCCATTATTCCGTCAGTAAGTTACTCGTATAAATTTTAAACACTTTTCAGATAATTAATTATGAATAAAATTATAAGATTTTTAACGTTGATTCTGGTTACAGTATCATTTAGTGCGTGTGAAAACAATATAGAGTTTCCTGATCGCCTTGAAGAGAAATATATGGTTTTATACTCGATGGCTGAAGCCGGCAAACCGGTTTTGGTAAGTGTAGGTGAAAGTGTCTTCTTCCTTGATAATGTTCCAATTCAAAATTGGAGAAAGGATGCCACAGTAAGTCTATATATCAATGGAGAGTTTATAGAGCATTTGAAAGTATATGACAGAAATCCACCGCATCAACCTGTTGATGGAGATGAGTATTACAAATCCGATGCAATTGTAAATAGTGGTGATGAGGTGCGCATAGAGGCATCCTTGCCCGATTTCAATGAGGTGACAAGTGGGTCAACGGTAGTCCCTTATCCGACATCGGTAATCGATGTAAAAGTAATTTCATTAGTACCGAACGAAAATGGCAATGGATATTATGGCAAACTGCAGATAACTTTCAGTGATGATGAAAATAGTAATGATTATTATTGGGTAAGTGCTAAAAAGCGTGCAGAATATTATCCTGAACATCCTGATTGGATTGACAATTGGATAGATGTCAAGTATGAGGATAAAATATTCGCAGAAAAGGTTGATTATATCATAGAGGCTTTTGGTGAACCGAAGAGATCTTACTCTTATGGCTTTTTCGACGACAGGTCAATAAATGGTATTGAGAAATACCCATTGACATTAGGTTTTTACCATAATCCTGAAGTCAGCAAAGGTCC
This sequence comes from Bacteroidales bacterium UBA1392, assembly GCA_002305275.1. Lineage (GTDB taxonomy): Bacteria > Bacteroidota > Bacteroidia > Bacteroidales > UBA932 > Cacconaster. The sequence continues at coordinate 8,868 of DBQO01000027.1, read as the reverse complement.
TCTAACCTTTGCTATTTCCCTTTGCACAATTGATGAGAACTACTATAAGTATCTTAAGTCATACCGTCAAACCTTTGATAACTCTGTTTTGCAAGAGCCTGTCCAAGTCCACTCCAATATCAAAAATGGTGTTGGCTTAGTAGGGTCTAAAACTAATTCAATATCCGAAGAGTTGTATCAATTTGATGTTGTGATAAGATAAATGAGTCCTGAAACAGGGAACTAAGCGACCCACCCAAAATAGAAAAAGCGGCATAGCCGCTTTTTCTATTTTGGGGTGGAAGATGGGATTCGAACCCACGACCCTCGGAACCACAATCCGATGCTCTAACCAACTGAGCTACTACCACCATATACCCTTTGTTCGGAAGGGACTGCAAATATAGACATTCTTTCGGATTATTCAACAAATAATGGAAAAAAGGCTTTGTCAATTGGTTTGCGCACCTTCAAACCGGACGGAAGCACTATTACCGTTAGTGTCGGTCACCACCAGACGGTGTTGTCCGGGCTCAGGAATGATCAGCATCTTGTGTTCGTTGCTCGTTGTGGAGCCTATATAGCGATCGTCAATATGCCAGTAAAGAGTCGCTGATGGAGTGGCATGTGCCGCTGAGAATACCACTCCCTGACTCTTTCCATCGAGAGAAAGGGGAGCCGCCAACACCATTCCCTCCTGAGGATAGATTATCTCCACAATCTTGCCGCGCGATGAACCTCCCCCCGATGTAAAATTAGGGTGGAGGGGAGGCAGCCTGCGGTAGTCCGGATGCGTGGCCATATAATACCATTCCTGCGAAGGAGGCAACACGAACCACGAGCGTATAATCATTTTAGCCGTACTATAACAGTCGCTATTGACAATATACCTTTGGTCTTCACTGAGGTGGAGTAAACGGTGATAAGGACAGACGTCCGGCCTATGATCATGCGGGGGTACCAAAAGCGTATCAGGAGTGAGACCGGTACCAATAGAGCAAATATCGGATACGGGGTGTCCGCTTAACGGGCAGACAGCAATCTCTTCAAGGTCGAGTATCGGCAGTTCAAACCATCCGGTAGGTGGCAGTATGGAGAGTATTTCAAACATTACAGGTGCAGCGTAGCCTATACCGGTAAGATTGGGTCGTCCCTCGCCGTTACAGTTGCCTACCCAGACTCCCACAACATACTCCGGAGTAACACCTATGCTCCAGGCATCCCTGTTTCCATAGCTGGTACCCGTCTTCCAGGCTACCGTGCGTGATGAACTGAAACTTTGCCAGCTCCCTTCTTCCTCGGGCCTGCTGACCCCTGTGAGAACGTCGAAAGTACACCATATTGCTCCCGGGGAGAAAGGTGAGAGCTCCTCCTTAGACTCTGCAAGGGTAGCAGCCATATTACGGTAGGCATGCACAAGGTCTATGAGCCGTATTTCCGCACCTCCAAGAATTAGGGACAGGCCATAATCTTCTGCACTGCGGTTGATCGTAGTAAATCCCATTTCTTTGAGGAGCAACAGGAATTTCTCCACACCATACTCCTGAAGCAGCCTTACTGAGGGTACGTTGAGCGAGCGTCTTATGATGCTGTTTGCGGGTACTGCACCATCGAAGGTGTGGTTAAAGTTACTCGGAGTGAAATCCTTGTAATGTGAGGGAATGTCAGGCACAAGCATCGTGGGAAGTATCTCTCCGTCATCAAGCATTGCAGCGTATAGAAAAGGTTTTAGAGTGCTTCCGCTGCTGCGAGGCGCTTGTATCACATCCACAGCCCTTCCATGGCCTGCACCGCTGCCTTCAGGGTTTAGATTGCCACAATATGTGATGATGCGACCGGTGTTTACTTCCATTACAAGGGCTGCAATATTATAGACCTGATTGCTCTCGAATAGTGTCACGTGTCGGCGGAGAATCTCCTCGGCGCGCTCCTGGAGTCCTTTGTCAATATCAGTGACATACCTGCGGTCACCTCCCTCTTTGCGGAGAGTTTCCAGGTAGTGGTATGCAATATCGGGCATGGGATATGGTTTGTCGGGCAGAGGTTCCTCTTTGGAGAGCATGCATTCAGTAGCATCTATTATGCCCTTGGAGGCCATTTTGTCCAATAGCATATTTCTTTTTTCCAGCAGGAGTTCCCGGTTTTTGCCGGGATGGATCAATGCGGGAGAGTTGGGAAGTACGGCCAGCATGGCGCTCTCAGCCCAGGAGAGTTCTCCGGCCGGTCGGCCGAAATAACGCCAGGAGGCCGCTTCAAGTCCTACCACATTGCCTCCGAAAGGGGCGTTGGAGGCATACATCGCCAGGATTCTCGTTTTGGAATAGCGCAGTTCAAGTCTCACCGCCAGGAGCATTTCGATAATTTTTTCCCCAATTGTGCGTGGGCGATTTTCCCTGCTCAAGCGTATGGTTTGCATCGTTATGGTGCTGGCGCCGCTACGAATCTCTCGTTTGCGCATATTGAGTAGAATAGCCCTCCCTATGGCCAGAGGATCCACCCCCAGGTGGTATCTGAACCGTTTATCTTCGTATGTTATGATGGCGCGGGCAAATTTGTCGGGTACTGTATCAACCTGTGGAAATCGCCATTGTCCGTCAGAGGCAATTCTGGCTCCCAGCACTCTTCCGTCTGAGCTTTCAAGTAATGCGCTGACCGGTTTATGAAAAATCCGGCGGGGAAAGAAGATAATAACAAGCGCCGCAAGGGTTGCGGCGCAGCAAAGTGCTATAATTATTTTCTTCTTTTTGCTTTTTAGCATATGAATGGAGACGATTTTTCAGTACATTTGCAAATATAACAATTAACCGAAAAAATATGAAACGACTGACTGCTTTTATCGCATTTACGACCATTATTCTCCTATCCATGGTTTCCTGTAATCAGGGTAAGGGTGATTACGCATTATCCGTCTCCTCGGAAATCAGGACTACAGACCCCGTAGTCATAACAGTACCTGATGCTTATGTCATCAATGTAGGCGACAATACGCCCGATGAACTGAAAAAGTTGGTCCAGATTACTCCAAAAAGGGAGTTCAGCGTATCACTGATTGATGAGCGTACTGTGGCTATCTTTTTTGCCGAGCCATTGGACTTCAATGCCGAGTATAAAATTCAGATAGATGCCGGTAAGCTTGTAGGTAAAAGATCCGCTAAGGTGAGTTACAATTTTAAGACCTTGGCTCCTGAAATTCACTATGAATTGGGTGCAATTACCGTTTATCCCGATGAGGAGGATAAATACCATCTCGATATTGTCATAACCACCTCAGATCCGGTTGGCAACGAGTATATAGAGAAAGGTATAAGCCTGAGCAAAGACTTTTCTGTTTCCTGGCAGCATGCGGAGGATGGCCTTGTACACCGGCTCTCAATCAACAACATAATTCCGGAGAAAAAGCAGTCCGTTTTTACCATAAGCCGAAAGTATGAGTTGTTCAATGATATGGGTTCCTGGTCATTCAATATTCCCGCTGAGGGAGCATTTGTCATAATCAGCGCTGAACCCTTGCTCGACCCTTACCGCTATGAGATAGTATTCTCTTCGGCCCTCGATAAAAAACAGGTTATGGCTAACCTTGTAAAACTTCCAAATGCAGGTAAACTAAGGTTTCTTGTTGACAGGAATAAGCTTACCATATATCCTTCAATCGAGGATGTGCTGAGGCAGACGGTCAATATCAGTAAACTTGTTAAGAATGCCAAAGGTGAGCAGCTCGGTTTTGATTGGGAGCAAACTTTTGATGTTCCCCAGAAAAAACCTTTTGTAAAGTTCTCTACCAAAGGTGTCGTACTGCCCTCATCAAATGGTAACAAACTCTTCTTCCAGTCTCAGAATTATGCAAAAGTACAGGTGAGGGTACATCGCATTTACGAAAATAATATGCTCCAGTATCTTCAGTCTGAGAGACTCGATGAAAAGAGCAATTATATACTGGGTCGCGTAGCCAAGGTTGTAGTGGACACGGTTTTGGTTTTGGCTGACCCTTCATCATCCAAGCTTAAGAGTGTGGCCAGTTACGGTCTCAATATAACCGACCTTATAAAGGTTCAGAAAGGTGCACTCTACCGTATCGGCATTAAGGGCGTTGACCCTCTTGTGGAGCAGGACTCGGATTATTATGATAGCGACTACTATTTTGGCTCCTATTACGATTACGAAGAGAGGCATGTCAACATTCTCGCTTCTGACCTTGCTGTAATAGCCAAGGGCTCCGGGAAAGGCACCTATACTTTCTTTGTGACAAATATTATTGACGCATCCCCTGTGTCGGGAGCTAAAGTCAGAGTCTTCGATTATGTCAATCAGGTAATTGGTGAGGGTTCTACAGGCAGTGACGGCAAAGTGGAGATAAAGCTTTCCGAAGAACCCCATACGGCGGTAGTTACCAGCGGTAGTGACAAGAATTATCTCAAACTCAACTATGGAGCATCACTCTCTGTTAGTAACTTTGACGTTGGAGGTACATCCGTATCAGGAGGCCAGAAGGGTTATATTTTTGGGGAAAGAGGAGTTTGGAGACCGGGAGACGACATCTATATCACGTTTATTTCTATGTTGGAGGAGGGGGTACTTCCTTCAGACCATCCCGTTACGGCAGTTTTGAGAAATCCTCAAGGACAGATTATAAGATCGATTGTCAATAACAACGGCTTTAACGGAATGTATGCATTCAGATTCCAGACTGCCGATAGTGACCCCACAGGTCACTGGCAGGTGGACGTGACTGCGGGTGGTCAAACCTACTCAAAGAGCGTCAGGATAGAGACGGTCAAGCCAAACAAACTCCTGATAGATCTCCAGATGGACGAGAAAGAGGTGGTACCCATAGATTTAGTTAATGGTAATCTTTCCGTCAAATGGCTTGTGGGCTCTGCGGCCGCAGATCTTGAGGCAAGAATCGATATCGAGTGTTTCCGTGGAGTTACGGAGTTTGCAAAATTTAAAAATTTCGTATTTGTAGATCGTTCGAGAAGTTTTAGTCAAGCCACATACAATCTCACTCCGGGAAGGACAGACCAGGATGGACGTCTCTCTTTCAATTATCGCTTGGGCGGCATCGGTGAGCAACCGGGTATGCTCAGAGCAGTCTTCACAACGAGAGTGTTTGAGAAGAGCGGAGATTTCAGCATCGACTCCTACACTACTACGATTTCACCCTACAAGACCTATTTGGGTATCAATGTTCCGGAAGCGGAGGATTACTGGGGAGACCCTTATCTCGACAAGAGCAAGACACATACCATAAAACTTGCTGCAGTAGACTACAAAGGCAATCCCGTGAGTGGTCGTGTTGACGCAGAGGTTGAGGTCTATAAGATGGGATGGAGTTGGTGGTGGGGTTCTTCCGGCAGTGAGCTTGCATCCTATTCGAAGGATTCCTATAACAAGCCTTACAAAACCTTTAAGGTTTCCATTGTCAATGGTGAGAGTTCATTTCCGTTAACATTTACCGATGAATCGGGGTACTATTTCATTAGAGTAAGAGACCCTCAGGGCGGTCACGCCACCTCATACATTACACAGGTTTATACCGGAGATGACAAGCGTGCCGATGCCGGCAGTGAATCGGCTACTCGTCTCGCTACATCCCTGGATAAGGATAAATATAGTGTGGGTGAGGAGGCACAACTCACCATTCCTTCTGCACCCGGCGCGAGGGTACTTGTTTCCCTTGAAAAGGGAGAAAACGTACTCAAGACCTTCTGGCAGACATGTACGGATACCAAGACCACAATCCGCATCCCTATTGAGAGGGGAATGACTCCTAATGTCTATGCTTCAGTTACCCTGATTCAGCCTCACAACACCACAGTCAATGATGCTCCCATCCGTTTGTTCGGAATCCAGAGGATAGTGGTGGAGGATGATGCCACTCATCTTAATCCCCGTATCGGCATAGCTGACGAGATTCGTCCTGAAAGCAAAGTTACACTGACTGTAAGTGAGCGTGATGGTCGCCCGATGAGCTATGTTGTAGCTTTAGTGGACGAGGGATTGCTCAGTCTTACCAGATTCAAGACCCCCAATCCATGGAGTGCTTTCTATGCTACCGAGGCTCTTGGTGTTCGTAGCTGGGACCTTTACGATCTTGTAATCGGTGCCTATGGTGCGAGAATGGAGCAGATGTTTGCCATCGGAGGTGATGGGGAAGTTGAGGAGATTGCAGCAGCCAACAAAGCTGAAAGGTTCAAACCCGTATCAATTTTCCTTGGGCCCTTTACCATCAAATCCAGAAGCAAACAGAGTCACGAAATAACTCTTCCTGCATACATAGGCAACCTCCGCGTGATGGTGGTGGCGACTGACGGAAAAGCACAAGGCTCTGCAGAGCAAAACGTTGCCGTTACCAAACCTTTGATGGTACAGAGTACTCTCCCAAGGGTCATTGGTACCGATGAAGAGGTAGAGATTCCTATTACAGTATTTGCGATGAAGAACAATCTGGGCAAAGTAACCGTTTCGCTCTCGACCAACGATTTGCTAGATGTATCCGGATCTTCATCTCAGACACTCAACTTCACGGCTGCGGGTGAGCAGATGGCGTTCTTTAAAGTGAAGGCCTCATCTGCCGAGGGGATAGCCAAAATCACTGCAAAGGCCAAATGCTCAGCAGATAATGCGGAGGAGAAGATAGAAATTGACATTAGGGATCCCAATCCCCTTACCACCAATGCCAAGACTATACTGCTGGCAGGTGGCAAGAGCCAAAAAGTGACCTTTGAGCTTGCAGGCAAACAGGGCACGAATACTGCTTTCGTGGAGGCAAGTTCCATTCCTCCTGTAGATCTGAGTTATCGCCTCGACTACTTGGTGACATATCCTCACGGCTGCATCGAACAGATAGTCTCCTCTGCCTTCCCTCAACTCTATCTTGGAGCAGTCCAGACACTGAGTGATGAGCAGAAGAGCGAATGCGAGAAGAATATCAAGGCGACTATTACAAAAATTCCCTCTTATGCTCTCAATAATGGAGGTATGACCTATTGGCCGAACACCTCTTCGTATGCCTCTGCAAGCACATGGGGTACCATATATGCGCTTCACTTCCTGGTTGAAGCTGAGGCTAAGGGTTATGCAGTACCTGCCTGGCTCAAACGCAGTATGACATCATTTGTCAAAGATGTGGCCTCTTCAACATCACAGGGTTATCCTTACCGAACATACGCGGCCTACGTTCTTACGCTCTCAGGTGCTGCTCCTCGAGGTGATATGAACCGTATGCGTAATGAGGTGGATAATATGAACACTGAGTCCGGCTGGTTCCTCGCACTGGCTTATGCCGCCGATAAGAAGAGTGATGTTGCAAAGAATATCATCTCAAAGGTATCCAACCGGCCTGTAGGTAAAATTGACAGATTTTCCCATTCATTTGAGAGTGAAGATAGATTCAAGGCCGTTTCAGCCATTGCATACCGTCTGACGGGCAATAAGCAGGAGGCATTCAAGTCGATAGAGACTCTATCCAAATCGCTAAATGACCGCAATCACTTTATGAGTACGCAAAGCACCGCCTGGGCTTTGAATGCCGTGGCTGCTTACGCTTCACAATACTCTGAAGAGGGAGTCAATATCATTGCTAAAGCAGGAAGAGAGAGTATTACTCTCAAAGACGACAAGTGTATAGTTCGCCGTACATTGGATGTAACAAAAGGCGAAAGCATAGACTTTGAGTTTACCAATAAGACAGATGCTCCTACCTATATAGTCATGAGCTCTACGGGAGTACCGGCAAAGGGTCAGGAAACAGACTTCTCCAACGGACTTCGTCTCTCGGTCAGCTACACATTGCCCAATGGCGCACCTGTAGATCCATTCTCGCTTACACAAGGTACCGACTTTGTAATCAAGGCACGTGTGACCAACACCAGCGCAACAGAAAACTATACAAATCTCATACTATCACAGATATTCCCTTCCGGATGGGAAATTGCCAATTATCGTACAACGGATTTCTATCAGGACTACCGTGACGACAGGGTATATTCCTACTTTAACCTTGATAAATCGTCGTCAAAGGAGATAACCATTAGGGCAACGGCTACCTACAAAGGCAAGTTCTATCTCCCTTCAACTATTTGTAAGGCGATGTATGATGAGACAGTCAATGCATCTGTAAAGGGTGGTTGGTGCGAAGTGAAATAATAAGAGTAATGTCAGATATAATCATATGAAGTCATTCAAAAGTTTTTTTAATCCCACTTATGGCTACTTAAGGGCTTTGGTTGGGATTGTAGCGGGTCTAGTGCTGCTTATCTGGCCCGATACGATGAAGGATCTCATAGTGCGCATCATCGGTGGACTATTTCTGGTGATCGGTTGTGTATCCCTCGTAATCTATTTTATCAGCAGGAGAAAGAGTGTAAAGTCACAAGGTACTACTGACAAGGTAAAGGAGAATTTCTTTGTAGTGAATGCTATACTGAGTATCGCCTTCGGTGCTGTTTTGATCCTTATCCCTGATGTGTTCGTAGGGTTCTTGCTGTTACTCCTTGGGATCATTTTGGTGGTTTTCGGTATCGGTGAAATCGTTACATTTATTGCAGCGCATAAACACGCTCCGATACCCTGGTATATGTATGTGCTGCCCAGCATTGTGGCTCTTTGTGGCCTCTTCTTGGTGTTCAATCCTCACGAGTCTCAGATCCTGATGTTCCGACTTCTGGGTGCAGGTTTTCTGGGTTATGGATTGTTTGAACTCTACGCGACTATCAAGATTCGCAAGGCAATAAAAGAAAAATTGTCAGAGAGCTATGCAAATCCTGCCAAAGAACTTGTGGAGGATGTTGATTATGAAGAAATAAAAGAATAATCTTTTTTTGAGCATTTTTTTGCCCAATTAAAAAAATGTCTCTATATTTGCAGCCCGTTTCTAAAAAGAGACGTCCG
>DBQO01000048.1 GCA_002305275.1 Bacteroidales bacterium UBA1392 | reverse complement strand
CAACTTTTGGGGGTCACATCATTTCAGATTCTCTTTAAGAAGGTGAGGACGCAGAAGACGGGTACGTTCCAGTGCTTGTTCCTCCTGCCAAGCTTTTATCAGTTTAGGATTACCGCTCAGGAGTACCTCCGGTACTCTCCATCCATTGAATTCCGCAGGTCTGGTGTATATGGGTGGTGCCAGAAGTCCATCCTGAAAAGAGTCCGACAGGGCAGAGGTCTCATCGGAGATTGCCCCCGGCAGAAGCCTTACAACGGCATCGGTTATTATCGCAGCGGGGAGTTCGCCACCGCTTAGCACATAGTCCCCCACAGAGATTTCGCGAGTTATCAGATGTTCTCTGATTCGGTGATCGATCCCTTTGTAGTGGCCGCAAAGAATGATTATATTGCCTTTGATAGAGAGGGAATTGGCGATTTTTTGATCAAAAATTTCACCGTCGGGAGCGGTGTAGATAATCTCGTCGTACTCCCGTTCTCCTTTGAGTTTTTCGATAAGGTTAAATACCGGTTCAATCATCATTACCATACCTGCATCACCACCGAAACCATAATCATCGGTTTGGCGATAGTACCCCTTACCCCAATCTCGTATGTTGTGGAGATGTATTTCTACAAGTCCTTTCTCCCTCGCTCTTTTGATGATTGAATGGTTTAACGGACTTGCGAGCAACTCCGGCACGACTGAAAGTATATCTATTCTCATTTTTTGAATTCTAATAGTGCAAAAATAACATTTATTCCACAAAATCCGTTATATTTGCAGGATATAATAATTATACAATTCAATTACATGAGTGAAGATCTGAAACCAGTTGTTCCTGAGCAACAAGAAGAAACTCTTGAGCAAACTGTAGTAAACGCTGAACAGGTCGCCGAAGATAGAGGCGACATATCAAAGGAAGAGATTGTACAACCGGAAAAAACATCTAAAAAGGCTTCGAAATCCAAAACTTCAAAAAAGGAGACTGCCAAGTTTGAACCTCAAGAAGAGGCTCCCTTAGTTGAAGTTACTGATGAGGCTACCAAGGTAGAGTATACAGAAGCTCCCGAAGTTAATGCAGAGACTCCTGAGGTCACAGCTACTTTGCCCGAAGCCTCCGCAGAGACTCCCAAGGCAGAAGCAGCAGAAGCTCCCGAAGTGCCAGACTATTCGGAGATGGGTCTTAAAGAGATATTGGATGTGTTCCAAATGCTCCTTGATAGGGGGGATATGCAGTTGCTTTACAAGCATGCCGACTCCATTAAGGCCACATTCTACAAGACCCTTCGCAAGGAGAAGATTGAAAGTGGCTTTATAGCCCCTTCTGAGGATGTCATAAGTGATGACACTGATAGCGGTGAGGTCGTTTCCATCAATCCCTTTGCTGAAGTTGAGCGTGGGTTTAAAGAGCTTTACAACACTTATCGCAATATGCGTAACTCCTATGTGCGGGAGCAGGAACAGAGTAAGGAGCAGAATCTCCAGATAAAACTTGATATTATTGAGCAGATAAAGAATCTGGTAGAGAGGCAGAGTCAAGAGGATATGGGCCAACTTTTCAATGAGTTTGGCAATCTTCAGGCACAATGGCGAGCAACAGGTCAGGTACCCCAGGTACGTATGAGGGACCTCTACGAATCCTATAGTCACAATGTGGAGCTCTTCTATGACAACGTCAAAATCCATAAGGAGCTAAGAGACCTGGACTTCAAGCGTAATCTCACTGCTAAAGAGGAGCTGTGCGCCAAGGCTGAAGCTCTCGCAGAGACTGAGTATGACAATATTGTAGCAGCCTTCAAGGCTCTTCAAAAACTTCACGAAGAGTGGAAGGAGATCGGTCCTGTAGGTAAAGAGTCTAGGGAGAGTATTTGGGAGAGATTTAAGGCTGCAACTGCCATAGTCAACAAGAAGCACCAAGCCTATTTTGACTCCTTGAAAACCAGCCAGAGGGAAAATTTTGAGGCTAAAAGTGCCCTATGTGAAGAGGTGGAGAAGATTGTTGCAATGGAAATCTCAGACTCCAAAACCTGGAATAAGATGACCAAATCAATAGAAGACATTCAGGCAAAATGGAAAGCCATAGGCTTTGCTTCCAAAAAAGACAATGTTAAGGTATATGAGCGTTTCCGCACTGCCTGTGATAAATTCTTTGATGCGAAAAAAGCATACTACAATCAGCTCAAAGAGCAGATGCAGGATAACCTGAAGTTGAAAATAGACCTATGTGAAAAGGCTGAAGCCGTTCAGCACAGTGAAGATTGGAAAAAGACTACAGATTATCTGATTGAGCTTCAAAAACAATGGAAGGAGATCGGTCCCGTATCGCGCAAACGCACGGATCAGGTATGGAAACGTTTCCGTGCTGCCTGTGATACGTTCTTCAACAACAAGGAGAAGCACCTGGGCAAACAGGAATCACAGTTCGAAGTCAACCGTCAACTAAAACTCTCTCTTATTGAGGAAATCAAGGCATTTGAACTTTCTGATAGTAAAAGCGATAATTTTGAGACTCTCAAAGCATTCCAGAGCAGATGGAACGAGATTGGTTTTGTCCCTTTCAAGGAGAAAAACAAACTCCAGGATGCATTTAAGAGAGCTATAGATTCTAAGTTTGATGAGGTAAGGGCTCAAAATGATGACTATCGTCCCAGATATGGCAAATACTCTCCCGATGCCAATTTGAGTAAGGCTGAGAGAGGCCTACGCACCGAAAGAGACCGTCTTGTACAAAAGTATGTCAAAAAAGAGCAAGACATTGCCACGTGGGAGAACAACATGGGATTTTTCTCCAAGACAAAAAATGCAGAGACTTACCTTGCCAAGATGAGGAAAGAGATTGAGGTTGCCCGTCAGGAGCTTGCACAGCTCGAGGAAAAGATCAAGGAAATTGATTCACAATTCGAGCATAGAGATGAGTAAGGGAGAAAACAGAAACACCATTATAGGATTTGCCCTCATCGGCATCATATTGCTACTCTTCAGCTGGTACAACACCAAACAGTATGAGAAGCAGCAGAAGGAGAGATATTTAGCTGATTCAATAGCAGCAGCCCAAGCTATCGAGAGTGCTCGCATGGATACGACTTATCATGCGACAGCTGAAGAAGTGCAGATTCCCGGTCAAGAACTGCCTTTGTACCAAGATTCCGCGCTACATCTTGCAAGTGTTGCGGAGGCTGACCATTACACTCTTGAGAATGACAAAATCAAGCTTACAATCTCATCGAGAGGTGCGCAGCCTTACGAGGTGGAGATCAAGAATTACTATACATACGATAGCTCGGCACTCGTATTGCTTAGGAGTGGAAAAAGTAACTTCGAGTATGAGATTAATACCAATCAATGGATTAACACTGGTGACCTCAATTTTTCACTTGCATCACAGAGTGAAAACAGTTTAATCCTGCGTCTCCATTTCTCGGAACACTCCTATATTGAGGCTATTTATGCGCTTGCGGAAGAGAGCTATATGGCAGACTACAATCTCAGATTTGTCAATATGGATGGCATTCTAGACAGACGTACCAACCAGATACGTCTCCATTGGAATGCAGATATGCCACATCTTGAGAAGGGATACAAAAATGAGAAAAATTACTCCGCCATCGCTTACCGGTTTTCAGGTACCAACGATGTCAAGAGTCTGGGTATGAGAAAAGATTCTGCCAAAGAGTCATTCTCGGCAAACATCCGCTGGTTTGGCTTCCAGCAGCAATTTTTCTCTGCCATACTTGTGGCTGAAAATAATTTTGTCGGTGGTACTCTTGAAAATAAGTTCTATACCGAGGATGTAGTTGGTGCCACAGGTGACCTGATGCGTTCTTCAGCAGAAATGTTAGTTGGTATAGATACTCAAAGTAAGGATTTTTCCCTCCCTTTCAAGTTCTATTTCGGCCCCAATCACTACCCGACTCTCAAGAGCTATGATGAGGGTTTTGAAAAGATCATTCCCCTTGGAGGTAAACTTATCGGACCAATCAACCGCTACGTCATAATTCCGGTATTCAACTGGCTCAGCAAATATATTGAGAGCTACGGTCTGATTATTCTCATCCTGACCATTTTGCTTAAGATTGTGATCTCGCCCCTGACCTTGAAGTCTTATAACTCTACAGCTAAGATGAAGGTCTTGCAGCCTGAGATACAGAAGATCAATGAGAGATACCCCAAGAAGGAGGATGCTATGAAGAAGCAGCAGGCGACTATGGACCTCTACAAACGGGCAGGGGTAAGCATGTTCGGGGGATGCCTTCCGATGTTATTGCAGTTCCCGATCCTCTTTGCGATGTTCCGTTTCTTCCCTGCTTCCTTCGAGTTGAGACAACAAAAGTTCCTGTGGGCGGATGACCTTAGCGCATATGACTCTATCCTTGACTTTGGATTCAATATACCTCTCTACGGAGACCACATCTCGCTTTTCGCTATCCTCATGGGTGTGTCGATGATCTTCTACTCTAAATTGACGATGAACCAGATGGCGGACAACCAGCAGATGCCGGGTATGAAGTTTATGCAGACATGGTTTATGCCTATATTCATGGTACTGATATTGAACAACTTCTCTGCAGGATTGAGTTACTACTATATGCTCTCCAACCTTATCACCATCATTCAGACTTTGATAATAAGGAAGTGGTTCGTTGACGAGCAAAAGCTCCGAGCTCAAATTCAGCAGAGAGCCAACAGCAAAGAGCCTCAGAAGAAATCCAAGTTCAGACAACGTCTAGATGAGGCCTATAGGATACAGCAGGAACAGATGAGACAACAGCAGAAACGCAAATAATGACTATACGGGAGAGAATAGAGAATATTTTGAGCAAACTGCCATCCACTGTAAAGTTGGTGGCAGTTTCCAAACTTCATTCTCTATCCGAGATTCTTGAGGCCTACGATGCCGGTCAACGTGCATTCGGTGAAAGCCGTCCACAAGAAATGGTTGAGAAGGCCTCCTCGCTCCCCAAAGATATAGAGTGGCATTTTATCGGTCATTTGCAGAGCAACAAGATCAAAATGATTCTTCCCTATGTCTCGCTTATCCATTCCGTGGACTCCGAGCGTCTGCTCGCGAGAGTTGATAGCCAGGCTGCCAACTCCGGTAAGGTTGTGGATTGTCTCATACAGTTGCATATTGCCATGGAGGAGAGTAAACAAGGTTTTCCCATAGAGGAAGCTCTGGAGCTTGTGCCTCATTTTCGCGATAAATATCCCAATGTCCGGATCCGCGGTCTGATGGGAATGGCCTCCTTCATTGATGATGCGGAGCAGGTGAGGGGAGAGTTCCGTACGCTGAGGTTAGCTTTTGAGAGATTGAAACCGGAATTTCCGCAATTCGATACCCTTTCCATGGGAATGTCTCAGGATTGGCGCATTGCGGTTGAGGAGGGAGCTACAATCGTACGCATTGGCAGCACTATTTTTGGCGCTCGTTGCTATTGATTTAATAAAAAAATAATTATATCTTTGTTGGTTACATGATTATCTTAATGTGATTTACAGTGTATAGGGAGTTGATAGGAAAAGAGCTGAGGTATGGTCTCATTGGCAGCGGCAGTTGGGCAACTGCGCTGGTAAAGGTTTTGTCTGATACGGGAAATAAAGTAAACTGGTATATACGCAACTCAGATAACATAGACTTTATAAAAGAATTTGGGCGCAACCGCTCGTATCTCCGTTCTGCAGCCTTGAAAACCAATATGCTTGAGATGAGTGACGACATTAATGAGGTAGTTTACAATTCAGACGCTGTAATATTCTGTATACCCTCGGCCTATTTCCTCGCCCAGATCAAGCCCCTTGATACTGAACTTCTCAGAGATAAACTGATCATATCTGCCACAAAAGGATTTGTTTCCAGTGAAAATTTGACTGTGGCGGAATATTTTAACAGAACACTTGGCATACCATTCGACAGGATAGTGGTTTTAAGTGGCCCTACACATGCTGAAGAGGTAGCTATGGAAAAACTCTCTTACCTGACCTTTGCAAGCAAGCATAAAGAAATTTCCTGCAAGGTAAGCAAATCATTCTCATCGCACTATGTAAAGGTCGTATGCAGTACCGACATTTATGGTGTAGAGTATTCTGCCGCAATGAAGAATGTCTATGCCGTTGCCGTAGGACTTTGCCACTCCCTTGGCTACGGTGACAACTTCCTCTCCGTTTTGGTTACCGGAGCTTATAATGAGATGGTTCGTTTTCTCAACTCGACCCATCCCGATTCCAGTCGTATTCCATCACGTTCGGCATACTTAGGCGATCTGCTGGTTACCTGCTATTCTCAATTTAGCCGTAACCGCACTTTCGGAGGAATGATTGGCAAAGGCTATTCTGTGGTTTCAGCCCATACCGAGATGAATATGGTTGCAGAGGGATATTACGCCACAAGATGCATGAATGACATTTCCAAAAAACTCAATGTTGAGCTCCCTATCGTTAGTGCGATGTACCAGATTCTCTATGAAGAGAAAAGTCCCCACTATGTAGTAAACCATTTGGCCTCAATTCTTCAATGAAACAACATTATAACAGTGACAATATCATGATTAATCTAGACTTGAAAGGATGCTCAGGCTTTGTAAGTGATCAGGAGTTTGATAATTATACCACAAAAGCTCTTGAGGCATTATCGATACTTGATTCAGGTAGAGGTGCCGGCAGTGAATTTCTAGGGTGGAACCGCCTTCCCTCTGAAATTACCCCGGATATGATTGAGGAGTATCTTAAAGTGGTTGACAGATGGATTGAAATGGATATAAACTTGGTGATTGTCATCGGTATAGGCGGATCATACCTAGGAGCAAAGGCTACTATTGAAGCACTCTCGCACTCATTTCACCAGATGTCTCCCACCCGTGGCATCAAAATAGTTTTTGCGGGACAAAATTTATCCGAAGAGTATATTGCTGAATTGATGGATGTGGTTTCAATCAACAATGTTGCCTGTGTTGTGATTTCCAAGTCTGGTACCACCACGGAACCGGCAGTAGCTTTCCGTTTGATCAAGAGTTATATTGAACAATCTTATGGTATTAAAGGTGCCCGTAAAAGGATTGTTGCCATTACCGACAAGGAGCGTGGGGCGCTCAGGTTGCTCTCCAATCAGGAGGGATATAAGACTTTCGTAATTGAAGATAATGTAGGTGGGCGATTTTCAGTTTTGACGGCAGTAGGATTGCTGCCGATAGCACTTGCCGGTTTCGACATTTCGGAGATGGTCAGGGGAGCGGCAGATATGCAGCGTATATGTAGTGAACATACGAAGGATAACCCTGCTCTCCTCTATGCGGCGATGCGCAATGCCCTATATGATAGTGGTAAGAAGATTGAATTGCTTGTAGGATTCTCTCCCAAACTCAGCTATGTCTGCGAATGGTGGAAACAGTTATTTGGTGAGAGTGAAGGCAAAGAGGGCAAAGGTATTTTCCCGGCATCGGTCAATTTCACTACCGATCTGCACTCCATGGGCCAATATATCCAGGATGGTGAGCGCACTCTCTTCGAGACCTTCATAGATGTACGTACAATCCGCCGCAGAGTTGAAATCAGCCACGATAAGCAAAATCTTGACGGACTGAACTATCTGGCAGGAAAGAATATAGAGTTCTGCAATAAGATGGCACAAAAGGGCACCATGTTTGCCCACAATGACGGTGGTGTACCTACAATGGAGATTTCCATAGAAATGATTGATGAATATAGCCTTGGCCAGCTCTTTTACTTTTTTGAAAAGGCTTGCGGCATAAGTGCCTATATGCTTGGCGTAAATCCTTTTGACCAGCCCGGAGTGGAGGATTACAAGAAAAACATGTTTGCTCTTCTGGGAAAACCGGGTTATGAGAAGCAGGGAGAAGAGCTCCGAAAACGACTTTAACTTAAATTAATATTATTATGAAAACGAACTATATCTGGATGCTGCTTACAGCCCTATTGATCCTGATTTCCTGTAATCAACAGGTACAGACAGAACCTGAGGAGTGGGCTATTGTGCTTCACGGAGGTGCCGGTGGCTCAGAAGCGATGTCTGCAGAGGATGAGGCATCTTATTCCATCTTCCTTAATGAAGCTCTTGAACAGGGAAAAACTATTCTTGTTTCAGGGGGTAGTGCTCTCGACGCCGTTGAGGCTACCGTAATCTATCTTGAGGATTGTCCTCTATTCAACGCGGGGAAGGGAGCAGTTATGACTTCAGACGGTCGTCATGAACTTGATGCATCAATAATGGATGGTCGTGACCTCTCAGCTGGTGCAGTTGCCGGTGTTACGGATATAAAAAATCCCATTAAAGCGGCACGCCTTGTGATGGAGAAGACTCCTCACGTGCTTCTGATCGGGGAAGGTGCTTCTTATTTTGCCCGTGAGCAGGGACTTGAAATGGTCCCCAACTCCTATTTTTCGACCGAAAGTGCCAAAGTAGAATTGGAGAGGGCTCTTGAAGAGAAAAGAACCGGTGCTCCCATGGGTACCGTAGGGTGTGTGGCTCTTGATATGGAAGGTAATATTGCAGCAGCCACCTCTACGGGAGGCATGACCGGAAAGAAATGGGGTAGAGTGGGTGACGTACCCATCATCGGTGCTTCCACCATTGCAGACAATAACTTTGTAGGAGTCTCCAGCACGGGCCACGGCGAACTTTGGATCCGCAGGTCGGTGGCTCACGATATCTATGCTCTCATG
>DBQO01000013.1:43041-102331 GCA_002305275.1 Bacteroidales bacterium UBA1392 | reverse complement strand
AACTTTCGGGGTTCATGTCAAAATAGCAACTCTTTTTATTGGAATATGCTGTTCTATGGCGTGAACCTCCATTGCGAGAGGCTCTGCCGGACACACACTGGTACAACCGCCACAACCTATGCAAAGGTCGCTATCCATCACCGGATAAAAGAGGCCCGGCTTATTTTTATGCTCCCTAAGCTTAATTGCACCTGTGGGACAAACCTCGCCACACTTACCGCATACCTGATCATTGCGGAACACCAAGCAGTTTTTGGCAACAAACTTGACCATACCAATTCGTATCGAACGCTTTTCATTGAGAGTGAGAGGCATCAGCGCACCGTTAGGACAAACATTAGAGCACTTGTTGCAGTCATAACTGCAATAATTCTGATCAAATGAGAGTAGGGGCATCAGGAAACCGTCAATGCCGTGCTGAGTAATTGAGGGTCTTATAATCTTGGAAGGACAAGCTGCCACGCAAGCATGACAAGCAGTACAATGCTCCTTAAGGTGCTCCAAACTCCAGGCTCCGGGTGGAAGAAAGTGAATTACAGGCTCACCCGCTTCATCCGTAGCGGGAGAAGGATGAAACTTAGAACCCCATTTGCGGGAAGCGGCTACCAGTCCCAGGGTACCGAGCGCTATCAGAGCACTCCTGCGACCTGAGTTTTCAGGCTCTCCCTTAGTATCAGAAGATTTTTTATCTCTTTTATCTTTATCGCGACCCCAAGCATATTTAAGCGTTATTGAATTTTTCCTGCAAGAGAGTGTGCAATCAAAGCACATTATGCATCGTGAGTAATCTATGGAGTGAGTCGAACAATCCAGCGCCTCTGCTTTGCATTTCTTTCCGCAGAGATAGCAATCAACACATGTTTTATCGGCAATAATTAGGCGAAACATCGAATATCTGCTGATTAGTCCGAGGAAAGAACCTACAGGACAGATTGTATTGCAGTAGAGACGTCCTCTGAAGGCACTTAGGAGGGTGACAATCAGAAAGAAAGCCAGAGCCACAACAAATGACCAAACAGCAAATGAGGTGTAGGGATTGAATGAGGTCACTATTCTCCCGAATATGGAATAGGGATCCAGAAAAGCAAAGGGATAGGAGATGCCGGCTATCAGCGCAGCTGTCACTACACCAAGTATGATGTATCTCAATGCATTGTGGGCAGGACGGAAGTTACGCCAGCGCTGTTTTTTGCTCTTGAAACGGTCAGATACCCAGATCACTATATCCTGCCAAATACCCAAAGGACAGAGAAAGGAACAATATACCCTTCCAAATAGCAATGTCACTATCAGAAGCAATATCAAAGGAATTGCACTTCCCACAAATAATGCCATGAGGGCAGGACCGAACTGAAATTCCTCGACTGCCGGAGAGAAAGGGAGTTTTCCTGCTGAAAAAGAGATAAATGAGAGGGTTATTATTACAAAGAAAAGGGCTGCAATGACTATTCTTACCGTTCTTGCTGTTTTCATCTATTTAAATTCCTAATTTTTGTCAAAAGTACTTTTTTTTTCTACATGTCAAAAATATATGCTACTTTTGTGTTGATTCGAAATTACGGATCCAAATTTGGAGGGAACAAACAAAATTATTTAAATAAGATCACAATGAAGAAGTTACTACTTTTACTTGCAGTAGGGACCCTTTTGCTTTTTACCGGTTGTTCAAAGAAGTGTCACTGCGTAGCCAAGCTCAATGGTGAGGTGGTTTATGAGGAGTCTGATATTCCTCTTAGAGAGGGAGAAAGATGCTCTGATTACAACAAAATGGTCAGCGTACCCCTCGTTGCTACAAAGGTTGAGTCTATTTGCCTTCCGCAGCTCTTTTAACCAACTGAAAAAGATTTATCGGGGGTGGCCGCATGGTCACCCTCTTTTTGTCAAAATTATAATGCAATAAGAGTATGAAACAGGGAGTAAAATATGCCTTGAGGGTAGTACTGGGTGTATTGTTCATTTTTTCGGCCCTGGCCAAACTCATATCGGTCGACCAATTCGAGATCTATATATTCGGATTCCGCCTGTTTGGTCTGGGCCTCTCCTACCTGATCGCCAGGGCAATTATCGTAATGGAACTTGCCCTTGGCATACTCCTGATACTCAATCTAAACTCACAAGCAATATACGTAACGTCATTTCTGGTTCTGGCTTTTTTTACTCTATTTCTCATCGGGCTCACCATTGCCGGCAATCGTGACAGTTGTCACTGCTTCGGCGAAATGATGGAGATGAATCCCATACACTCTCTTCTGAAAAATATAGCACTGATTGTAATTTTGCGTCTTAGCGCAGGCCTGAAATCCTTTCGCATACCATATAAACCACTCTGGCATACTCTTATCATAGTTGGCTCCATTGCAGCTGTATTCATTATCTCACCTCCGGACAACTGGAGGTATGAGCAGTATAGCCAAAGTACTACCATAAGCGAAAAAGCACTCCATGATGCCTTGACAAAGGGATTGCTGCCTGCAGATCTGCTGGAAGGCGAAAAGGTAGTCTGTTTTGTGAGTGTTACCTGTCAATACTGCCTTATGGCTGCGCAGAAAATTGCCATTCTACGTAGCAAGGAGGATTTCAGCAATGGAGAATTGACGGTCGTATTCGGACAGGGGAATATAGAACGCGACCCCTCGGAATTCCTTGAAGAGTCAGGACTTGACTATGAGCGATACCTTTTCCTGGATGCCTCTCCTTTCCTCAGAATTACGGGAGGCACCATGCCCTTGACCATTGTACTAAACGAGGGTAAAATAATGGCAAAATATGGCTACCGCGACATCAGGTAGGCCTGAAGAGTATTGCGTAGGAGAGAGATGATGGTCATGGGTCCTACTCCTCCCGGTACTGGAGTGATATGGGAACACTTAGGTGCAACTTCGTCAAAAGCCACATCGCCCACAATTCTGTAACCTTTCTCATTATCCGCAGGGATACGGGTAATACCGACATCCACCACAACTGCTCCCTCCTTAACCATATTCCCTTTTAAAAATTGGGGTACTCCAAGGGCAGCAATGATAATATCTGCACTACGTGTGTACTCTGCAATATCCTTTGTACGACTATGACAGATAGTAACCGTACAGTCGCCCGGGTCACCTTTTTGCGAAAGCAGGTTGGCTATGGGACGACCTACGATATTGCTGCGGCCAAGTACAACACAGTGCTTTCCCCTTGTCTCAATATTGTAGTTCTCCAATAGGGCCATTATACCGTAAGGCGTCGCTGATACGAAAGTCGGAAGTCCGAGTGAGAGTTTACCCACGTTTATAGGATGGAAGCCGTCAACATCCTTTCGAGGATCCACGGCGGCAATGACATTTTGCTCATTTATTGAGTCCGGAAGAGGCATTTGGACGATAAAACCATCCACAGATTGATCTATATTTAGCCTGGAAATCAGATTTAGCAGCTCTTCTTCCGAAGTCTCAGTCGGTAGCCGATACACCGTAGAGTCAAATCCCACTTGTTCACAGGCATACTCTTTCGAGGCAACATAGGTCTTGCTTGCACCATCCTCACCGACAATAATTGCCGCCAAATGAGGTCGCCTGCCACCTGAAGCAACAATCTTCTCTACCTGTGAAGCAATTTCTTTTTTAATGGCTTCTGCCGTAGCCTTTCCGTCCAGCAATATCATTACTTTAATCTCTTATCTGCGTTTTTTCTTTATTATTCTCTGTGACGTCGCATTGGAAGAAAAATTCTTCATCATCTTGCGTGTACCCTCAAATTGTTTGAGCAGGCGATTTACCTCCTCCAGTGATGTACCGCTACCCGCAGCAACTCTCTTACGACGACTACCGTTTAGTACGGAGGGATTCTCCCTTTCGTAAGGAGTCATGGAGAGAATTATGGCCTCTACCCCCTTGAAGGAACTATTATCAATATCCACGTCCTTAATGGCCTTGCCAACGCCCGGAAGCATTGAAGCAAGATCCTTGATGTTTCCCATCTTTTTAATCTGTTGAATCTGCTGGTAAAAATCATCAAGATTGAACTGATTTCTAACCATCTTCTTATGGAGCCTGCGCGCCTCCTCCTCATCGTACTGCTCCTGAGCTTTCTCTACGAGTGAAACCACGTCGCCCATACCCAAAATACGGTCGGCAATGCGCTTGGGATGGAAAACATCGAGAGCCTCCATCTTCTCGCCGGAACTTATGAACTTGATGGGCTTATTGACTACTGCCTTGATGGAGAGAGCGGCACCGCCACGCGTATCACCATCCATCTTGGTCAACACCACTCCATCAAAATCGAGTACTTCGTTAAAGGCTCTGGCAGTCTCAACAGCATCCTGACCGGTCATGGCATCGACTACGAAGAGTGTCTCGGTAGGATTAACGGCATGTTTGATGGCAGATATCTCATCCATCATCTCCCGATCTACCGCCAGACGGCCCGCAGTATCTATGATTATAAGCGAATAACCCTCACTACGTGCTTTCTTGACTGCATTCTTTGCAATGGAAATTGGATCCTTGACACCCTCCTCCGAATAGACCTCTACACCCACCTGCTCTCCCAAGACCTTCAGCTGGTCGATTGCTGCAGGACGATAGACGTCAGCTGCAACCAGAAGCGTCCGCATACCTCTCTTAGACTTGGTGTGAAGTGCCAGTTTTGCTGAGAACGTAGTCTTACCCGAACCTTGTAGACCGGAAACCAAAACAATACCCGGATTTCCCTTGAGATTGATATCCGAAGCCTCACTGCCCATAAGGAGAGCAAGTTCGTCGTGGACGATTTTGACCATCATCTGCTCCGGACGAACAGCCTTTAAGACATCTTGACCGAGTGCCTTCTGCTTCACTTCATCACAAAATGTCTTTGCAATCTTGTAACTGACGTCGGCATCGAGAAGCGCTTTGCGGATATCCTTAATCGTCTCGGAAATATTTACCTCCGTAATCCTTCCCTGTCCCTTTATGAGTTTAAAGGAACTCTCTAATCTCTCTATCAGATTTTCAAACATACTCTTTATACTCCTAATCTATATTTTCAATACTCAGAACTCAGAACTCAGAACTCAAAACTACATACTACACACCCAGCTCATCACTATAATATGCCTTGGCCAGATCCCTTTGGTTGTATTTCATAGCCATAACCTGACCATAGGCTCCTGCCGAATGGAGCGCCACAAGATCACCTCGTTTTGTGGTGTTGAGAAGGATGTTTTTGCCCCAACTGTCGCTCGACTCACATACAGGGCCAACAACATCGTACCTCATGGGGCGGCCGGTGGATGTAAGATTTTCGATTGCATGGTGTGCCTGGTATAGAGCAGGACGAATAAGATCATTCATTCCTGCATCCAGAATGGCAAATTTCTTCCTCTGGCCTACCTTTACGTAGAGAACCCTTGAAATCAGATGTCCACACTGACCTACAATAGCCCTGCCGGGTTCGAAATGTATATTCTGTCCCGGACGTACAATGAGGTTGTCATGTATAATTTTAAAATACTCCTCTATCGGGGCAATAGGATTGTCATTAGGGTTTTTATAATCAATTCCCAGACCTCCACCCAGATTGAGATTTTTAATGAAAAATCCTTTATCGGTAAACCACTTCTGTATCTCCTCTACCCTCTTACAGGTTAATTTAAAGACGTTAAGGTCGGTTATCTGAGAGCCAACATGAAAATGGAGTCCCATGAACTCGACATTCTTGGATTTTGCCAACACATCCACAACATATTGGAACATCCATGGACTTATACCAAATTTGTCCTCTTTACGTCCGGTGCTGATATATTTATGGGTGTGAGCATCGATATCGGGATTGATGCGCAAGGAGATCCTGGCCTTTTTCCCCATCTTTCCGGCAAGTTCATTGATAATGATGATTTCCGGAATTGACTCACAGTTGAATCCGAAAATACCGGCATTCAGAGCTGCCTTGATCTCCTTATCCGACTTTCCCACTCCGGCAAAGACAATTTTATCAGCCGAAAACCCTGCCTTTACGGCAAGTTTGACCTCATTGCCGCTTACACAGTCAGCACCGAGACCATAACCTTTGATAATATCGAGGATTCGATCGTTGGCGTTGGCCTTTAGAGCATAATGGGCATGGTAGCCATATTTTTCCGTCTGTGACTTATATATATCGAGAGTCTTGCGTAGTAGTTCAACATCATAGTAATAGAAAGGGGTTTCAATCTTTTTGAAAACTTCAATTGCCTCTTTGGTAATCATTGTGGAATACTTTACTGTTAATCCTGCAAAAGTACAATAAAATGGCGGAATAGCAACAATTGAAACTTTTTTGGGGTTGATTTGTATAATAAGACGATTTTTTGTAAATTTGCATCTTGACCTGTTTGCGGAATTAGCTCAGTTGGAAGAGCGTTGGCTTCCCAAGCCGAAGGTCGCGGGTTCGAACCCCGTATTCCGCTCGAATTACCAATAAAATCGTTTCACTCAACCTAAGTAATGACTTTCGGATAAATTATAAATGGAGACGATTTGTGTTTTTAAAAAATTCAAACGATTTTTGTCTTATTATTTCAAATAAATCAACCCAATAGTTTAAAACAATTATTATAAAAAATAAATTATGATTTATTCACACGAAGTAGAGCACATGTGTGTTGTAAAGAAGGGCCCAAATCACGGACCCTCCCCTATCCCTGAAGAGGGCAAATGGGTAAAAGTGAAAGAAGTGAAAGATATATCGGGCCTGACCCACGGCGTCGGATGGTGTGCACCACAGCAGGGTGCCTGTAAGCTCACGCTAAATGTAAAGAATGGTATTATAGAAGAGGCTCTTATAGAGACAATCGGTTGCTCCGGAATGACTCATTCCGCTGCAATGGCTGCTGAGATTCTCACCGGAAAGACTCTTCTTGAAGCTCTTAACACGGACTTGGTATGCGATGCAATCAATACGGCAATGCGCGAATTATTCCTTCAGATTGTTTACGGACGTACTCAATCTGCTTTTTCAGAAGGCGGACTCGTAATTGGTGCCGGTCTGGAAGATCTTGGTAAAGGATTGCGTTCTCAGGTTGCCACCATGTTCTCGACCAAGGCCAAAGGTGTTCGCTACCTCGATATGGCTGAAGGCTATGTAACTAAACTTGCTCTTGATGAAGATGATGAGGTTTGCGGTTATGAGTTTGTACGTCTCGGAGTGATGATGGATAGCATTAAGAAAGGCGTAGATGCGAACGAGGCCCTCAAGAAAGCCACTGCCACCTATGGCAGATTTACATCCGAGCAGGGAGCAGTGAAGTTTATAGATCCAAGAATTGATTAATAAGAGGAGGTGCAATATGATACGTAAAGTAAAATTCGAAAGCCAAAACCGCCGAATTGACAACATCAATAAATTATTGAAATCTTACGGTATTGCTTCTATCGAAGAGGCGAACAAGATTTGCGACGATTGTGGTATCGATCCCTACCTAGAGTGTGAACAAACGCAGAATATCTGCTTTGAGAATGCAAAATGGGCATACGTGGTAGGTGCAGCAATTGCTATCAAGAAAGGTTGTAAGAATGCAGCCGATGCAGCCGAAGCTATAGGTGAAGGCTTGCAGGCATTCTGCATCGCAGGTTCCGTAGCAGATGACCGTAAGGTAGGTATAGGCCATGGTAATCTGGCTGCCCGCCTCCTGCGCGAAGAGACACAATGCTTCGCATTTCTTGCTGGTCATGAGTCCTTTGCAGCTGCTGAGGGAGCCATCAAGATTGCCGAGATGGCCAATAAGGTACGCAAACAACCGCTGCGCGTAATTCTCAATGGACTGGGCAAGGATGCCGCCATGATTATCTCGAGGATCAACGGTTTTACCTATGTCCAAACGGAGTTCGACTATTATACCGGCGAACTTAAGGAGGTAAAGAGAAAGTCCTACTCCAAGGGGCCCCGTGCGAAAGTCAACTGTTATGGTGCCGATGATGTACGCGAGGGAGTTGCCATCATGCATAAAGAAGGAGTGGATGTTTCAATTACGGGTAACTCCACAAATCCGACTCGTTTCCAACATCCTGTAGCAGGAACATACAAAAAAGAGTGCATACAGCAAGGGAAAAAATATTTTTCCGTGGCATCCGGTGGCGGGACGGGGAGAACTCTCCATCCTGACAACATGGCAGCAGGCCCCGCATCTTATGGTATGACCGACACTATGGGTCGTATGCATTCCGATGCGCAATTTGCAGGTTCTTCCAGTGTACCCGCACATGTGGAGATGATGGGGTTTCTTGGAATGGGCAACAATCCTATGGTGGGCGCTACCGTGGCTGTTGCCGTTTCCATAGAGCAAGCAATGAATAAGTAGCGTACAACTATCGTTGCATGCGTATATATATTTAACCTAAAATACCAATTAATTAATCAAAAATTCTGTTTATGTTCGTTTCCAGAAAACTACGCCATCTGATGATGGCAATGTTCGCATTGATTCTCTCAGCGGGAACAATGTGGGCTCAGAACATCAATGTCACCGGTACGGTGACAGACAAGAGCGGTGAACCGCTCATCGGTGTCTATGTGGTAGTACGCGGTACTCAAACCGGTACGGCCACCGACGCTGATGGTTTCTTCACAATCATGGTTCCTGCCAACGGCACCTTGGAATTCACATCAATGGGCTACAAGACCGCTGTAATAGCAGTGAACGGAAGAGCAAGGATTGATGTGACACTCGAAGACGACGCTCTATTGCTTGAGAACGCTGTTGTCACAGCACTCGGTATCAAGAAGGAGAGAAAATCCCTCGGATACGCCGTAGAAGACCTCAAGTCCGAAGAGCTGATGAAGATTAAGACCGCTAACCCGATCTCCTCCCTCTCCGGAAAGATAGCAGGTGTTAACATCACCCAGTCTTCAGGTGCTGCCGGTTCAGGCGCTCAGATTATTCTTCGCGGTGGTACTTCCGCTTCAGAGGGCAAAGACAATCAGCCCCTCTTCGTTGTGGACGGTATCATCTACGACAACTCATCAACAGTTGTCGGCAACTCGGCATTCGACGGCTCCTACAGGAGTGCCACCACCGCATCAAACCGTGTGATGGACATCAACCCTGAGGATATCGAGTCGATGTCAGTCCTCAAAGGCCCCGCCGCTTCCGCACTTTATGGTTCGCGTGCCGCCAACGGTGTCGTGCTTATCACCACCAAACGCGGTCAAGAAGGTGTCGTTGAGGTTAATTTCAGTTCAAAACTCTCTACTTCATGGGCAAAGGCGCTTCCCCAGTTCCAGAACCAGTACATGATGGGATTCATGGAAGACCAGTATGACTCCTCAAAGAAGTATATCGGTACCGTTTTCAACGACTACTCCTACAACTCATGGGGTAAGAAAGGCGCCATATTCTATGACAACATGGGAACCTTCTTCGATAATGGTCTGATCCTTGACGAGAGCATTAGCGTTTCCGGAGGTACAAAGCAAGGTAGTTACTACCTCTCAGGTTCTCTATTTGACCAGAATGGTATCGTACCTACAACAGGTTATAGCAAATATACCTTCCGTTTCAACGGTGACCAGAAGATAGGCATCTTCACATTCAGTGCAAGTGCAGCCTACTCAAAGGCCCACACCGACAAGACCCTCACTGGTGCAGGTCTTTATGGCTCAGCAGGTACGGGTGCCCTCTATGCACTCTATACATGGGCTCCTTCCGATAATATGAGCAGATACCTCAACGAGGACGGTACTCGTTTCCGTCACTTCGCTGATCGTCAGGATCCCTGGGATGACCGTGACAATCCCTACTGGATTCTCAATAAATTCGGCATCTATGACGATACGGACCGTTTTACAGGTAATCTCAACGTAAGAGCCGATATTACTCCATGGTGGAACATCTCCTACAAGGTAGGTGTTGACCAATATACTCAGGTTGACTCCAAACGTATTGCAGCCGGTTCCGCCATCAAGCAGGTGTTCCAGAAAGGTATGATGTCAGATAATACCAGACAGTATGAGTATTTGACCAATAGTATTATTTCCGACATGAACAAGAGATTTGGAGATTTTGACCTCGGTCTCATGGTCGGTGCAGCTACAGACCAGTATAAGTCTAAATCAGACTATCTGATGGCTTATAACTTCTCTGTTCCCGACTTTTTCTCATACGCCAATACTACTACAGACAACAAAGCCTTCTCTCACGGTTCATCCCTGAAGAGACTCATAGGTGTATTCGGTGAAGCGCGTGCATCCTGGAAAAATATGGTTTACCTTACCGTTACCGGACGTAACGACTGGACCTCCACGCTTCCTCTGGATAGCCGCTCTTACTTCTACCCTTCAGTAAGTGGATCATTCGTATTCTCACAGCTTCTCCATGATTTGAATGTTATGGATGACAGCATATTGTCATTCGGAAAGGTACGCGTATCTTGGGCAAAGGTAGGTAAGGATACCGGCGTTTATGAGACAGCTACCGCTTTGTGGCCTGTAGGTACTTATCTCGGCGAACTTGTTGGTGTTGGTAACTCCTGGACACGTGGTAATCCCTATTTGAAACCGGAGATGACCAAATCAACCGAGATCGGTGTTGAATTGAGCTTCTTCAAGAACAGACTCCACATCGACTATGCTTACTATACCAACGACTCATTCAACCAGATCCTCAGCCCTCGCGGACCTCAGTCCACAGGTTATATCTTCTGCTCCATCAACGCGGGTAACGTATATAACAAAGGTATGGAGCTTTCAATCTCCGGCACACCAGTAGAGACCAAGAACTTCAGATGGGATGTGGCTTTGAATATGGCCGGTAACCGTGGTACAATGGACGGTCTGCCCTCAGGTACTGATGTAATGTATGTAACAGACGTTCAGTATGGACCTGCAAAGGCAGCATCTTACAATGGAGGCGACTTCATGGGTATTGCCGGTTATAAATGGACACGCAATGATGCAGGCAATGTAATTCTTGACAAGAACGGTTTCCCTACCTACGCAGCAAACACCTATTATGCAGTTGGTAATCGTGAGGCAACCTTTGCAGGTGGCTTTAACAATACCATCCATTGGAAGGGTCTCACATTCAACATGCTCTGGGAATTCAGCGTTGGCGGTGACGTATTCAACGGTACACAGTACGCGATGGACGTGGCCGGTACCAGCCAATTCTCGGCTGACATCAGGAATAAACCTCTTACAGTCGAGGGCGACTTCCAGATTGGAACCGAAAAGGATAAAGATGGTAATGACATTCCTATTTATGAGGCTAGAAGAAATACATGGGATCCCGACAAGGTATATGACTTCAACGGTGTTCCCACAAGTGGTCAAAACATCATCAAGAACTACTACACCAATTATTACACACAAGAGGCTGCCAACTATATAACCAAAGTTAACCTACTCAGACTTCGTGCACTCTCAGTAGCATACGAGTTCCCTAAGAAATGGATGGACAAAGTTGGATTTATCAAACGTGCTACCCTCTCACTCTCAGCAAACAACCTCCTTCTCTTTACCAACTATAATGGAGATCCTGAGGTTGCTGTAGCCGGTGCAGGTGTCGGCGGTTCTTCTTCAGTAGGTTTTGCTTACTGTGACGTTCCTGCCACATCAGGTATGACATTCGGTCTAAACTTGACATTCTAATAAATCAGGAAATGATAAATAATAGTAAGATTATGAAATATTTGAAATCAATAATAACGTCACTCCTCATGGTGATGCTTCTCGCATCTTGTAACGAGTGGCTTAATGTGAACACCGACCCTGATAATCCTTCATCAGAGAGTGCCTTGTTCCAGAATCGTCTTGCGCATATTGAGTTCTACACTAATCATGCTCAGCAGTTTGCTGCCTGGCGTACAAGTATGTCGATGGGTGACTGGACAAGATACACCGGCGGTGGTACCTACTTCAACATGTCAATCTGGTATCCTGTAGGAGGTGTCTCCACTACTCCCTACCAATGGTGGTTCGTGGGTGCAGCCTGCAACCTCAATGACATGTACAAAAGAGCTGAAGAGGCTGAAGCATGGCACTATATGGGTGCTTTCAAGATCATCCGTGCATACGGTTTCATGATGATGACAGACCTCTACGGTGAAATGCCCTATACGGATGCCTTAGGTGAGAATGCTACTCCCGAATATGATGATGGTAAGACCATCTACCTCGGCTGTCTTAAAGAACTGGATGAGGGCCTTGAACTCATGGCCAAAACACAGGCTCCCCTTACCCCTGCTCTTGCACTGGGTGACTACTGGGGTGGCGGTGATCCTCAGAAATGGATTAAGTGGGGTAACCTACTCAAGGCACGTTTCATCAATAAACTTATAAAGAAAGGTGAAGGAAACTACAAGGATGGTAAGTTTGACTCTCAGGCTATCCTCGATGCACTTGCAAAGGGTCCTAAGAGTGTAAATGACGACATGGTGATTTTCCACACCGACAACAACAGCACGACTCACGACGTACTCGGATGGAATGAACCTGTTGACTATTCACCTCTATACTCTGTTAGTGGTATGAATGCCGGTTATATGCCTACCAAGATGTTGTTTGACAATCTTACCAATTTTGCCGGTTATGGTGTAGAAGACCCCCGCGCCGACAGGATTCTCCCTTGGGCATACGACGCAAATCCCAAACCCAATCCTCCTGCAGGTGTTAAATGGTCAGGCAACTGGCGCCGTTCTCTTGGAGTTGATATGACGTCAGGTAATAGCCCTAACTTTCAGGGTGGCCCTCTACGTGCTAATTTCAGCACTACCAGTGGATGGTTTATTCTGAGTGACAACCCCGCTCGTGCAAACGACATCTACTATGTAGAGGCAACCTCTTCATCGAAGGGTTATGCAGCCAACCCCGACCTTCTCTACAGAAGGGCAGGAAAGACTGTTGACGGTTCTAAAGAATCGGGTACGTTCTATACCAGAGTTTCATCTCCGACTTATATGGGGTCCTATGCAGAGGCTTGCTTTATCAAAGCCGAGGTTCTCTTCAACAAGGGAGACAAGAACGGAGCATTTGCTGCTTACAAAGAGGGCATTAAGGCATCTATGGATCAGATGAACATCAAACTCAACCAGTGGGTTGCAGAAGATCCCGGTCTGCTCGATTGTCCCTCATTCGTGCCTATGACCTCTGCTGAGATCAACAATTTCCTCAACAACGGTATCGGTACCGCCGGTGACCTTACACTTGGCAAGATCCTGACTCAGAAACGTATCGCATTGCACTTCTCAGTTGAAATCTGGAACGACATGCGTCGTTATGACTTTGACACCAAACTCTTCCTCAACTGGAAGATCCCCGCTTACCACGATGTAAGTGCCGGTGCCCTAAAGGCTATCCCTATGGGCAAACAGTTACGTCGCTGGATGCACTCTTCACACGAGTACAACTACAACAAGACCAACCTCCAGGCAATTGGAGAGAAGGTTCCCGGTGCAGACATGACAAAACCCATGTGGAACACGGCTGATGATGTGTGGACTATTCCGGTATGGTGGGACTCCAACCAGAACTAAACTAAAAAAATCACCCTCACGGGTGATTTTTTTTAGTATGTAGTCGGTAGTGAGTAGTAGGTAGTAACTTAAAACTTTGCTAAAACCGAGGTCTGACCTGAAACCTTGTCACCTTTTTTTACAAGCACCTCGGTGCCTAAAGGTAAGAAAACATCCAGCCTTGAACCGAACTTGATAAACCCTGCTTCGGAAGTTTGAGCAAAATGCTTACTCTCCTTTGCATAGCAGACAACTCGCCGTGCTACGATACCTGCAATCTGGCGAAACATCACATCTTTACCGGTATTTGTACGAATGGCAATAGTGGTGCGTTCGTTTTTCTCGGAAGCCTTTGAATGAAAGGCAACTATATATTTGCCGGGATGGTATTTATAATACTTTACTATTCCTCCCACGGGAAACCAGGTTATGTGGACATTGAAAAAAGTAAGGAAAATAGAAATGCAGAGACATTTTCCACCAAAATACTCATTCTCCTCAACCTCTTTAATATTAACTACCTTACCATCTCCGGGAGATATAACCAAAGAATCATCAATAACCGCCTCTCGTACCGGGACTCTAAAAAACCACATCATGAAGAGAGATAAAAAAAGAGCGATACCCACTACAATCCAGTTGATTAAAGCATTTTTACAAAAAATGAAACAGATTCCGGAAATCGCTGTCCAAATAAGGAAATTGATGATTATTATGATATGTCCCTCTTTGTGAATTCTCATATATGGATTTATTTACGAGCAAAGATATGCAATCCGCTCAAATAACACAAACAAGCTTAAGGTAGAGTAATACCACCGGGACAACGAAAAGTGTTGCATCAAAACGGTCGAGAAGACCTCCATGACCCGGCATTATATTGCCCGAATCCTTGACATTGCATGCCCTCTTGAGCAAAGACTCAAATAGGTCGCCAAACAGACCGAAAACAGAGACTATGGCAGCCATAACTATCCAGTGCCACCATGAAATCTCTAAAAGCGATAGTGTGCGGGTTACAAAATAGAGAAGGATTGCAACCAAAAAGGTGGTAAGGGTACCTCCCCAAAAACCGGCCCAAGACTTCTTCGGCGAAACGCCCGGTAAAATCTTGCGGCTACCCTTACGCTGTCCCAACAACATTCCAAACACGTAGGCACCTACATCATTGAGCCAAATCAGTATTAAAACACTTAGCAGCAGCCAGGGTGTATAGCTACCCTCACCATCGAACACCAAAAACTGTGCGAGTAGCAACGGAAGGGCAATATAGAGTACCGGCATCATCAGATGAGCAGCACCTCTTACTCTATCGTGAATAACTCCCTCGTCGGCACTGCCTCTAGGTGACTCACTTGTTGCGGTGAAGATCAACGAGATGCATGTGGCGAGGATAGGTATAAGTGTCAATAGCAGGTATTTGTGGCCAAGTCCGGTGACAAAAGTCAAAAAGAGCAGGACTAAGGCAAAAACGACAGCTGAAATCATAAATACCTGCTCTCTGAAAAAGCGTTTCGAAAGAGTCATAGAGTAGTACTCACCCATCATAATAGCGCCTATGATCACCAGGAGTGGAAGAAAAGTACACTTGCAGAGCAGTGCTCCCGCAACTACTATAAAAAAAATTATACCGCTCTTTATGCGCTTTGACAGAGAACTCATAAGCTACGCCAGCAACTTGTTGGGATCCTTACCGCCTTTTCGGGGACCGAATATACTCTCCAAATCCTCAGAGAATATAACCTCCTTCTCAAGAAGAAGTTCTGCCAGTTTCTCAAAGCCTTCACGATTCTCTGTAAGGACACGGGTTGCAGTCTTGTGAGCCTGATCTATAAGTTTCTTTACCTCCGAATCTATTAGTTCAGCAGTCTTTTCACTGTAAGGCTTAGAGAGAGACATCTCCGCACGACCGGTGGAATCATAGAAAGAGACATTGCCCACTTTGTCACTCATACCAAAATAAGTGACCATGGCATAAGCTTGCTTAGTGAGTTTTTCAAGGTCACTTAGAGCACCTGTGGATATTTTCCCATTTATTATCTCTTCAGCCACACGTCCTCCAATGGTACTCGCCATCTCATCCATCAGTTGTTCCGTTGTTGTAAGATTGCGCTCCTCGGGTAGATACCATGCTGCTCCAAGGGCCTGTCCACGGGGGATTATGGTGACTTTCAACAGAGGATTTGCGTTAGGCAGGAGCCAGCTCACAGTAGCATGGCCCGCCTCATGATATGCAATAGTTCTCTTTTCCTCAGGAGAGATAATTTTACTTTTACGCTCCAGACCACCCACAATCCTGTCGATTGCATCCAAAAAGTCCTGTTTATCTATAGCAGTTTTGTCCTTTCTGGCGGCAATCAGAGCCGCTTCATTGCAAACGTTTGCGATATCCGCACCGGAAAATCCGGGTGTCTGCTTTGCAAGAAAGTCTATATCAAAACCGCTGACGAGCTTTAGATTGCGAAGATGCACCTTGAATATTTCGAGACGCTCTTTTAGTTCAGGGAGATCCACGTGTATCTGGCGGTCAAAGCGACCTGCCCTCATCAGCGCCTTGTCCAGGATATCGGGTCTATTTGTAGCTGCAAGTATTATGACTCCTGAATTGGATCCGAAGCCATCCATCTCAGTAAGGAGCTGGTTGAGAGTATTTTCGCGCTCGTCATTTGATGAGAAACCTGCATTTTTACTTCTCGCGCGACCTACGGCATCGATTTCATCAATAAATACGATACAAGGGGCCTTTTCCTTAGCCTGTTTGAAGAGATCACGCACTCTTGATGCTCCCACACCGACAAACATTTCGACGAAGTCTGAGCCTGAAATTGAGAAGAAGGGAACATTTGCCTCACCGGCAACAGCTTTGGCGAGAAGAGTCTTTCCCGTACCCGGAGGGCCTACGAGAAGTACTCCTTTGGGAATCTTTCCACCCAGGGAGGTATATTTCTTTGGACTCTTAAGAAAATCCACAATCTCCATAATTTCAACTTTTGCCTCCTCCAGACCTGCGACATCTTTAAATGTCACCTTGGTATGGTCTTCCTTTTCGTAGAGTTTGGCCTGGGATTTTCCTACATTGAATATACCACCACCGGCTCCTCCACCAATATTATTTCGCATGGGACGGAAA
Source organism: Bacteroidales bacterium UBA1392 (assembly GCA_002305275.1). Taxonomy (GTDB): domain Bacteria; phylum Bacteroidota; class Bacteroidia; order Bacteroidales; family UBA932; genus Cacconaster. The sequence continues at coordinate 85,753 of DBQO01000013.1, read as the reverse complement.
AGCAGGAACCACATAAGGATGAAAAGCAAAGGGAACATCAGCCACTCCAGCGCTCTACCCCAATAGTTATGTTTCTCCTCCACTACCACATCAAATTTACTTTCCTCCGCTTGCAACTCTCGTACAGCCTCCAGCTCTACCTCAGCATCGAATTTATCTGAAACAAGGAAATAGAAATGCGGACCAGACTTAGGTTCCTTGCCCCCGAAGATGTTTTTATACTTGGAAATGCTATCCTTTGAGATATAAATCTCACCTCTGCGTTCATTGCGAACATATACCACCTTATCAATATCTCCGCTGGGGAGTATATTTTCCTTTACCTCTATCCATTCCTTCTTGATGGGTTCAATCCCACTACTAGTGAGAAACATATAGCCCAGCCCTAAAAAAAGCATGATATAAAACCAGAAGAGCCAACCGGGAGCTTTTCTCTTATTGGGACTGCCGATAGGGTTACCACTACCTGTATTGCGTGTATTTTTAGTCATATTAAGCCTCCTCATAAACGGTTTTAACAGCATCTGCCCAAAGATCTTCAAGCCGGTAGAACAACCTTTGCTCCGTCTTGAAAATGTGGACAACAATATCTGTATAGTCAAGAATAATCCAAAAGCCATTTTCCCTGCCCTGCTTTCTTACAGCAGCTCTGTCGGCTTTTTTTTCCATCATCTCCTCAATAAAGTCGCTAATGGCAACTACCTGAGTGGGCGTATCTGCATTACAGATCACAAAGTGGTCGGTAAAGGCTGAATTTATGCGCCTCAGATCGAGAGAAACAACATCTTTGCCCTTTTTCTCCATCATAGCGTAGGATATGATCTTTATCTCATTGAGATTGGTCTCAATCTCACTTTTATTAACTTCTTTGGTTTTCTTCATCTGAAAATTACTAACTTGGTGCGACAAATATACTGCAAATTTTTAGCCAACCTAAAATAATAGAGATATTAATGATAGGCACACACAACATTGTATGGTTTGAAGAGATAGATTCCACCAATACCCAATTGATGAATGATCGCCACACTCTGGATAATTTAACTGTTTATGCAGCCTATTTCCAGAGAGCCGGACGAGGTCAGAGAGGCAACAGGTGGGAGAGCAAAAGAGGCGAAAACCTCACATTTTCAATACTTTTCAAGCCTGACAACATCCCAGCCAATGAGCAGTTCATTATCTCAAAAGCCGTTGCTCTGGGTGTTACCGACTATATGATACAACATGGTGTAGAGTGCCGTATAAAATGGCCTAATGACATCTATTATAAGGATCTGAAGATATGTGGCATCCTCATTGAAAATGGCATTGCGTGTGACAAATTGACATATAGCATAGCCGGTATCGGTATAAACATTAATCAGGAGATATTTGATTCGAATGCGCCAAATCCTACTTCCCTCAAACTTCTGACACGAAAAGAATATGATATACGAAAGGAACTGACCGATGTAGTATCATATATTTCCGAACGCTATAAGCAGGCAATTTCTCAAAAGGGAGGGAAACTGGAGAAAGATTACCTTGATCTGCTTTACCGCAAGGGAGAATACCACCGTTATTTAGATAACGCTACCGGAGAAAGCCTTGAAGCACGCATCATCGGCCTGGACAACCAGGGCCTCCTTATGGTAGAAACGGTTGAAGGGGAGATAAGGGCTTATGCCTTTAAAGAGATTGGTTACGTAATTTAGCAATCATTGCAGAAGGATCTTCTGCCGTAAAAACGGAATTACCCGCAACAAAGGCCTTTGCACCTGCAGCAGCCAGAGAGGCTATATTTGCCTCATTGACTCCACCATCCACCTCAATGATGCAATCCGGATTGGAAGCAGAAAGCATCGAGTAGAGTTTAGCCACCTTATTAACCGTAGTCGGGATGAACGACTGACCTCCGAATCCGGGATTAACAGCCATTACCAAAATATAGTCGCAATAAGGTATAATCTCCTCGAGAGAGGAGACGGGAGTATGAGGATTGATGGCAACACCTGCCTTCATACCGGCACTCTTGATATGCTGGATAGTGCGATGGAGATGTGTACAGGCCTCAAGATGAACGCTTAGCCAACTCACCCCCACCTCTGCAAAGCTGTCGATATACCTATCGGGATTCATGATCATAAGATGAGCATCAAGCGGTTTTTCAGCGAGGGAAGCAATTGCCTTGATAACGGGAAAACCATAGGAGATATTGGGTACGAAGAGGCCATCCATTATGTCGAGATGAAACCAGTCGGCCTGGCTCTCGTTGACCATCCGTATGTCATCAGAGAGATTTGCGAAATCTGCGGAAAGCATCGAGGGGGCGATAATCAGTGACATAGCGATAGTTTTACTTAATAGATCTCAATACTTCAAGCAAAAGTAACCAAAATTTATCTACGGAAGCCAGTTCGAGGCGCTCTCCCGGGGCATGGACTCCCCTCAATGTAGGGCCGAAAGAGATCATGTCCAGGTTGGGATAGATATCGAGAAACAGACCACACTCGAGTCCGGCATGAATAGCACGTACTACGGGTTGTTCACCGAAGAGACGTACATAAGCCTCCACAGTTATATCCTTTAGAGGAGAATTCATATTTGGCTTCCAACCCGGATACTCTGACTCATGAGCCACCTTGGCACCGGCAAGCCTGAACACGGAAGCAAAGCGTTCACCGGCAAATCTTCGAGCAGAATTGATGGAACTGCGTTGACTAGATCCGATACGGATGGTGTTTCCTTTGCCCATCTTAACAGAAGCAAGGTTTGAAGAGGTCTCCACCAGACCCTCGAGTTCAGCGCTCATTGCAAGCACTCCATGAGGAGCTGCCACAAGAGCAGCTACCAATCTTTTGGCAACACCGTTGGGAATGGCATGTTTCTCCCGTGCAACAGGCTCAGCTACTGCATTTACAGCAGGGTCAGTCACTGCATACTCACTTCTGATGTCAGCTGCAAATGCATTAAAGAGTGCGATTACCGCATCTTCACTTTTCGCCGGAATAGCAACCACAGCATATGCCTCGCGTGCAATGGCATTGCGCTTATTACCTCCATCGATGGTGCAGAGATCAATCTTGAATTGTGCAAAACACTGATTGAGGAAGCGTCCCAGGAGTTGCACTGCATTGGCTCTTCCCTTGTCGATATCGTCACCGCTATGGCCGCCTATACCTCCAAGTACGGTAAAGCGGGTATAGACTCTGGATGGATCAGCCTTTTTAGGTTTATATTTGAAGAGAGCCGTGGTATCAATGCCGCCGGCACAACCCACGAAAAGCTCACCCTCATCCTCCGAATCGAGATTAATCAGGATGTCACCTGTTAGAAATCCCGGTTTAAGCGCCTTGGCACCATCCAATCCGGTCTCTTCAGAAACTGTAAAAAGAGCTTCAATCCTGCCGTGCTCTAAAGAGTTATCTTCAAGGATTGCAAGTTGTGCTGCTATCCCTATGCCGCAGTCGGCACCCAGGGTGGTCTCTTTGGCAATCATCCAGCCATCTTCTATCACATATTTGATGGGATCTTTGGAAAAATCGTGCTTAGAGTCTGCGTTTTTTTCGCAAACCATATCGGAATGGCTCTGGAGAATCACCGTAGGACTGTTTTCATACCCATTGGAGGCCTCTTTGATGATTAGCACGTTGCCTACTTTATCGGTTTTACACTTTAGGTTGTGTGATGCTGCAAACTCCTGCAAATATGCAATAATCTGCTCTTCATGACCTGATTCACGCGGAATGCGGGTTATCTCTTTGAAAAAAGATAATACTTTCTCACTCTTCATAATGAATGCAATATATATGTTATTGTATCTACTTAGGTACTAGTCAATCACCGTAAGTTGCTTTTCGATGTCCGCAACATACTGGCGGAAATTGCGATCTGTGTCCATAAGGTCGCATACGGTGTTACACGCGTGGTGTACTGTGGCGTGGTCCTTACCTCCGAGCTGAGATCCGATGGATGCTAAGGAGGTCTTGGTAAGGTTGCGACTGAGATACATTGCAATCTGTCTTGCCTGCACTATTTCCCTCTTCCTTGTCTTGGACAAGAATTGATCCGTAGTTATGTTGAAATAATTGCAGACTGTATTCTGAATCCGGTTGATGGTAATCTCTACTTTATGCTCGGTGACAATCTTGTCTATCAGGTTGCGTGCAAGCTCCAGATTGATCTCTTTGCGATCAAATGTGGCACTGGCTATAAGTGAGAAGAGTGTACCTTCAAGCTCACGAATATTGGTCTTAACCTTTTTTGCAATGAAAGAGAGCACCTCTTCAGGTATATCTACTCCCTCAATAGCGCTCTTGGACTTGAGGATCTCAAGACGGGTATTGTACGATGGCATTTGGAGCTCCGCAGACAGCCCCCATTTAAAACGAGACAATAAACGCTGCTCCAGCCCCTGCAACTCTACTGGCGGCTTGTCGGATGTTAAGATAAGCTGTTTGCCGCTCTGATGCAGGTAGTTGAATATGTGGAAAAAGGCATTTTGTGTCCCTTTCTTGTCAGCAAATTCATGGACGTCATCTATGATTAATACATCAATAAGCTGATAAAACCTTAAGAAATCCGCAACACGTGTATTATTGTTGTTGCTCTTGGCAGAACAAGCCGCCGTGGTGTACTGATTCTGGAAAATGTTTGCAGAAACATAGAGGACTACCTTTTCCGGATACTTATCCTTTATTGCAATTCCAATAGCCTGTGCAAGATGAGTCTTACCCAGACCGGGTCCTCCATAAATGAAAAGAGGATTGAATGTACTCCTGCCGGGGTTGAGAGAGATATTCATCCCGGCGGCACGTCCGAGACGATTGCATTCTCCCTCGATGAAAGTGGAAAATGAGTACTGCGGATTGAGCTGTGGGTCTATGGTAAGCTTTTTCAGACCGGGAATCATATAGGGATTACCATTATAATTCTCCCCCACTTCGGGAATTGGAACTTCGTTGTTGTAGTAAGATTTACGACTCTGCTCAGGAAGGCGTACCTGTTCCCCTTCTACTACAGTTACCGCATATATGAGAGTGACATTAGACCCAATTTCACGACGCAGCACAAGATTGAGTACATCTATATAATGCTCTTCGAGGTATTCTCTGAAAAAATGAGAGGGAACGGCAAGTGTAATTGTAGAATTTTCGAGTGACACCGACCTCACCGGTTGAAACCAGGTCTCATATTGCTCCTTCGGAACAATGTCCCGTATAATCGACAGACACCTATTCCATACATCTATATGATTGGATAAACTCATTAAATAAAAACAGGAAAAATTCTACTCGTATCTTACTGTTAAGGCCTACAAATTTGGTGAAAAAAAAAGTAATAAAAAAAACTTTTTTACATTGTTTTTTTGAAAACTTTTACAACCTATTCATTATCAACGATAAAAAAGTTTAAAAAGGCTAAATACCTGATATACGGAGTTTTAGCCCATATTACAATTCTATTACATTGAGAATGATAGGGTTATAATTTATAATAGTTATAAAATACGATTACTCTTATCAACATGGACAATAAAGGCCCCTTCGAACTTTTTCCGAAGTTCCGGAAGAGCCCGAACTGCTTCCTCTCTTGTGGCATATCTACCTGTCATGTACTTGTAGTAGCCATTTTGAAATATCTCTACACAATTCTTAAGACCCTTAAAGTCCGGTGCACCCGGCTTAACCTGTTTTTTTGATGCAAAAATCTGAATCATCCACAAATCGGAGGGGGTGGATGAAGAAGATTGGGGTTTCTCTTTTTCAGAAGAAATAGCAGTTGAAGTGGAAGAGATCGGTTTCTCTTTTTCTGAGGGAATCTCAGCGGAAGATGAGGGAGTATCAATAGCTATTCCGGAGTGGGAGTCATATTGTTTCTTAAAATCGGAGAAAGCAGTGAAGAGCCTTCCGGCAATCTCCTTGCGCCCGGATTCGGATGCAAGCTGTTTACGATCGGCCCCATTTGAGAGAAATCCAATTTCTACCAGCACAGATGGCATAGAGGTCCTCCATAGGACCAGCAGGAGAGCCTGCTTGACACCTCTGTCCACTGTAATAGGCCCTTTGCGGAGTTGTTCCTGAATTTTTGAAGCCATTATGACACTTTGCTCAAAGTGTGCATTCTGCATCAGATTGAAGAAGATAAAAGATTCAGGCTCGTTGGGATCATAGCCCTGATATGTGGTGGTATAATCATCTTCGAGAAGAATCACGGAGTTTTCCTTCTTGCAGACCTCCATATTGGAATGACTCTCGTCCGTACCCATTATATAGGTTTCACTCCCGCGCGGTTTTGTACTTGGAACAGAATTTACATGTATGGAAATAAAGAGGTCTGCATGATTTCGATTGGCGATATTTGTCCTCTGCGCCAATGTAAGATAGGTATCCTTGGAGCGAGTATATACCACCTTTACATCCGGATAAGCATCCTTGATGCGCTGACCAAGTTTGAGCGCTACATCCAGAGTTATTGTCTTCTCCTGAATCTTGTTGTCTGATGAAATGGCTCCCGGATCTTTTCCACCGTGTCCGGCATCAATCACTACTGTGCGGAGTTTCATGTCCGAAGTCTGTCCGGCACAGAGTAGCGGATTAAGAAGTACCAACATCGCTAATAAGAGGAAAAACAGTGCTCTATTTGGTCTGAATGGCATACTACTTGTTAAAATTTTACTAATTTTGTCACTTTGCAAATATAGACAAAAAATGCATTTTTGGTGCCAATGTCACTAAACAAACAAATAACATACTTTCTGTCAACCATATTGCTTATGATGTGCGGGTGCGTGACTCTTTTCGCACAATCCCCGGACTCCCTTGCAAGAAGACAGATTACAGTATACGGAGACTCCTTGGCTCAGCATGCATTGAGAGATACGATACCTGATATCCTCATTGATTCTCTTTCAACTATAGATATTGAGCGTGATACGACACTCATCCCTCCACTCGATTCCCTTGGCGCCTTAAGGCCCGAAACCGATACTACCGCTATGGAGCAGCTGAAAAGAGAGGTAAAAGGAATGCTTGAGAGACCTGCATTTTCCAATGCAAGAGATTCCGTTATAGAAGATTTTACCAACGGACGCAAACTCATATACTATTTTGGTGAAGTTACCATGAAATATGGCGATCTCTCCCTAACGGCTGACTACATCTCCTATGATATGGACAAGAATGTTGTCTATGCAAGGGGTACAAGGGATACAATTACCGGAGAACTCGTGGGTATACCTGAAATGACTGATCGAGGCAATACTTATAGGATGGAGGAGGTCTATTACAATTTCACCTCAAAGAAGGCCAAAATAAAAAATATGACTACCGAGCAGCAGGATGCAAAACTTTTGGGGGAAAATCTTAAGATGATGCCCGACCAGTCGGTCAATATATCCAGCGGAAAATATACGGTGTGCGATCATGAACACCCCCACTATTATCTGAAACTCACCGCTGCCAAGATGATTACACAACCGAGTCAAAAGACAGTTTTCGGACCCGCCTATGTGGTTGTGGCAGATGTACCTCTGCCTATCATACTGCCGTTTGGATTCGTACCTGAGATGCCTGACAGAGCCAGCGGCATACTCATCCCCACATACGGTGAGGAGAATGCCCGCGGACTCTATCTCAAAGATTTCGGCTATTCATTTGTAATAGGCGACTATTTTGACCTTGCATTGACCGGAGATATTTACTCATACGGATCGTGGGCAGTCAGGGCAACTTCTAGGTACAAGAAGAGATATTCTTTTGATGGATCGCTCTCCCTCACCTACTCAAATGACGTTACAGGAGAACGCGGAGAGAGCAATTTCTTCCAGTCCAAGAACTTCGGGGTAATGTGGAGTCACTCGCAGGATGCCAAAGCGAGGCCAGGAACCTCATTTAGAGCTTCGGTCAACTTCTCCAGCCCTTCCAATAGCAAATACAACTCCAGAGACATATCACAGAGTCTTCAAAACCAGGTATCTTCCTCAGTATCCTATTCCAAACAATGGAGTGGCCTTAGTCTCTCTGTCAATGCATTGCATAGTCAAAACTCGCGGGACAGTTCATATTCCATTACTCTTCCCAACTTAACCTTCTCCGTCAACCGATTTTTCCCTTTCAAGAGAAAAAACAGAGTAGGTAAAGAGCGGTTTTATGAACAGATTTCTTTCAGCTACAACTCTACATTACAAAATAAAGTCAACTTCAAAGCCAGCGAGGTAACAGAACCGGGATTCATCAACAAGATGCAAAATGGCATGTCTCACACCTTCCAGATAGGTCTCCCCTCTTTTACTCTGCTCAAATATTTACAATTCTCACCCAGCGTCTCCTACGGCATGAACTGGGTATTCAGAGAGAACCGGGTAGAATATGATCCTGAAAAGAACAAGGTGGTCACCACACTTTCCGATCAATTCAGCACTTTTGGCGTGATGCAAAACTTCTCGGCAGGACTTTCAATGAGTACCCGCCTATACGGTATGTTCAATTTTGGCAAGAGGAGCAAGATTGAAGCTATCAGACATATGATAACGCCAACGTTCGGATTTAGTTACAAACCAGAATTGGGTACTCCCATGAACGGCTACATGACATACGATTACACTGACGTCAATGGAGTGGAGAGAACTTATGAATACAATAAATACCAGGGGTTGATGTATTCACCTCCGGCAAAAGGAAAAACTGCTGCCCTCAACTTCGGTTTTGCCAACAATTTAGAAGCGAAAATAAAAGATGCAGCTGACACCACAGGCAGGGGTACAACAAAAATAAAACTGATAGACAATCTCAATCTAACCGGATCCTACAACTTTCTTGCGGACTCCATGGGTATGTCAAATATAAATATCAGTGCAGGTACCACAATATTCCAAAAACTCGGAATTAATGGTAATTTATCTCTGGACCCCTATGCAATTGATCACACGGGAAAGCGCATCAACAAATTCCAGGTCATTCAAAACGGACAACTTGCACGCCTTGTCAACGCAAGTGCCTCATTGAGTTTCTCACTTAATGGAGAGGGACAGGGCAAAGGCAATGACGGCACCAAGGATACCGGTTCCGCTAAGAAGGAGGCCAACGCCTATGGTTATGTCTATTACCACCCTATAACAGGAGAATATATCCCTGGAGGGTGGCTATACTATATGAACCCCAACTCCCCTTGGTCGGTAAGTTTCAACTATACCTACTCTTACGGCAAGAGTTATAGCTATGCCAACGAACAGCTTCAGACCAAACACAATCATACACAGACATTAGGTATAAATGGACAGATACGCATTACACAGGCTCTCAACGTCAGTCTTAATACTGGTTTTGATATAACAAAAATGAAGATTACGACCACCCAGCTGAGTGCAACCTATGACCTGCACTGCTTTGCAATTTCCGTATCCTGGGTACCTACCGGCCAGTGGCAAAGCTGGAGCTTCAGAATTGCCGCAAAGGCCTCCGCTCTTGCAGACCTCTTACAATTTAAGAAAGCCTCAAGTTTTTGGGACAATTAATATACTATATGATTAACAACAATAAGAAGAAACAATTATGAAAAAAGTAGTAGCCTCTCCCCTTGCTCCTGCAGCCGTGGGACCTTACAGCCAGGCAGTAGTTGCCGGCAACACCATCTATGTATCCGGACAGCTTCCAATCGATGCCGCTACCGGTGAATTCGCTCCGGGAGGAGTAAGAGAACAAGTCCACCAAATTTTTAAAAATATAGGATACATCCTTAAAGAAGCCGGTTATGACTTCGACAATGTGGTTAAGACGACGGTTTATCTCACCGATATGAAAGATTTCGCTGTTATGAATGAGGTTTATGCAGAGTATTACAGCAAGCCTTATCCTGCACGTGTAGCGTTTGCTGTTGTCGGACTTCCTAAAGCCGCGCTTGTAGAAGTTGATGTAATTGCAGTAAAATAATTGTACACATTTTTTGCAAAGTAGATAAAAACCGCTAACTTTGTGGCGATTTCATTTTGGGAGACACATTTTTACGGTCTTCACGTGGCCGGACACTTACGGTCTCCCGTTCCAAAACCATTATAATGTACGACATACTACAATTACAGAGCAAAAGTCTACAAGAATTGATTGACATTGCAGGGAAGCTCAACATTAAAAAGCCTGAATCCAAGCATGAGGACCTCATATATCAGATACTTGATGAGCAGGCAATACAGGGTACCGGTAGACCGGGACCAAAACCGGTAAAGAAAAAAGTTGTGAAAGAAATTAAGCAAGTTACGGGCGGTACCGCAAAAACAGCTGAAACTCAGCCTGAAAATCAGGCCGGTAAAGCAAGTACCAAGGAAAGCGACACTAAAGCCAAGAGCGATTCCAAGGTCAAGGTTGCCTCTCCCGTAGCTACACCCCAGATCGGTGAAAATATAGCTGAAGAGAAGAAGGGTGAGCAAACAACTTCTGAAAGCAAAAAAACAGGCAGAAAGCCAAAAAAGAAAAGCGAAGAGATATCTGCTGAGCCTAAACCCATAAAAACTGAACTTCAGACTGCGGTACAATCCGCAAGTGAAGAAGAAACTGATAAAAAATCTGAGCAAAAAGCGGTAAAGAGTCAGAAACAGACAGAAGTTAAAGTGGATAACGAAGGGAAGCTAAAACGAGGTACAAGGCCTAGGCAGATTGTGAAAAAAGAACCTGTACCAATAGAGATCGAAAGCATCGTAAACAAGGAGCAAAGTGAAAAAGCTGAGAAGACAGTTGCTGTAACTAAAGAAGAACCTGCAAAGGAGAAGAGTCAAAAACAAGAGTCTCCTGGACGTGAACAACGAAACAGAGCCCAGAAAGGGGAACAACATCATCAACACCAAGAACAGAATAACGCAAAACCAAAAATTGAGTTTGAAGGTATTGTAGAGGCCACAGGAGTTCTGGAAATTATGCCGGACGGTTATGGTTTTCTCCGCTCCTCCGACTACAACTACCTCAACTCACCCGATGACATCTATGTCTCTCAGGCACAGATCAAGATGTTTGCTCTAAAAACAGGAGATACCATACTGGGTGAGATAAAGCCTCCCCGGGAAGGAGACAAATATTTCCCTTTGGTAAAAGTAAACAAGATCAACGGCCGTTCGCCGGAATTCATCCGCGATAGAGTGCCCTTTGACTTTCTGACACCTCTTTTCCCAGATGAAAAGTTCAACCTTACCGGAAAGGGACACAACAACAATTTCTCCATAAGGATAGTGGACCTATTTACACCTATCGGAAAGGGACAGAGAGGACTGATCGTGGCTCAACCCAAGACGGGGAAAACAGTACTCCTAAAGGATATTGCCAATGCGATTGCCGACAATCATCCGGAGGTCTATATGATAGTACTTCTGATAGATGAACGTCCCGAAGAGGTAACAGATATGCAACGCAACGTAAAGGCGGAGGTAGTGGCCTCTACCTTTGACGAACCCGCTGAAAGACATGTTAAAGTGGCCAATATGGTACTTGAAAAGGCAAAACGGCTGGTTGAGTGCGGGCACGATGTTGTGATACTTCTCGACTCCATTACCCGTCTTGCAAGGGCTTTCAATACGGTGCAACCTGCATCCGGAAAGGTGCTTTCGGGCGGTGTTGATGCAAATGCTCTCCATAAACCCAAACGCTTCTTCGGCGCAGCACGCAATATTGAGAATGGCGGATCGCTTACCATCCTTGCTACCGCTCTGACAGAGACCGGTTCTAAGATGGACGAGGTGATTTTCGAAGAATTTAAAGGCACCGGCAATCTTGAGTTGCAGCTTGATAGGAAACTCTCCAATAAGCGCATATTCCCTGCAGTAGATGTCACTCTCTCCTCTACCCGTAGAGATGACCTTCTTTACAATCCCGATTATCTCAACCGCATCTGGATCCTCCGTAATCATCTTGCGGATATGAACTCCGTAGAGGCTATGGAGTTTATGAAAGTAAGACTGCAAAGATGTGCCAATAACGAAGAATTCCTGGTTACAATGGCAAATGGAGATTAATTTTATACATTTAATATGAGTGCAGTCTCACTTCTTATTATTTATTTGCTTCTGGCACTTATTGTATCTTTTACCTGTTCGATAGTCGAAGCTGTCCTGCTATCCACCCCGATTTCTTTCATAACGATGCAAGAAGATGAAGGATTGAAAGGTGCCACCCTATTCAAGAATTATAAGACAGATATTGACAGACCAATCTCTGCCATCCTCACTCTCAACACAATCGCACATACCGTCGGTGCAGCCGGAGTAGGCGCACAGGCAGCTGTCATCTTCAACAATTCCTATTTCGGACTGGTTTCAGCCATTACTACATTTTTGATATTGGTCTTTTCCGAAATTATCCCTAAGACCCTCGGCACCTCCTATTGGAAGCGCATGACCACCTTCACGGCATACACGATACGTTTGATGATTTTCGTCACCTATCCGCTGGTAATCCTTTTCGAAAACCTGTCAAAGCTCTTCTCTCCAAAGGAACAGGAGGTGACCATCAGTCGTGAGGAAGTTTCTGCAATGGTGAATGTCGGTGAAGAGGAGGGTGTTTTCGAGCAGAGTGAGAACAAAATTATCCAGAACCTCATAAAACTTGACAGTATTAAAGCCTATGATGCCATGACTCCGAGAGTGGTCTCTGCAATTGCTTCGGAGAACATGACGCTAAAGGAGTTTTACAAAGACTCTTCCTACTTACACCACTCGAGGATACCGGTTTATGCCGAATCACCTGAGTTTATCACCGGTTATATCCTCAGAAGAGAGGCCCTTGAATACCTTGCTGACGACAAGTTTGAGGTGAAATTGGGAGACATCAGAAGGGATATCCCCTACTTCAATGAGGAGGCCTCAATTAGTGATATATGGGAGGCACTTCTGGAGCACAAAGAGCAGATTGCCCTAATCATAGATGAATATGGCTGTTTCCAGGGAATCCTGACCCTTGAAGATATAATTGAGACCATTCTCGGTCTTGAGATTATTGATGAGATGGATGAGGTTGGAGATATGCAGCAATATGCCCGAGAACGTTGGGAGCAACGACAGAAAAAGTACAAAAAAATAACTTTGCCTGAATAACATTGAGTGCCAAGTTCTAAGTCCTGAGTGATTGCACCCACTACACACTACACACTACACACTACACACTATTTACTGGCCTATCATCTTGCCGGCAAACTTCTCAACCTTTTTCTTAGCGTAGTTGAGTGTAATGGTCATCGACTTGCGTGAACTTGTGGGCGCATCAAACATGGCATCCAGCATAATGGTTTCACAAATGGAGCGGAGTCCTCTTGCACCCAGTTTGAACTCTATGGCTGTATCCACTATATAATCCAGCACTTCTGGCTTGAATGAAAGTTTGATGCCGTCCATTGCAAAAAGATTGACGTACTGCTTTATCAGTGCATTCTTGGGCTCTGTGAGAATTGCTCGCAATGTACCTCTGTCCAGAGGATTTAGGTGTGTGAGTACGGGTAGGCGACCGATGATTTCGGGAATAAGCCCATAGGACCTGAGATCCTGCGGAGCTATATACTGGATAAGATTGTCTTTGTCAATTTTTGCGCGTTGTTCTTGTGCCCCGAAACCTATCACCTGTGTATTAAGACGCTGAGCAATGTGCCGTTCGATGCCTTCGAAAGCACCTCCGCAGATGAAGAGTATATTCTCAGTATTGACGGCAATCATCTTCTGTTCAGGATGCTTACGACCACCCTGCGGGGGTACGTTGACTATGCCTCCTTCTATAATTTTTAGAAGCGCCTGCTGTACTCCCTCTCCCGATACATCCCGTGTAATGGATGGGTTATCGCTCTTACGGGCAATTTTGTCTATCTCATCGATAAATACAATACCCATTTCAGCTTTGGCGACATCGTAGTCTGCATCCTGAAGGAGACGGGTAAGGATAGATTCTACATCCTCACCTACATATCCGGCTTCTGTAAGTACAGTTGCATCAACAATCGCAAAGGGAACATTTAACATCTTTGCAATGGTGCGTGCCAAAAGAGTTTTACCCGTACCGGTGGGACCTACAAGGAGAATGTTGGACTTTTCAATAGTGTCATACTCCTTGTTCCCAATCCTCTTGTAATGATTGTAAACAGCTACTGCAAGGGTCTTTTTGGCCTCATCCTGACCTATGACATATTGACTCAAAAAGTCGGTGATCTCCTTTGGTTTCAGCAGTATAGGCTCGCCGACAATCTTTCCGTTGCTCTTTATATAATCGGCTGTAGGTTGTAAGATTTCCTTTGCATACTCATACGCCATAAGTGCACAATCCGAGCAAATCGATGCATTCTCTGAAGAAATAAGCAGTTCTACCTGATCATGACTTCTACCACAAAAAACACAATGTTCTTGTACCGGTATACCATCTTTTTTCTTTGCCATACATTAATAGTTTCGAGTTCTGAGTTTTGAGTTTCGGGTTCTGAGTTTCGGATTCCGACTTTTGAGTCTTGAATCGTGAATTTTGAGTCGTTAGTATTAAGGAAGTTGTTAGTTATCGGTTTTGAGTGATATTCAAGTTTATAGCTATTAGTAGTAATAAGTCTCAAATTTCAAATACTTTGCTTTACACACTACACACTACACACTACACACTACACACTACACACTACATACTACATACTCAGAACTAAATTACTTTTTCTTATTTCTGGTAACAATCTCATCTACCATTCCGTACTCCATAGCCTCACGCGAAGTCATCCAGAAATCCCTGTCTGCATCCTTTGTAATTTGGTCAAGAGGTTTTCCGGTATGATAGGCAAGAATGTCATAGAGTTCTCCCTTGAGCTTTAGGATCTCTCTTGCGGTAATCTCAATGTCGGAGGCCGCTCCTTCAGCACCACCGAGAGGCTGGTGAATCATTACTCTCGAGTGCTGTAGGATTGAGCGTTTGCCTTTGGTACCGCTTGCCAGCAATATTGCAGCCATAGAAGCTGCCATACCTGTACAAATGGTAGCAACATCCGACTCAATTGTCTGGATAGTATCGTAAATACCAAGACCGGCGTAGACTCCTCCGCCCGGAGAATTTATATAGAGCATTATATCCGAATCCGATCCGGTTGAGTCGAGAAAGAGAAGCTGTGCCTGAATGATGTTCGCCACATCCGGGTCAATTGCACAGCCAAGGAAAATAATCCTGTCCATCATCAGACGGGAAAATACATCCATCTGGGCTACATTGAGTTGACGCTCTTCAATAATCATTGGGTTGACATATCCGGCATAAATTGAGTTGATCCGATGATAGGTCATTGAGTTGATACTGCAGTGTCTGACTGCAAATTTTTCAAATTCTGATGCCATATTGATATTTTTCCAGATTTATTATTTCGTAAGCTCGTGGAGCTTTTCAATGGTAATTTTCTGCTTCTCAACAGTAACTACACCTCTGATCCAATTGAGTGTCAGGTCATCTTCAACCCTTTCGAAGATACGGCTTGCCTGTTGCTGATCCGAGAGCATTCGTTCAGCAAATGATTCGAGGTGCTCCTCAGGGACTTCATTCATGCCATACATGGCAAACTGATATGCAGCCATGGTCTTTGCCTCTTTCATTACATCCTCTCTGGTAGCCTTTATCTCCTGCTGCTTCATAATGGTGCCACGGATTAGATTCCAACGGAAATCCTTTGCAAACAGATCATATTCGGCCTCTATTTGTTCCATTGTAAACTTGCCTTCATTTGATACTAGAAGATACCTCTTCAAAAAAGAGTCAGGCAGAGAGAGATTTGCCTTGGAGATAAGATACTCTTTGCTGTCAATCATAAAGCGATAATCTGCCTCCCTGGTATATTCCGCTAAAAGTTGCTCTTTTATCTTGGCATCAAACTCCTCTTCGCTCTTCACATTACCTTCACCGAATATTTTATCAAAAGTATCCTGAGAAACAGTTGCATCCACAAAGCTTTTAACCTCATTTACAGTTAGTTTCCATATAGGATCCATCCCTGCAAGCTCCTCTTTCTCCATCTTTAGCATTGAGGCCCTGTCGGTCTCGTTTTCAAAAACTTCATTTACATTGATTTCCATAACGGAACCCGCTTTTACACCCACAAATGCCGCTTTCTGTTTCTCATCCTTTATGCTTCTCAAAGCAACGTATGCTCCTTCTACCCTGGTGTCGCCCTGCTCAAAATCAACTATTATAAAATCATCCTCTTTTGCACTCTTCACGGCGCGAAGTTCACCATGCTGCTTAAGTATTTGGTCCTTGCGCTCCTTTACAGCCTTTGCTGTTGCAGTAACAGTATAATAGGGAATCTTGTCATCAGCATTTATTTCCATTTTAACTTCAGGAGCAATGGCCATGTCGAAATCAAATCTGTAAGCTCCCTCCTCTCGTGGAGAGTTGTCCACGTTCTCAGAAGGAAGGGGCTCTCCGAGGATATTGAGCTTATTGTCATCTATATATTTGTTAAGTTGTTCACCAACGATAGTATTGAGTATTTCAGCGAGAGCATTCTCTCCATAGTACTTCTCCACAAGAGACATAGGGGCCATACCTTTGCGGAATCCCTTGAAATCTGCCTGACGGCGATAATTATTGAGTTTTTTCTTTAATGCTTCTGCATAATCCTCTTTTACAACTTCAATAGTAAGGCTGAGATTGAGATCGTCAATTTTATTTTCTGAAATATTCATACTTGGATTTATTATATTTATTCACAATTGAGCGTGCAAAGTTAGTAATTTTTAACTATTTTTGTGCTTTACGGTTAAAAATAGATGATTATGGAGAAATATATTGAACAACACAAAGAACGCTTTTTCAACGAACTCTTCGAAATTTTGAGAATTCCCTCAATCAGTTCATCGCAAGCGCATCGGCCGGATATGCAGAGATGCGCCGAAAAACTTGTTTCCCAGCTATTGGAGGCAGGTGCTGAAAAAGCGAGGATTTATCCCACTGAAGGGCATCCCGTGGTATATGCAGAAAAAATCATAGACCCTGCCAAACCCACGGTACTCATCTATGGTCACTATGATGTGCAGCCTGTAGACCCTTTGGAACTTTGGCACACACCACCCTTTGAACCGGACATCCGCAACGGAGCCATTTACGCCCGCGGAGCAAATGATGATAAAGGGCAGTCGTTCATGCATATTAAGGCGTTTGAATACCTGGTAAGAGAGGGTAAACTCCGCCATAATATCAAATTCCTTCTTGAAGGAGAAGAAGAGATCGGCTCACCCTCCCTAGGGAAATGGGTGCGTGATCACAAAAAGATGCTGGCGTGCGATATAATCCTTGTCTCAGACACCACTATGATATCGGAAAAAGTGCCTTCAATAAATTGTGGAATGAGAGGCCTTGCATATCTGGAGGTGGAAGTTACAGGACCTGACAAAGATCTTCACTCCGGTCACTATGGCGGTGCAGTAGTCAACCCCATAAACGCCCTCTGCTCCATGATTGACTCGCTCATCGATGCTGATGGACGCGTCACTGTAAAGGGATTCTATGATGATGTGGTAAATCTTAGTCGAAAGGACCGCGAATTGCTAGGTAAGGCTCCTTTTGACAAAAAAGAATATATGGACTCTATCGGCGTCACAGCGCTTAGAGGTGAAAAAGGGTACACCACTCTCGAGCGTACGGGTATAAGGCCCTGTCTCGATGTAAACGGTATCTGGGGTGGCTTTACCGGAGAGGGAGCAAAGACCGTTATTCCCTCTACCGCCTACGCAAAGATATCTATGAGGCTCGTACCTGACCAGGAGTATGGCAAGATATCCAAACTCTTTGCGAAGCACTTCAAGTCAATTGCCCCTAAAGGAGTGAAAGTTAAGGTTACGGAGCATCACGGAGGCAACGGATTCCTTATTCCCATCTCCTCGGATGCATACGCCGCAGCTTCAAAAGCCATAACACAGGTCTATGGGATTGAACCGGTACCCAGCCGAGGTGGTGGTAGCATCGCCATCCTGGCTGAAATGCAGCAAGCCCTTAAGGCTGACCCCCTGCTGATGGGATTTGGACTGGAACGTGATACTATCCACTCACCAAACGAGAGTTTCCTCATTTCCCAATTTTTCAAAGGAATGCGTTCGATAGCTCTCTTCTACGAAAACTTCAGGTAGTTTATATGACATATTTACAACTCAGCGACGAGATCCGACGCAAAGGAAGTTTCCTTTGTGTCGGACTTGATACCGATATCAGACTAATCCCTAAGCACTTGCAAAACTGCGAATATCCCCTGTTTGATTTCAACAAGGGAATAATCGAAGCTACCGCTCCCTACGCAGTAGCATTCAAGCCAAATACGGCCTTCTACGAGGCATTAGGTTTTTTTGGATGGAAACAGCTGGAAATGACAGTCAGTTATATCAAGGAACACTATCCCGATATTTTGGTAATCGCTGATGCAAAAAGAGGTGATATAGGGAATACTGCCGAGATGTATGCTCGTTGTTTTTTTGAAAATATGGATTGCGATGCGGTAACTCTTGCTCCCTATATGGGTGAGGATTCGGTACGGCCATTTCTCAATTATGAAGGCAAATGGTCGGTAATTCTTGCTCTGACCTCCAATAATTCGGCAGATGATTTCGAAACTCTCACTTTGGCGGGAGATCCATCAGAACAACTATTTGAAAAGATACTACGAACTGCCTCCGGATGGGGATCCAAAGAAAACACTATGTTTGTGGTGGGTGCCACCCGTCCCGAAAAGCTCCTTGGGATACGTGCTATTTGTCGGGACCACTTTTTGCTTGTACCTGGTGTAGGAGCGCAGGGAGGCAGTGTAGAAGATGTTGCCCGATATGGTTTAAATGACCATTGCGGATTGCTGGTCAACTCCTCTCGCAATATCATTTATGCCTCCCCGGGAGAAGATTTTGCGGAGCGTGCTGCTGAAGAGGCGGAAAAACTGGCTTCGAAAATGGCTTCAGTGCTTTGATTTGCGACGATAAATCCGAATTAAGACGATCCCTGCAAAAAAAGGTAGGAAAAGATAGGCTGCAACCAGACCTATGATATCCCCGTAACGGGCAAATGGTGTCAGGCTGTCATTTGTATTGATATTTCCTCTGAAAGAGGTCTCTACCCACCATCCGGTGCGAATAATCACATCTCCCCTACGGTTGATAATACCGGATATGCCGGTATTGGCAGCATGTACAATGTCGCGACGCAACTCGATAGCCCTTAGAGCTGCATACCTGAAGTGCTGCCGGTAGCCCGGAGTATCCCCCCACCAGCCATCATTTGTCATCACCGCCATGAAGGTGGCACCTTTAACTACGGCCATACGGGAAAAATTTCCATATACCGATTCATAGCATATCATGGGACCGACCTTGTTACCATCATTTCCCTCAAGTGCATCCATCTCATCCTGAGCCCCATAACTACCTCCGGAACCACCGAAACCGGACGAGAGCTTTTTAAGGAAAGGCAGGTACCGTTCGTATGGAATAATTTCAACACCGGGTACAAGTTTTGACTTGTGATAATAAGAATAGACATTATCCGCATCCATCAGGACTGCGGAATTAAAGACATCATACCAAACGTCACCACTCCGGCGGGCACTGTGCGTTGGAGGGATAAGTGTAGGATATATTTGGTGTGAAAAAACTCCAACCAACAAGTTAGTATTCGGATACTCCTCCAGGAATGAATGGTACTTCACAAACGAGTGGTGAGCCGTAGGACGATCGAGATCCATATCGTAAGTAAAGGTTTCAGGAGTGACAATATATCTGGTTTGAGGGGTTATGACCTGACGTACGAGTGAGATCATGGCATCATCACTCTTTTCCTGAGGAAGTATCCCGTACTTTTTGAAAGGATCGATATTTGGCTGCACCACTACAACCTCTATTTTCTCCCCTCCGCTCTCACAATCTATGGTATAATACCTAATCAGGGATGCTGCCATAGGGATAAAAACCAGTACGCAGGCAGCCAGAGTAAGCCTGCGCACAAGAACTTTCTCACGAAGAGTAAGGATGGAGAAAATAATAATATTGGTGAGAAGTATCCATAATGTTCCGCCGAGGGAGCCGGTGANNNNCTCTATCTCAAAATAAACATGTTCCCACGCAATCCATGTGATTATAAGGAACAGATAAGAGAGCCAACGGTAAGTAAATACCCTGCGACTCCAACGATACAGGGCAAAAACTATGGACATCTGTAACGTATTGAGTGCAATTGCAGCAATTGCACCCACTTCGGAAACAAACCAGATCCAGAAAGTCGAAAATATATTGAATAGCAAAAATGCAAGATAATGATACCACCAAATACGACGGATCCCGTTGTCCGATGCAATCTTATCCATATAGAGAAGTGGAATGAAACTCACCAGCGCCACAAGGCCACAATGTGGCACGAGATATGGTACTGACATCAGGACTCCGAAAAGGAGTGCGAGCAACAACAATTTAAGTCTTATTTTCTTTTCCACTTTCACACTTGCAAAGATAGTTTTTTTGAACAAATAGAGCAAGTTGATTATATTTGCGTTTGCAAAAAAATAATGATGTTAGAGAACTTCATAAAAGCGATCATAGTGGGACTGGGAGCTGCAATTCCTCTGGGACCTCTGGGTATAATGTGTATCCAGAAGACCATCAGTAAAGGACGAAATTCCGGTTTTTCCATTGGCCTCGGATCTTCGCTGGCAGATGTTTTCTACGCAACGATTGCTCTCTTCTCACTCTCTTTCATCAACGATTTCATAGACCAAAACCGCCTATGGGTAATGTTCATAGGTGGAGTGGTAATTTTCTTCATAGGTCTCAACATTGCTGTCAGCAACCCTGTCAAGCAACTTAGACAACCGAAGAAGAGTAACGGGTCCAAGTATGCTCAGGAAGTATTACAGGGATTTGCAGTAACCATTTCCAATCCCGGTGCTTTAGTTCTCTTACTTGGTTTTTTTGCCTTGGTAGGGATTGATATCGGAGAGCAATATACCAGATATAGTGTGGTTGTAATACTGGCAGGCATCTTTATAGGTACTTCCTCATGGTGGTTCATTCTAAGTACCGGCATCAATATTTTCAGACGGCGGTTTCGACTACGTCAACTATTATGGATCAACCGTATATCCGGTACATTAATAGCTCTGCTGGGACTTATTTCAGCTGCGGAAGGATTGTTCAGACTTATAGGCTGACAATATTGGATGTAGACCAAATTGTCACTTTTCTTTGCTTCTCCAAAAAAAAACAATACATTTGCACCCTCAAATGAGACAAGGAACCGGTCTGGTAGCTCAGTTGGATAGAGCAACAGCCTTCTAAGCTGTGGGTCTTGGGTTCGAATCCCAACCAGATCACAAGAATCCCTTCTGTATACAATATAGAAGGGGTTTTTGTTAGTATCTGGCTCGTTTTTGTACAAGTTTTACGAAAAATAGCAATAAAGAAGGATAGATCGCCCCGACCCGTATGAAAGAGAGACTATGGAACAGTAATTATATCAAAGTGTGGAGTGCAAATTTTCTGCTCTACTTCTCCTTTATGCTGCTAACCCCACTCTTTCCCATCTATCTGAGCGAAACCTTCGGTGCTGATAAACAGATGATAGGCTTGGTTCTCTCGGGATACACCATCACCGCTCTGCTCGTGAGACCATTCAGCGGTTACATTGTAGATAGTTTCCCCAGAAAACTGGTGCTGGTAATCTGTTTTGCACTGGTATTCGTCATTTTTATCGGATATCCTCTGAGTGGTTCTTTACTTCTCTTCGCAATAGTCAGAACTCTCCACGGAGCTCCTTTCGGTGCAGCAACAGTTTCCAATAGCACTGTGGCCATAGACGTGTTGCCTGCCTCCAGAAGAGCTGAAGGCATAGGGTATTACGGTCTGAGCAACAATCTGGCCAGCGCCATAAGTCCTACGGTAGCCCTGCTTATTTTTGGAGCTACGCAGAGCTACAATGTACTTTTCAGCCATGCAATCGGTATATCGGCTCTTGCGCTACTCTGTACTATGTCAGTACGCCTCAAAGATCGCGAGAAGATAGTAAGACCACCCATTTCACTCGACCGCTTCCTGCTAATCAAAGGCTGGAAACTGGGCCTTTCTATGGCCTGCTTCAGTTTTGCGTATGGCGTCCTCTCAACCTATATTGCCATCTATGGCAAAGAAGAACTCGGCATTACAAGCGGCACGGGCCTCTTCTTTATGTTGCTTTCGGCAGGACTTATCATATCACGTATCGCCGGCGGGCGAGCTCTCAGAGATGGAAAAATAATGCAAAACGCCTCCACAGGTGTGTTGATTTCACTTACCGGATATCTGCTCTTCACTCTTGTACACAAAGAATGGAGTTACTACGGAGCAGCGCTGATTATAGGTTTGGGTAACGGAAGGATGTTCCCTGCCTTCCAGACAATGTTTCTAAATCTCACCACCAACGATCGCAGAGGTACTGCCAACTCCACTCTTTATGTCTCATGGGACCTTGGCATTGGCATAGGAATACTTATAGGCGGTATAGCCGCCGAGCACTTTGGATACAATGCCGCATTTGTGGTGATGAGCGCAGTCAACGCTCTGGGAGTCCTTTTCTACTTCGTGAGCGCAAAAGGGCACTTTGTAAAATGGAGGCTAAGATAGGTTTATTGTTTTAGCGTTCACACTACACACTCACCCCGTACCCCACAACACTAGACCAGCGGAGCAACGGCTCTATCGATTATTCCATTTAGATAGGCAATCGTCATACCGTAGTTTGTCACCGGGATCCCATCTCTCATTACTCTGGCAAGACGACGACGCAACTGCGTTGTAGTAACCATACACCCTCCACACTGTATGGCTAGGCGATATTTATTGGCCCCTCCGGTTGTTATGGGATCCAATCCGGAAATATAATCGAAATCTATCTTCTTGCCACTCACCTTACGTATGAGGGCAGGAATCTTCACTCTTCCGATATCATCGCAGGAAGCATGGTGGGTACAGGATTCCAGCATAAGGATTCTGTCACCGTCCTTAAGCTCCCCAAGTACCTTCACACCCTCAAGAAGTGCTTTAAATGGGCCTTTACTCCGAGAGAGGAGTACGCTGAACGAGGTCAAGGGCACCTCCTGAGGCACAATATCGGCTACCGGAGCAAAAAACTGGCTGTCGGTAACCACCAGATCAGGCAATACTCCCGATTCCAGATGTTTTTTAAGAGCCGCAGGTTGGAGTACGGTAGCCACAGCACCTGCATCCAGTACCTCCCTTATTGCCGTTACCTGAGGGAGAATAAGTCGTCCATGGGGTGCTCCTTCATCTATGGGGCATACCAACAGTATATTGTCCGAGGCTGATACAAGTCCCTCAAGCATCGGTTTCTCACCATCATCGATAGTTGCAAGCACCTGTTGTATCTCCGCAACAAGTTCCGAACGGTACTCCTCTGCAACTTCCGGGTCACTCTGCACACAGGAGTACTCCACCACATAACCGTACTCAGCCGATAGATCTACCAAAAGTTCGGGATCCAGCGGTGAGATATCGCTTTTGTTGTACACCAGAATAAAGGGTATTTCCAACTCCTTCAAGGTCTCTACCAGCTCACGCTCCAGAGAGGTGAATGAATTGTCAGTGAAGAGAATCAATGCCAGGTCGGCAAGGTCCATGGCTTCAAGGCTCTTGGCGACTCTTCTCTCCCCAAGGGTACCACTATCGTCAAGTCCCGCAGTATCTATGATATTACTAATGCCTATACCGGGGAGTTCGACCCTTTTGCGAACAGGATCGGTAGTCGTGCCCGGAACGTCTGAGACAATAGCTGTCTGCTGACCTGTTAGAGAGTTTATAAGCGAACTCTTACCTGTATTCCTTTTTCCGAAAATGACTATTGTACGGATACTCATTTGTTCTATTTTTTATTTTGATGGCAAATTTAATAATAAAATGAGTAATTTTGCATTTTTATAACCAAACGCAACCCATTATGGTATTTACCTCGGAAAACATTCTGCTAATCGGATCCATTATTCTGTTTGTAAGTATTTTTATCAGTAGTCGTGTCAGCGCCAAAATTGGAATTCCAATGCTGTTGCTCTTCCTTATCTTAGGAATGGTTTTTGGCAGTGACGGTATCGGCATACAGTTTTCCGATGTAAAGGATGCTCAGTTCATAGGAATGTTTGCGTTAAGCGTCATTCTTTTTTCGGGTGGTTTGGATACGCGGTTTACAGAAATAAGGCCTGTCATGTGGCAAGGTATTACTCTTTCCACAATTGGGGTAATGTTGATGGCATTGATTACCGGAGTGTTCATTTGGCTGCTTACGCGCAATGGCGCATTCTCCTTTACCGGATCATTGGCACTCTGTCTGTTGCTTGCCTCCACCATGTCCTCTACCGACTCCGCTTCTGTATTCAACCTTCTGAGAACCCAGAAAGTAGGACTCAAACACAATTTAAAGCCTTTACTCGAGTTTGAAAGCGGTAGCAATGACCCTATGGCCTATATGCTGACCGTAGCGCTCATACAATTCTGCAAGTTTGGTGAATTAAGCACATGGAACATCGTGTTCCACTTCATACTACAGTTTGTTTTAGGTTTGCTTATCGGTTTTCTTATAGGCAAGGGTGCCATCTGGGTTATAAATAGGATTAACCTCAACAATGTCGCCCTATACCCTGTAATAATGCTAAGTATAGTCTTCTTTACCTTCTCCGTTACAGAGTTGGCCAAAGGTAACGGTTATCTTGCAGTCTATATTGCCGGCATTATAATGGGAAACTCTCCATTTGTTAGAAAGAGGGAATGTATGAAGTTTATGGATGGTATCACCTGGCTCTGCCAGGCCGTGGTTTTCCTCACACTCGGCTTGCTGGTTGAGCCTCACTCGTTGATTGAGGTGGCTCTTCCTGCTACATTGATTGGCTTATTTATGATATTCTTTGCTCGTCCCTTGACTGTAATGATAACGCTTCTACCCTTTAAGCAGCCCACTTTCAAACCCAAGGTTTTCGCTTCCTGGGTGGGGCTGAGGGGAGCAGTACCCATTATTTTCGCAACTTACCCCGTAGTAGCCGAAGTACCGGGAGCAGATGTGATCTTTAATATAGTATTTTTCATTACCATTCTCTCATTGTTGATTCAGGGTACGACTATTACATGGATGGCTAAATTGCTTGGCGTGGCAACTGATCTTCCAAAAGAAGGAAATCTTTTCGGAGTGGAACTTCCGGAAGAGATTGACTCAAAACTCTGGGATGTTACAGTTACGGAGGAACTGCTTGCCAATGGTAACCAGCTTAAGGATATGAATCTACCTCAGGGGGTACTGGTGATAATGATTAAGAGAGGTAACGCATATCTGGTGCCTAACGGCACTTTGGAAATTCTTTCCGGTGACCATCTTCTGCTTATATCACAGAGTGATGCCGAAGAGGAACACGCACTACAACCATAACAACTAAATATTTATAAACCCACAACAATCCTTAGTGACTATGAAAAAAATATCACTTTTATTAGTTGCAGCCATATCAATTGTGGCAGCATCATGTAGTTCCACAAAAAAAACGGAGGTTATAACTGTAAATAATGCCGAGGAACTGATAAAAGCGATCGGCAATGATCGCACCATCATCCTTAACAATACTGAAGGCATTTACTGGTTGACCGATGCCATTGATCTGGCTATTGAAGCAAACTTCCTGGGGGCAATGTCAATGTACGCTGACTGGGATGTAACAGAAGAGTTCAGTGACATTATGGCCCAAGAGGAGTTTGACGGGAATGAACTCGGCTTTTATAACATGAAAAACCTCACAATAAAGGGAGCTGACTGTGATGAATACACGAAGATATATGTTTCTCCCCGCTATGCAGATGTTTTCAATTTCAACGGATGCACCGGCATCACTCTTGAAAATCTCCAGTTGGGACACTATCCTGAAGAGGGTTCCTGTTCAGGGGCTGTACTGAATTTTACCAAATGTGATGGAGTTTCTATTAACAATTGCGACCTTTTCGGCTGCGGTACCACCGGCATAGAAGCAACATTGTCCAAAAATTTCAAGATCAATAATACGATTATACGTGACTGTTCGGAGAGCAACATGTGGCTCAATGGGTGCGAAAATTTCCGCTTTTACGAATGCAACATCATATCTGAAAACTATATTTCAAGCTTCGACAGTAAAGGCATCTCATTTGAAAAATGTACGGTTCCTTCCACATTTGACGAGAGCCTTACCTTTATAGATTGCGATTTCTTTGAGTGGCCTGGATTCGTCTATCCGGACGGTGAAGAAGAGTAATGATTAGCCGGAGAGAAATAATTGATCTGCTTAATTGCAGAGACCCAGAGATCATCAGCGACCTTCATAGAAGGGCAGCCGATATCAAATTGAGGACTATAGGCCCCAAAGTCCACCTTAGGGGCCTTATAGAGATATCCAATATCTGTCGTAAAGACTGTCTCTACTGCGGTATCCGCAAAGGAAATACCTTATGCGAAAGATACACCCTTACTGATGAAGAGGTCCTGACCTGTGCAAAGCATGCATACGCTGCCGAATTTGGATCAGTCGTGATTCAAGGCGGTGAACGCACGGATAGTATCTTCACAAAGAGGATCACATCTTTACTTCATCGTATCAAACGCATCGGAGATGGGGCTTTGGGCATCACCCTCTCTCTGGGAGAACAGAGTGCCGAAGTTTACAAAGATTGGTTCGAGGCGGGGGCTCACAGATATTTGCTCCGCATAGAGACTTCAGACCCCGATTTATTCCGCAAAATACATCCGGATGATGGCTATCATTCATACGAAAGGCGCATAGAAGCTCTCATGGACCTCAAATCTATAGGCTACCAAGCCGGAAGTGGCGTTATGATAGGACTCCCCTGGCAAAACACCCAACATCTGGCTTCCGATCTGCTCTTTTTAAAAGAAATGGACTTCCCTATGATTGGAATGGGACCCTACGTACCCCACGATGACACCCCACTTACTATTATTACAAATAGTGATCCCGGGGCATCATTCCCTTCCGTAGCCGAACGATTGGAGCTATCCCTAAAGATGATATCTCTGCTTAGAATCCTAGTGCCTGATATAAACATTGCTGCCTCCACTGCTTTGGAAGCCCTTCATCCCAAAGGACGTATCATGGCTATCCGTGCAGGAGCCAATATAGTGATGCCCAACATCACACCTTCAGACTACCGCAAATACTACAATCTCTACGACCGCAAGGCGCTCCTGCTGGAGGATTTGGACCTTGGGGAGGCAGAGATCGGATTTGGTGAGTGGGGAGACTCCCTACACTTTAATAAAGCTTGAGTTTACCATCAACGAAGGTTGCCGTAATCTCGGACTCCTTGCTGAGGGTACCGTCCAATAGGAGTGTTGCCAAATAGTCTATCAATTCTCTCTGGAGCACCCTTTTGACAGGTCTGGCACCATAGGCGGGATCGTATCCCTTTACACTCATATAGTCGTAAAACTCTTCGGTAAAGGAAATTTTAATATCCATTGCCTCCAGTCGCTTCTGCAACAGATTAGCTTGCAGTTTGACGATGCTGCGAATATGCTCGGGTGAAAGCTCGTGGAAGACTATGATCTCATCTATCCTATTGAGGAATTCCGGTCTGAAAGACTCCTTGACCAGGTCCGGATTGATATTGGAGGTCATTATCAAGATAGTATTCTTGAAGTCGGCAGTGTGGCCTTTATTGTCTGTAAGACGACCGTCATCCAGCAACTGCAACAACAGATTGAAAACATCCGGATGTGCCTTCTCTATCTCATCCAGTAAGATCACAGAGTAAGGTTTGCGGCGTACCGCTTCGGTCAGCTGTCCACCCTCTTCATATCCCACATAACCCGGAGGAGCTCCTATCAAACGAGAGACTGTATGACGCTCCTGATATTCGCTCATGTCTATCCTGGTAATCATGTTTTCATCATCGAAGAGATATTCAGCAAGAGCTTTAGCCAATTCGGTCTTTCCCACTCCGGTACTTCCGAGGAACATGAATGAGCCTATCGGTCTTTTTTCGTTCTGCAATCCCGCTCTACTGCGGCGCACGGCATTAGATACTGCTGCTATAGCTTCATCCTGTCCTATTACACGCTGATGGAGTACCTCCTCCATATTCAAGAGTTTATCCCTTTCGCTCTGGAGCATTTTCTGAACGGGAATTCCGGTCCATTTGGCTACCACCTCAGCTACATTCTCGCTGGTCACCTGCTCGTTTAGGATAGGGTGGTCGTTATGCTCTTTTTCGGCCATAAGCTTGTCAATTTGTGCCTTAGCTTCAGCTATCTTACCGTATCTGAGTTCAGCCACCTTGCCGTAGTCTCCACGACGTTCTGCATCATCTGCCTGTATGCGATACTCTTCGATGGCCTGACGATTGCTCTGAATTGCAGTCAAAAGCTTTTTCTCCTCCTCCCACTGTTTCATCAAAACATCCCTTTCACCTGATAAGCGGGTAATATCCTCCTGTATAGCGGTAAGTTTTGGACTTTTGCCCTCTCTCTTTACCGCCTCCCGCTCAATTTCGAGTTGCATTATCTTTCTGTTCAATTCATCTATTGGCTCCGGTACGGAGTTGATTTCCAGGCGGAGTTTTGAGGCCGCCTCATCTATCAGGTCTATCGCCTTGTCCGGCAAAAACCTGTTTGTAATGTATCTGCGCGAGAGTTCTACCGCCGCAATGATTGCATCATCCTCTATGCGTACCTTGTGGTGATTTTCATATCTCTCCTTAAGTCCGCGGAGAATGGCGATGGATTCAGCAGGAGTAGGCTCATCCACCATCACCATTTGAAACCTGCGCTCAAGCGCCTTATCCTGCTCAAAGTATTTGCGGTACTCATCCAGAGTGGTGGAGCCTATGGCCCTGAGCTCTCCCCTGGCAAGTGCCGGTTTGAGGATATTTGCGGCATCCATGGCTCCGGAAGTGCGTCCGGCTCCTACCAAAGTGTGGATTTCATCAATAAATAGGATAATTTCACCTTCACTTTCGGTAACCGCTTTAACCACTCCCTTCAACCTCTCTTCAAACTCGCCCTGGTATTTGGCTCCCGCTATCAATGCACCCATATCCAGTGAGTACAGATCTTTATTCTTTAGGTTCTCAGGCACGTCGCCATTGACAATTCGCTGGGCGATACCTTCGGAAATGGCTGTTTTACCAACACCGGGCTCGCCTACTAGTATAGGGTTGTTTTTAGTTCTTCGGCTGAGGATCTGCAGTACTCTGCGCACCTCATCATCACGCCCTATGACAGGGTCAAGTTTGCCCTGCCTAGCCTTCTCATTGAGGTTTATGGCGTATCTGTTCAAAATTTCGAGATTCTGCTTGTCCATACTTGTTAATTCTGTTTTTTCGTTTTCATTTATTTATATATTATTAGTTTCAATTTGTTTGCCACCGGTTACAAACTGACTTTTTGTCAAGATTAAAGCGGCTATTAGCGGCGAAATTATTTTGGATAAAAGAGACATATTCATTAATTTTGTTGGATGCGAATATTTTTAATCCAATTTATAATGAAAAAAATCCTAACTCTCTCATTAGCAGCTCTAATCTGCTTTTCAGCCGCAGCTCAGTCCAAAGATGAGACAAAGCCTGAAGGCTTCCTCTTTACGACAGTTGAAGAGCATCCCATTACCTCTGTAAAGAACCAGGCCAGTACCGGTACCTGCTGGTGTTTTGCCGCACTCTCATTTTTTGAGTCCGAGGCCATCCGTCAGGGTTACAAAAGTGACATTGATCTATCAGAGATGTTCGTTGTTTCAAATGCATACGTTGACAAAGCTATCAAGTACATCCGTGTTGACGGTCATCTCAATTACGCGCAAGGTAGCTCCTTCGGTGATGTATTATGTGTACTGAAACAGTACGGCATCGTTCCCAATTCCGTAATGCCAGGTCTCAATTATGGAACGGAGCGGCACATGCATGGAGAACTCGCTGCCGGTCTTAAAGGTTATGTTGACGGTATCCTGAAGAATCCCAACAGGAAACTCTCCACTGCCTGGATTCCCGGACTAAAGGGTATCCTCTCCGCTTATCTTGGCCCCATACCTGAGAAATTCCAATACGAAGGCAAAGAATACACTCCAAAGTCATACATGGAGTCACTGGGCATCAATCTGGATGATTATGTGGATCTGGTATCCTGGACACACCTTCCCTATTATGAAGAACACCCAGTGGAAGTTGGAGACAACTGGCGCTGGGAGAGAGCATATAACCTCCCTCTCGATGAACTTATGGCAGTGATGTACTATGCAATTGAAAATGGCTTTACTTTTGCCTGGGCATCGGATGTGAGTGAAACCGGATTTACCAGGGATGGGATTGGCATTGTCCCAGACATGGATGCAATTCGTAAGAAAACTGAAGAAGTGGGCTCCGACCAAGCACACTGGGTAGGCGCAGATCCCGGCACCGGCAGACCTGTATTCAAGGCACCCGTTCCGGAAATTGAAGTGACAGCGGAGCTCCGCCAGCAGGGGTATGAGGAGAAAACGACTACCGATGACCACGGAATGCACATTTTTGGCCTTGCACAGGACCAGAATGGAACCAATTATTTTATGGTTAAAAATTCCTGGGGTGAAAATAGCAAGTACAAAGGTATTTGGTACGTTTCCGAAAATTACGTGAAGTACAAGACCATGGACATCATGGTACACAAAGAAGCCATTCCGAGGGAGATCAGAAGGAAGTTGCGCATCAAATAACAAATCAGATATAACAACCATACTATGAAACGTATTTTACTAATTGTCATAGCTGTAATTATTGCAGCATCGGCTTTCTCGCAGACCCAGACCATCTACAAATTTACTCCTGTAAAGGACATTGAAGTAACCCCCGTAAAGGATCAGGCCAGCACCGGTACTTGCTGGTGCTTTGCTACGATATCACTTCTGGAAGCAGAGCTTATTCGCCAGGGGAAAGGGGTTTACGACCTTTCCGAAATGTTTGTAGTGCGTCACAATTACAACAAGAGAATGAGCGACAACTACCTCCGTCTTGGTAAGGGGAATGTAGGTCCGGGCTCACTCTCGCATATGGCCGTCAACGCCATTACCGAGCATGGCATTGTACCTGAAAGTGCCTATAGCGGCATTGCTTATGACTCGGACAAACACAACCACAGCGAGCTGAGTGCCTTTGTAAAGGCTCTTTCCGAGGTAAGCGTTCAGAGAAAAGTACGCTCACCCGAATATTGGAAAATTCATGAGCATCTCTTCGATACCTACCTCGGCAAACTTCCGGAAGAATTTGAGTATAACGGCAGAAAGTACACTCCCAAGAGCTTTGCCACAATGCTGGGCTTTGACGATCTCAGCGATTATGTTGAAATCACAAGTTTTACCCACCATCCTTTCTATAAAAAAGTTCCGCTGGAGATTCCCGACAACTGGGATCACCAGCTCTACTACAATGTACCTTTGGATGAGTTTATGGCCATAATCGACAATGCTCTTCTCAACGGCTACACTGTTGCATGGGATGGAGACCTGATTTCCAAGTCATTTAACCATAACCGCGGAATTGCCATTGACCCAAAACCCGAGTTTTTTGAAGAGGCAGTCAAGTTTGAGAAAATCTATCCCGAACTGGATGCGACACAGGAGCTAAGACAGAATTATTTTGAAACGTTCCAGACTGTGGATGACCACTTGATGCATCTTACAGGTCTTTTCAAAGACCAGAATGGTACAAAATTTTATAAAACCAAAAACTCCTGGGGTACAGCTCGTAACGAGGAGATGGGCGGTTACCTCTATATGTCCGAAACCTATGTGAAGATGAGGACATTGGCTATACTTGTACACAAGCATGCGATCCCAAAGGCGATCCGTAAAAAGATGGGCATAGAGTAGCACTTATGAAGAAGCACATCCCAAACATCATAACACTTCTCAACCTGACCTGCGGCTGCTGCGCAGTTATAATGGCCTTATGGGGCCTCTATCTCGGTTCATTCCTTTTTATGGCAGCAGCTGTAGTTTTTGATTTTTTGGATGGCTTCAGTGCGAGATTGCTCAAAGCATATTCTGATATAGGCAAGGAGCTGGACTCTCTTGCAGATCTGATAAGTTTCGGTCTGGCTCCTTCCCTTATCCTTTTCAACTGGTACTACAATTCGGGACACCGGTACACTTTTTTGGCATTTGTCCCTCTGGCAATAACAGCCTTTTCTGCTCTCAGGCTGGCCAAATTCAATCTTGACACTCGCCAGGAGAGCGACTTTATCGGCCTTGCCACACCCGCCAATGCCATGATCATTGCACCTATGGTTGCTTATGCCGATATATGCCGTCTCCATAACATGCCATCATTTGTCAACGTGCTGCTAGACAGCGTATGGTTTATCCCCACCATATCGATTATACTTGCCCTTTTGCTGGTAAGTGAGATACCTATGTTTTCGCTTAAAAAGAAAAGAGTGAGCTTCAGGGAAGCACCACTCTTTTCCTCATTTATGATAATTGCAGTTATAGTCCTTATTTTAGGTATGATTTTTATCCCACACCAAAACAGCATACTTGAGACTCTACCGCCGGTTATTTCAGCGATTTTCGTACTTTACACGCTGATTAATATTTTTGCGCAAATTTTTCGAATTGCGAGAAAACCTTCTTGATCTTCTTATCGGCGTCGTCTCCCTTTACACCAAAATAAAACTTGATTTTCGGCTCTGTACCGGAGGGTCTCGCAGAGACCAGACT
The DNA here is from genome assembly GCA_002305275.1 of Bacteroidales bacterium UBA1392. GTDB lineage: Bacteria > Bacteroidota > Bacteroidia > Bacteroidales > UBA932 > Cacconaster. The sequence continues at coordinate 53,068 of DBQO01000013.1, read as the reverse complement.
GCCATCTTTGCTAAAAAATTGCAGCACATTGGACTTTGGAAGATTTGTCTCTTCCGGCACGTTGTAGTCTATTATTTTCACAACAGGTGATCCTACAAGTTCTGTAGGAGGGGTAATTCTTAAATCTCTCATTATATGCCGTATCTGTTCCAGCCCCTCTTTTCCGCTCTTTGTAACGGAAAGGAGTTTCTCCTTGTAATAACCATACTCGGAATAAATCTCCTGAAGATAGTCGTATATGCTCTTGCCGCTGTCAGCTAGCCATGCGGCACACTCCGCAAAGAGAGCACATGAAACTATGGAGTCCTTATCTCTTACAAATTCACCGGCATTAAAGCCATGACTCTCCTCACCACCACAAATGAAAACCTTTTTACCCTCATTTTTTCGCACAATTTCAGCTATATATTTAAATCCGGTAAGCACATTATAGAGTTCAACTCCATATTTTTCACAAATAGCACGGACAAGCTCGGTGGTAACGATGGTCTTAACCACATATTCACCTCCTTGGAGTTTACCCAGCTCAGACCAACGGGTAAGCATATAGCTTGTGAGAATAGAGAATATCTGGTTGCCATTTAACAAAACCAACTCCCCTTTGTCATCTCGTACTGCAAATCCTATACGGTCTGCATCAGGGTCAGTTGCCATCACTATATCTGCGCCCACTTCCAGGGCTTTCTCAATTGCAAGTTTAAGTGCGGCAGGATCTTCGGGATTGGGCGAAGCAACTGTGGGAAAATTTCCGTCACTGACATCCTGTGAATTAACGTTATAAATGTTTGAAAATCCTATCTGTCGTAACCCTTGGGGAACAAGACGTACTCCGGTGCCATGTAAAGGTGTATAGACTATTTTTAAATCCGAATGGCGCTTTACGGAATCGGGAGAAAGTGTGAGAGAAAGCACTGCATCAAGATAGGCTTTGTCCACCTCTTCACCTATAGGTGTAGGGAAAAGCACAAGATCGTCACCAAAATTCACCTGTGCGACCGAAGTTATGCCGGCCACCTCTGCTATGATATTCTTGTCATGTGGTGCTATAATCTGTGCTCCATCCTCCCAGAATACCTTGTAACCATTATATTCCTTTGGATTGTGGGAAGCGGTAATCATTATGCCCGCCTGACATTCGAGGTGTCTGATGGCAAAACTCAATTCGGGAGTGGGTCTGATATTGTCAAAAAGAAAAACATTTATACCATTGGCCATAAGCACTCTGGAGGCAATCATAGCAAACTCTCGACTGTTATTGCGACTGTCGTATGAAATCACGACACTGATCTTGCCGGAGTCTTTAAAATATGATTTGAGGTAGTTTGCCATGCCCTGCGTGGCCATCCCGACCGTATATTTATTCATTCGGTTCGTACCAACACCCATGATGCCCCTCAATCCCCCGGTACCGAATTCCAACAGGCGATAAAAACAATCCTCAAGCTCTTTTGGATCCTCCCTCATGAGGAGTGCAACTTCTTTTTTTGTCTCATCGTCAAATCCGACACCTAGCCAACTCTTTGCAACTTCCAGGTAATTCGTTTCCATATTGATCTGATAGTATTATAAATTAGAGCTAATAAAACATACAAACTTACATAAAAAAGTTGATTAATAAGCTATCTTTGCCCCAATCATAGTCAAAAGCACATTGGAAGAAGATAAGACCATATCGTTCATCATGGAACATGCAGAGGAAGAGAGTGCTCAGCTGCTTCTTAGCGCCTCGCGCTATCCCGGAGTGGATATGAACAGAGCGGCATCTGCAATAGAGGCGCGCAAGAAAATTGTCTACAAGGTTCCTCTATGGCACACCTATCCTGAACTTATTTACCCCACCTCTCTCAGCGTGGAACAGTGCAGTTCCCAGACTACGGCGGAATATAAAATGCGTTTCGTGCCTAAAGGCGGCACTATAGCCGATCTTACGGGAGGACTCGGAGTGGATTGCAGTTTTATGGCTCACAGAGCGGAGAAATGCCTATATATGGAGAGCGACCCACGATTGTATGAAGCAGCACAACACAACTTTAAAGTACTGGGACTTGAAAATATCACTATTACAAACGGTGATTGCAAGGAATATCTGAAGAGATTCGCGGGAACGAATGAAGATTTAAAAGAGAGATGTGAAGAATTGTCGGAAACTAAGGAGAGAGAAAAGAGAGAATTCGACCTGATATACCTCGACCCTGCCAGACGCTCCAAAACCTCCGGCAGAGTCTTCTCCATTAAAGAGTACGAACCAGATATGATTGAGCTTAGCGATGCGCTACTCAGGGCTGCAAAACAAGTCCTGGTCAAACTTTCGCCCATGGTCGACATTTCTGCTACTTTGGGAGAAGTACCATGTGTCAAAGAGGTACACGTCCTCTCTAATGACAACGAATGTAAAGAACTGCTACTGCTTATGAGTGGCTCAGGAGAGCTTTTGCCTTCCGAGGATGTTCCCATTCATGCCGTTGAACTAAGCAGAGATAGAGAGAGTCGTTTTACTTTTACTATCAAGGAGGAAAAAATAGCCCAATGCCCTATTGCTACTCCGGGAAGATACCTTCATCAGCCCGGTCGGGCAATTCTTAAGGCAGGAGCATTCAAGCTTCCCTGCGTACGTTTCGGGATTTCCAAGATTGCTACGAGTACCCATCTATATACATCGGATACTCTTATAGAGGGATTCCCGGGAAAATCCTTCAGTATCGAACGTATAATACCCTTCAATAAAGAGGGTATCCGCACCATATCGCGCGAATACCCTTTCATAAATTGCGTAGCACTCAATTTTCCTATTGATACTAACGCATTGAAGCAGCGTCTCAAGATTCGTGATGGCGGTAATCTACATCTTTTTGCCACTACACTCGCCTCCGGCGAGAAAGTAATGATTATCTCGGAGCCACTGCCTGTTACTTTTTGAAATATTCCAGCAGGTCGGAAGGGAGTTCTGAATCCAGAAGATAGCGGTACCAGAAGATATAATCCTGCATTGCAGAGTGACGACCCTGTGTACCACGGTAACCATGCATAGCCTCGGGGTAAATCATAAGTTCAAAATCCTTATTCTGTTTCTGTAGTACGTCAATCAACTGAAGTGTATTCTGGAAATGCACGTTGTCGTCACCGGTACCATGAGTAAGGCGTATCATATTGGTTTTATCACCTTTATAATTGGAGAGGCGTCCCAACACATTAGTTTCTTCATAACCTTTCGGGTTGTCCTGGGGCCTGTCCATATATCTTTCCGTGTAGTGTGAGTCATACAGATGCCAATCATACACTCCGGCTCCTGCAATTCCATATTTAAAGTAATCGCTGCCTTCGGTAACACAGAGAACTGTCATCATGCCACCGTATGAAAAGCCCTCTATACCTATTTTGTCAGCATCCACAAATGGCATTGCCAGAAAATGTTTGATACCATCGATAAAGTCCCGTAGTTCGGGAATACTGAGTTGTCTGTAAACCTGCTCAAGTCCCTTTTTTCCGAAATGACCACCTGCCCGGTTGTCCAGAGTCACCTGTATAACTCCATTGTTAGCCCACCATTGGTTGGAAAATGAGACTCCGCTCCATCTGTCACGTACCTGCGGGGAGTTGGGACCTCCGTAGATATTAACCTTTACGGGATATTTTTTACTTTTATCCAGGTTGACAGGCCAGATCACTGAGGCTGGAATATCAAGCCCGTCACGGGTTTTAATGGTGATGATCTCTGGCAGAGCTATATCATATTTGTCGAAGTCGGTACCTTTTGAGTCTGAAATTACAGTTACTTTCTTCCTGTTGAGATTTCCTGTAGGAAGCGAAATATTTACCAAAAAATAAGGGGTTTGAGCATTTGAAACGACTGCCGCCACATTGCGGCTGTCGGGAGAGATGATGACATTGGCAAAATTATAGTTGTCAAAAGAGACTCTTTCGGTCTTTTGACTCCTAAGGGTTACTCTGTATATATCCACTCTCGTGGTTGCCTCTCTCTTGGCAGTAAAGAATAGATATTTTGAATCCACCTTGAGCAGACTTATACCCCAATTTCGACCTCCGGTAAGTTTTTCAAAACGATTACCGTCATAAGAGAGGAAGTAGATCTGCTCCCATCCCTCGAAATCCCTTACAATATAGATACCTTCAGGAGTAAAAAGCATCTCCTCCATCCAATCAATCCAACTCTCCTGATGTTCTGCATATACGCAGACGAAGTTTCCTAATATGGGGTCAACTGAAAAGAGCTCAAGATTGTCTTGTGCACGATCCATCCTTGCAACCATAAAACGCTTGCCATCACCGTTCCAAAAGGGTATACCGAAGTATTGGTCTGGCTCCGGGTCGAAGTCGGACCAGACAGTCTCTCCCCCGTTTGCCGAAACAAAGCCTATCCTAACCTTGGGATTGGAATCACCGGCCTTGGGGTAACGGGTTTGAGTAAGTGAACCGTGTTGACCTTGTGAATTATAAATGGGAAACATGGGTACCTGAGAGTTGTCGAAGTTGTAATAGGCAATTACCTTACTATCGGGAGACCACCAAAATGCCCTGTAATTGGAGCCCCTACCAAATATTTCCTCATAATAGACCCAGGAGGCATACCCATTAAGATTGAGTTCCGACCCATCGAAGGTATGCCTGATGATCTTTTTACTCTTCACATTTATACTATACAGATCGTTATCTAGAGTATATGCTATTTTAGTGGAATCGGGAGAGAATGTGGGATTTTTCCAACCCGGAACCAATTCTTCGAAACGCGAAGTTCCCTTAGGTGGAGTATATGAGAAAGGTTCGGCACTCCCCTTTCGGAGGTCATATCTGAAAAATTCCTGCCCCTCCCTATAAATTAATGTCCTGTTGTCATCAAATGCCATCGGTATGGCAGGCTGTCCCACTATACCTTTTGGCATATTGCCCAGAATCTCCGCATTTGTGAGACTCTTTTTTTCCTGCGCGCCTACAGAGGGAACTAGGGTTAAGAGAATAAGCAGAGCCGCTAATGCTGATCTGAAGTGTTGCATATTATCTTCTGTTTGCAAGCATGATGTAATAAACCAAGGTAGCCAGTGAGGCCAAGGCGGCCACTACGTAGGTATAAGCAGCAGCACGGAGGGCCTTTTCGGCATGCTCATGGTTAGAAATATCTGTGATACCTGTAGTATTGAGCCATACAAGGGCCCTCTTGCTGGCATTGATTTCCACCGGAAGCGTAATGAAACTGAATAGTGTAGTGAGTGCAAACAGCGCTATACCGGCCATCAGTACCTGTGGAAAGACATTGATGAGAAACATACCCAACAAAAGTACCCACGACATTATTTTGGATGCAAAACTCACCACCGGCACCAATGCCGAGCGCATTTTGAGCGGAATGTAACCATTTGCGTGTTGCACGGCATGACCGCACTCGTGCGCAGCTACAGCTGCCGCAGCCACCGAGTTGGAATGGTAGACTCCCTCGCTGAGATTGACAGTCTTTGTCAGAGGGTTGAAATGGTCTGTAAGCTGACCACCGACAGCTGTCACCTTGACATCATTTATGCCATTTTGGCTGAGCATCCTCTCCGCAACCTCCGCTCCGGTCATACCTGAACCGAGAGGTATCCGAGAGTACTTCTCAAATTTTCTCTTAAGGTTATACTGAACGGCAAAACTGACTACCGCAACAGCAATAAATAAAATCCAATACATAATATTCATTCTAATCTATAAAAAAATCATCTTTAAAATTAACAAAATAAACTCTCTCAACTCCCCGGGTGATGGCGGTATAGAGCCATTTCAGATCATCCTCGACCGGGTCTTTCCAAAAGGGATTGTCTATGAAAACGCATTTCCACTGGCCTCCCTGCGATTTATGACCTGTGATGGCTGCCGCATACTTGATCTGGAGGGCATTAAAATATTTGTCTTCACGCACGGAAGAATACCTCTTCTTCTTACCTTTTACATGGGCATAATCCTCATTGACACCTTCATAAAGAACTCTCTGTTGCTCTTCGCTCAAAGCCGGAGCTTCCGACTGGAGCGTGTCGAGGATAATTTTCGCCGTAATCTCCACATCATTGTAGTCCGGGAATGACAATACTGCCTCTGCAAAATTCAATCCATACCTCTCTTCATATCCATATATTCTAATAAGTTCGGCAACATCGCCGTTTGCAATGAAATCGAGTTCAGGCACATCATCCAGAAACTGATAGCAATTTTTAACCACCATCAGTTTGTCACCACGCGTGAGACGCTCCTCGAGAAAAAGTACACTTGAGCGTATGCCCATATTGTAGCGATTGGCACGTTTGTTGGACCTGCAAAGTACCACCACTTCATCTGTACCATATTTGTCAAACATATCGGAGAGCGACTCTATGAGTTCACCTCCATGAATTCTAATAACATCTTCAAAGCCCTTTGTGCGTAATTGTGGTATCATCGGACCACTGCTACCCAAAAGTAACCTGATGGCAGTAGCATTGCTCAAAATTCCCGAATCTGCAGCTTGTCGCACCACAGTAGTAAGCTCAGAAGTAATTACTTTCCCATAACGCCCCATATAAGAGTCATCCAGCGCCGGACTGTAGGTAAGCCCTATAGGTGGCAACTGTCCTTTGTCTCCAATTAGGATAAGTTTGTTATCGACTCCGGCACGCAAGTAAGCTATCAGGTCGGATAGCAGATCGCCGCTTCCGAATATGTTTTGTTGGGCGCTGGAAGTTGAGATCAGTGAGGCCTCATCCACTATGAAGATAGTCTCCTTGTGCTTATTTATATCCAGTTCAAACTCGCCGAACCCATGGTTAATGGATTTTTGGCGATAAATATGTTTATGTATGGTAAATGCCTGTTCCTGAGTGAAACCTGCCAACACCTTTGCTGCACGGCCTGTGGGAGCCAGGAGCACAAAACGGTGGTCGTGTTCTTTGAGTGTCTTGACGTATGCAGCGATTGCGGAGGTTTTGCCGGTACCGGCAAAACCACTTACAAGCATCAGATCGCAAGTGTCGTATTCGACAGTAAAACGAGCCAGGGAGGCTATTAATTTCTGCTGACAAGTAGTGGGCTCATACCCCAGTTTCTCCCCTATTTTCTCTATGAGATACTCCTCAGCTGCCATCAAAATCTTTTTCTGAAGAGCGTGAATATAAGCAATACAGGGTAGAGGCTAAGACGGCCGAATATCATCTGAATACCCATTACAATTTTTGAAATCTGCGGAGCGTTGGCAAAATTATAAAAAGAATTATTCTCACCAAAGGCAAGACCCATATTGCCCATCATGGATATTGAGGAACTCACCGACTCCATCATACTCATACCGGTCATAGCATAGAAAAGTGAGCCGAGGAAGGTTAAAACCATATATATGAATAGAAATGTGTGTACACTCGAAATCAGATCCTTCTCAATCACCTGGCCACCGGACTTAACCTGGACCACAGCATTTGGGTGAGCCATCTTTATAAGTTGTGCTCTGACCCCCTTTAATATGAGCCATACTCTGTCTGAACGGACACCACCGCAGGTAGATCCTGAGCAACCGCACTGCACAGATACATATAACAAAACCATTATTGAAAGTATAGGCCACCCGGAGGTGTCGCTTATGGAAAAACCTGTGGTACTGATAATAGAGACCACCGCAAAAGCCCCATTGCGCAATGCGTGGAAAATGCCTTGTTCAACTCCCTCCAGTAAAAGACTTACGGCAACAATTATCGTTGAGAGAAGTATGGTCATCAGATAAAACCTGGTGACCGGATCCTTAAAGATTTTGGCCGACCTGGTTGCGAATGAGGCATATATCACGCCAAAGTGAATGGAGGATAGTATCATGGATAGAATCAATATAAACTCTATCAAAGGAGAATCAAATGCAGCTATGGAGAGGTTGCGCGTACTGAATCCCCCGGTAGCTACTGCACTGAAGGCGTGGTTTATGGCATCGAAAGGAGACATTCCGGCCAGCAATAATGCCGCAAATGAGATGGCTGTGATAACAAGATATACTGTAACAAAGACACGGATTAGCTTTTTGAACCTATATTGGAAATTGCTCCTCGAAACATCCATGACCTCCATTTTAGACATCCTGAAACCTATCATACCCACAGTAGGAAGAAACATGATTATGAACACAACGACTCCCAAGCCACCAATGAAGTGAGTAGAAGATCTCCAGAAGAGCAGCCCGTGAGGTAGAGTTTCAATCTCATTGAGAATAGTAGCGCCTGTGGTGGTGTAGCCTGAAGCACTTTCAAACCAGGCATTGACCAGATTAAACTCTCCTCCCCACAGTACGTAAGGCAACATACCGAAAATACAAGAAAGAAACCAGGCCAGCAACAATATGGCCAGTCCTTCACGGATATTGATGTCACGACCGCCTGTAACAAATATCAACGGGAATATTCCGAACAGAAAAGTCAAAAAGCAGCTCACAAGGAGAGGGCTGAATGAGGAATCAAAGCCGTACAGTGCCGAAATTACGGCAGAGAGCAACATAAAGAAGGCGTTGCATATCAGCGCAATTCCAACGTATCTGGATATAACGCCGGCGTTCATCAACTCTGTTTTTTTGCAGATTTATTAATATCGATAATGTCATTGACGGAGTCATTCAGCTCTGCGAGTTCGTCTTTGCTCTCAATCTTAACTTCATATTTCTTGTTGAAACTCAGGTAGCCCTTTATCCCCCGCGTTATCTTCAAAATAGGATTGATCAAGTAGTGGTTCAGATAATAATTAAAGAGCAGAACCATAAGAAAGCCCAGTAAGGCTGAGATCAGACCCGGCATGAGACTTCTGTAAAAATTGTCCTGAAGCGACTGAGAATTATGAATCAATGCATCCTGACTATCATTGGTCAGCTTTTCAATATATGCTTTAAGTTTGGCATAAACGGGCTGAAGACGGTTGAAATACCACTCCTTTAGAAGATCATCTTTGTTGGTAAGCCATATATCGGAGGCCTCACGCACGACATGCATATATGCAGCAAAGGCATACATCACTGAATCTACGTTAGCCTTGTCCTGCTCGGTTACAAAACTCTCCTTTATGCCGCTGAAAAAAGAGATGAATGCATCGTCGTTGATTACCGCGATACTCTCTTCACCAACTTCTCCTAAGACCAGGTGCATAAGACGAAGATTGTACTCCTCCGCTTTTGCGAGAAGTTCTCTCGATACTTCAATACTGTTGGTATTATCTGAAATGAGTTCAGCAACATGATCATTCATCCTTGTATACTCAAACATGGAGATGGAACTCGAAATCAGCAGAACCATTGCCAGGACGATGGAGCCGAGGAAGACTTTCCTCTTTATACCTATGTATCGGAAAATTTCCATAAATCAACGGTTAGTCTTACAAAGATAGAAAATAAACGCTAGAGTTCTACTTCAGTTTCGAACACAAATGTTGCAGGGCCGGTAAGCCAGATCTCTTCGAATCTCTTTCCATCATCACGAGGTATGAAATCAACGGCTAAATAGTCCCCCAGAGCCTCTATATCAAATTTTACCCTTTCTCCATCGGTTGTAAAAGATTTTGCACCATGTATGAAAGATGCTATGGAAGAGGCTGTAACTCCGGTACCGCAAGCCAATGTTTCAGCTTCCACTCCCCTTTCATAGGTCCTGACTTTGATCTTGTTTGTAGCGATTTCTACGAAATTGACATTTGTCCCCTTGGGGAAACGCTCGGCCCATCTCCACTTTTTTCCTTCACCATCTACGTCATAGTTGGCCACATCATCTACGAAAATCACGAAGTGATCTGATCCGGTATCGAGAAAATAACCCTCAGGATAGAGTTTAATGGGAGAATTGCCTTCCTCGTCAGGGAGAAGATCCCTCATCTTGAGACGAACTATGCAACGGTAATCTCCATACTCGAGCACCTCGGCACGGTGATATCCGTCTATTGCGATGAATTCAAATTTTTTAATGCCTCTGTGAGCTGCGAAAGCCACGAGGCATCTGCCTCCATTGCCGCACATTGTGCCCTCAAATCCATCTGAATTATAGTAACGCATGGT
>DBQO01000013.1:42856-43005 GCA_002305275.1 Bacteroidales bacterium UBA1392 | reverse complement strand
CAGAGCCATCTTATCTGTGAATCATTAAGATCGATTGAGCCATCGCGGTTGTCAATTATTACGAAATCGTTGCCGGCTCCCTGATATTTGTAGACTTTGACTCTTTGTGCCATAAAGAAAGGTATTATTTGTTCAACTTATTATTAATT
>DBQO01000013.1:0-42797 GCA_002305275.1 Bacteroidales bacterium UBA1392 | reverse complement strand
GTAATCAGACGCAAAACCTCCTCAAAAATCTTTTCCGGTGAGGCATCATCTTGAACAAGTTCCTTAAAAATGAGTTTATCGAGGATAAGGTTGGCAAGACTGATGTATTTTACCTTAACCAAAATCCGCGCAATAAGATAGGTAATCCTGTTGAACCCATAGCATACAACTTGGGGGATACCTATAAGAGCTGCCTCCAAACTTGCCGTACCGGAACTTATAATAGCCGCTTCGGAGTGGCTAAGTACTCCATAAGTATCATCTGAGACTATCCTTATGGAACTATCAGCGGGTATAAGAGAACGGTAGAGTTGCAGATCAACCGAAGGGGCAGCCGCCAACAGCAACTGATAACCCAAAAGGAGCTGATCCTGTTTCAGAAGCCTCTCCATGGCTACCATCCGAGGGAGCAAAAAACTTATCTCTGCCTTTCTGCTACCCGCAAGCAATGCTATGGAAGGGCTATCGGCAAGAGAGTGCCGTGTCGTAAACTCCTCCCTTCCCATGTGGAGAGCCTTATAGGCATCGATGCTCTCTATCAGAGGATTACCCTCATAGTGCGCCTCAACTCCGAGATTGCGAAAGTACTCCTTCTCGAAAGGAAATATGACAAATAGCTCATCTACATACCTGCGAATCTTTCGGATGCGTCTTTCTCCCCTGGCCCAGAGCTTTGGGGCGATATAATAAAAGACTCTAATGCCATGTCTGTGGGCAAAGCGGGCCATCTTAAGGTTGAAGCCGGGATAATCTATGAGAATAAGCAGATCGGGACCATATTCCAGCAGATCACGCCGGCATTCTGCCAAATTGCGTCGAATAGTTCCCATACGGGAGATGACCTCTACAATCCCCATTACAGCAGTAGATTTATAATGGTGAAACAGAGTACCTCCTACAGCCGCCATCAAATCTCCACCGCGGAATCGGAACTCAGCCGCAGGATCCTCCTCCATCAATCCTTTCATCAGATTGGAGCCATGTAAATCTCCCGAGGCCTCTCCGGCAATGAGATAGTAGCGCATGTGAGCAGAATTTGGAATCAGGCAGGCCAAAGGTCACGCAGACGTTCAATCTCCTGATAGTCAGTATTATCTATGCGGTGCGGAACAATGGAGACATAACCATCATCGACCAGATTGTGATCAGCGTCGGGAGCCTGGTCCAGATTGAGAAACCTCCCTATTATCCAGTAGTATTCCCTGCCTCTCGGATCGGTCCGTTTTTCAAACTCCCTAACCCATCTGCCATGCCCTTGGTGGCCTATTTTAAGACCTTTGATCTCTTCAAGAGGGATGTTGGGGAAGTTTACATTCAGATATATGCCCTTGCTGATACCTGTTTTCAATAGTTTGTCCATTATAATGCGTGAATAATGGAGTACTCCCTCAAAATCAGGTTCTGCTTTATGGGTATTCAGAGAAAGCCCAATAGAGGGGATATCGTAAACAGCGCCCTCAGCCGCTGCACCCAAAGTACCGGAGTAGATTGAGGCCACTGAGGCATTTGAGCCATGATTGATTCCTGAAACCAAAAGGTCCGGCATCCTGTCCTCATTTATGAAGAGGTTGACACCCATTTTTACACAATCTACCGGTGTGCCGGTAAAACTGTATACACGTAGCGAACCCAGTCCCTCTTCGGCCGGTACACTTTCAATCAGGTTCAATCTGAGTGTATTATCCAGAGAAATGGATGCTGACTTACCGGACTGAGGCTCAGATGGGGCAACAACAGTTACATTGCCGTATGTACGCATAAGCGTGGCCGCCTCTTTGAGGCCTCTCGCATTGAGGCCATCATCATTGGTGACCAAAATCTCAATATGTTTCATTTCGCAAAGGTAATATTTTCATTGTTATTTAGATAATTGTTGCTAAATTTGCAGGGTTTTTAAGTTATAAAATATTTCAAATATAATATACTAATATAATAGATAAGATGAAAAAAGTAAAAGTTGGTATTAACGGTTTCGGCCGTATCGGACGTCTGGTTTTCAGAGCAGCCCAGAAGAGAAATGACATAGAAATAGTAGGTATCAATGACCTGCTTGATGTGGACTACATAGCTTATATGTTGAAGTATGACACAGTTCACGGCAAATTTGACGGCACGATAGAAGTAGCTGATGGCAAACTTATTGTCAACGGCCATGCTATAAGAGTAACATCCGAGAAGGATCCCACAAATCTAAAGTGGAACGAGGTGGGCGCCGAGTATGTGGTTGAGTCCACAGGTCTTTTCCTCACAAAAGAGACGGCACAATCACATATTACGGCAGGAGCAAAGAGAGTTATAATGTCTGCTCCCTCCAAAGATGACACTCCCATGTTTGTCTATGGTGTAAACCATACCAAATACAACGGTGAGAATATCATTTCCAATGCCTCCTGCACCACAAACTGTTTGGCACCCATAGTGAAGGTACTACATGACAATTTTGGTATTGTAGAGGGTCTAATGACCACAGTCCACTCTGTTACGGCAACCCAGAAAACAGTTGACGGCCCCTCCTCAAAGGACTGGAGAGGCGGCCGCGCTGCAAGTGCCAACATAATTCCTTCCAGCACAGGTGCTGCAAAGGCCGTTGGTAAAGTTATCCCTGAGATGAACGGTAAGCTTACCGGAATGTCATTCCGCGTACCTACGGTAAACGTTTCAGCTGTCGACCTAACCTGCCGTCTTGCAAAGGGCTGCACTTACGATGATGTTAAGAATGCTATGAAAAAAGCTTCGGAAGGGGAACTCAAGGGTATTCTCGGTTATACTGAGGACAAAGTTGTTTCAAGTGACTTTATCACCGATCCCCGCACCTCCATCTTCGATGCAGACGCCGGCATCCAGCTAAACGCCAACTTCGTCAAGGTTATAGCTTGGTATGACAACGAGTGGGGATATTCCAATAAGATTCTGGACATGATTGCTTACACAGCAACTAAGTAATGAAAAAGAGTCTTCACGGACTCTTTTTTTAGTTCTGAGTTGGGAGTATGTAGTGTGTAGTTGAGAATAAGTCATTTAGTTTTGAGTGTGTAATAATGGGTTAAGGACGAGCACTTTGTAATTATGGGTTATGAGAAGTGGAGAGTTATAAGGAAATTGAACTAAAGTATAACGGTCAGCAGCCAGTAGTTAATTTTTTACTAACTCTATCTTACTGCCCACTACACACTACACACTACACACTACACACTACACACTAGCTATAAACTCCTTCATCTCCTCTTCGTGAGCATCCAGGGAATCCAGGAGGCGTTTCTGGGCCAGAGTACGATCGTAATTATGCTCAGGATAGTTGATCTTATAGTAGGTGTCACCGTTGAGATAGTCGGTTAGGAACCGTACTGTCTGCATATAAGTCAGCAGCTTGGCTCCAAAAGGCAACAATTCCCTTTCAATATCGGTAATAAAAGGCTTTGCTCCTTCTAAATAACCTTTTGTAAAAGCCTTGAATATCTCCATGTCAAGTCCTACGTTGTCAAGGTTTTTATCATCTTCCGCACCGGTATTGCCTGCCGTACGGATAAAATCCCCATAGTCTGAGAGTACGTAGCCGGGCATTGTGGTATCAAGATCTATGACACAAAGTACGTTATCATCCTCATCAAAGAGAAGATTATTGACCTTTGTATCGCAATGAGTTATTCTTTTTATGAGTTTGCCTTCACGTCCCAAACGCTCGGCGAGTGACATTTCTTCAGCCCTGTCAAGCAGCTCCTCAACTAAAGGACGCACTTGTTTAAGACGGCCTACTTTATTTTCACCTACAGCCTCTCTAAGCTGCCTTATTCGAAACTCGATATTGTGAAAATTGGGGATTGTCTCCTCGAGAGGCTCACCATCTAGATCTGAAAGCATATATTGGAAGTCTGCAAACGATTTTCCTGTAATATATGCCAGTTCCGGTGTTACCTCTTCGCGACTCCTGGAACGGTCAATGTACTTCGAAATTCTCCAGAATTCGCCATTTATCTCATAATAAGATTTGCCGGTACTGCTTTTAACAAAAGTAAGGAGCCTCTCAGGGCCACCCGGAATCCCCCGGTCAAACATTTTTCCACGAATATGAGCCGTTACTCTGTCAATATTGCGCTGCATCTTGTCAACATCCTTAAAGACATTGCTGTTGATGCGTTGTACCACGTAATCAGGTAGATCAGGCTCAATGATTCTAAGCCTGTATGTGTCGTTGATCAGACCGTTACCCAGACGAGATATCTCGACCGGCGTGCCTTCCAACTCGAAATTCGAAAGTATTGTTCTCCACCTGTTGTTCATGAATTTGAGCATTTACCTTACTTGTAAAGGTAGTGATTAATTGTTATTTTTGCAAAAAATAAGCCATACTACAATGAGATATTTCTTCCTTACAACACTACTTCTGGCTGCATACGTGACAGCATTCTCACAAGTCCGATTTGACGCCGGTTTCGAGAGCGGAAACCTCGGGAAAGTGGTGCTTCTCGACTCAACAAAAGTGATAGTCTCCCCAAGAGATACGGTTGAGCACCTCTCCTACCTTATCCACGGGAAATTTGATCCTCTCAACCCCATTGATACCTCCCTGGCAGCCAATGCCAACTGGTATTACTTCAGGATTAGCGGCATAAAAGGCAAACAGATATATCTCACTCTGAAGGACAACGGAGTCCATGGACTATCATATTCTTACGATGGTGACAATTGGAACCATTTTCCCCTAAACGAATCACCCCGCAGAAGGCTGGACAAACGATTTGACAAAGACACTGTTTTTATCGCACTCTACCGTCCCTACACCTACTCCTACCTTCAGGAGCGCATTGCGGAGTGGGCCAAGAGAGAAGGCACTCAGATTGACACTATAGGCTGGAGTTTTGAAAAGAGGCCCCTGCAGCTACTGCACATTACCGATCCTAATGTACCTGTGTCGGCAAAAAAACGTTTATGGATACATGGCCGCCAGCATCCGAGTGAAACTCCCGGTTCCTGGCTCCTAGATGCTTTTATAGAGAAACTGACGGCTGACACGCCGGAAGCACACTCACTTAGAGCACAAATAGATGCATATATACTTCCTTTTGCCAATCCGGACGGAGTTTTTAACGGACTTTCGAGATCAAATGTAATAGGAGTGAATCAAGAGATCAACTTTGGCAGGAGCGACGACAGCACGGTGGTGGAAGTAAGGGCAATGAAAGAGATGTTCCGCAAACTACACGATGAACAACCTATAGACCTGTTGATCAACAACCATTCTCAGCATGCCGACTGTGCCATCTACTGGATGCACACCAGCAGCAGCACCTCCATGGAGTATGCTCGTAAACAATGGGTTTTTGCGGGACTCACTTGTGCCTTTAATCCCTATATGTATCCCAAAGAGATGTTGTTCTCCGATGTAGCTCCGAGGTATTGCGAGGGGTGGTTCTGGAATAATGCGGGCGAGCGCACCATTGCATTGACTCTGGAGAGTCCATACACCTTCTACTCCTTCAACAAGGAGGGTGAATGGGTAAATGACTCCAACCTCAAGTACTTTGGTGAGCGCCTTTTGGAGGCCGTTGCCGAGTACTTTGGATTATCAACACCCGGCCGTCTCCTCATAGAGAATCCTGAGAATCCGAAAGGCTGGATACCCCTCTCCAACCAGACCATCGCCTATATGGGTGAAAGCGGTTGGAGTGCATCGGCAGCCGGATCCAAGATAATTTACAGGGCAGATATGGTGGAAGCGGGAGAATATGAACTCTACCGCTATCTTCCGGGACAAAACATAGAACCTCCTAAAGGTCGCAACGATTTTGGCGATGTTGATCCCGGCGAGCACGGATGGGTATTCGAATGCAACTATACCCAAAAAAGAGATGGTCGCTTCAAATATGTATATAGAGCAAAAATGGCAGGTGATATAGCCGATGCCATTCTGCTTGTAAAAAAGAAATAACCTCTCAAACCTAAATGTGAAAATCCATTTTCTTCCACACGTAAGAAATATAGGCTACAACAAATGGTATAAAGAGCGACACTACACTCATAGTGCGTAGCGTAAAGAGACTGGATGATGAATTGGCTATGGTTAGCGATGAATTTGGATCAGTCAGCGATGGATAATATGCTGAACCGTTGAAGCCGGCTGTCAGTAATACGACAAGCACAACCATAACCGTACCTACACCCGCAAACCATATCCCCTTACGACTTTTTTTGTAGAAAGATCCCAGGATAAAGCCATACAATACCCCAACTACCCCTACTAACAAAATCACAATCATCCACCAATTTGCCAAAATCGTCTTCAGGTATTTATACTCCTCTATAACTATGGTACCGTCAGGTTGCCCGGTCCAACCATCTTTCAGAAGCAGGCGTATCAGATAAGGCAAAAAGAATATTAAGAAGGCTATAGAGTTGATGAGCACATGTTTACGAGCTCTGCTCACTATCTCTTCGTTACGGATATTGTTAATAAAATACAAAGCTCCGAGCGAACGAACAAGGAAAAATATAGCCAAACCGAGAACCACGTTCCAGAGGTGGAAGCCTCCCGGCAATGTGCTGCCCCATAGAGCTTCCAAACCATGCCATGCGGTATTCCACTGCGATATGATGGGATTGCCCATGTCGGCGATATTGCCTCTATTTATGGTAAATTCCGCTCCAAAAAAGAAGGTAGAGACAGCCGCACCTATGAGTATTGGTCCCATCAGACCGTTAATGAAGAGGAATGCCTTGTAGGTATTTTTACCAAGCAAATTGCCTTTTTTGTGGATAAAATGAAAAGAGACTGCTTGTATGACAAAGCTGAAGAGTATCAGAATCCAAACCCAATATGCTCCACTGAAACTTGTAGAGTAAAATAGAGGAAAGGAGGCAAAAAAGGCACCGCCAAAGGTAACCAAGGTGGTAAAAGTAAGCTCCCATTTTTTACCCAGACTATCGAGCATAAGCTTTAACTCGTCATCTGTCTTGCCTATTCTATAGATTAGTGATTGTCCGCCCTGGACAAACATTAAAAAGACCAACAGAGCTCCTAATAGTGAAATTAAAAACCACCAATAATGTTGAAAAAACCCGTAATCCATATCAGTTTTCTATTACTATGTTATACAAAATTAATAGCCATTGTTTTCAGCCTCAGCTTTAGGCCCTTTTCGGATAATATTTTTCATAATTCCTATATCGGCTATGAGGAATATCGTAAATAAGGTAAGGAATATGAAGAAAGTCGTCTTTACATTGGCTACAGGTATGCTTGATACTGACTGTGATAAAGGCAACACATCTTGAATGCTCCACGGCTGACGACCCACTTCAGCTACAATCCAACCCGACTGAGAAGCTACGTAAGCTAGCGGAATAGACAATATCCCAAGCCACAGCAACCATTTCACCTTACCTAAGGTACCCTTTCTATTCAAATACCAAACAAGTGCAAAAAATGCTATGAAATAGAAACCTAGTAGTACCATTATGTGGAAAGTATAGAATGTAAGAGCTATGGGCGGAATGCTCTCCTCAGGACTATCGAAGAATCCATATCCGAAATATTTCATGTTTTCATCTAAAACAGCCATATTGGTCTCTTTGGCCTCTTCATCATTTGCTTTCATAGCCTGACAGTAATCACGCAGAGCTTGTTGGGCAGCTTTGCCTTGTACCACCTTTTCTCCATACGACGGATGGACTGTTCCGTCCGAAAGGGTGTAACCGTCAATTATGTCTTGTACTCCTGGCACAAATGAGTTAAAATCGTTAAACGACATAAATGATAAAAATCCGGGAATTGGAACATCTATTTTAAACACAAAAGGGTCTTGACCATCGTCATAGAGCTTGTCGGGTTTAAGAATACCGAAACCCACTAAATCAGCTTTGTTTGAGCCGTTGTATAACCCCTCCATAGCTGCAAGTTTCATTGGCTGATATGTTGCCACCTTTTGTCCTGAGTAGTGTCCCGTAAGAACTGTCAGGAGTATAGCGGACAAACCGACAATAGCGGCAATTTTGATGGAACGAATGCTGAAGTCCACATGCTTTTTTCGTAATAAGTACCAGCTGCTAAGTCCAACGACGAATGCAGAACCGAGTACCCAGCTTGAAAGCACCGTGTGTAAAAACTTGTTTACTGCAACAGGTGAAAATGCAATGGCAATAAAATCTACCATTTCATTTCGAGCTGTTTCCGGATTAAAATGCATACCCACGGGATATTGCATCCAAGCGTTAGCTACTAGTATCCACCATGCCGATAGTGTAGCTCCAAATACTGCAATCCAGGTAGAAGCCAAGTGAAACTTCTTACTCACCTTGTCCCAACCGAAAAAGACGACGGCAAAGAAAGTTGCTTCAATAAAGAAAGCCACAATACCTTCAATGGCAAGCGGAGCTCCGAAGATATCACCGACAAAGTAAGAATAGTTGCTCCAATTGGTGCCAAATTCAAACTCCAGGATCAAGCCGGTAGCAAGACCTACGGCAAAATTTACTCCAAATAATTTTTGCCAAAATCTTGTGGTGGATTTCCATTTCTCATCACCTGTCTTGTAATAATAAGTTGAGTAAATGCACATAAGCAGTCCTAATCCCAATGTGAGCGGAACAAAGACCCAATGATACATAGCCGTTAGAGCAAATTGCGCTCTCGACCAATCAATTAATGCAATGTCCATAATAAAAGAGTTGTTATTTTTAGTAATAAATTGTTGTTATTCACTTGTTAGCTTTTCAATGACGTATTGTGCTTTTTCTTCTTCAGTAGAGGCCACCGAGTTCAGGAAGTTAGGGAAGAAAAATACCCTGAGGATGGCAAACATTATAAACAGTTTTACCAATATTAATATCCACAACACTTTCGAGGTCTTCGACAAAGTCTTGAATCCATCGACATACATCATGAAAAAGTCCTTAACCGTCTTGACTTTAGCCATACTTTTATAGTTATGATTTGCGAGTTATGAGTTATGAGTTATGAGTTATGAGTTATGAGTTCGAAGTAAGTTAGGTTTCTTAGTTAGGGGGTTTGTGTACTTGAATTTTGAGTTCTTGGTTCAGAGTTATGAGCAAGTTTTAGTTCATAGCCCGATCTTATGGGTTACTATTGTTTTGTAAAAATATGTTTTTTTTCGATAACTTGATATAAAACTTCTATTATTTTATAATTATTATAAGATAAACGATAATGAGAGGCTTTGCATTTAGTCCCACGAGTTACATGATATATGGTTTGGTAGAGGTAATAATTAGTCGCAAAGTGTGAATGAGCTAGTGTCGTTGTGAAAGTTTAGGCTTGCGTATTTTGAAGAAAAAATAATCAAAGTAAGGAGAGTGGCTTAAAGAGAAAAAGAGGGCAGATCCTAGTCATGTCCTCTTATAATTGTTTGATAATCATTATTAAATATGAATTACCCAGAACCGCATCCCGAACCCGCGTAACGAGCTATTTTTTCTTAAGTTTGAAATTGACCTCTACATCAGCATGACCCAAATACCAAGTTCCTCCACCCTTATAGTCAAATTTCTCCACCTGGATTGTGTCACTCACATACTCACCACCTCCCTCCTCACCATCTATATCTTTTGCAACGACAATCAATCTGAAGGATTCCAGATGTTGAGTGTCAAAAAAATACCCACCCCTCCTATCCGTAACTGCGGAATCCAGCCAATTGGTGCGTTCAATACCTTGGGCATCTATATAAGAATAATCGGCAATAGAGACCTGAATGCCTTGCAGCGCTTTCCCCTCTTCATTTGTGACCTGCCCTCTGGTAGTGTAGGATGCATACGGAGAACCATACATTGCAGGACATCCCGCAAGTATTACCGAGGGGAAAATAATGGCAAAAATCTTTGCTATCCAATTGCTCTTTCTGATAATAAATTTTCCTTTCATGGAGTGCCTCTTTTTAACCAAGATGCTCTTTACGAAGCAGGTCGGCTACTGTCTTAACCGGATTGAAAGTAATTAATGGGACTTCAACAAATGTAGTATTCCAATTACTCATAGCCCCATTCCACAGACCGGGTAATTCAAGCGCTTTGAGTTTGCGCCCCTCATAACTCTTTGAAGAGATAAAACCTGCATCATCATTAACAAAACGGGAAAGATCATACCTGCTACCATCCGCACCGGTAATGGAGCATACCAGATCCACAGGATTGAAGTGAGTGCCGGAAGCGAAAAGTCCGGCGGTACGAGGATCCGAAGGATTGAGTTCTACGCTTTCCAGTATTTGCAGAGATGTACAGCCATCCGCATCCCTAACAATAAAAGGGCCTCCCCCCGGTTCGCCCTGATTGCGTACCATGCCACAAACTCTGAGGGGACGGTCGAGCTTGGAGCGGAGCAACAAAGGGAGCAGCTCATAAGGAGTTGTTTTGGGCAATGTAATGCAAAATTGGTCTTCAAGAAAAGCTGCGACTTCATTACACAATGGCACTATATCATCCTTACATCCAACTTTGAGTGCATTGTCGAGGCGTTCAATATAGTTAAAACAGCGTTCACGGAGTATGATGAGTTTTCCAATGAGGAGCTTTTTCCATATTACAGTCTGCTCTATAAAATCCTCCTTAACCACATTATCTATGTTCTTAATGACAACGATGTCCGAGTCAATCTCATTAAGATTTTTGATCAGAGCACCATGACCTCCCGGACGGAAGAGCAGGGAACCATCTTCTTTTCGAAAAGGTTTGTTCTCCTCCGTGGCGGCAATAGTGTCAGTGGAAGGTGACTGAAGCGTAAAAGTTATGGAATATTTTACTCCGTAACGTTTTTCATACTTTTCCTTGACCGAATCCGACAACTCCTTAAATCCTTCCAGATGTTCCGGTGAAACCGAGATCACGATGGAAATGGTACCATCCTTCATTTTGGCATAAAGGGCTCCCTCTACCAGATGTTCTTCGAAAGCTGTACGCACATCATCGGAATACCTATGGAAAAGGAGCTGTCCCTTGGGCTTGGAACCATATCCAAGGCCGCTGTCATTGAGTACCTTATCAATGATCTCCATTGGAGTGGATCCATTGAATATCTCCGGGGTGTAGAATGCAAAATCTTTGATGCGGGATGTGAAATTGGTTCCATACTCGGACATTTCTCCGCTTTCCAACACATTGAAAAGATCCTTAAACATCCTGGAAGCCGCCCCTGAAGCGGGTACGAACTTGGTTACCTTGAGAGAATTGGAAACAAAGGCATTGAATGCAGCTTTCTTGTCATTCTCGGAGAAGACCTTAATGCCCTTTGCGGGTGTAGCGGCACTCAATACGTCCAGCCACTCGAAACCGGTCTCGTAACAAGACATCTGTTTGGTGGCTTGTTCAACGGTAATGCCTCTTTCGGCAAAAACCTTCAAATCTTCACTAGTAAACATAAATCAAAATTCTGTTCTGTAATTATAATGTGAACGTATCTTTTCGAATTCTTCCGGATTGGCGCGCAACATCCTGTCATCCTCCCAAATATCGTAAATGGCACACAATCTGTCGCATATTTCCTCCTGTGATAACCCTTCCGGATTGAACCTGACTAAAGCACCTTCGTCTCTTACGATAAATGCTTTCATGGCATCTATGCCGAAATGCTCTCCGGCAGCTCTCACAACAGCCATACTGCCATTTATCTTCCCTTGTCTGGAATAGCCTGCAATATGTGGTGTAGCTATATCAACCGCCTCAAGCATTTCCCTATTAATCTCCGGCTCTCCTCTCCATACATCAGCGACAACACCCGAAAACCTTTGCACATTGCTCAAAAGGGCATCTTCGCAGACAACTTCTCCACGGGAAGTGTTAACAAAAATAGCCTTTTCTTTCATATTCTCAAAGAAAAGAGAGTCGGCAAACCCATAATTATTTTTCCAAAGAGGGATATGGATAGTCACAATATCGGAGTGCGCAAGCAAGAGGTTCAAAGGGGTAAATAGATGGGCGTTTTGAGGCTCTGACATCTCCCTCGGTGGATCATTGAGCAACACCTTCCATCCTAACCTATGTGCAAAGTCGGCCACTTTTGAACCGATGTTTCCAACTCCGATGACACCAAGGGTAGGTTTCTGCAAAGAAATGCCCTTACGGGCAGCCAGAGCATAGAGGGCGGTAAAGAGGTATTGCCTGACGGCGGAGGAGTTGCATCCCGGAGCACTTACTACATGTATACCATTCTTAGAGCACCATTCGACATCAATATGATCTGTACCTATAGTGGCGCTGGCAACCAGGGAGACACGTGAGTCCTTCAACAGAGTTTCATTGCAGAAAGTGCGGGTTCGTACAAATAAGGCATCTGCATCACGCACCATCTGCGGTGTGATATCCGAAGCTTTACAGAAGGCACAGACGGCATAATCCCTTAAAATCTCTATATAGGGAATAGCACTATCTACCACAAATCTCAATTCTCTCCCCATATCAGTAAATCGTAATCTTGAGTACACGTTCTTCCTGAAGCATCGTATTTATCCTCTTCCTTATACTTTCCAGTTGAAAAAAAAGCTGACTGCGAAGTACGGAAGAAGCAATTTTACATGAGAGTACCCCATCCCTAAAGAACTTGTTCAGAGTAAGTCCCGGGATCTCTTCCGGAGTATAATAGGAGGAGGTAATATCGAGCAGAACCTGATCCCACGCCTCAAAGATGCGTGCACATAGAAGTCCGGATTCCAGATTCTCCTCTTTTATATACTCATGCAGAACTTCTGCTACCGTACGGCTCTTCTCTCTTCTCATGGCTAAGGAATTTATAGTGACCTAAATACTCCATTTTCAACCAGAAAAGAGCGAGATTCACCCTGCAGGCTCTCCATCAACCTCTCAATTCGCACTTTATTGCTATCCGAGATGAAAATTTGGCCGAAGTCATCTTGGAGAACAATCTTGAGAAGAGACTCAACCCTCTCCATGTCCAGCTTATCGAAGAGATCGTCGAGCAGCAGGATTGGGGGTTTGGAGTATATGTGTTTCATAAAGGAGAACTGCGCCAGTTTCATTGCCAGCAGAAAGCTCTTCTGTTGACCTTGCGAGCCGCAGTTGCGTATGGGATGATCCTCGATAAGGAAGGTCATGTCGTCCCTCTGGGGACCTACGGTAGTATACTTCAGGATGCGTTCTTTTTCTTGATCCTGGAGCAGAAGCGAAGAAAAATCCCCGCCATCAAGGTCTGTACGGTAGCTTATTTTAACCTGTTCCATACCACCGGAAAGTCTGGAGTAATACTCACTCACCAGCGGATTGAGACTATTGCAGAGTTCTCGCCTTGCATCGCAGACATAATGTGCGTGCGGAGACATCTGCTCAGCAAGCGTATCCAGCAGCACATCCGGCAGGAGATCTTCCTTGAGCAGACGGTTACGCCTAATAAGCAGGTGTGTATAGGCCTGGATATGTCGAAGATAGGCTCTATCGGTCTGCGAGAGGATAAAGTTGAGATATTTGCGGCGCTCATCGCCGGAATCATGTATAAGTGAGGTGTCAGCCGGCGAAACCATCACTATGGGCAACAACCCGATATGTTCGGAAAAGCGTTCATAATTGCGTCCGTTGCGACGCACAATCTTGGTGCCGTTCCTACGAACCGAAACGCCGATACGCTCCTCAACACCATCTACATCATATACTCCTCCGATCTGAGCCTCGTCCGAATCGAAGTGACAAACATATCTGTCAGAGGAGGAGAAGAAGCTCTTGGTCATGGATAGGTAATAGACAGCATCAAGCAGATTTGTCTTACCGGCTCCGTTATTGCCCGATATATAGTTGATTTTGGGAGAAAAATCGAGCGAAGCGGAGGCTATATTTTTGAAATTTTGAAGTATGATGCTTTTAAGGTACATATAAGTCTCTTCAGAGTTTACAAAAGTACAAAATATTGTTTGTGTTTCCCATTTTTGTTGTAAATTTGCATTTTATAAATACCCGTGAAGGCGAATATAAATTACACGAATCATACGATTATAAATATAGTACAATAGATATAACAATGGCTACCAAGAAAAAACAATCCGCTCAGGAGGAAGTAAAATTAGGAACGGCGATTTCTTCAATTGAACTCTTCTTTCAAGACAAAAAAAACCAACAAAAGCTCTTTATTGCTACATCGGCAATTATTGTAATAGTATTTGGGATAATTGCCATCAACAGATGGTATCTCCAACCTCTCAAGACAGAAGCGAGGGCACAGATGTTTCCTGCAGAGCAACTCTTTATGGATGGCGACTACGCTACAGCCCTCAACGGTGACGGCAATGTGATGGGATTTGCTCAAATTGCTAATGAATATGGAAATAAAGCCGGTAAAATCATCTATTTCTACAAAGGTATTTGCCAACTTCAAACCGGTGACAATGAAGGTGCAATCAAGTCGCTCAAGAAATATGACGGAAAGGAGAAGATTGCCAAAGCAAGAGCTTACTGTTGCATTGGTGACGCCTATGTCAATCTTGACAATAATGCCGAAGCCCTAAAATGGTATAAGAAGGCTATTGCAGAGGAGTCTCACGCCTACACTGCCGGTTATCTTCTCAAAGCCGGCATCATCAGCGAAGAGATGGGAGACAACGATCAGGCACTCAAATTCTACGACGAAATTTCCATAAAATATCCCAACTCGATCGAGGCTTACGAAGTTGGCAAGTATATCTCACGCCTGAAAAATAACTAGTGCTATGGGAAGAGCATTTGAATTCAGGAAAGAGAGAAAATTCAAGCGCTGGGGCAACATGGCCCGTGTGTTTACTCGCCTTGGCAAGGAAATCACCATAGCAGCCAAGCAGGGTGGTACAGATCCTGCCGGCAATCCACACCTCAGAACGTTGATCCAAACCGCCAAGTCCGAGAATATGCCTAAAGATAACATAGAGAGGGCTATTCATAGGGCTATCGAGAAGGATCAGAGTGATTACAAAGAGGTAGTATATGAAGGTTACGGCCCTCATGGAGTAGCTTTCCTCGTGGAGACTGCTACAGATAATACCAACCGGACGGTAGCAAATATCCGAAGCTATTTTGCGAAATATGGTGGAAGTCTCGGTACATCGGGCAGCGTAGCATTTATGTTTGATCACAAATGCTCTTTCAAGATTAAGAGCGAAGCGCCCGTTGACCTCGAAGAACTGGAATTGGAACTGATCGATTATGGTGCCGACGAGGTATTCAAAAACGACGATGACGATATAATCAACATCTACGGTGAGTTTACTGCATTCA
The DNA here is from genome assembly GCA_002305275.1 of Bacteroidales bacterium UBA1392. GTDB lineage: Bacteria > Bacteroidota > Bacteroidia > Bacteroidales > UBA932 > Cacconaster. The sequence continues at coordinate 27,605 of DBQO01000013.1, read as the reverse complement.
ACAACATTCAGAAGTTTATTGAAGAGAAGGGATTTGAAATCGTATCCGGCGGATTTGAGAGATTTCCAAATGGAGAACTGAAGAAAGTTAGTGCTGAGGAGAGGGTAGAGTTGAACAAACTTATCGAGAAGTTGGAAGAGGATGAGGATGTGCAAAATGTATATCACACTCTGGAAATAGAGGAATAGATCCGTTTTTTCTGAAAATTAAAAGTCGTTCCCCAGGGAACGATTTTTTTATTAAAATAAATGGTTTATATCACAATAATTGTTAAGTTTGCCGAATTGTTAAAAAAATAATCATCTCATAAAATTATCCTTAATAAATATGGACTTAACTCACATTGAACACATCGGCATAGCCGTCAAATCTTTGGAAGAGGCTATTCCCTACTATGAAGATGTACTAGGCCTTAAGTGTTACAAAATTGAAGAGGTAGCAGACCAGAAGGTCAAGACTGCGTTCTTCCGTATTGGTGACACCAAGATTGAACTTCTCGAAAGTACCTCTCCAGAAGGACCCGTTGCACAATTCATCGAAAAGAGAGGCGAAGGCGTCCACCACATCGCATTTGCAACAAGCAGTGTAAAGGATTGCCTCGCTAAAGCTGAAGCCAAGGGTCTAAGACTCATAGACAAGACTCCCAGAAGGGGAGCGGAGGGTCTGAACATCGCTTTCCTCCATCCTAAGTCAACAATGGGTGTTCTAACGGAGTTTTGCGAAAAAGGCGAATAACCAATAATCAATCTATTAAATATCTATAAGAATGAGTCATCAACTCGAAAAAGTAAAAGAGCTTATCGAACTTCGGGAGAAAGCTCGTTTGGGCGGTGGACAAAAGGCCATTGACGCCCAGCATGCAAAAGGCAAATACACCGCTCGTGAGAGGATCAGTCTGCTCCTCGATGAGGGTAGTTTTGAAGAATTTGACATGTTTATGACCCACCGTTGCACCAACTTCGGAATGGAAAAGAAGACATTCCTCGGTGACGGTGTCGTTACAGGTTATGGTACCATCAACGGCAGGCTTGTTTATGTCTTTGCACAGGACTTTACCGTTATCGGCGGTTCTCTTTCTGAGACTCTTGCTCTCAGGATCTGCAAGGTTATGGACCAGGCGATGAAAGTAGGTGCCCCCATCATTGGTCTCAATGACTCCGGTGGAGCCCGTATTCAGGAGGGTGTAAATGCCCTTGCCGGCTATGCCGAGATTTTCCAGAGGAATATTCTCGCATCCGGTGTAGTCCCCCAGATTTCAGCTATTCTCGGTCCCTGTGCCGGAGGTGCTGTTTATTCACCTGCCCTCACCGACTTCAACCTCATGGTTGAAGGTACCAGCTACATGTTCCTTACCGGTCCTGCAGTTGTAAAATCGGTTACCGGTGAAGTTGTTACACAGGAAGAGCTTGGTGGTGCCAGCGTACATGCTTCAAAGAGTGGTGTAGCTCACTTTGCTCTCCCCACTGAGGAAGAGGCTCTCTCGACAATCCGAGAACTGATTGGTTATATTCCCCAGAACAATATGGAGGAGCCTCCTTATCTTCACACTGAGGATCCTATACACCGTCTGGATGATGCACTCAACGACATAATTCCCGACAGCCCCAACGCTCCTTACGATATGTATCAGGTTATCTACAGCATAGTTGACGACAATAAATTCCTCGAAATCCATAAGAACTATGCGAGGAACATCATCGTCGGCTTTGCACGTATGGGCGGCACCTCTGTGGGTATTGTGGCCAATCAGCCCAAAAATCTGGCCGGGGTACTCGACATAAATTCGTCAAAGAAAGCTGCACGTTTTGTTCGCTTCTGCGATGCATTCAACATCCCTATCGTAACTCTAGTGGATGTTCCCGGCTTCCTACCGGGTACACAGCAGGAGTATGGCGGAATTATCCTCAACGGAGCAAAACTTCTATATGCTTATGGTGAGGCTACCGTTCCAAAAGTTACCATCACCCTTAGAAAATCTTACGGTGGAGCACACATAGTTATGAGCTGCAAGCAGCTGCGTGGTGATATCAACTACGCATGGCCTACAGCCAGCATCGCCGTAATGGGTGCAGACGGTGCAGTAGAAGTACTCTATGCAAAAGAAATCAAAGCAGAGGAAGATCCGGACAAACGCGCTGCATTCATAGAGGAAAAGAAGAAAGAATACGAAGACCTCTTCAGCAATCCCTACAATGCTGCCAAGTATGGCTACATTGATGATATTATCGAGCCTAGAAATACCCGTTTCCGTATTATCCGTGCTCTGGAGCAACTCTCTACCAAGAAGCTCATTAACCCTGCAAAGAAACACGATAACCTTCCACTCTAATCCAGCACAATGCCAATGAAACGAATATTAAAAATATTACTTGTAGTCGCGGGATTGGGTATGGTACTCTGCGCGAATGGGCAAAACCAAAGCTCAATGCGTATCAATGAGTACCTCGTGTTCAATACTGACGACTATCAGGATGACTTCGGACAACAGAGCTCGTGGATAGAGTTGTTCAACTCTTCCTACGGCACTGTGGATATCGGAGGGTGTTATCTTACGGATGACCCGAACAACCTGAAAAAGTATCCTATCCCGGGCGGTGACGTGCTTACAGCTATAAAACCTCGTCAGCATGTCATTTTCTGGGCTGACAATCAGCCTTACCGCGGGACATTTCACATCTCTTTTGATCTGGAAAACGCCAAAGAGATCATTCTGGTCAAAAGTGACGGAGAGACAATTATCGACAGGATTCCAGTAAGAAAGGACCTTGGCGAAAATGTCTCATTCGGTCGCTTAAATGACGGTATAGGCTCCATAAACGGTGACGGGGAAGGATGGGGAATAATGGAAAGAACTACCCCAAGTACCAATAATGTCACCATTGACAAGACCATCAAGTCCACCAGAATGCAAGAAATGGACCCGTATGGCTGGATGATGGCAGTATTAGCCATGACTATCATATTCTTAGCCCTTATCGTCCTCTATGTGATTTTTAAATACATAGGAAAATATAACATCCAGCAGGGGAAAAAGAGGGTTGCAGCCAAAGCAGGCAAAGATATATCCGAAGTACAGTATGGTGAGCTGCCAGGAGAGACCTATGCTGCAATCGCTCTTGCTCTTTATCTATACAGGGAGCAGAGTGATTTACATGATGAGGAAAGCTATGTGATGACCCTACAGCACACCGACAGGTCATACTCACCATGGAGCTCCAAGATATACGGTCTGCGCCAGACTCCGCAACTCAAAAAGAAATAACATCTATAACTTGAATTGAAATGAAAGAATATAAACTCGTAATAAACGGCAATAATTATAATGTTGCAATTGGTGACGTAGAGGAGACTTCTGCTACTGTTGAAGTAAACGGTACTAGTTACACTGTTGAGTTTGAGAAGCCCATAACTAAGTCAACAGCCCCAATAAAAATCATTAAAACCACCTCTCCTGCAGCCGTATCTTCAGTTAAGCCCATTACACCCATGGCACCCGCCACAGGTAGTTCACCTGTCAAGTCGCCTCTCCCGGGCGTTATACTTGAGGTAAAATGTGCCGTTGGTGATACTGTGAAAAAGGGTGACGTTATCCTCATACTCGAAGCCATGAAGATGGAAAATGTCATAGAAGCCACGGCAAATGGAAAAATTGAAAGCATCCAGGTCAGCAAGGGCGACTCTGTTCTTGAAGGTGACACACTTGTAGTAATAGGGTAATAGGTTAGTATTGTATGGAAAATATCTTATCAAACCTCAAAACATTCTGGATGTTTACCGGATTTGCCAACGTACAGTTGGGTCATCTGGTAATGATTGTCATCGGCTGTATCTTCATCTATCTTGCTGTTAAGAAAGAATGGGAACCGATGCTGCTCGTCCCTATCGGATTTGGCATCCTCATAGGTAATATTCCACTGTTCGCCGGTCTGGAAGTCGGAATTTATGAGGAGGGATCCGTATTGAACATTCTCTACCAGGGAGTAAGGTTGGGCTTCTACCCGCCTCTGATTTTCCTCGGCATTGGCGCTATAACCGACTTCTCTGCTTTGATTTCCAATCCAAAATTGATCCTTGTCGGTGCCGCTGCACAGCTTGGTATCTTCGGAGCTTACGCTATCGCTCTTGCAGTCGGTTTTGACCCTTTGCAGGCAGGTTCCATCGGTATTATTGGTGGTGCTGACGGTCCGACAGCCATCTTCCTGACGTCAAGATTGGCTCCCGACCTTTTGGGTGCCATTGCCGTTTCAGCTTATTCATATATGGCACTGGTACCCGTTATACAACCGCCGATCATGAGACTCCTAACCACTAAGAAAGAGCGTCTGATTCGCATGAAGCCACCCAGGCCGGTTGCACAAACTGAGAAGATACTCTTCCCCATCATCGGTTTTCTGATAATGGCATTCATCGTGCCATCAGGTCTTCCTCTTTTGGGCATGCTCTTCTTGGGTAACCTTCTCAAAGAAAGCGGTGTTACAAAGCGTCTTGCCACTACGGCAGGAGGTCCGCTGATTGACGTGGTAACCATCCTCGTTGGTCTTACCGTAGGTGCTTCGACTCAAGCAGACCATTTCCTACGTATTGACTCTATAAAGATTTTTGCAATCGGCGCCCTCTCATTTATGATTGCAACATTTGGAGGTGTCTTTTTCGTAAAAATCTTCAACCTCTTCCTTAAAGAGGGCAACAAGATCAATCCCCTCATTGGCAACGCCGGCGTATCGGCAGTACCTGCTTCAGCCAGGGTTTCCCAAATGGTAGGACGAGAGTACGACAGGACCAACCACCTCTTGATGCACGCCATGGGACCCAATGTGGCCGGTGTCATCGGCAGTGCTGTTGCAGCAGGTATTTTACTTGGCTTCCTCGGATAATTTATGACACTTTTATGGAAAAAAAGACGGTATTTGGAAAATTTACCGTCTTTTTTGTTGCTATTGCTTTTCAATTTAATTATATTTGTCGCTCGAAACAATAAGTATTTATAAATCTGACTATATGCAAAACAAATTGCAGGAACTTACAGACAAGCTCTATAACGAAGGGCTCTCCAAAGGAAAACAGGAGGCCCAGGAGCTAAAGGCCAAGGCACTCCAAGAAGCGGATAAAATTGTATCAGAGGCCAAGAATGAAGCTAACGCCATTGTCACAAAAGCCGAAAAAGAGGCAGCGGAGATCATTACTCGTGCTGACAATGATGTAAAAATGGCCTCCACCCAGGCCATCAACGCACTTAGACAGCAGGTCGAGAAGATGGTTATAACAAACACTGTCACTCCGGCTGTCAAAGAAGCGATGTCCGACTCCAAATTAATCAAGTCCGTCATCACTACCATTGCAGGTGCATTTAATGCTGCAAATCCCGATTCTATTGCTCTCGAGATGATAATTCCGCAGAGCATGAAGTCTGAGCTTGAGGATTTTCTTAAAAAGGAAATCAACGGTAAGCTTTGTAAGGGGCTTGAAGTTGAATATGTTAAGGGCCTCTCCAATGGATTCAAAATAGGCCCGAAGGATGGAGGATATATGATAAGCTTTACCGACGAGGACTTTGATGCCATGATTGGCAACTACCTCAGACCTGCAACAAGACGCATTTTATTTGGTGAATAATGGGCAATTATCACTATATCATTGCCGGATTGCCCGATCTCCTTCTTGACTACGGTCCCCAGGCACTTGATGCCACCTCTCTCCAGAAGAACATTGCCGAAATGCTTTCGGAAAAGGATCGCAGACTTCTGGACTGGCTCAATTTCGGTCTGGACAAGGAATTAATCTCACGACATTTTTACCGCGCAGCTGCGCTTCATCCCAACCTATTCATCAGGGAATATTTTTCCTTTGACAAATGTGTTAGGGATGCTCGTCTTTGCTGGCTTGATGGAGTAACCTATGAAGGTGAATTCGAGGAGTATCCAACTTTGAAACAGATTTTCGCAATGGATAATCTCATCGAGAGAGAGCGCAAGCTTGACCGTTTTATGTGGGACAAAATCAATGAAATAACCTCCGGAGAACTTTTTAACATCAATGTCCTGCTCGGATTCTTCACGAAAGCCCGAGTCGTGGAAAGATGGACTAAGCTCGACCCTGAGAGTGGCAAAGAGCTCTTTGCACGCCTTGTGAATGAAGTCAGAGGCACTTTTAAGGGAGTCAATTACGAATCATAAACAAGAAAAACATACTAACAAGCATGAAAAGTACAGGTATTGTAACAGGCATCATTTCCAACCTGGTGACGGTCGAAGTTAACGGTCATGTCTCCCAGAATGAGATTTGCTATATCGATCTTGGAGGCACTAAACTTATGGCCGAGGTGATCAAAATCTCCGGAAAGAATGCCTTTGTACAGGTATACGAGAGCACACGTGGTCTTAAACAAGGAGATAAAGTCGAATTTGCAGGCCATATGCTCGAAGCTACTCTGGGGCCCGGACTTCTCTCCAGCAGTTTTGACGGGCTTCAGAACAACCTCGAGACAATGGAGGATATTTTTCTCAAGAGAGGAGAATACACAAAACCGCTGGATCACAACAAACAATGGCACTTCAAACCTTCTGCACAACCGGGCGACAAGGTGTTTGCCGCCGACTGGCTCGGAGAGGTAATGGAGGGCTGGCTACCCCACAAGATTATGGTACCCTTCTCTTTTGAGGGTGAATTTACCATAAAGAGCATTGCTCCGGAAGGGGAGTACAAGATAGATGATACAATAGCACTTTTAATTGACTCCCAGGGGGAAGAGCACAAAGTGACAATGGTTCAGAAGTGGCCGGTCAAAATTGCCGTCGGCGGTTACATTGAAAAGCCCCGCCCCTATCGCATAATGGAGACCGGAGTGCGTTGTATGGATACCCTCAACCCCATTGCCGAAGGTGGTACAGGATTTATTCCAGGTCCCTTCGGTTGCGGAAAGACTGTATTGCAGCACGCAATCGCCCGTCAGGGAGATGCCGAAGTTATAGTTATGGCTGCCTGCGGAGAGCGAGCCAACGAGGTAGTGGAGATCTTTACCGATTTCCCTAAGCTCATAGACCCTCACACCGGACGTAAGCTGATGGAGAGAACCACCATCGTTTGCAATACTTCCAATATGCCGGTAGCTGCACGTGAAGCTTCCGTATATACGGCTATGACAATCTGTGAGTATTACCGCGCCATGGGTATGAAGGTGCTTCTTCTTGCAGACTCAACTTCCAGGTGGGCTCAGGCACTCCGCGAAATGTCCAACCGTCTGGAAGAGCTCCCGGGAGCTGATGCTTTCCCCGTGGATATTACTGCCATCATTTCCAATTTCTACTCAAGAGCAGGTATCGTCCATCTGCGAAATGGGAAGACGGGTTCCGTAACTTTTATAGGTACAGTATCACCTGCCGGTGGAAACCTGAAGGAACCTGTAACTGAAGCCACAAAAAAAGCTGCACGCTGTTTCTATGCACTCTCTCAGGCCCGCGCCGACAAGAAGAGATATCCGGCAGTGGATCCCATAGACTCTTATTCCAAGTATCTTGAATATCCCGAGGTGATTGAGTTCCTATCCGAGCGTGTTGATAAAAACTGGGTGAACAAAGTTAACCATGCTAAAAATATCATACGCAGAGGCAAGGAGGTTGCCGATCAGATTAATATTCTCGGAGATGATGGAGTACCCATGAGTTATCATGAACTCTACTGGAAGTCCGAGCTGATAGATTTCGCAATACTACAGCAAGATGCATTTGACCCCATTGATTCCCTGACTTCGATGGAAAGACAGGAGTATATGCTTACTCTCGTACTGGATGTTTGTGACACCCATTTGGAGTTTGAAAACTTCGAAGAGTGCGGTAACTTCTACAAAGAACTGATAAATATCCTCCGCCAGATGAATTATTCCGAATTCAAAAGTGAGCAATTCAACAGATACCTTGAGCAACTTAACAACAAACTGAAAAAATGACAACAAAAGCGTTCCAGAGAATATACACACAGCTTGAAGCCATCACTAAGGCTACTGTTTCGCTCAGGGCAGCCGGTGTAACCAATGACGAGCTTGCCATTGTAGATGGCCGTCTTGCACAGGTGGTGAAAATCAAAGACAATCTTATCACCCTTCAGGTGTTCGAAGGTACCGAAGGCATTCCTACTAATGCAGAGGTTCAGTTTTTTGGAGAACCACCGGTTCTGAATGTCAGCGATCACCTGGCAGGAAGGTTTTTCAACGCGTATGGCCACCCTATTGACGATGGTCCTTCCATTGAGGGTGAAAAACGCTATATCGGAGGTCCATCCGTTAACCCTTTTAGGAGAAAACAACCATCACAATTGATTCCGACGGGAATTGCCGGCATCGACCTCAACAACACTCTCGTTTCCGGACAGAAGATTCCCTTCTTCGCCGACCCCGACCAACCATACAACCAGGTAATGGCACAAGTGGCCCTCCGGGCAGATGTAGATAAAATCATCCTTGGAGGTATGGGTCTATCCAATGACGACTACCTCTACTTCAGACAGGTTTTTGAAAATGCCGGTGCACTCAACAAGATCATAAGTTTTGTAAACACCACAGAACAACCTCCCGTGGAACGTCTGCTCATTCCGGATATGGCACTTACTGCCGCTGAATATTTTGCGGTTGATAAAAATGAAAAAGTGCTCGTACTACTTACAGACATGACGCTATATGCAGACGCACTAACCATTGTATCCAACCGTATGGATCAGATCCCTTCCAAGGACTCAATGCCCGGATCACTCTACTCAGACCTTGCAAAGATCTACGAGAAGGCGGTGCAATTGCCGGATGGAGGCTCCATCACCATCATTGCAGTAACAACCCTCAATGACGGCGACATCACGCATGCCATACCGGATAATACCGGATATATCACTGAAGGACAGCTTTTCCTCCGCATGGATACAGACACGGGTAAAGTGATCATCGACCCTTTCCGCTCTCTTTCACGTCTTAAACAACTCGTGATAGGTAAGCAGACTCGCGAAGACCACAACCAGGTGATGAATACTGCCGTTCGTCTATATGCCGACGCATCCAACGCCAAGACAAAACTTGAAAACGGCTTTGATCTTAGCGATTATGACCTGCGCTGCCTGGATTATGCAAAAGAGTACTCCACCAGACTGCTCGCCATTGATGTCAACATATCCATCGATGAAATGCTCGACACCGCGTGGGAACTTTTCGGCAAATACTTCTCCAAAGCGGAGACGGGTATCAGAGAAGCACTTGTAGAAAAATACTGGAAAGAATAATAACTTATGGCTATTAAATTCCAATTCAACAAAACGTCCCTGAACGAGATCAACAAGCAATTGAAGATCCGTTTATTGGCCCTACCGACCCTTAAAAACAAAGAGTCGGCACTCCGTATGGAGGTTAAGAAGGCTAAGAAGCGTTCAGAGGAGCTCATAGAGGAGTTGGAGAAGGCGCTACAACAATATGACTATCTCGCTGCACTTTGGCACGAATTTGAACCTGGCTTGATAAAGGTCAGGGATGTCGAATTGGTTACGGTTAAGGTAGCCGGAGTAAAGACACCTGCATTGAAGAGCGTAAGCTACGATGTGGCAGAATTTGACCGCTATACGAGTCCTATGTGGTTTTCAGAGGGTGTGGAGATTCTCAAGAAACTCGCACAACTCGGTATTGAGTCAGAGGTTTATATTGAGAAGAGTAGAATTCTGGATTACCAAAGGAAAAAGACCACACAAAAAGTTAATCTCTACGAAAAGGTTCAGATTCCTGGATATCAGGAAGCAATACTCAAGATCAAACGATTTATTGAGGATGAGGAAAATCTCTCCAAAGCTGCACAAAAGATAGTTAAAGCACGCCATCAGGCTGAAGAAGAGGAGGAAGCATCATGATAAAAAGAATGACACGATACTCCATCATCTCGTTCCAACCGGAACTGATGGATTTCCTTGACCGTCTCCAGGAGCTGGGGCTAATGGACATCACCCGCTCTTTCAAGGCCACCGACGAGAATTCCAGCCGCCTTCTCGATCTCACGACTTCAGAGAAAAAAGTGATAAAACGCTACAAAGACTTTCTCAAAAATATTACGGAAGAGACACCTGCCAAGGAAATTATCAAGTCAGGGAGAGATTTGGACTTATTTGAAAGAATCGCCACTCTGCTCGACTCTTCAGTTTCCTTGAAGCAGGAACTCACTATTGCAATACGCGAGCGTAACGAAGCGCTCCCATGGGGAAACTTCAATCCTGCGGATATTGACCGTCTGCAGAAAGCGGGATATACACCCCACTTCTACATAATACCGGATAAAAAGTTTGATCCGGATTGGGAGAAGGAGTATCCGATGCAACTGCTCAATTCTTATGAGGGCAAGAGTTGCTTTGTGGTACTTTCACCCATCGGGGAACCCTATTCATTTCCTCTTTCTGAATCACAGCTTCCGCAGAACTCCTCCATTACTCTGGACTCCAGGATTGCCTCTCTGGAGCAGGAGATAAAGGATACTAACTCAACTTTGGCAGCTCTCAAGGATTCCCTCGGAGAGATGGAACGCAAATATGCACTCGACACTCAGGAGCTTGACAAGTATTTTGCCGGTGCTGCATCGGAGAGTCAGGCAGAAGGGTCTCTATCGGTTTTGGAGGGCTTCGCACCTACTGAGAATGATGCCTTGGTTGCAGAGTTTCTAAATAGTTGTGATCTTATCGTGTGGCTCTCTGAGCCCGCAAAAGCTGAGGATAACCCTCCCATTAAACTTAAAAACAACCCTTTCTCCAGACTATTTGAACTTATTGGCAACATGTATATGCTGCCAACCTACGATGAGCTCGACCTTACGCCATATTTTGCACCATTCTATATGCTATTCTTCGGACTCTGTCTGGGAGATATGGGATATGGCCTGATAATAGTGCTGGCATCGCTGTTTGTCATCTGGAAAGTTCCTTCTCTGCGTGAATATGCAAAACTCGGCGTCTGGCTTGGTGTGGGAACGATCATAATGCCTATGCTCAACGGTTCGATATTCGGCACAAAGATTTATGACGTGTTCAATATGTCCGACAACATCAAGGGACTTTTCTTTACCGATATCAAGATGTTCTGGTTTGCCATTATATTTGGTTTAGTACATATTATAGTGGCACGACTGATTTCTGCTATTTACAAGATTCTCAGAGATGGATGGCAACATGGCATGTCAAACATCGGCTGGTGTATGATATTAGTATGGATTTCGCTGCTCTATGCAGGCTCTCAGACAGGTAAAAACCTGGCACCTCCCTGGATGGGATGGACGTTTGGAGCCGGAGGCCTTGGTTTGGTGTTGCTTTTCTCCAACCCTGTACGCAACCCTATAAAACGCATTTTTGGTGGAGTCACATCTCTTTATGACATTACCGGATTCTTTGGAGACACGCTTTCCTATATCCGTCTTTTCGGACTGGGTGCAGCCGGAGGAAGCCTCGGAGCGGTAATCAATGCCATGTCCATAGCTCTCAAGGGTGTCCCTTACGCCGGATGGATTCTCTGTATAATTCTTCTGATCTTCGGTCACCTTTTTGTAATGCTGCTCTCAGCTATCGGTGCATTTGTACACCCGATGCGTTTGACTTTTGTCGAATTTTATAAAAATGCCGACTTCGTAGGCGGTGGAAAACCCTATCGCCCTCTAAATAAAAACAATTAACCGATTACAAACTTAAAATCTTAATAAAATGACTTTATCAGTACCCCTTTTCATCGCTTATTCGAGTATGGCCCTTATGCTTGCACTTGCCTGTGTCGGCAGTGCAATTGGTGTAACCATGGCTGGAAACACAACACTTGGTTCCCTTAGGAAAAATCCCGACATTTTCGGTAAATCAATGATCCTTTGTGCATTACCCTCAACCCAGGGTCTTTATGGATTTGCAGGATTTTTCTTTATGCTTAACGCCCTTAAGGGACTAAACTTCGAGATAGCATTAGGCCCTTCACTCGCAATGGCAGCAGCAGCTTTAGCGTTGGGTTTTACAGCTTATTTTTCAGCTATCTGGCAAGCTAAACTTTGTGCTAATGGTATTAACGAGATGGGTAACGGACATGACGTTTTCTCAAGAACTATGATCCTTGCCGTATTCCCTGAGCTTTACGCCATTCTCACATTTGCCGCTACATTCCTCGCCTTGCCGTAAGCAATGATAACCATCTACTGTGTCAACACAGGGACCAGGCAAGAATTTCCCGAAGGGACAACCCTTCAAGATATGGTTGAGGCCTTCGATTTCGAAAGGCCTCATCCTATTATAGCCGCAAAGGTCAACAACGTGAGTCAAGGACTCCGCTACCGCGCTTTCAACAACCGCAACGTGGAGTTTTTGGACTACACATCCTATACCGGTCGTGGCGTATACCGAAGGTCCCTCTGCTTCCTGCTCTACAAGGCTGCACGCGATATTTTCCCGGACTGCCGGGTGGTCATTCGGAGACCCATATCAAAGGGCTTCTTCTGTTATATCGATAAATATGGAAAGGGCTCCACAACCCTCTCTAAAGAAGAACTGGAGAAACTGCGTGCAAGAATGCAAGAATTGGTGGATCAGGATATCCCTTTCCGCCGGCATGAAGTGCAGAAAGAGGAAGCAATGGAGGTTTTTCGAAGCGTAGGCGCAGAAGACAAGGTAAGACTGCTGGAAACGGCAGGAGATGTGTATGTGATCTATTACACCATTTTAGAGACTCCCGACTACTATTACGATGCGCTGCTTACCGGCACCGGATACCTCAAGGTATGGAGTCTGACCCCTTACAAAAACGGATTGCTGCTCAGAGTACCTGACAGGCATAATCCAAAACAATTGACAGCTCTGGTAGAACAGCCAAAGACATTCGAGATATTTTCGGAAGCCAACCGCTGGAATTACATAATGGGGCTCAGTACGGTAGGAGACCTAAATGCAGCCATTGCACGCGGTAAGAGCTCCGACCTTATCAATGTGGCTGAAGCTCTTCAGGAGAAGAAAATCGTACAGATAGCGGAAGAAATTGACGGCAAGATGAAATCCGATAAGCCTCTGCGTCTTATTCTAATCACAGGCCCCAGCAGTAGTGGAAAGTCCACTTTCTGCAAGCGTTTGAGCATACAGCTCATGGCTTGCGGACTAAAGCCTGTTTCATTCTCCACCGACGACTACTTCGTCAATCGCCTGGATACACCTCGACTGCCTGACGGATCGTTTGATTTTGATAATTTCGAGACCGTCGACCATAAATATCTCCAGAGCGACATGCTCAAACTTCTAAACGGAGAAACCGTTGAAGTGCCGGAATATAATTTCGTCACCGGAATGCGCGAGTTTAATGGACGCAGACTACATCTTGAAGAGGGTTCCATCCTAATTGTGGAGGGTATTCATGCGCTCAACCCCCGCCTGACCGACCGGGTGGAAGAGAGCCTCAAGTACAGGATTTTCATAAATACCATAACCAGCATAGCATTGGATGACCACAACTGTATCCCCACCAGCGACAACCGACTCCTTCGCAGGATTGTGCGCGACTACAATTTAGGTTCCTTTACCGCAAGAGAAACTATCTCAAACTGGCCTAATGTAAGGCGAGCCGAGGTGAAATGGATATACCCCTTCCAAGAGGATGCCGATGTGATGTTCAACTCCTCCTATCTGCTTGAATTTGCCGTGCTTCATTCTCATGCGGAGAGAATCCTCAGGACAATACCCAAGAACTGCAAGGAATATAGCGAGGCTCATCGCCTTCTTAAATTCCTCAATTACTTCACACCTGTCTCGGACAAAGATGTCCCCCCTACTTCACTTATGCGTGGATTTATCGGAGGCAGCGATTTTTGACAACAACTCAACCCCTTATATACAATCAACATGAAGCGACTTTTCCTTATTCCGGTGTTTCTGATATGCACCATAATTTCTATCAGCGCGCAGGACAAAGTGGTTAAAAAGGTACTTGAACTCGGTAAGAGTGACAATACTACAATGGACCACATTGATATCCTCGCCAACCGCATCGGCGGTCGTCTTATAGGCTCTCATGCACTCACTGATGCCGAAAATTGGGTTATCAGCAAATTTGAAGAGTGGGGAATAGAGTATTATACCCAGGAGGTGGGCTCCATAAACGTAGGATTCAACAGAGGTCCCTGGTTTGGACGCATGCTTAGTGAAGATGGCATGCAGCTCCATTTTGCTACACCTTCTTACACTGCCGGCACAAAGGGACGTCAGATAGGCCACGTACTAATTGAACCTAAGAGCAAAAGCGAACTGGAAAGAATGAAAGGAGCGCTCAAAGGAGCCTGGGTGCTTATATCAGGCAAGTCAACCGGCAACCCGATAGATAATTCCGATGAAGGCGAAGAGGAGAGAGCTAAAGCAATCGCTCAAAATGACTCCATCGCACGTCTTAACAATGAAATCAGAGCCTACAACTATGCCAACAGGGAGAACCCAAAGGAAATGATCCCCTATGTAGAGTGTCCTGCAATGTTCTATAAAGAGATGATTGAAGCTGGAGTACTTGGTTTTATACAGTCTGCTTCCCTGCCCATGACCATTCTTTCCAACAGAAAAAATGCATACGATATAACTTATGACAATCTGCCGACGGTCTGCGACATCAAACTCGACGAACACCAGTATAAAATCATTGAACAGAAGGTCAAAGAGCGTCAGACATTTTTCCTCGAATTTGACATCCGCAACCATTTCAGCATAGGTCCCATCAAATACCGCAATGTGATCGGAGTAATCAAAGGCAGAAAGTATCCCGACGAATATGTGATGCTGGGTGCCCATATAGATGCTTACGATATTGCTACGGGTGCTGTTGATGATGCAAATGGATCTGCAGTGGTACTCGAGGCTGCCAGGCTGCTAGCCATGAGTGGAGCGAAGCCCAAAAGAACCATCCTTTTCTGCCTATGGACGGGTGAAGAATTCGGACTTTTAGGCTCAAAGTATTTTGTTGAAAACAAAACCGTCAATCTGGAAAAAATCTCAAAC
This sequence comes from Bacteroidales bacterium UBA1392, assembly GCA_002305275.1. GTDB lineage: Bacteria > Bacteroidota > Bacteroidia > Bacteroidales > UBA932 > Cacconaster. Next base: position 12,602 of record DBQO01000013.1, on the reverse strand, counting down.
TATTTCAACCGTGATGGAGGGCCACTCTGCGTAACCGGCATTACTGTTCCGGAAGCTATGTATGACGACTTTGTAAAGGTTGCGGCACCGCTTGAAGGATACTCGGAAGAATTTCCTTTCAAGGTAAATAAACGTCAAGGTGAACCTCGTCCGCGCCCGACTACCGCAGGAGGCAGTGATCATGCCTATTTTGCCATGAATGGAGTACCTACAATCTCACTTAGCGAGACCGACCACAAAGGATATAACTTCAGTTATGGCGAAATCTGGCATACTGAAAATGACGTATACCAAAAGGTCTTCCCCGACTACATGGAACACTCCTCAGTTGTTACCGCTGTTATAGTTTATGGTATTGCCAACCTCGACCACCTGCTATCACGCGAAGGGTTGTATAGAAAATAACGGTGAGATATATAGGTTATTAGCAAACAACGGGGTGATTTCATCACTCCGTTGTTGTTTTATCCCGATCAGAAGAAAAAGTCTCGGGAAATTATAGTGCTGTTTCCGCAATTGTCCTCAGCCCTGACCACAATAGTATGCTTACTGCCTCGCGGAACTCGTGAGGGATCTAGACGGAGGGAGATACGGCCACGTTTCAACATCGAAAGGTGCCATTTGCCATCAATTTCCACCCTGTGATCCTTAATTCCGGAAAAATCATCTTCAACATAGATAAGAATCTCACCTCCCGCACGGAGGATGTTGCCTTTTCGTTCCCAAAACGAGAGTTTGGGAGGTGTGGTATCAGTTGTAACACACCAGGTACCGAAACCTACACTGCCACGTACTCCATTACCTTCCCATTTGCCACCGGCATAAGAAAGAATACCATCCTTATAATGTGCAAGGCAGGCCTTTGGGCGAAGGGAGTCCGGAAGAGAAGCCTCAAGGAAAAGTTCCCCCCTGCGATGCATGGGAAGCGAGGGATCTCCCAGTTTCCAGACAGCAGAGAAAATATTTGAAGATGAATCGGCATCAGCCACTTTGGCATAGGGGAACCATCCGGAGTCATAAAGTGATGCAGCGGGCAGAGTATAGGTAACACCATCATCTATAAATAGATGAGGCAAATACCAAGGTATAGCTATGCGCTGAACATCTTCATCACTTTCAATCGCTGCCGCTACTGATGAGAGGGAAGTTTCAAGAGAGTCATCACGCCTTACCTTAAAAGTGAGAGTGGAGCAATTGCCGTGCTCATCACTGATACGAACCCTGAGATCGTGCTCCTGATAGTCATTGAGAACCAACAGACCACCTCCGGGGGCATACATATGATCAGATAGAAGATTATTGGGGTCAACAAGAGTCTTGATGACGTCATCGCCTTGCATGGTGGTCTCGCGCAGGGCATTGAGATAACGCCCCTGTCTCGGGTGGATCTCACCTACTTCAAATCTGAAAATGGTATCCTTATCGAGCGTGACCAGATATTCCATGACTGCCAGCTTACCGGTAGTACCATTCTGTCGATCGATTGCATCTATGCCGAGATAGCTCTTATGGGGCAATTTGACTGTAGTTCCGGAGAGAGAAGTGGGAGAATTGGAGCTTCTCAGTGGATATCTTAAAGGAAGTGTCAGCGTGTCACAATAACCGAAGAAAAAGAGACGCTGAAACTGTGGAGCCATATCATCTTTAACCTTATAATAGCCCCTGGCCAAATAATTGAGTGGGGTCTGGGTAGCAAGATCACGCACTTCCATATGAAGGTGTGGTGCAACGGAAAAACCGGTATTCCCAACTCTACCTATGGCTTCTCCTTGTAATACCGGCAACTCTCCCTGCCCAAATTCAAGCGAGACTTCAAATCGTTCGGAAGCATACTGTTCCGTCTCTACCAGCTTCGCGTAAGCGGGAACAAAGTCATGCATGTGGCCGTAAACGGAGAGCGTACCATCAGGATGCGTTATATAGACTGCATTACCATACCCTCCAACAGAAACACTGAGACGAGAGATATAGCCCGATTTTATGGCATATATGCTATCTCCTACTACACCTCCGACACGCCAGTCCAAACCGGTGTGAAAGTGGTCGCGTCTCAACTCCCCATAAGAACCTGCAAGAGAAATTGGCAAATTTAGCGGAGAAATAGGAATCTCCTGTGCGTTAAGCACAAACACGCAGAACAGCAACAGAAGAGAGAGAATTCTACGCATGTTATCTATTGAAAAAGTTTTTGACTTTATCAAAGAATTGTCGGTCGTATTGATCGGGATCGGGTTTGAATGCTTCGGAATGTCTGAATTTCTCCAATATCTCTTTATCCTTTTTGTCGAGTTTCTTAGGAATCCATACCTGTACGAATACAATCATATCACCCGTACCATAGCGATTTATATCGGGGACTCCTTTTCCCTTGAGACGCAATATCTTGCCTGGCTGAGTGCCGGGTTCGATTTTTATCCTGAGTTTGCCGTCAATTGAAGGTACCTCAACATCGGTTCCGAGCATTGCGTCAATCGCCGAAATGTAGAGATTGTAGAGCAGATCATTATCATCACGTTTGAGTTCGGGATGTTCTTCTTCCTCAATAACCACAAGGAGGTCTCCATTGACACCACCGGCTTTTGATGCGTTTCCTTTACCCTTGATGGTAAGTTGCATGCCATCCATAACTCCCGGAGGAATGGAGAATGATATCTCTTCAGCCTTTTTAACAAGACCTGAACCATTACATTTACGGCAGGGATTAACCACACGCTTACCCTCCCCCTTACAATGAGAGCAGGTAGACTGTGTCTGCATCTGACCGAGCATAGTCTGGACCACCCTGGTCACAACTCCTCTGCCATCACAATGCTCGCAACTCTTGATGTCGGCCTCCGAGACCGCTCCTTTGCCCTTACATTCGGGACATTGGACCATTTTGTTGATCTTGATTTTCTTATCAACCCCCTTCACTACATCGGATAGAGTGACTTTGACACGAATTCTTATGTCTGAACCTCGTGAAACTCTTTGACCGGCGGTAGAGCCTCCAAAACCCGAGAAACCGCCAAAACCTCCGAAAGCACCTCCAAAGGCACCTCCGAAGATATCTCCAAACTGACTGAAAATATCCTCCATGGAGAATCCTCCCGCGGAGAATCCTCCCTGGCCACTCATGCCCGCATGTCCAAATTGGTCATACCTGGCACGTTTATCAGCATTGCTGAGCACATCGTATGCCTCCGCGGCCTCCTTAAACTTCTCTTCGGCCTCTGCATTACCGGGATTTTTATCCGGGTGATATTCAATGGCTTTTTGACGGTAAGCCTTCTTGATCTCTTCCGCCGAGGCATTCCTGCTTACGCCGAGTACTTCGTAATAATCTCTTTTTTCTGCCATAATCTTATACTCCAACTACCACTTTAGCATATCTTACTACTGTACCGTTTAGGATATAACCCTGTAAGACTACGTCAATAACTTTATTTTTTAACTCCGCATCCTGAGCCGGGAGCTGGGCCACAGCCTCGTGAAAATCGGTATCGAAGGTCTGGCCTAAAGCTTCAATCCTCAGCATCCCTCTTGACTTGAGATAGGTTATAAGTTTGGTGTAGATCAGATCGGTACCTTCGATTGCCGCTTGTGAGGCATCCGACTCTTTAAGCACCTTAATGGCTCTCTCACAATCATCCAGTACGGGAAGAAAACCCACAAGAATATCTTTGCCCGCCGTAGCAATCATCTCGAGACGTTCCTTTGCAGTACGCCTTCGGTAATTGTCAAATTCTGCCACATTTCGGATATATTTGTCATTAAGTTCCTCGTTTTGGGTTTTGAGTTTTTCAATCTCCGCAATGAGCGATTCCTCTGTCGTAAGCCCGTTATTCTCTTCAAAATCCGGCTCCCGGGCTGTCTGATGCCCATTCTGAGGAGTTTCTTGCTCTTTCGTGCGGTCTTTCTTATTCATATCTTTCTCTTTTTTATTCATAAAACTACATTATGTGCCTATATAGGAACAAATAATCTGCCAACGAAAAAACAGGACAAAATGGCAGAAAGAGATTAAGCCTTCCAGGCAGACATATCCTTTCCTGAAAGCTCTGCTCTACGGATTTCCGTGGAGGAGATATTATGTAGCCTTCCTTCAAGTAAACGGATACCCTTACGGTCAGAAAGTCGGTTGTGTTCTTCACAGAGTGAGCCTGCATCAACCCCTTCTCTGGGATAAACCCAAATCTCAAACTCGTCGATCAACTCCCTGTAGCGATACCAGCGACTTAGGATGGTAAGATTGTCGGCACCTATTACCAATATATGACGACAGGCAGGCTCTTTCTCGCGTAGATAGCGTAGAGTATTTATGGTGTAGAGCGGCTCCGGAAGGTGGTACTCAACATCTGAAACTGTGACATCCAGACCGCTGCGCGATATGGCTTCCTTCACATTCTTAAGTCTGGCTCTTTTCGAGTAGTTCTTCTGCTTCATCGGATTCTGCGGCGAAACCACCACCCTTACCTCGTCTGCCTCCGTATGCTCCTTAAGATATCTCAAAATCTCGAGGTGACCGGTATGCATCGGGTTAAAGGTACCGAAGAAGAGCGCAACCTTTTTCTGTGGGCGCGCAATGAATTCAGCCACACATTCCTCCGCTTCCCTCAAACAGGTTGTCAGGTCATCGTTGATCAACACCACATCAAATCCGGATGCATAGCGCACCTCTTTCCTTGCCTTTACCACTCTCTCCTCTATAGCCTCAGGAGTGTCGGTACCTCTCAGTTGCAATCTTTTGCGGAGCTCCCTTATGGAGGGGGCCTTGATAAAAACCGAAAGGGCCTGGTCGCCCAGAAGCTTCTTGAGGTTGATTCCCCCCTTGACGTCTACGTCGAAGAGAATAATGTTGCCGTTAGACCAGATACGTTCCATTTCCGACTTAAGCGTGCCATAAAAGGAGCCTGCATAGACCTCCTCATACTCCACGAATTCACCCGCGGAAATCCTTCTACGAAACTCTTCCTCAGATAAAAAGTAGTACTCCCTACCGTTCTGCTCCTTGCCTCTGGGGGCTCTGGAGGTGGCGGAAATGGAGAATTCGAGGTTATCAAATTTAGTCAGGAGGTGATTGACCACAGTACTTTTGCCCGACCCGGAGGGTGCTGAGAAGATTATGACTTTTTTGTTCATGCCTATAGTGCCTCGAGTTGCTTGGAATATGCAAAAATAGTGATATTCCCCAAAAAAATATTATCTTTGTGAGGTTTATTTATAAAACAACTGAACCGATAATAGTTTAAATAATATGATTTCTTATAAAGATTTAGGCCTTGTAAATTCCAGAGAGATATTTGCAAAGGCAATGAAAGGTGGTTATGCCATCCCCGCATTCAACTTCAACAATATGGAGCAATTACAGGCCATCATTCAGGCCTGCGTGGAGACCAAGTCTCCGGTTATCCTCCAGGTTTCGAGTGGTGCACGCAAGTACGCAAATCAGACACTTCTCAGGTATATGGCACAGGGTGCCGTAGAATATGCAAAGGAGTTGGGATATAATATTCCCATCGTACTTCATCTCGACCATGGTGACTCTTTTGAACTCTGTAAGTCATGTATTGACTTCGGTTTTTCCTCTGTTATGATAGACGGATCGCATCTGCCATATGATGAGAATGTAGCTCTGACCAAGAAAGTTGTGGAATATGCCCACAAGCATGATGTAACCGTTGAAGGTGAACTCGGTGTTCTTGCCGGAGTGGAAGATGAAGTTTCTGCTGAACAACACACCTATACCAGACCGGAAGAGGTTCAAGACTTTGTGAGCAAGACAGGAGTCGACTCTCTTGCAATTTCCATCGGCACATCACACGGAGCATTCAAATTCAAACCTGGTCAAAAACCTGAAATACGCCTCGATATCCTTTACGAGATTGAAAAGCGCCTCCCCGGTTTCCCTATTGTACTTCATGGCTCATCAAGCGTTCCTCAGGATATTGTCGCTGAGATCAACAAGTATGGCGGAGCTCTAAAAGACTCCATCGGTATCCCGGAAGAGCAGCTTCGGGCAGCCGCAAAGTCTGCCGTCTGCAAAATCAATATTGATAGCGATGGCCGTCTGGCCATGACTGCTGCAGTAAGAAAGGTATTTGCTGAGAAACCTGAGGAGTTTGATCCCCGTAAATATCTGGGACCGGCACGTGACAAACTAAAAGAGCTTTACAAGCACAAGGTGATAAATGTGCTGGGCAGCAACGACAAAGCATAAGAAAAAACGGGGATCTTCCCCGTTTTTTAGTTATTAGTTCTGAGTTTCAAGTTCCGAGTCACACTACACACTCTATCTATTTTTCCTTTACTTCTATTACAAAACAGAGAGGAGTGTATTCCGGAATTGAGGGAGAGCTTCCACCGGCTCCATATCCTGCCTGGGACCAGAAAAAAGCCACAGCCTTCTCTCCATATCGCATGCGCATAATGGCTTCGGCAAAGCCCTCAATTATACTGTTTGATTTTTTAAAATCTGCGATATTACTCTTGAATGTGATATCCATTGCCTCGTATGATTTCTCGGAATCATAGATGCGGTAACGTTTCGCAGTATCCTGAATATTGGTATCGAAAACAACCCCGTCAAGCATATGCCCGATATAGCGAATCTTGATTTGCGCATCTGCTACGATGGAATCTGCAGCAGGAGCTTCTTTGATTTTAGCGAAATAGAAACCCCGCTTTATTGTGTCCAGACCTCCGTAATATTTCTCACTATACAACTTAAGCATAGGCTCCTCATAGTCAGTATAAATGTCATTTACACAATCGACAAGTTCCAGTTCAAATATAAAAGGCGCTGTACTTTCAAGGGAAGAAAAGAGAGAATAGAGAGAAACAGATACGGTGGCAAGTGCCGGAGTGAATGCCACAGTAGCCCTACCTCCTACCCTCATCCTTTTTAGAATCTCTTCAACACCGGCATAAAGCGCATCCTGGTCCACCCTCCAGATATTGTAGCCGTAATGCCTGGAGTGGGCAAATTGTCCCAACTGCTCGGAAAGTGCCCGATCATTGGTAGCCAGAATGTTGCCGGAAAGCTCCTTAACGGTATATTTTACAAAAACATAAGAGCTATCAGTCACATTGCGGCCGTTGCCTTCAGAAAAATCAATGATATATAATCCTGAGGGGGTCTTTTCAGAGCCGGGATGTTTAACCTTTATCCACGAGTCCAGCACACGTGCTTGCATCTGCTCATTTGTCTCTCCCACCTCTTTTGCACAAGATATGAGAGAGAGCATGCCAACTATAGCCAGAGTTAAAAGCAGTAATCCGTATCTTAACATATAACCTTTAATTATCATTTGTTTTTCTTTATACCTGTCAACAAGACATTGTACATCAGGGCAGACATCGAGGGCACTAATCCATTGTTTTGGTCATAGAAACCATATTTTGCGGAAAAGAGAATGATGGAATGTTCGCCCAGAGACATTCCCTCAATACCACGGTTGAGTCCCTCCACCAAATATGGAGATCCCAACATCACGTTGGCACTATCACGCCAGAACATACCTGCGGGACTGCCTGAGAAAATATAGGCTTCGTAAAAAAACCATACTGAGTCTCCTGCAGCAGCCTTAGGTCCAATGCCCGGTGTAATTATAACACGGTTGGCTCCTTCCAGACGAAGGACTTCGTTGTTGGGAAATTCTTTCTTTACGTAGCGGTCAATCTGCTCCTCCTGATTGGTGAGCATGAGCAACTTTTCGCCTTGGCAGGAAACCGTTGCGAAAAGCATTAAAATAGCCACCGATATAAGCCTGAAATTCCGAAACATTTTACAAATATAATACAAAAGATGTGCCTCAACCAATTTTGAGGTATTCTCTAAAACTTTTTTCTATATATGAGGCAACCTCTTCAAACGGCATATAGAGTCTTCCGCCCGCTGCATTGATATGGCCGCCACCATTGCAATAAAGAGAAGCGAAACGGTTCACATCCAAATCCCCCTTCGAACGTAGTGATACACGGATATATTTATCCTGACCGTTGTCCAGCTCCGAGAAAAGAGCACTAATCCTAATACCCTTGATGGAGAGCGGTAAATTGACGAACCCTTCAGAGTCTCCTATTGCAAAATTATATAACCTCTTATCCTCGGCGCTAAGGAGCAGGTAGGCAACACCACAATCTCCAATAATGTGGAGACAATCTTTCAGGAGGTGTCCCATCAGGCGCATTCTATCAGCAGAATAGTTATTATAAACAGCCTCCTGAAGCTTCGTTTTATCCACTCCGACACCGGTAAGCAGCGAGGCCATTTCAAAAGTAGATGCGATTACGGAGTTGTAGAAATTGTTGGTATCGGTCATCATACCGACATATAGCGACTCTGAGCACTTTAGAGTAAGTCGCGACGGATCTCCCTGAATATCGCTCATACTCATTAGTATCCAGAATAACAATTCACAGGATGAAGAGAGCTCCGTATCGGAATAAACAAGGTCAAAATGCTCAACCTCAGGGTGAGGATGGTGGTCTATGAGCACCTTGGGAGCCTCACTGGCCAATATATCATCCTCCAACTGTTCTGTGCGACTTAAGCGGTTAAAATCGAAGCAGATCAACAGATCAGCAGAGGCAATCAAATCCCTAGCATTATCATCCTCTTGCGAATGAATTGTGAGTGGGGTCTCTTCCCCGATGAGGAAAGCTAGATACTCGGGATAATGACTTGGTAAAACTGCCGAAGGGTACATACCCCTCGATATCAGGTAATGACTCATGGCCATGAGGGCACCCACCGAGTCTCCATCCGGATTGAAGTGACCCATCAAGAGAGGCCTAACGGATGCTGCCAGCAACTCCTCAAGAAGTGTAGTATCAAATCTTTTTTTCACTCTTTTCTCTTTTTATAGTTGCAAAATTAAAAATATATTGCAAGTACTAAATATTATTTTTACTTTTGTAAGTCAAAATAGAACTTTTTTATGAGACTCACAAAGGACAATATTATTTAATTAAAATTATAAAATGAAAAAACTATTCACCTATTTCATCCTCCCTTTAGTGATTGTTATTCTTGCAGTACTTATTGTTAGGAGTATCACCGAGCCCTTGAAGTTCAATAAAGAAAGAGACGCCCGTCAGGAAGTCGCCATCCAACGCCTCAAGGACCTACGTGAGCTTCAGAGCACATTTAAATCAGCATTTGGCTATTACGCACCGGTAATGGACACTCTAGTTGATTTTTATAAAAACGGTAAGATTACTATTGTAAGGCAAATTGGTTCGATGGACGACTCTATTGCCGTGGCGAAGAAGCTCGTAAGACGTGAAAACATTGAAATCTCTGTAAGGGATACCCTTTTTACCACGCGCACAGATTTCTGCGTTGACTCACTAAGGTACATCCCGTTCTCTCACGGTGACACCGTTATTATGAGTGCCATCGTTAAAGTAGTATCCGGTGTGAACGTTCCTCTGTTTGAGGCTAAAATGCCGTACACCTCCCTTCTTAAGGAGATGGATCGTCAGATGATTATCAACCTCGTTGCTGAAAGAGAGGACACCGAGCGTTATCCCGGCCTAATGGTAGGCAGCATTGAGAACCCCAACAACAACGCGGGTAACTGGGAGTAGTGGTAGGATTTACTCTGGTACCTTCCGAATTCTTTTCATCGGAAGATGCATACAGAATCTTATCCGAAGTAGTACCGCTCAAAGATACGGATATAGTGCAACACATAGAACTGCCTGATTACAAGGCAGTTCTTGTTTATGCTCGGCAAAGGGACAACAAAAGCCCTTCGGAGCCACCTATAACTGAGCTTTTGCGCTTTGCTCCCTCAATTTCCGCACATAACCGACTTGTTGCCGCACTTGACTCAAATTATTTATACATAGTACTGGCAGAAGGAGAAAAATTGCTTCTCGCAAATGCCTATCCTGCAGCTGACATTGTTACTGCACAATATTTTATTTTCGCCGCTCTGCGAGAGTTCCAGATCAATCCGAGGGTGACTACAATACATTTTCACGGTGAAATCCCTTCAGCTCTAACTGAGGAGATGTTCAAACATTTCCGCTCTGTGGAGTTTGTCTAACCAAATCGGTTGATTTTATGCGTATAATCGGAGGGTCACTCAAAGGCAAGAGCATAATCCCACCTGCGGGCTTAAAAGCACGTCCTACGACTGATTTTGCAAAAGAGGGATTGTTCAATGTACTGACTAATAAGATTGAGTTTGAAGATATAGCTGTCTTAGATCTTTTTGCCGGTACAGGAAGTATATCATTTGAATTTGCATCACGAGGGTGCAAAGAAATAGTTGCTGTCGAAATGAATCCTATGCAAGCCGATTTCATAAGAAAAACAGCAGGAAAATTGGGGCTTTCCTCCCTAATTGTTGTTCGTCATAATGTGTTTGACTTCATTAATATCTGTACTAGGAAATTTGACATAGTATTTGCCGATCCTCCCTATCAAATTGAAGGTCTTGAAACGATTCCTGACAGGGTTATTGAGCATAATATATTGGCTGATAACGGCTACCTAATACTTGAGCATCCAAATGATTTGAGCTTTAAGGAGCACCCCTATTTTGTCAAAGAAAAACGCTACGGTAATGTACATTTTACTTTTTTCAAAAAAGTGTGATTTATTTTTGCCGGTTTAGAAAAAGTATCTATATTTGCAGTCCCTAACGGGAAAAGTTAAATACTTACGACTCAAAGGTGCGGTAGTTCAGTTGGTTAGAATATCGGCCTGTCACGCCGGGGGTCGCGGGTTCGAGTCCCGTCCGCACCGCAAAAAAGCGACTTAAAAAAGTCGCTTTTTTTTGTTTTAAACACCCCTAGTGTTTTTTCAATCAGAGTTTAATATTTTCAATAAATACAATTATTTTCAATTCTGTTTGAAAATTACTCCATTTAATGCAAGCGACTTGGCAACGGCAGAGTGATACTTGAATAATAGTTTCTTGCAAAACCTACAGCCTGATCAAATATCGGTCTTGTAAATTCAATAAATAAATCTTGTTCCGGAGGAGGCATAATGGGTTTTGTTTCTGTCATTTTAAGTTGTTTATTTGTCAACGCGCGTTCATCTCCTTGATAACTGGCCCATTCATTTACCCATACAAATCTACCCGGGAAATTGCGACTCTCTTCTACTTTGTTATTATAAGCATTAATTATTTTTGCCGAAAGGATTCCTTCTGAAATAACTTCCCTAGTATAAACAGTCAATTTTGCCTTAACTGTTCCATACACATTTTGTTTTTCTCCATTCACGGTAGTTGTTCCCACCAATACACTATCACGGGAAATTTCCGAATTATTTGCAGTTTCACGTAAATTCCCTACTGTAAAGTCTTCAAAACTAAGCACTAAATATTGGTCAGGTTGCTCTAAGCCTTCCTCTTTTGCTTCCCCGTAAGTATAGAAACGGACAAATTGATTGGCTGTTATTTTACTCATCTGTGCCATCAGATTATCGTAGAAGAAATCGGCAGAAAGTTGATAACGTTTGGGTGTAATAGGTTTTTGTACTACCACTTTGAGCGTAGCTGCATATAATGCAACTTGGATTTTTTCTTTCACATCCTTATAATCAGGCATGTAGCGTTCGGCATTTAAGAACTGATAATATGCCTCACGAGCATCTATGAGGGTATTTAGCTGTAATAAACGTTCGCCCTGATTATAGGATTCCTCAAAAGCCAATGGCAAGATTTCTCTCAGCTCTTTGCTATATTGCTCAGGATGCGGGAAAAGTTCCATTGCTTTCGGACAGGTATAGATTGCATCTGCTATAGCGTTAAGAGTCAAATACTCATCTGCTATAATCGAATACTTGCCGGCAACATCGACATCTAAAGCATTTTGAATTTTTCGCATGCTGTTTTCTATTGCCAACGGATATGCTTGTTGCAACACCTCTATCGATTTTTTACTATTCGGATTTGAGCGTAAAGTCTTAATGGCACCCATTGTGGCGTTATAATAATCGCCACGTTGCAATTTTTTTATATTCGAAGAACAATTGACGCTCAAAAAAGTGACAACAATCAATACTAACAGATAACTAAGTTTTTTCATACAAATAATTTCATTTTAAAGAGATGTATTGGCTTTTATAAGCTTTTTCCGGACAAAGATTGTACCAATCAAACAGCATTTTATTATGTTTAAGCAAGTCTCTTTTAAGGCAAAGTGTCATACAATCAGTCAGCAGATAAAGTTGTTTTATCCAATAACAAACTTACATAAAAAACTTCATTTTTTACGCCAGTTGCAATAAAAATCAAGACCACTTACCTATCTTTATGTAGAGATTTGCCTTTCACAAGGCTGTCTCAATAATTTTATTGTTTAACAGAGGTCTACGCCTCATAAAGTATTTATGCATGAGACAAGTATGTGGTCTTGACGTACACAAAGATAGTGTTTTTGTGTGCATTATCAATGAAAATGGAGTTTTATTTCAGGACAAAGTTGGTGTCCTTACTCCTGAACTTGAAAAGTTGGTTGTCATACTCAGTGAATATGAGGTCACGGAGGTTTGTATGGAAAGTACAAGTATCTATTGGATGCCTGTATGGCGTATATTGGAGCCATATTTTTCTTTGAAACTGGTTAACCCCTATTTTATCAAACAACTTCCCGGC